>NZ_DASYGF010000084.1:0-6849 GCF_036000045.1 Pedococcus sp.
CATCACGGTGTCGGCGTGCAGCCACGACACGCTGCGCGGGTCGAAGCCGAAGCGCGCGGGCGCGTTGGCGTCGCCCGAATGTGGTCCCGAGCCCGTCACGACCGTGCCGAGGGCCAGCACGACGGCTGCCACCGCACAGGCACCCCAGCCCAGCCGCTCGACGAGGACGGGCACGACGAGGGCGCGCGGACCGGGCGGCTCGGGGGAGCGGAAGACGAGGTAGGCCGACGCGGCCACCAGGCACATCGAGACGAGGAAGTGGGCCGCGACGGTGATGGGGCTCAGGCCCGTGCGCACGGTGATGCCACCGAGGATGGCCTGCGTGACCACCCCGCCGAGGACGACCCATGCGGGCACCATGAGGTCGCGGCGCCGGGCTCCCCAGCGCCACACGGCATACACGGTGGCGATGGCGGCGATGCTGACCACGCTCGTGAGGGTGCGGTTGCCGAACTCCACGTAGCGGTGCCAGCCCTGGGCCTGGTGGGCGACGGGTATGTAGGACCCCGGCACGCACTGGGGCCAGGTGGGGCAGCCGAGCCCGCTGCCCGTCAGGCGCACCAGGCCGCCGGTCACCACGATCAGCACCTCGACCACCAGGTTGGCCATCAGGACCCTCGGGAGCCACGCGGAGCGGGTGCGAACGGGAGGAGTCGCGAGAGGTCGGGCGGGCGCTGCGGTCACGGCATCGAGGGTACGTGGCCCGGCTGCGTGGGACGGCTGTGGGTCAGTCGGTCCACCGGAAGAACCGGCGCGCCAGCGCGGTGGCCCCGAGAGCCCACACGGTCAGCACGACCCAGTCGCCGAACCGGACCTGACCGGAGGCGAGGGCGCCCCGCAGGCCGTCCCCCAGAGCTCCCGACGGCAGCAGCCCGACGAGGGGAGCCAACGAGTGGGGCAGCTCGGTGCCGGGGACGACGACTCCGCCGAGCCCGAGCAGGGCGACCCACACGAGGTTGGCCAGCGCGAGCACCCCTTCGGCGCGGAGCGTGCCGCCGAGCAGTAGCGCGAGGGCGACGAACGCCCAGGTGCCGAGCATCGTCGTGACCAGCGCCGCGGGCACGCCTCGCAGGGCGGGCTCCCAGCCGAGCGTGGCGCCGAGCACGCCGATGACCACGAACTGGAGCGCGACGACGGCCAGGACCGCGACAGCCTTGGCCAGCAGCAGCCCGGTGCGACCCAGTGGGGTGACGCCGAGCAGGCGCAGGACGCCGTACCGACGGTCGAACCCGGTGGAGATCGCCTGCCCCGTGAAGGCGGACGAGATGACGCAGAGGGCCAAGACGCCCGGCACTGCGAGGTCGACGCGACGGCCGGAGCCGAGCGAGATCGCGCCGGCATGGACGAGGCCGACGAGGACGGCCGCCGGGAGCAGGATCGCCACGAGCAGCTGCTCACCGTTGCGCAGCAACGTGCCGGCCTCGAACCGCGCCTGCGACGTGACCCGCTGCCACGGGCTCGCCGGGGTCGTGACCGGAGTGGCCGGGTATGCCGCAGAGGCGGGGGTGGCGCTCATGCCACGGACCTGCGCGTGAGAGCGAAGTAGCGCTCCTCGAGCCCGACGCCGCCTGTGACCTCGGCCAGGGTGCCGTCCGCGACGACCCTGCCCGCCGCGACGACGACGATGTGGTCGGCGAGGCGCTCGGCCTCCTCGAAGGAGTGTGTCGTCACGACGACGGCGGTGCCTGCGGCTGCCGTCGCCCGGACGAGGTCCCAGACGTCCAGCCGGGCGTGGGGGTCCAGGCCGGCGCTCGGCTCGTCGAGGAAGACGACCTCGGGCCTGCCGACGAGAGCGGCGGCGAGGGCGACGCGCTGGCGCTGGCCGCCCGAGAGCCGCCGCACGGGAGTGCCCGCGAACTCGGTGATGCCGAGCCGCTCCGCGAGGTCCTCGACGGGGGCCGGCGCGGCATACATCGAGGCAAGGTGGTGCAGGAGGCGCAGCGGGCGAGCCGCGTTGGGCAGGCCGCCGTCCTGGAGCATCACGCCGACGCGGGCCCGATGCTCGGGGCCGGCGCGCCACGGGTCGCTGCCCAGGACCCGCACATCGCCGGCGTCGGGACGGCGCAGCCCCTCACAGCACTCGATCATGGTCGTCTTGCCTGCCCCGTTGGGCCCCAGCATCGCCGTGACGGCTCCAGCCGAGGCACTCCAGTCGGCACCAGCGAGGGCGACGCTGCTGCCATAGCGCTTCTCGAGCCCGGTGACGACGACAGCAGGTGGCACGTCACGAGTCTAGGTGGCCCTGAGCGAGCTCCAGTAAGGACCCCGCAGGTCGTGACGCAGGTGACGTCTAAGGCCCCTCGCTGGGGTGCACGGCAGAGATAGGGCAGGTGACCCATGTGCCGGCCCTCCTCAGCCGAGCACCGTGAGGGCATCGAACCACCACCACCCAGCTGAGGAGCTGACATGAGCATTGCCGCAGACCCCCTGTTCATCGCCGCCGAGGTGCAGTGGAGGACGCGCCAGCTGTCCGGCGCCGCGACCCCCCTGCCGACGGTGCACCGCCCGCACCGCGTCCGCGACGCCGTCGTGGGGCGTCTGCACCACCGCCACGGGCGGCCGGCCGCTCCACGCATCGCGTAGACCCCGACCCGTGACAGCCAGCCGGGCTGGACGTCCGGGCTTGCACGGGGAGGCGCCCTCGATGTCGGACGACTCCGACATAATCGGCGGCGTGGGCCTGGACGGTGTGGCACCGGGACTCTTCGTCGGCCGCGGCGCAGAGGCGGCCCGTCTCGCCGACCTGCTCGGCCTCGACGCCTCCACCCCGGGCGACGCCACCCCGGGCGACGCCACCTCTGGCGACTCCGGATCAGGGCTGGTGCTGCTCGCCGGCGATGCCGGCATCGGCAAGACGCGCCTGCTGGCCGACGCCGCCTCCCGGGCCCGCGCGGCAGGCTGGACCGTCCTGGTCGGCCACTGCCTGGGTGAGGCCGGGCGGGCGCTGCCATACCTGCCGTTCAGCGAGATGCTGGGCCGGCTCGAGACACAGGACCCGACGGCCGTCGAGCGCATCCTGACGGTTCACCCCCACCTGGCGCGACTGTTCCCCAGCCGTCGCCGAGACCTCGACATCGCCGGCACCATCGAGCGGGCCGAGCTCGTCGAGGCATCTCATGCGGCCTTCGAGGACCTCGCGCGGCAGGGCCCCGTGCTGCTCGTCGTCGAGGACGTCCACTGGGCCGACGACTCGTCCCGCGACCTGCTGACCCTGCTGTTCACCCGCGGCTTCGCCGGCCGGGTCAGCGTCGTGGCCTCCTACCGGAGCGACGACCTCCACCGTCGCCACCCCCTCCGCTCGACGCTCGCCCACTGGTCCAGGCTCGGTGCCCTGCACCGCATCGAGCTCGAACCTCTCAGCGACGACGCCGTCCGAGAGCTCATCAGGGGAGTCCAGCCCGAGCGATCCGGGGGCGGCGCCGGCAGTGCGGCGAGCGATGCGCTGAGTGAGGACCAGGTCCGCGCCGTGGTCGAGCGCGCCGAGGGCAACGCCTTCTTCGCCGAGGAGCTCGTGGCCGCGAGCGTCCTCGGCCGCACCGGAGTCGCCGAGGATCTCTCGCGCCTGCTGCTGGTGCGCTTCGACCAGCTCGGCGCCTCCGGGCAGCACGTCGTGCGCCTGGCGTCGGCGTCCGGGCGGCAGGTCACGCATGCGCTGCTCGCCAGCGTCGCCGGCCTGTCCGACAGCGAGCTCGACGAGGGCTTGCGCGATGCCGTCGAGCGCCACATCCTCGTGCCCACCGAGTCCGGTGGCTACGCCTTCCGGCATGCACTGCTGGCGGAGACGATCTATGACGACCTCCTGCCCGGCGAGCGCGTGCGGGCGCACGAGCGGTATGCCGACGCTCTGACCGCCGACCGGTCCCTCGGCCCGTGGGCCGACCTCGCCCGCCACGCGACTGCGGCCGGCCGCCGTGAGCTGGCGCTCGGCGCGAGCATCCGTGCCGGGGACTCGGCTTTGGCGATGGGCGGCCCGCAGGAGGCGTGGCAGCACTACCAGCTGGCGCTCTCGCTCATGCCCGACGACCACCCGGACGCTGACCGGGTGTCGCTGCGCGCCGCGGCGGCGGCCACCGCCAAGGGACAGGCGCTCAAGGGTCTCGAGCTCCTCCAGACCCGGCTCGCCCGGCGTGGTGCCCATGGCGATGTAGGTGGGCGGGCCGACCTCCTGGCCGCCCTCGCCGCCACGGCCCGGCTGACCGAGAGCATGCTCGACACACTGGCCATGACCAAGGAGGGGCTCTCCCTCCTTGACGCCAGTGATGAGGACCATCCCGCAGAGAGGGCCCGGCTCCTCGGTGCCCACGTGCAGGCGCTGGCCGACCGGGGTCGCGACGAGGAGGCAGCCAGGGCTGCCGACGAGGCGATCGCCGCCGCGGAGGCGGCCGCCCTGCCCGAGGTCGCCGACGAGGTGCGCGTCGTCGCCGCCCGGGTCCTGGAGCGCGCGGGAGACCCCGAGGGCAGCAGGGTCTCCCTCGAGCGCATCATCGCCGAGACGGGCACTGCCGGGGACACCGCGCAGGTGCGCGCCTACCACCACCTGGGTTCGCTGCACCATCGCCTAGGGCGTCTCGACCGTGCCATGGACGTCTACCTCGCGGGTGCGGAGGTGGGCCTGGCTGCCGGCCGCCGGTGGGCCCCCTATGCGTTCGACTGCCTTCTGCTGGCCGCGGTGGCCGCGTACGAGGCAGGGCGATGGGACGAGGCGGTGGACCTGCTCGAGGTGGGTGAGGACTGCCCGCCCCAACCGGCCGCAGCCCTGCTCACTGGAGTGCGGCTCTATGTCGAGGCCGCCCGCGGGGGCTCAGGGTGGCAGGCGGCGCTCGCCGCGACGCGACCGTGGTGGGATGCCGACGGCCTGGTCGCCGTGCTTGCGGGGAGTGCCGCCATCGACCTTCACGGCGCCGCTGGTGACCTCCGTGGTGCCATCTCCGCCCATGACGATGTCGTCGCCGAGCTGACCCGCCTCTGGCAGCCGCACTTCCAGGCGCAGCTGCGCATCGGCGCCCTGCTGCTGGGACAGCTGGGCTCCCACCTGCAGCGCACCCCCACGGCCGAGCGCGCGGAGCTGCTGGCCCGGGGACGCGCCGCTGTCGAGGCGGGGGAGAGCGCCTGGGAGCTGGCCGCGGCGGCTGGGCAGGGCGGTCCCGAGTCGACAGCGTGGCGCGCCCGCCTGCGCGCGGAGGGACTGCGGCTGCGGTGGCTGAGCGCCGAACCCGTCGAGTCGCAGACCCTGGTGGCCGCCTGGCAGGACGCCGTCGAGCTCTTCGACACCTACGGCCACCGCTACGAGGCGGCGCGCTCCCGCGCCAGGCTGGGTGCCGCTCTGCGGGCCGCCGGCGACCCGGCCGCCGGGCCAGTGCTCCAGGCTGCCCTCGACGTCGCCCGCGAGCTCGGTGCTGAGCCGCTGCGCGCCGAGATCCGCGAGGCCGGCGGCGAGCGTCCCACCGTCCCGCGCCGCCCGGCCGAGCGGCTGGGCGAGGCGCTCACCGCCCGCGAGCGGGAGATCCTCACGCTCGTGGCGCGAGGCCGCAGCAACCGCGAGATCGGCATGCAGCTGTTCATCAGTGCCAAGACCGCCAGCGTCCAGGTCTCGAACATCCTTGCCAAGCTCGGCGCGGCCGGCCGCGGTGAGGCCGTGGCGCTCGCTCGTGAGCGTGGCTGGCTCGACTGACCGCTCCGGCGGGGGTTAGGGGCCCCTTCCTTTCCGCTGGGAGCACCAATTACGTAACATGGGTGTTGTGAATATCGCTGAGGCCCCCCAGGTCCTCGAGTCGCGCACTCGAGACCGGGTGCTGCAGGCCATCAGCGAGCACGGACCCGTCACCGCCGCAGCTCTCGCCGAGGACCTCGGCCTGACCTCGCCGGCCGTCCGCCGTCACCTCGAGAACCTCGTCGAGGCCCGGCTCATCGTCGACCGCGAGCTGCCTCCCGGTCATCGCGGCCGAGGCCGACCCGCCAAGGCCTTCGTGCTGAGCGAGGCGGGTCACCAGGCGCTGGAGTCCGACTACGACCACCTCGCCACCCAGGCGCTGCGCTTCCTCGCGCAGGAGTCCGGCGAGGGCGCGGTTCGCCGGTTCGCCGAGGCGCGCGTGGGCGAGCTCGAGCAGCGCTATGCCGCAGAGCTCGCCGCCACGGGCCCCCAGACCGCCGCACGGGTCGGCGTCCTGGTGGGCGCCCTCACCCGCGACGGGTTCGCTGCCTCGGCCCGTCCCGTGGGTGAGCCGAGCACCGGCGGCCCGCTCACCGGCATACAGCTCTGTCAGGGGCACTGCCCCGTGCAGCACGCCGCCCGGGAATTTCCTGCGTTCTGTGACGCTGAAACAGACGCGTTCTCGAGGCTGTTGGGCGTCCACGTGCAGCGCTTGGCCACGCTCGCGCACGGTGACCACGTGTGCACCACGTTCGTCCCCACCCCCACATCTGACACCCCAGCAGGCGACACCCCACCGAAGGAAGGGCCCACGCGATGAGCACCCACATCGAGGAGCTGAACCCAGGTCTGAAGGACCTCGGTCGCTACGAGTACGGCTGGGCTGACAGCGACACGGCTGGCGCTGTGGCCAAACGAGGCCTCAACGAGGACGTCGTGCGCGACATCTCGATGCGCAAGAACGAGCCCGAGTGGATGCTCGACCTGCGCCTGAAGTCCCTGCGCCTCTTCGGCAAGAAGCCCATGCCGAGCTGGGGCTCGGACCTGACCGGGATCGACTTCCAGAACATCAAGTACTTCGTGAAGTCCACGGAGAAGCAGGCGGCCACCTGGGACGACCTGCCCGCGGACATCAAGAACACCTACGACAAGCTGGGCATCCCGGAGGCCGAGAAGCAGCGCCTCATCGGTGGCGTGGC
>NZ_DASYGF010000087.1:0-21920 GCF_036000045.1 Pedococcus sp.
CCCCCGCCCCTGGCTACCACGAAGGCCCACCAGCACTCCTCCTGGTGGGCCTTCGGCATACCTGTGCAGTGAGTCGACGCGTGCGTCCACGGCGCCTTCAGTCTCAGTGCAGGATGCTCGCCACGACCGCCACGGCGACCACGATGACCAGCACCGCGATGGTGACGCGCCGGCGGAAGACCGGGGTCATCGGACGGCCTCCGGCACCGGCTCGGAGACCGTCTGGGCAGGCACCGTGCGGATCCTGATCCGCGGGCGCCGCCGCGACTCATAGCTCACCTGGACATTCTCACGCCTGGTCATCCAGAACGCCGTGCCGATGAGCATGAGCCCGACTGCCACGGTGCCGATCCCGATGGTCCAGCGCGCTCCCCACACCTGGCCGATCCAGCCGATGAGCGGCGCGCCCAGCGGCGTCCCGCCCATGAAGATCGCCATGTAGAGCGCCATGACCCGTCCTCGCATAGCCGGGTCGACGCTGAGCTGCACCATGGCGTTGGCCGTCGTGAGAGCCGTGAGCGCGGACAGGCCGACGGGGACCAGCGCCAACGCGAACAGCGCGTAGGTCGGGGCCAGCGCCGCAAGACCGCTCGAGACGGTGAAGCCCAGCATGGCGACGAGCAGGACCCGCAGCCGAGGCCGGGCTCGGCGAGCGGACATGAGCGCTGCCGACAGCGACCCGATCGCCATGATCGAGCCGAGGAGGCCGTACTCCTGCGGACCCTTGCCGAACACCTGGGTGGCCATGAGCGCGGTGGTGATCTGGAAGTTCATGCCGAACGTCCCGAGCACGAAGACCAGTGCCATGACGAGCTGGATATCGGGCCTGGTGCGGACGTAGCGCACGCCCTCCTTGATGGCTCCCTGCCGACGCCCGAGAACCGGCGCGGGCAGCAGGTCGCTCGTGCGGATGGCAGCCAGGGCGACCATTACGGCGACGAACGTCGCAGTGTTGAGCAGCAGCGTCCAGCCCGTGCCGAAGGCGGCGATCGTCAGTCCGGCCAGACCGGGCCCGATGAGCCGCCCGGCATTGAACGACGCGCTGTTGAGCGAGACTGCGTTGGCCAGCCGGTCGCGCGAGACCAGCTCGGACACGAACGTCTGCCGAGCCGGGTTGTCGACGGCGGTCGCCAGCCCGGTGAAGAGCGCGACGCCGTAGACCATCCAGAGCTGAGCAGTCCCGGTCACGGCGAGCACGCCGAGAACGAGGGACGAGAGCGCGAGAGCGGTCTGTGTGATGGCCAGGATGACGCGCTTGGGGTAGCGGTCCGCGATCATGCCCGCCCAGGGGGCCAGCAGCAGGAACGGCAGGAACTGCAGCCCGGTGACGATGCCGAGAGCCGTGGACGAGTGCCGGGTCAGCTCGGTGAGGACGAGCCAGTCCTGTGCCACCCGACCCATCCAGGTGCCGATGTTGGAGACGAACGCTCCGGTGGCATAGATGCGGTAGTTGCGGATGCTGAGCGAGGAGAACGTAGGGCTCATTCGGCAGCCACCTTGGTGAGGATGGTGGCGGCCTGGCGCAGGATGTCCTGCTCCTCGCGGCTCAGGTGGGCGACGCGCACGGACATCCAGGCGTCGCGACGGCGCTTGTTGTCCCTGAGCAGGGCCACGCCTTCAGGCGTCAGCGAGAGGATCACCTGGCGGCGGTCGGCGGGGTCGTCCGTGCGCTCCACGAGGCCGCGCTCGACCAGCCCGCTGACGGTGCGGGTCATGCTCGGGGCACTGACGCGCTCGATCTCGGCGAGCTCGCCGGGAGTTCGTGGGGTGCCCTCGAGGCGCACGAGGACGGAGTACTGGTGCGGTGCCACGGCATCCGTGCTCTCGAACCGGACGCGCCGGGAGATGCGCATGCAGGCGAGTCGGAGCTCACCTGCGAGGGCGGACACTGCAGAGGGCGACAACCCCGCATCCGAGCCTCGCCGGGTGGTGCGATGGGGCACTGGGTTCAACGGCTGCTCCTTCTTCGATACTTAGCGTAACTCATTACCCGTGCTAAGTATTTCGAAGGCCAGAAGCCGCCCTTCCCCGATGTCGGCGCGCGCAGGCCCACATCCGCCTGGTGGCGGCGCTTAGGATGGCGGCATGAGCGACTCCGAGCCGGTCGAGCCCGCCCAGGTCGCGCCCGACCTCGGGCCGCACGCCGCCGTGGTGAGCACCGGTCAGGTCATCGTGGGCGGCATCGCCGCCTGGCTGGTGGCGCTGGTCGTCACCCTGGTGGTGCCGACGCTCCACCAGGGGCCGCGGGACTGGTGGCCGTGGACCTGTGTGGGCGGAGTGGCCCTAGGCCTCTTCGGCTACAGCTACGTGCGCCGCGGGCGCGGGAACGCGCACGACGCGGGATAGCGGATACGCCCGCGAGGCGGGACAGTCCGAGACGAGCAACGCCGCGCGACAGCCCGCACGGCCGCCGAGCTCAGACCACGTCGTACGCGACCTCGTCGACGAGCGGCTCGCCGACCATCACCGGGGGCGCCGGCTCGACGTCGATCTCGGAGTGGGCGCCGCAGCCGTGGTCAAGACTCACGACGCGACCGTCGCTGGGTGACCAGGCGTTGGCGCACACGCCGAAAAAAGAGCGCAATGCACCCGCCATCGGCAGGAAGTAGCCGCAGGTGGAGCAGGGTGCAGGCGCCTTCTCGGCGACCTCGGAGTGCGGGCCGCTCTCGCCTTCGTACCACCGCTGGGCGGCAGCCTCGCGACCCTCGGCCGAGAGCACGCGCTTGCGGCCCAGACCCAGCTCGAACGTGGCGAGCTCGTCGACCTCCTCGTCGCCCGTGGCCTCGAAGCCCGCCTCGAGGAGCGGGTCGTCCTCCTTGTACGGCAGCACGTCGCCCGCGCCCACGTCGCCGGGCGCGAGCCGCTCGGCATACGGGAGCCACTCGGGCGCGAGCAGCGCACCCTCCCCGGGGACGAGGTTGGTCTCGCAGATGGTCGCGACCTTGCCTCGCGGCACCCGCGCGAGCGTGATCGCCCAACGCCAGCCCGGGTATGCCGCGGCGGTGCAGGCGAAGTAGTGCGTGGCCAGCCGCTCGTCGTCCATGATCATGCCGAGGTGGTCGCCGACCGTGCCGGGCTCGGCGACCAAGGCCGCGCCTTCACGGGCGACATCCACGGCGGCAGCCAGGACGGCATCCTCCTTGGGGGTCGCCATCACGGCTCCAGCTGGTCGGCCAGGAAGCGCAGGACCTGGGCGAGCTTGGCACCGTGGTCCTTGTCGAGGCGGCGGCCGCGCCGAAGCGAGTTGGAGGCGTTGTCGAGCAGCTTGATGGCGTCCTCGACCAGGGGCGCGAGGTCCTCGGGTGGCTTGCGGGTCGCCTCACGCTTGCCTGCGGCGACCGAGGGTGCAGGCTCCAACAGGGTCAGCTGCAGCGCCTGGGTGCCCCGGCGACCCTCGGCGACGCTGAACTCCACCCGCGTCCCGCCCTTGAGCGTGCCGACCCCCTCGGGCAGCGCGTTCGCGTGCAGGAACACGTCGCCGCCATCGTCGTCGGAGATGAAGCCGAAGCCCTTCTCCGCGTCATACCACTTGACCTTGCCAGTGGGCACTGTCCACCTCTGCCGTGAATGAGAGACCATCGGTCTCGAAACGTTGGGGTGCGCCTTGTGCGCTCCCGCAAGGCTAACGCGTGGCGCCAAATCCTTTGTCGTATGCCGCGAGGGCACGGCCCCGCGCGAAAACCGGTGGGGAGCTGTCGGTGGCGTGCGGCAGGATCTCAGGGTGAGCGAAACGGCGAGCCCCGAGACCCTGGCGCCCGAGACGGGGTCGGGCCACAGCATGCGCGGGTTCTGGAGCGAGCTGTCGACCGAGGGCCGATGGCTGCTGTCGACGGTGGCCGTGCAGACCCTCGGGCGCGGCCTGACGCTGCCGTTCACGGTGATCTACCTCCACGAGGTCCGTCACATCTCGCTCGACCTGGCCGGCCTGCTGATGGCCTTCATCGCCGTGGTCGCCCTGGCTGTCACGGGGCCGGCCGGGGCACTGACCGACCGGCTGGGGGCGCGCGTGATGCTGCTGGGCTGCACCGCGGCCGAGGTGCTCGGGCTGGCCGTGCTCGCCTTCGCGACGACACCGACCGTCGTGGCTTTCGCGTTCCTGCTCATGGGCATCAACTTCGGGGTCTCGTGGCCGGCCTTCAACGCCCTCGTCGCTGCGATCGTGACCGGCCCCGCGCGCCAGCAGTACTTCGGCGTCAACTTCGCGCTCGTCAACCTGGGCATCGGCCTGGGCGGAGTCGTGGGCGGGGCTTATGCCAACGTGCACCGGCCCGAGACCTTCACCGTCATCTTCCTCGCCAACGCAGCCAGCATGCTGGTGCCGATCGTGCTGCTGCTTGGCCCCCTGCGACACGTCCACGGGCGAGCCGAGCGCCCGCATGACAGTGACGCGATGGCCGGCTCCTACCTGGCGATCCTGCGCGACCCGGCCGTCGTCTGGATGACTGTGCTGACCTTCCTGGGCACCTTCGTCGGCTACGGCCAGATGGAGGCGGGCTTCCCGGCCTTCGCCCGCCAGGTCAGCCAGGTGTCGACCTCCGTGGTGGGCTTCGCCTTCGCGGTGAACACCGCCGTGATCGTCGGCCTCCAGTTCTTCGTGCTGCGGCGCATCAGTGGCCACCGACGCACCCGCGCGCTGGTGGTCATGGCCGCCCTGTGGGCCACCGCGTGGCTGCTCCTCGGGCTCACCGGCCTCACGCCGGGCACCATGCTGGCCGCGGCCGGCGTCCTGACCTTCCACGGTCTGTTCGCCCTGGGCGAGACCCTGCTGCAGCCCACCATCCCGGCCATCACCAACGACCTGGCCCCCGACCACCTGCGCGGCCGCTACAACGCGGTCAACGCCGGTGCGTTCCAGGCCGGCACGATCCTCGGCCCCGTGGTCGCCGGGCTCCTGCTGAGCCATCAGTGGTCCACGGCCTTCGTCGTGATGATCGTGGTGGGCTGCGCAGCGATGGCGCTGCTCGCCCGGGTGGTCGAGCGACAGATCACCCCGGAGGTGAACGGGCTTCAGCCAGTGACGGGGCGGATACCCCAGGTGCCCGTCCACGACTGACCAGGCTCCAGGTGGAGCAGGTCCACCCCGGAGTTGAAGGCGTCCGCAGGGCAGCTCATGGGCTCCACGGCGATCCCTCGCGCGCCATCCACGCCCGAGTCGGCCCCCTTGTCCGTGAACACCTGGAACCAGGGGAAGGCCTCGTCGCCCCAGACGGTCACCGACGGTCGGTCCTTCAGCGAGGCAAGGGTCACCTCCCACCGGCCTGCCGCGTCCAGGTCCACCTGCGTGTATGCCGTGTCCAGGCTCACCGTGCCCAGCTCGCGCGGCGTGCGGAAGTCGTGCTCCGGACGAACCTCCGCGCTGCCGGTTGGCAGCTTCCGGTCATCCACGAGCATCTCCTGCTGAGCTGGCGCATGGAGGACCACCTGCGCGAGCGGGGTGTCCCCGAGGGCGACATAGGGATGCGCGCCGTAGCCGAACGGCACAGTGGCCGCGCCGCGGTTGGTCGCCAACGGGGTGACCTTCAGGCCCTCGTCGCCCAGGGCATAGGTCAGCTCGAGCTCGAGCAGCCCGTCCCAACCCGGTTGCGGAAACAGCGTCGCGCCGACGCGCAGGGACGAGTCGTCATGGCTCAGGAGTCGCCAGGGCAGCCATCGCACGAGCCCGTGGCTGGCGTTCCCCAGCGCGGGTTCGGTCAGCGGCAGCTGGTACTGCTTGCCGGCAAAGGAGTACCGGCCGTCCCGGATGCGGTTGGGCCATGGCATCAGCTGCTGGCCGCGACCGAACCTGGCGACCTCGTCGGGACCGTAGCCGGCCACGATGTCGACACCGTCCACGGTGTAGGTACGCAGACCGCCACCGAGCTCCACGACCGTCGCCGTGGCCGACCCCTTGCGGATCGACCACTGCTCGCCGCTGACGGCTCTCACGGGGCGGCGACCGCGCGGATCAGGACCGCTTTGGCCCCGGCCTTCTGCGCGATGACGAGCACCGTGTCACCTTTCGCGAGGTTGGTGGCCCTGCCGCGGGTGCTGGAGTCCACGGCATAGGTGGCGGTGAAGCCGTCGGAGCTCTTCACCGTGACCGAGGTGCCACTCGCGGCGGTCACCGTGCCGCGCTGCAGCGTCATCGCGGTGGGGGTTCCATTGGCGCTCTGAACCGTGAAGTCACCGTGCTGCACCATCCCCAGACCTGCGCCGGCCCCCAGAAGGGATCGCAACCCCCTGCCGTTCCCAGGTCCGTTGCCGTTGGCCCCCGCCCCTGGCCCGGGCTGAACACCCATCAGGCGCTTTCGCTGCCCGGGCGCGAGCTGACGTCCGAAGGGCGGCTCGGCCTGGGCGACGCGGATCTGGTTGTGGAAACCCAACACCCGAGACCCGACGAACAGACCGGCGCCGATGAGGCCGAGCACGAGGAGGACGGCGAGGCATCCCGCCACGATGAGCGCGACGAGGCCACCGGTGGTCGACGTCGCCTGCCGGAACAGGCCGGGCCCCTTGGGCGGGCGCGGCGGCGGCCCGGCGGGAGACCCGTACGGCGGTCCTGCGGGTGGACCAGCTGGTGGGCTGGCTGGCGCCCCGTAGGAGGGACCCGTGGGCGCCCCGGAGGACGGGCCGGTGGGCGGTACGGGCGGGATGGGCCTGGTCGGCTCGGCGCCCGACTGCGACGTGCCCCCTGGCAGGACTGGCTCGGACATGATGCCTCCTTCGTCGACACCCACTATGAATGAGGACGCTGTGGGCCGGGTGTACCTACGCTGAGAATCTGCCGAGACCGGGGGCACTACCGTGGTGCGGTGACCCCCTCCCTTCGTCACGCCGTCACCGGCGCGACCCGCTCGATCGCCGACGACATCCGTGGGCGCAGTGACGAGCAGCTCCACGACCTCGTGCGGCGCCGCCAGGACCTGGCCCGCCCCGCGCCCTCCGACCTGTCCTCGCTCGCCGCCCGAGCGACCACTCGGGCCAGCGTGCAACGTGCGGTGGACGGCCTTGACCTGGCCCACCTGCAGGTGCTCGAGGCCGCGACGGTGGCGGACTCACCGCTGGCGGTCACCGACGTCGCCGCCCTGCTCGGCGCCGACCAGGCACTGGTGGAGGACCTTCTCGACGACCTCTGGACCCTGGCCCTGCTCTGGCGCAGCCCCGAGGGCCTGCGGGTGGTCCGCACCGTGGCAGAGGTGCTCCCGAACGCCGCCGGGTTGGGCCCTCGGGCAGCCGACCTGCAGCTGGCGCTGCCGGACCAGGAGACGCTGCTGTCCCTGCTCGACACCGCACCGGCGGCCGCTCGCGCGATCCTGGACCGTCTCGCCTGGGGCCCTCCCTTCGCGGTCCTCGCGCTGGGCACCCCGGACCGGGTGGCCGAGGGCGCCCGGTGGCTGGTCGAGCACCACCTGGTCTCTCCCACCGGCGAACAGCTGGCGCTGCCGCGAGAGGTCGCGCTGGCCCTGCGCGGGGGTCTGAGCCATGCCCGCGCCACGCTGACCGCCCCTGCCCTCACCGGCACCGAGCGAGACGCGTCCACCGTGGACTCGGCCGCCGGCCAGGAGGTCTCCGACCTGCTCGCCCTCGTCGACGAGCTCGCCGCGGACTGGGGTCTGCGACCGCCGCGCGTGCTGCGCACCGGAGGCCTTGCCGTCCGCGACCTCACCCGCCTGTCGACCGTCCTCGATGTCGACCGCTCCCGCGCCGCCTTCGTCGCGGAGATCTCGTATGCCGCGGGCCTGCTCGCCGACGACGGGGCCCTCGAGCCATCCTGGGCGCCGACCCCCGCCTACGACGAGTGGGCTCAACAGCCCGGCGCCGCTCGGTGGGCGGTGCTGGCTCAGGCCTGGTTAGCCAGTACCAGGGCCGCCCACTTGGTCGGCACCACACCAGCCGGGGTCTCTGGCACGGTCAACGCGCTGGGTCCGGATGCCCATTGGCCGCCGGTCAGGGTCCTGCGCCACGACGCCCTCGAGCTGCTCGCCGACGCCCCTGCGTGGACGGCCGTCACTGCCGCAGACCTCTCGGAGGCGCTGCGCTGGCATCGCCCCCGGCGCACTCCGCAGCGCCTGGAGACGGTCGTCGAGGCCCTCCACCGCGAGGCACAGTGGCTCGGCATCCTCGGCCGAGGCGCCCTGTCAACGGCTGGTCGCGCCCTCCTCGCCGGCGGCGACGAAGCAGCCCTGGCCGAGGCGATGCACCCCCACCTCCCCGAGCCGATCGCGCACATCCTGCTCCAGGCCGACCTGACCGCGATCGCGCCCGGCCCCCTGGAGGGCGGACTGGCGACCTTCCTGCGGCTGGTGGCGGACATCGAGTCGCGTGGTGGGGCCACGGTGTACCGGTTCGCGCCAGACACCGTGCGGCGTGCACTCGACGCCGGCTGGTCGGTCGACCAGGTCCTCGCAGCACTGGGCGACGCCAGCCAGACTCCCATCCCCCAGCCATTGGACTACCTCGTCCGAGACGTCGCGCGACGCCACGGGCAGGCAAGGGTGGGAGCCGCTCGGGCCTACATCCGCTGCGACGACGCGACGACCCTGGGCGCCATGCTGGCCGAGCGCGCCCTCTCTCCGCTGCAGCTGCGCAGCATCGCGCCCACAGTCCTCGTCTCCCCGGTCGCCGGCGAGACCGTGCTCGAGTTCCTGCGAGAGCACGGGTTCGCCCCCGCCGCCGAGACTCCGGACGGCGGGGTCGTGGTCCCCGCCGCAGGACGTCACCGCACCCCCTTGCAGCGGCGCACCACACCGGTCCGTTCCCACACCGTGGACGACGAGCTGGTGACCACACTGGTTGCTTCCCTCCGTGCCGGCGAGGAGTCGGCGGCATACCAACGGGAGGAGCTGGCGCGCCGTCCCGGACCCTCCCTGGCGAGCACCGACCCGACCACGACACTCGCCGTCCTGCGCGAGGCGGCCGCCGACCGGCAGTCCGTCTGGGTCGGCTACTCCGACGCGGGCGGGCGCGTGGAGCGGTTCCTGTTCGCTCCCGACCGCGTCGAGGGAGGGCGGGTGCACGGCACCTCCGACGGCATCCCGCGCACGTTGTCGATCCACCGCGTGACCGGCGCTGCACCGAGCTGACTCAGCGGCACGGGCTTCGGGGAGACCTGGATCAGCCCGCAGATCCGGCGAGCGCCCTGACGACGCGCGACGGCGACGGCCGGCCCAGCTGCCCGGCCATCCACACGCTGGTCTCGACCAGGGCAGCGAGGTCGACGCCCGTGTGCACCCCGGCCCCGTCGAGCGCCCACACCAGGTCCTCGGTGGCGAGGTTGCCGGTGGCGCTCTTGGCATAGGGGCAGCCACCCAGCCCGCCGGTCGAGGCGTCGACGACGCGGACCCCGTGACGTAGCGCGGTCATCGTGTTGGCGAGCGCCTGGCCGTAAGTGTCGTGGAAGTGCACGCCGATCCGCTCCACGCCCACCCCGCGCGCGTCCAGCGCCTCCAGCAGGCGGCTGACATGCCCCGTCGTGCCCACGCCGATCGTGTCGCCGAGCGAGAGCTGGTCCGCGCCGAGGTCCATGAGCCGCACCGCCACGTCGACGACCTGCTCGACAGGCACGGGCCCCTCCCACGGGTCGCCGAAGCACATCGACACGTACGCGCGCACCCATAGCCCGGCCGTCTTGGCACGGTGGACGACGGGCGCGAACATGTCGATCGACTCGGCCACCGTCCGGTTGAGGTTCTTGCGCGCGAAGGTCTCGGTCGCACTGCCGAAGATGGCCACCGCCCCGACCCCCGCCGCGAGCGCGCTGTCGAGACCCCGCTCGTTCGGCACCAGGACCGGCCGCTGCGGACCCCGCCCGACCTCCCGGAGCTCGGCGAGCAGCTCGGAGGCATCAGCCAGCTGCGGCACCCAGCTCGGCGGCACGAACGACGTGGTCTCGATGGTCTCGAGACCCGCAGCCGCGAGCCGGCGGATGAACTCGGCCTTCACCGCCGTGGGGACCACGGTCTTCTCGTTCTGCAGACCGTCCCGAGGACCGACCTCGTAGATGGTCACCCGGGCCGGTAGCTGCGGGTCGGGCTCACGCTGGGGAAGGCCGGTGCTCACCCCCTGATCCTGCCATTGGCTGGTCGCGGTCCCCCAACTCTGCGCCCCGAGCTAGATTGGCGGGATCATCCGGCCGAGGGAAGGACAGCGATGAGCGAGACGCCGCGCAACGACGATGAGCTCGAGGCCAGTGGTGAGACCACGCCCATCGACACCTCGCGCACCCAGTCGGTCCCCTCGGCCGCCGAGGTCCCCCCACCGGGGCCTCCTCCGGGCGCGCCGGCCCCCGGCGCGCCCGCCTACGGCTCCCCAGGCGAGGGCTTCCCACGCCAGGCCTCCCCGGGCCAGGGCGCACCGGCATACGGCGCACCCCCCACGAACCCGCCGCAGAACCCGTTCGCCTCCCCCGCCGAGGGTGCTCCGCGCAGCCCGTATGCCGGGCCACCGGCCGGCGCAGGTCCCCAGCCTCCGTACGGCGCTCCTTACCCGCCGCCACCCCAAGCGGCCAGCGGCTACGGCGCACCTGGCTACGGCTCCGCCCCCGGCTACGGCCGACCCGGTCAGGGCGGCCCTGGCTATGGCGCCCCTGGCTATGGCGGCCCTGGCTATGGCAGCCCCGGTTACGGTCCCGGCTACGGCGGCGCCCCGGGCTATCCCGGCCCCTACGCTCCCTCGCGCCCGATGAGCGGCGCCACCATCGCCCTGTTGGTCGTCTCCGGACTCGGCACCCTGTTCGGCGGCTGGGGCATCCCGGCCCTGATCCTCGGCATCATCGCCGCAGCCCGCAAGGACGAGCCGTCGACCTCTGCCAGCCTGACCCGCTGGGGTTGGATCGCCCTGGTGGTGTGCTTCGTGCTCGCCATCCTCGCGTTCGTCCTGCTCGGCGCCCTCCTGACGTCGTTCAGTACCAACAACAACTTCAGCTCGGGGGCCTAGGTGCCCGACGGCCCCCTGATCGTCCAAAGCGACAAGACGCTCCTGCTCGAGGTCGACCACCCGCGCGCCGAGGAGGCACGCCGGGCCATCGCTCCCTTCGCCGAGCTGGAGCGCGCGCCCGAGCACATCCACACGTACCGGGTCACGCCGCTGGGGTTGTGGAACGCGCGAGCCGCGGGGCATGACGCCGAGCAGGTCGTCAACGCCCTCATCACCCACAGCCGTTATGCCGTCCCGCACGCCCTGCTCGTCGACGTCGCCGACACCATGGACCGCTATGGACGGCTGACCCTCGAGAAGGACCCGGACCACGGCCTGGTCCTGCGCACCACCGATCGCCCGGTCCTTGAAGAAGTGTTGCGGCACAAGAAGATCAGGCCCCTCATCGGTGAGCGGATCGACGACGACCGCGTCATCGTGCACCCCTCCGAGCGCGGCCACCTCAAGCAAGAGCTGCTCAAGGTCGGCTGGCCGGCCGAGGACGAGGCCGGCTACGTCGACGGCGAGGCCCACCGCATCGACCTCGACACCTCGACCTGGTCGCTGCGGCCCTACCAGCAGCAGGCCGTCGACGGCTTCTGGCACGGCGGGTCCGGAGTCGTCGTCCTGCCCTGCGGCGCCGGCAAGACGCTGGTGGGCGCCGGCGCGATGGCCCAGGCCAAGGCGACGACGCTGATCCTCGTGACCAACACCGTCTCGGCCCGCCAGTGGCGCGACGAGCTGCTCAAGCGCACCTCGCTGACCGACGACGAGATCGGCGAGTACTCCGGCGCCCGCAAGGAGATCCGGCCCGTCACCATCGCGACGTACCAGGTGCTCACCACCCGTCGCAAAGGCGTCTACACCCACCTCGACCTGCTCGACGCCCGCGACTGGGGCCTCATCGTCTACGACGAGGTGCACCTGCTCCCCGCCCCCATCTTTCGCATGACCGCGGACCTCCAGGCCCGCCGCCGACTGGGGCTCACTGCCACCCTCGTCCGCGAGGACGGCCGCGAGGCCGACGTCTTCTCCCTGATCGGTCCCAAGCGCTACGACGCTCCGTGGAAGGACATCGAGGCACAGGGCTACATCGCCCCGGCCGACTGCGTCGAGGTGCGGGTCACCCTCCCCGACAGCGAGCGCCTCGCGTATGCCGTGTCCGAGCCGGAGGACCGCTACCGCCTGTCCTCGTGCAGCCCGGTCAAGATCCCCGTGGTCGAGCGGATCGTGGCCCGGCACCGCGGCGAGCCGACCCTCGTCATCGGGCAGTACCTCGACCAGCTCGACGAGCTGGCCCAGCGCCTGGGCGCTGAGGTCATCACCGGCGAGACGCCGGTGGGCCAGCGCCAGAAGCTGTTCCAGGCGTTCCGGGTCGGCGAGATCGACCTGCTCGTCGTGTCCAAGGTGGCCAACTTCTCGATCGACCTCCCCGAGGCGAGTGTGGCGATCCAGGTCTCGGGCACTTTCGGGTCACGCCAGGAGGAGGCTCAGCGCCTCGGTCGCGTGTTGCGTCCCAAGGGCGACGGCCGCACGGCGCACTTCTACACAGTGGTCTCCCGCGACACCGTGGACGCCGAGTTCGCCGCCCATCGCCAGCGCTTCCTCGCCGAGCAGGGCTACGCCTACCGGATCGTCGACGCCGACGAGCTTCCTGCTCCCACCGACTGAGGACTGGGCAGACTCCCAGGCGGTACACAGGCGGCTCTCAGAGTCGACGCCGAAGATGGAGTTGTGACCGCTGCCCTCCCCGAAGCGCGCCTCCTCGTCGTCGAGGATGAGCCGAACATCCGTGAGCTCCTGGCAACCTCGTTGCGCTTCGCCGGCTTCGAGGTGCATGTCGCCGCCGACGGCGCGACGGCGCTCCATCTGGCCACCACCAACGAGCTGGACCTGCTGGTCCTCGACGTCATGCTCCCCGACATGGACGGGTTCACCGTGACCCGCAAGCTGCGCGACAGTGGGCGCCGACTGCCGATCGTCTTCGTCACCGCCAGGGACTCGGTGGACGACAAGATCAAGGGCCTCACGGTGGGAGGCGACGACTACGTCACCAAGCCCTTCAGCCTCGAGGAGGTCGTCGCCCGCATCCGGGCGGTGCTCCGGCGGACCAGGGGCGAGAAGGACGACAGCGCGGCCCTGCGTTTCGAGGACCTCGAGCTGAACGAGGACTCCCACGAAGTGCTCCGCGGAGGCCGGTCCATCGACGTCTCCCCCACCGAGTTCAAGCTGCTCCGCTACCTCATGCTCAACCCCAACCGCGTGCTGTCGAAGACCCAGATCCTCGACCACGTCTGGGACTACGACTTCCGTGGTGAGAGCGGCATCGTCGAGTCCTACATCTCCTACCTCAGACGCAAGATCGACGTCGACGGCGTTCCGCCCCTGATCCACACCAAGCGCGGGGTGGGCTACGTCCTGCGCCGTCCGCCAGGGGCGTGAGCGTGACCGCGACCTCCGCACCGGGGCGAGGGTCGGCGATCACGGCGGTGACCCGGCGCCTCGAGGCGCTCCCACTGCGGCTGCGCCTGATCGCCGTGATGGTGGTGCTGCTGCTGGCGGCCCTGACGGTGACCGCGTCCGCGACGGCCTTCCTCATGCGCCAGGACCTCGTCAGCCGCGTCGACCAGGACCTCCAGCGGGCCTGGCCCAGCGTCGCCCAACAAGCCCTCGACACGCTTGTGCGCCAGCAGGGCGCGACCCGTCTGCCCAGCGGCTACGCCGTCGTCTTCTATCCGGCTGACGGTTCCAACCCGGTCGAGCTCGACCCGACAGGCGAGCAGCTGCGCCCTGGCGTTCCCGCCACCTTGCCGCTGACGAGCCCCCATGTGCGCTCGGGCGTGCCGTTCACCATCGGCTCGCAGGGCGACAGTACCCACTGGCGGGCCATCGCCGGCCGCACCCGCGACTTCTCCGCCACGTTCATCGTCGCGGTACCCCTGCAGAGCGTGGACCGCACCGTGCGCCGGCTGGTCCTCGTCGAGCTGCTCATCGGCCTCACCATGCTCGTCGGCTGCGCCACCGCCGGCTGGTATGCCGTCCATCGCGCCTTCCGCCCGCTGCGCCAGATCGAGGACACCGCAGCCGCCATCGCGGACGGTGACCTGACCCGCCGCATCCCCACGCGCACGGCCAAGGACGAGGTCACCTCCCTGTCGCGTTCTCTCAACGTCATGCTCGCCCAGATCGAGCAGTCGTTCGCCGCCCGCGAGGCCTCCGAGGAGCGCATGCGCCAGTTCGTCGCCGACGCCTCGCACGAGCTGCGGACTCCCCTGGCTGCGGTCCGCGGCTACGCCGAGCTCTACCGTCAAGGCGCCGTCCGCGACACCGTCGACGTCGCGAGCGCGATGTCACGCATCGAGGGCGAGGCGACCCGCATGGGCGGTCTCGTCGAGGACCTCCTCGTCCTGGCGCGTCTGGACGACCAGCGGCCCCTGAGCATCGTCCCCGTCGACCTGACGCTGGTGGCGGCCGAAGCCGCCCAGGATGCCCGGGCCATCGCCCCGGATCGCAGGATCACGGTCGTCGGCATCGACGGGCCGGTCATGCCGACCCTCGCGGCCGGTGACGAGCCGAAGCTGCGACAGGTGGTCGCCAACCTCGTGTCGAACGCGCTCAACCACACCCCGGAGGGGACACCCGTCGAGATCGCCGTGGGCACCCGGCTCACGGAAGGCACCTCACTGGCGGTGCTCGAGGTCCGCGACCACGGCCCCGGCGTCGACCCGCAGAAGGCGCGCAAGGTCTTCGAGCGGTTCTACCGCGCCGACCCGTCTCGGGTGCGCGGTCAGGGTGGTGGCAGCGGCCTCGGGCTCGCCATCGTCGCGGCGATCGTCAACGCCCACCACGGGCGGATCGGGGTCGGCCAGACCCCTGGCGGGGGCGCCTCGTTCGTCCTACAGCTGCCCACAGCCAACTCTCAGGCCCAGCCCAGAACTCCTTGACGTTCACCGGCTTGACTGGTCTCACCAAGCCGGAACAAGGAGTAATGCCATGACCCAGACCCACGCGGAGACCGAGTCCCAGCAGGACGAGCCGACCACACCCGTCTGGTTCGGCTCGACGCAGGAGCTCCCGACCCAGCACCCCGCCTTCGGCGGCGTGCCCTCCGGCGAGCACCCGGCATACCCGCCGGTCTTCCAGCCACCGGCTGGGCCGCCCCCTTCCTTTCCCACTCGGGACGGGGCAGAGCCTGCCCAGCCGGCCAACCGTCGCCGTTGGACGGAGCTCACTGCCGTCGCGGCGATCGCCGCCGTTCTCGCGAGTGGTGGCACCTATGCCGCGACCCAGCTGGACAGCTCGCAGACATCCTCCGCTGTGAGCTCCACCCTGGGTCGCGGCACCGACGCGGGCCCGGTGGTCCAGGCCAACGCCACCAACCCCAACTGGACGGCTACCGCGGCCGCCGTCGCCCCCAGCGTCGTCTCGATCACCGTCGACTCCAGCCAGGCGACGGCCCAGGGATCCGGCGTGGTCATCGACACCAAGGGCCACGTGCTGACGAACAACCACGTGGTCGACGGCGTGGGATCGGGCGCCACCCTCACGGTGACCCTGCGCGACGGCCGGGCCTACACGGCCACGGTCGCCGGCACCGACCCGAGCACCGACCTCGCCGTCATCACCCTGAAGAACCCGCCCAGCGACCTCAAGCCCGTCGCGTTCGGCAACTCGACCGACCTCAAGGTCGGCGACCCCGTCATGGCGATCGGCAACCCGCTCGGGTTGGCGGGCACCGTCACCACAGGCATCGTCAGCGCCCTGAACCGCCCGGTCACCACCCAGTCGTCCGACCAGTCCGCGCCCACCGACCCGTTCGGTCAGGGCGGAGGCGGAGGCGGCTCGTCGACCGGCTCAGGCAGCGACTCGGTGGTCACCAACGCCATCCAGACCTCGGCCGCGATCAACCCCGGCAACTCTGGGGGCGCTCTCGTCAATGCCAGCGGGCAGCTCGTGGGCATCAACTCGGCCATCGCCTCACTCGGGTCCTCCGGGTCGAGCCAGAGCGGCAGCATCGGCATCGGCTTCGCGATCCCGGTGAACGAGGCCAAGAGCATCGCCACCCAGCTCATCGACAAGGGCACCGCCCAGCACGCCTTCCTCGGCGTCACCCTCCAGGACGGCAAGGCCACGGACGGCTCCAGCCAGCGGGCCGGCGCCCAGGTCACCAGCGTGAGCCCGGGGACTCCGGCCGCCAACGCGGGGCTGCGCCGCGGCGACGTGGTCATCGGCGTCGACAATGACCCGGTCGACTCGTCCCTGTCTCTGGTCGCCAACATCCGCGAGCGGGCCGTGGGCGACAAGGTCACCCTGACGGTCCTGCGCTCCGGCAAGCAGCTCACCCTGACGACGACCCTCGTGGCCAAGTCCGCGACGAGCCAGTGACCGCCTAGTCCCCGGGCCGAGGGCTCGAGGGCTCGCAACCAGGGCTCGCAACCAGGGCTCGCAAACCGTTCGACGGGGGCGGCAGTCGATGGCAAGGTTGACCCTTGTGTCTGTCGCCCCCGAGCTGAAGCGAGAGCAGGACTACCTTGACTGGGCGCGGGCCGGACTGGCCCGCATGCGCGAGCAGACACTCTCGCTCAAAGTGCAGGCGCACGACCCCATCTCGGCCGAGCATCTGGCTCGGACCCTGCACCTGCGCGCCGCATCGCTCCAGGACGACCCCTCGACCACGCTGTTCTTCGGGCGGATCGACACCGACCAGGCGGAGCGGTGGTACATCGGCCGACGTCACGTCGCCGACCCGGCCGGCGACCCGCTGGTCATCGACTGGCGAGCCCAGATGTCTACGGCGTTCTACCGGGCGTCGCGGGCCGAGCCCATGGGCGTCACGCTGCGGCGGCGGTTCGGCCTCGACCGGGGAGCGATCACCGCCTACGAGGACGAGCACCTCCAGGACCGGCGCGAGCACGACGTGCGAAGCCACATCCTCGCCGAGGAGATCGAGCGCCCCCGCGTCGGCCCGATGCGCGACATCGTCGCCACCATCCAGCCCGAGCAGGACGAGATCGTTCGGGCGGGAGCCGACCAGACGATCTGCGTCCAAGGCGCGCCTGGCACCGGCAAGACCGCCGTCGGTCTGCACCGGGCCGCGTGGCTGCTCTATGCGTTCCGCGACCGGCTGGCTCGCTCCGGCGTGCTCGTGATCGGCCCGAACCGCGCGTTCCTCGAGCACATCGCCGCAGTGCTCCCGGCTCTCGGAGAGGTCGCGGTGGGGCACACCACCGTGGAGGAGCTCGTGGCGTCCGTCGCGGTTCGAGGGGTCGACTCGACCGAGACCGCGGTGCTCAAGGGCGATGCCAGGCTCGCCGAGCTCCTGCGGCGTGCCGTGTGGTCGGCGGTGCGACCGGCCAGCGAGCCCCTCGTGGTCCCGAGGGGCGTGCGCAAGTGGCGCGTCCCGGCATACGAGGTCAACGAGCTGCTCGACGAGCTGCGGACCAGAGGGGTGCGGTACGACGCCGCCCGCCAGATGCTGCCGCAACGTCTGGCACATGCGGTGCTCCTGCAGATGGAGCGGGCCGGCGACTCGCCGGACGACCGGGTGCAAGACCAGGTGGCGCGGTCCTCGGTCGTGAAGAAGTACGCCCAGGCGTTGTGGCCATCGTTGGACGGGCGAGCCGTCCTCTTCGGGCTGCTCTCCGACCCAGCCGAGCTGGCCCGCCACGCCGACGGGCTGCTCACGCCGCGTGAGCAGGAGCTCCTCGTGTGGGAACGGGCACCGCGAGCCAAGGGTGCGGCTCGATGGTCGCTCGCCGACGCCGTCCTGCTCGACGAGCTGGGCGACCACATCTCACGGACCCCCTCGTTGGGACATGTCGTGCTGGACGAGGCGCAGGACCTGTCGCCCATGCAGCTGCGCGCCGTGGGCCGGCGGTGCTCGACCGGCGCAGCCACCGTCCTGGGGGACATCGCGCAGGGCACCACGCCGTGGGCCACTGACTCGTGGGAGACCTCGCTGGCCCATCTCGGCAAGCCGGGGAGCCATGTGGAGGTGCTCGACCGCGGCTTCCGAGTGCCGGCGAGCGTGATCGAGTTCGCCGCCCAGCTGCTGCCGACCGTGGCGCCCGGGCTCGGAGCGCCCATCTCGGTCCGCGACAACCCTGGCCGCCTCGACGTGCTGGAGGTCGAGGCGGCGAACGTCCTGACGAAGACCGCCTCCGTCGTCGGGTCGGAGGCGGCCGAGCCGGGCTCGGTCGGCGTCATCGCTCCGGACGACCTGGTCGACGCTCTGTCAGCCGCCCTCAGCGCCCAGGGCGTCGAGCACGGAGTCCTCGGTCAGGACCATGGCGACATCGACCACCAGGTCGACCTCGTGCCGGCGACCGTGGCCAAGGGCCTCGAGTTCGACCGAGTGGTCGTCGTCGAGCCGGCCGCGATCGTGGCGGCCGAACCTGACGAGCGCACCGGGCTGCGCCGCCTCTATGTCGTGCTCACCCGAGCCGTATCCGCTCTGACCGTCGTGCATGCCGAACCGCTGCCCGCACAGCTGACGAGGAGCGAAGCGCTGGGCGACGGGTCGCGGGTGTGAAGGGCTCGCCGCCGCCCAGCTGACCCGTCATCCCCTCGACCGGTCGACAAGTAGACGTCTCGAACCCTCCGACGGTGACGTCTGCCAGACTTGGCCGGTGCCCACGCTGCGCACCCGGTGGACGCTCGACATCGCCGACGTCATCCCCGGCGCGCCGCCCGACACCGTCGCGGCCATCGGCTCGGACCTGCTCCGACGCCTCGCTGAGCCCCACCGCGCCTACCACACGGCCCGCCACCTCGAGGAGCTGTTGCGGGCCCTGGAGGATATCGAGCACTCCCGCGAGATCACCGCTCGGCAGGCGACCCTGGCCAGAGTCGCGGGGTGGTTCCACGACGCGGTCTACGACACCACGGCGGCCGGCGGCACCAACGAGGCAGACAGCGCAGCGCTCGCGGTTCGCGACCTCTCCGCCCTGGGCTTGGCGCGCCGCGACGTCGAGGCGGTGCGTGACATCGTGCTGGGATCTGAGCTGCACGAGCTCCCGAGCGACCCCCTGTCGGCGGCCTTCCACGACGCCGACCTCTGGATCCTGTCGGCGCCTGCCCAGCGCTACGCCGAGTACACCGCACAGGTGCGGCGCGAGTATGCCGCGGTGCCGACAGACGCCTTCCGGACGGGACGGGCCGCCATCCTGCGGCCGCTGCTCGCCCGGGAGTCCATCTTCGCCACCGGGGTGGCCCGGAGTCGCTGGGAGGACCGGGCCCGGCACAACCTCACCCGCGAGCTGGACGAGCTCACGGCCCGATAAGGCGTGATTGACCCGTGATTGTCCCGATGATCAGGGCGCTATCCACAGGTTTTCCTTAACCACACAGGAGTGTCGGTAGTCAAGCCGATATTCAAGGTTCGCATAGCTCGTTGCATCTCGTCGGGTCGGCTGTTTTGTTGGGGCGGGACAAACCACACAGTCCGGGGGACGCATTGGATCTGCACTTGTTGAAGGGCTTTCTGGCCGTTGCCGAGGCAGGCTCCGTCTCCACAGCGGCCGAACAGCTCGGGTACTCCCAGCCCGGGCTGAGCCACCGGATCCAGACCCTTGAGCGCGAGCTCGGCTGCGTGCTGTTCCGCCGCCGTGGCAACGGCATGACGCTCACGCGCGAGGGACAGATGCTCCTGCCCTACGCTCGCATGACGGTCGCCATGATGCGTGACGTCAACCAGGCCATCGCCGAGTTCCGCGACCTGAGGTTGTCGGCCCGGAACGCCCAGGACCGCCCCCAGGACCGCCCCCAGGAGCGGCCCCAGGACCGGGGAGACCCTCGCGAGTGAGCCGCGGCCGCCGCCCCGCCTCCTCGGTCACGCGCCCTGCAGGACGTGGGCCACCAGCGGCCACCAGAAGCGCCCTCCGGCGAGCGCCGCGAACTGGTCCGCGGTGACCCAGGCCGGCGCCACGGCATCGGACTCCGAGGCGTGCAGGTCCCCTCCAGCTCCCGCGACCACCGCTCTGAACAGCTGGAGGGCGCCCCCTTGCGCAGGCCACCGCCCGCCCGCCGAGACCGGTTCGAACCTCTCGAACCCGACCGGCCTCAGCTCACCGGGCGCCAGACGCAGCCCCGTCTCCTCAGCCACCTCGCGCAGAGCACACTCCACCACGGACTCCCCCCGCTCGCGCCAACCCCCGGGAGAACCCCACTCCTCACGCCGGGGGCTGTATACCGCCACGAACCGGCCGGCGGCGTCACCGACGACGACCATGGCGGCAAAGACCGACTCCTCCTCCACGGGCTGGTCGGAGAGCCACAGCTCAATGTGGGCCACCGACGCGTCGGCGAGCTCGACGGCCTCGAGCCGGGCGAGCAGGCCACTCATTGCGGCTCGAGGACGTCGGCGAGCAAGGGCCACCAGTGCAGCCCCGACAGAGCCGCGCGGGCCCGGTCCGGCGCCAGCCACCTGGCCCCCAGGCGCTGCCCGACCACCTCGCCCTCCAGCTCGTCCTCGGCGTCGATCGGGTGGCCCCTCGCCGGGTCCCGGGCGAGGAAGACGGCAAAGCACGCCTGCGGAGCCGGCCATGGGTAGTCCGGCCCGGGGCTGGGCACCGTGTTGCGGACGTACCCAAGCAGCCGCGGCGTCGCCCGCCCCGGGGCCCCGAGCACACACTCCTGGAGCTGGGCGAGGGCGCCGGAGACCTGCACGTCACCAACGGTCCGCGAGGGCAGGTCCAGCCCGCCGTCGGAGCGCGCCACCGCCAGCAGGTTCCGACCACGAAGCACCGCCAGACGCACCAGAACCGTGTTGGCGGGCGCGCGCTCCAGGCGAGACGCGATCACGTCAGCCCTCGACCCCGGAGGTAGCCACGGGGCCGCCGGAACCGACTGCACCACCCGCTCGCGGGTGCGCTTCTGGATCCGCAGCCCACTGTCCCGCAGGATCCGGGCCAGCTCACGACCCCCTACGAGCTGAGCCCCGGCCGCCACGAGCGCGGCATGCCGCTCCTGCGGCACGTCGTAGTGGTCGCCTTCGAACCCTCGGCGAGGAATCCCTTGCGCCGCAGCGAAGTCGTGCAGCTCGGCATACGAGCTGTCACTGATCAGATGCGACCACAACCGCCCGTGCGCCGGCCACGCCGGCGGGTCGATCCAGATGGTCACCTGCCCGACGCTACTGCCTGGCCGGCGCTGCTGTGGATAACCCGCGGAGCCAGGCGGCCGAGCGCCTACGGTCGTCACAGGAGCGGGAGTCACGGGGGCCCCGCCGGCGAGAGGGAGCACATCATGTCTTCGCAGTTCCAGGTCGACCCGCAACGCATCAGTGCGGCCTCGGGCGACATCGCCCGCATCTCCAGTGAGATCGAGGCACAGGTCAGCGCGATGATGGCGCGGCTCCAGGGCCTCCAGGACGCCTGGACCGGCACGGCGGCGGCCCGCTTCCAGGCCTTGGTCAGCGAGTGGCACTCGACGCAGCGACAGGTCCGCGGGTCACTCGACTCCATCAGCAGGGTCTTGAGTGCCGCGGGCGCCCACTACGCGGAGACCGAGGCCCAGAACCTACGCATGTTCAGCTAGGCCCCACACACGCGACCGAGGGCGGCTCACCTTTCGGTGAGCCGCCCTCGGCTATGGCGTATGCCGGGTTGCTGGGGTCAGAACCCCATGCCGCCCATCTCGTCGCCACCGGGAGCCATCGGCGCAGCCTTCTCGGGCTTGTCGGCGATGACGGCCTCGGTGGTGAGGAACAGCGCGGCGATCGACGCGGCGTTCTGCAGCGCCGAACGCGTGACCTTGGCCGGGTCGATGATGCCCGCGGCGATGAGGTCGACGTACTCGCCCGTGGCCGCGTTGAGGCCCCAGCCGGCGTCCAGCGTGCTGACCTTCTCAGTCACGACGCCGCCCTCGAGGCCGGCGTTGATCGCGATCTGCTTCAGCGGAGCCGAGGCAGCGACGCGCACGATGTTCGCACCGGTCGCCTCGTCGCCCTCGAGCTCGAGCTTCTCGAACGCAGCCTTGGTGGCCTGCAGCAGGGCCACGCCACCACCGGCGACGATGCCCTCCTCGAC
>NZ_DASYGF010000020.1:0-30178 GCF_036000045.1 Pedococcus sp.
CGGACCACGCCGGCCGTGCTGGTCACCCTGGCGGCCCTGGCGCGTTCGGCCCCGGGGGCGGTGCCGGCGGGTGCGATGGACGAGGCCCGAGAGCTGGCCACGTATGCCGACCAGCTCAGCCCGTGGGACGAGCCCGCCCCCCGCCAGGCCGGCCTGGTCGTGGACGGCGCGGTCCTCGACTACACCGACCTCGTTCCCGCGGTCGACTGGGCCCCCGGGGCCAGGGTCCACACGGCCGCGGCGACGCTGGGGCCGGTCCTGCGCACGGCCCTGGGTGCATGGTCGGTCGGCGGCTCGCTCGTGCTGTCGCGTGGCCCTGGGCCGACAGGTGGTCGTGAGCGCCGCCTAGCCGCCGAAGGCGTCAGCGTCACCCTCGACGCCTGAGAGCACGCCCGCCTGACGACTATCGGTGACCTCGAGGTCACGGATGCTCGTCCCGAGGCCGACGTGGCAACCATCCGTGACACCCGTGTCACCGATGGTCGTCCGCTGAGCCCCGGGCCTAGCGGGCGCGGACCGCGGCCTCGACGGCCTGCCAGGTCAGGGTGGCGACGACCCCGGTCCGGGCCAGCTTCGCCCGGGCCTGGAGCGCCTTGACGGCTGCCTGGGTCACGGGTCCGAACGCCCCGTCGGCGGTCAGCCCGAGCGCCTTCTGCAGCACCACCACGGCCGGTCCCTGCGAGCCGAGCCGCAGGACGGTCGAGTACTCGGCCCGCAGCGGGTGGTCCCGCAGGTCGAGCGCGTGCCAGACGGCCGCGTCCGCGACCCCCGTCGGCGTCAGGTGGACGGAGCGCTGGAAGGCCTGCACCGCCAGCCCCGTGCGGGACCCGAACACGCCGTCCACGGCGAGGCCGCCGAGGGCTCGCTGCAGCGTCCTGACCGCCTCTCCCCTCGACCCGAGCCTCAGCACCGGCGAGGCCGAGGTGCGCGAGCCGCTCGATGTGGTCGAGGTGGCCACGCTCGGGGCCTTCGGCGTCGGGGCGACGGCCGCGCCGGCCAGGGCCGCCCACGTCGTCGGGCCCACGACTCCTGTCGCGGGCAGGTGGTGGCGGGACTGGAAGGTGCGGACGGCACCTTCGGTCAACGGCCCGAACGCACCGTCGGCCGTGATGCCGAGCGCCCCCTGGAGGGCGACCACGGCCGCTCCGGTCGACCCGCGCCGCAGCGTCGTCTTCGCGTACGCCGCGAGGGAGCCGGCAGGCGTGGTGACGGGCTTCGGGGTGGGCATGGGCGCGGGTTTCGGGGCGGGCGTGGGCGCGCGCTTCGGGGCGGGCGTGGGCACCGGCGCGGGTGTGGGCGTCGGGGCTGGGGTGGGCTTCGCGCCCGACACGCTCCGCGCCGGCACGAGCTTGAGCCGGACCATCGCAGCCCAGGTGGCAGCGTCCAGAACCCCGGTGAGGGGCACCCCGTGCGCCGTCTGCCAGCTCCGCAGGGCCGCCTCGGTCTGCGGTCCGAAGTCGCCGTCGGCCGTGGTACCGATGGCCTTCTGCGCCAGCGCCACATCGGAGCCCGACGCACCCTCCATGAGGATCGAGTACACCGAGGAGGGCGCCTGCGGCGTCGTCGTCGGGCTCGACGCAGAGGGACCGTAGTCGATGGTCGTCAACGCCTTGCCGGTCCACCACGAGGTCCGCTGGTAGGCGCCGTCCCAGCTGAACGAGAAGTGGATGTGGTCGGTGTGCGGGACTGCCCCGTTGTAAGGCGCCCACCCCCGCTGCGGCGCGTACGTCCCCCAGATCCGGCGGTTCCAGATCATGTACATGATCCCGAACCGGCGGGCCATCGCCCCGGGCCGGCCCTGGGCGTCGGGCGCCGACAGCCAGGCGGTGACGGAGTCGGCGATGGCCTTCTGGGTGGGGTCGTTGACGCTGAGCATCCAGTCCCAGGCGCGGCCCTCGGAGTGCTCCGTCAGCCCGCTGTCGCAGTTGCGGGTGATGCCGCCGGTGTTGCCGACGTGGTAGTAGCTCGTCATGAGCTGCGCGAAGGCCAGCACTCCCGGCTTGGCCACCGGGTCGCAGATGCGCTGCGGCTCGTACGGCGAGGCGAGGTCGAGCGCGCTGGGCAGGGCCTTGGTCGGCGGTTTCGGCAGCGTCACCGCGTCAGCGCTCCCGGCGAGGCTCATCGGGATCGTCAAGGCGGGGATCGTGATGACTCCGAGGGCTCGGACAAGGTGCGACACGTGCTTCTCCTGCGCTGGCATGGTCGGCGCCCGGGGTGCCGGACGAACGAGGTTGACTCCTGCACCAGAGGTCACTTCCGGAGCAGGCTTGCCATTTGTCCCATCTGTTCACAGCCGTCACAAGGGCTTGGCGCGAACTACAACCACGGAATTCGCGCAGGCCTCATCCGTTCGGTCGACGGGCGGCGGCTAGAGTCCACGTCATGGACAAAGTCGTCTCCTCAGCGGCCGAGGCCATCGACGGGATCGTCGATGGCTCTTCGTTGGCAGTCGGTGGTTTCGGGCTGTGCGGCATCCCGAGCGTGCTGATCCGGGCCATCCACGATGCGGGGGTCAGCGGGCTGGAGGCCATCAGCAACAACTGCGGGGTGGACGACTGGGGGCTGGGGATCCTGCTGCGCGACCGCCGCATCGCCCGGATGGTGTCGTCCTATGTGGGTGAGAACAAGGAGTTCGAGCGGCAGTACCTCGGCGGCGAGCTGGAGGTCGAGCTGACCCCGCAGGGCACGCTCGCCGAGCGGCTGCGCGCCGGTGGCGCCGGCATACCGGCGTTCTACACCGTGACCGGCGCTGGGACCCAGGTCGCCGAGGGTGGCCTGCCCTGGCTGTATGCCGCGGACGGCACCGTCGCGAAGTCGTCCCCCCGCAAGGAGACCAAGGTCTTCGAGGTCGACGGCGTCGAGAAGGAGTTCGTCCTCGAGCGCGCGATCGTCGCGGACTTCGGGCTGGTCCGCGCCGCGAAGGGCGATCGGCACGGCAACCTGGTCTTCGACCGCTCCGCACGCAACTTCAACCCGCTGGCGGCGATGTCCGGGCGCGTCACCATCGCCGAGGTCGAGGAGCTCGTCGAGCCCGGTGAGCTGGACCCCGACCACGTCCACCTGCCCGGCATCTACGTGCAGAGGGTGCTGGCCCTGACTCCCGAGCAGGCCGCCGAGAAGCGCATCGAGCGCCGCACGGTCCGACCCCGCCCGACCCCGAGCGTCACCGCCGACGTCAGCGCCGCCACTGCCGGCGAGAGCATGGAGGCCTGAGATGGCACTGACCCGTGAGCAGATGGCCGCCCGGGCCGCACAGGAGCTGTCCGACGGCGCCTACGTCAACCTCGGGATCGGCCTGCCGACGCTGGTGCCCAACTACGTGCCGGACGACGTCGAGATCGTGCTGCAGTCCGAGAACGGCATCCTCGGCGTCGGGGCCTACCCCTACGACGGCGATGAGGACCCCGACCTCATCAACGCCGGCAAGGAGACCGTGACGCTGCGCAAGGGCGCGTCGTTCTTCGACTCCGCGACCAGCTTCGGGATGATCCGCGGCGGCAAGGTCGACGCGGCGATCCTGGGGGCGATGCAGGTCTCGGCATCGGGTGACATCGCCAACTGGATGATCCCCGGCAAGATGGTCAAGGGCATGGGCGGGGCGATGGACCTGGTTCACGGCGCCAAGCACGTCATCGTCCTGATGGAGCACAACGCCAAGGATGGCTCCTACAAGATCGTCAAGGAGTGCTCGCTCCCCTACACCGGCCGAGGTGTCGTGCAGCGGATCATCACCGACCTGTGCGTCTTCGACGTCACCGACTCGGGACTGGTCCTGCGCGAGCTCGCGCCCGGCGTCACCGAGGACGAGGTCCGCGAGCGCACCGAGCCCGACTTCACGACCGACCTGGGCTGACGCGCTGACGGCGACGCTCCCCTAGCCGGGTGAGGGCCCGAGCAACACCGGCTCAGGGCAGGATCGTCGACATGCTGTTCCAGCCTGAGCCGACCTGCTGGCGGGCCTTCCAGCCACCGCTGCCGTTGCCCGGATAGAGCCACATCGTCCCGTCGGCCGTCACGGCGAGCACATCGGCCAGGCCGTCCCCGTCGAAGTCTCCGGGCGACACGATCGACGTGAAACCGCTCCAGCTCGTGCCGACGACCCGTGGGTTCAACCAGCCGCCGGTGCCGTTGCCCGGGTAGAGCCACAGCCTGCCGTCCGCCGCTCGCGCCAGGACGTCGGGATGGCCGTCGCCGTCGAAGTCGCCCGGGGACAGCAGGGCGGTGAAGCCGCCCCACCCCGAGCCCACCTGCTGGGGGGAGAGGAAGCCGCCCTGGCCGTTGCCGGCATACAGGATCAGTGCCCCGTCGGAGGCGCGCCGGGCCAACAGGTCCGACCAGCCGTCGCCGTTGAAGTCGCCCGTCGCGAACACGGTGTCGAAGGCCTGCCAGCCGGTACCGATCTGGCGAGGGGCGGCCAGCCCTCCGGTGCCGGAACCGGAGTACAGCCACAGGGATCCGTCGCTGCGCTGTGCCATGACATCTGAGACCGAGTCGCCGTCCCACGTCCCGGCGGTGAACACCTTGGGCAGCGTCCCCCAGCCCGGTCCCAGGACGATGGGCGCCTGCCAGCCGCCCGAGCCGTTCCCGGGATAGATGCGCAGCCGGCCGGTCTGGCTTTCGACGGCGAGGACGTCGGCTCGACCGTCGCCCGTGACGTCGCGGGGGAAGGAGGGGGCTGACGGTGGGTTGTAGGGGACGAACCATTCGGACTTCAGCCCCAGCGCCCACTGGAAGCCCGTTCCGGTGACCGTCACCGACGCCGACGACCCGTCGATGGTCATGCTCAGGACGCGGCCGCCCCAGTCACCGTTGCCGTCACGCTTGGTGATCCGCAGGTCGCGGTAGGTGCCAATGCTCGGCCAGGTCGCCTCGATCGTGCTGACGGGAATGTCGGCGTTCCAGGAGTGGTTCGGGTTGGTCGGTGTGGCGTCGTAGGGGTCGGCCCTGGCGAGCAGGTACGGCTGGTTGCCATAGGCGCTCCAGCCGCCGTTCGAGGAGGAGAACTCGGCGTTGACGACGGCGCCGCCATAGGTCAGCACCGTCCCCGCCGTCATGGCGACCGCCGTGTTGGTGCTGCTGTACTCCTTCGCCGAGCCGTTGACCGTGGTCCCGCTGAAGACCTGGCAGGCGGTGGAGTCGCAGATGTCGTAGGTGGAGGTGGAGCTGGCAGCCCGGCGGGCGTGCTCGGCGTAGCTGCGTGCGGCCACAGCCTGCGCCGCGAGCGCGTCCGGCCGCCAGTACGAGGGGCTCTCGCTGGGCACCACACTTCTGAGGTAGTCCTCCATCGGCAGGGCGAGCACCCCCACGAGCGTCGCGCCCGACATCACGCCGCGCAGCTGGCCTCGGTACGCGACCTGCGTGCCGTTCCACAGCTGTGCGGTGACGCAGCCGGTGCCTCCCGACGGGACCGCGGTGCCGCACCCCGTCGTCGGGTCGTCGAAGACGGCATAGCCGTTGGGTGGGGCCCCGTACAGCGTCCAGGTGGTGCTGGCCGCGCCTGGACGGTGGTACTCGACGACACTGCCCGTGCCGTTGGCGCGGATGCGCCAGGCGTCCGCCGGAAAGCGCGTGTCGCCACCGACCGAGGCCCAGGTACCCGCGTTGCCGGTCCACGAAAGTCGCAGCGTCGGCGTCCTCTTGACCTGGAGGATCCCGTTGTAGACCACCTGCGGTACGTGCACGCGCAGGGTCGGGTTGCCGATGGCCGTCTGAGTGGTGTTCTGGTAGTAGAAGGACAGGATGGCGGGCCACTTGAGGCCCGCCAGGGCAGCGCCCTGGGCGCCGTACTGGGACATTCCGTGACCGTGGCCCCAACCATGGCCGTGCAGGTGCAGGATTCCGTCCGAGGTGACGGGGTACACCTCGTCCGCGCGAGCCGCTGACGAGCCGGCCAGGACCGCGACGAGCACCGTGGCGAACGAGGCGACGAGCGCGACCGCCCGCCGCCGCCGCGAGTTGGGCACCGTCTGCATGGCCTTCTCCTGTCGCATCAGCCGAGCACCGAGACCTGGGGACCGGTCAGCGGCTGCCGGCCCGGCAGTAGCCCACCCGTGCCGTTGCCGGCATACAGCCACAGGTTCCCTGACGTGTCACGAGCAACGACGTCGTTCGTGCCGTCGCCGTTGACATCGCCCATGCCCAGCACCTGGGTCAGATCCGTCTGACCGGTCGCGAGGACCGTGGAGTCGACGAGGGTGCCGGGGCCACCACCGCGGTACAGGAGCAACGCACCGTCCGAGGCCCGCAGGGCGACGACGTCGGCGTTGGTGTCGGTGTTGAAGCTGCCGACTCCGGTCAGGCTGCGCATCGCCTGCCAGCCACTGCCGCTGTCGTAGCGCGGCTTGAAGCCGAACGTGGACGTCATCGGGTAGATGTAGAGCTCTCCGCCCGGCATCCTCGCCATGAGGTCCGGGACCCCGTCGTTGTCGAGGTCGCCGGCGGGCTCGATGAGGTCGAAGTACTGCCAGTCCGAACCCACCGTGAACGGCGCGCCGAACGTGCCGCCCGCCGTGCCCTTCATGGCCACCAGCGTCCCGTCGGCCATCCGCGCCAGGGCGTCGGGGTAGCCGTCGTGGTCGACGTCGCCGACGATGCGTACCCAGTCGGCGCCGGGCACGACGGGGCCGGGGCTGCTGCCGGGGGCGTTGAGGTCACGACGGCCGGTGCCCGCGTAGAGCATGAGGGCGCCGGAGGAGGCGCCGGGATTCACAGCCAGCAGGTCGATGGTGCCGTCGCCGTTGAGGTCGACGCCGGACGACAGGTTCGACATGGCCGTCCAGCCGGCTCCCCACACGTTGGAGCGGCTCAGCTTGTCGGAGGCGTCGGCGTAGTAGGTCCGCATGTGGCCCGCCGAGTCACGGGCCAGGATGTCGCCCGGGTTCCCGTCGTGGTCCAGGTCCAACCCGCCCGTGGCAGTCAGCGAGGACCACCCGCCGCCCTGCTGTTGGGGCGCACCCCAGGCCCCGCTGGCCAGGTGGGGATAGAGCATGAGCGCCCCGTCAGAGGACCGAACGGCATACAGGTCGGTGCTCCCGTCGTGCGTGACGTCACCCGCGGGGAACACCGCGGACATGGCACCCCACCCCGTGCCGATGACCTGGCTGCTGCGGAACCATCCGGCCCCGTCGCCGGAGTAGAGCACGAGCTGCCCGGCGGTGTTGACGCCCAGCAGGTCGTTGTGGCCGTCTCCGTCCCAGTCGCCCACCGCCACGAGCCGAGTGACGGCCTGCCACCCCGAGCCACCTACGGTCACGCCCGTGAACCCGCCATGTCCGTCGGTCCGATAGATCCGCAGGGTGCCGGCTCGAGGGTCGACCGCGACGACGTCCGGCTGTCCGTCTCCGGTCAGGTCGGCGGTCATGGTGACGTTGCGCAGGACGTTCCATCCCGTGCCGATGGTCTTGCCCTCGGCCACGGCCACGGGCGACGCCATCCGCAGCAGCTGGGCCGGACCCGTCATGGTCGGTGGCGCGGCGGTGCCCGGATAGGTCAGCACCTGCCCGGCGCGCGTCAGCGCCGAGGCCCGCTGGGACCCGATGAGGGACCGGACCGCAGTGCGGATGGTCGGCAGCTGGTCGTAGAGCGCCTGCCCCGGGCACGCAGTCTGGTAACCGTCACGGTGGCCCGAGATGCGGTTGAAGTACTTGTCGCGGACGAAGACCGAGCCGACAGCGGGTATGCCGTGCACGCTGAGCTTCCACGCCAGGACCCGTTCGATCCCGGCCAGGAGGGCTGGCGGCGGCGTGGCACTGGTGAACGTGCCGATCGCCGCGACACCGGTGGACCAGGTGTTGTAGTTGAGCGTCTGGGCACCGATCACGGCCTTGTCGATCCCGCCGTAGCGCCCCTCCCAGATCCGGCCGAACCGGTCGACGAGGAAGTTGTAGCCGATATCGTTCCAGCCCTCACTGAGCACGTGGTAGGCGTAGATGCCCCGGATGATGGCCGGGACGTCGGCGCTCGTGTAGGTGTTGGACCCGTCGGTGTGGTGCACGAAGGCCATCTGGACCTGGCCGTAGTCGGGCGTCCCCTTGCGGATCGACTCGTCGGCTCCCCACGCGGCCCGGCTGTAGATCTGCGGCTGGGCCGCATCTGCCGAGGCCGCGCCGGGGGCGGTGACAGTCGGGTCGGGCGAGGTGCCCGGGTCGATGACGGACACCTGTGCTCCGGTAGGCACGGTGGTGCGCGACGTGAGGACCCGCACCTGGACCTTGCTTGCACCCGCGACGACGTAGGGGTCCGTCCCGCCGATGGGAGCCCGATCCCGGCTCTCCGCGGTGTTCGCGTCGGCAGCGATGTCGGAGGAGTCGAGAGTCTGCCAGTCGCTCCAGGTGCCCTGGGAGAAGGTCCGGACCTGGAAGGTGTCCGCGGCGGTCACCGCACCCTTGGGCCACGAGACGCCGACCACGCTCACCGGGCCGGGCACGTCCTGTGCCGCTGTCGTGGCCCCCGCACGGGCGCTCGAGCGCGGGTCCTTCTCCCCCGCGTCCAGCTTCTGCCTCCCGTCGGCGACGACGCCGGACAGAGCGGCGGGCACGAAGCCGGCCTTGACCACGTGGGGCTTGACCGGCCTGACCGCCGAAGCCGGGGACGTCCCCACGACGGGAAAGACGCCGGTCAGAGCAGGCACGAGGACCAGGGCGCCAGCGGCCGCGCCGAGCCCAGCCATCCGTCGGAGCCGGAGCAGGCGTCCGGCCGAGGGGTGGGCGCGTTCGGTTCCGTCTGCGTGCGTCGTCTTCTGCTTGATCATGCTCGTACCCATCATGGTGGCGGAGGCTGCGGCGAGCGCAGTCTTCTACTGTGCCCCACGGCTGCGCGGCGCGGGGGCCAGAAGGCGCTATTTCACCATGACTTCACTTCTGCCACTCGTGTAGCAGCAGAATCGTGACCCGCACTCAGTGGGTCGAGCAGTCCCCGACGCGGTACACGGAAGCGGTCCTCGAGTGGCCGAGCAGCGTCAGCCCGGGAGTGGTCGCGAGGTGGTTCAGGCCCTTGTACTGGGCGATGCGTGCGCCCGAGGAGGCGGCGTCGAACTTGTGCGAGTCGTCCACCACGATACGGACGTGCAGGTCCTTGACCGCCCGGCATACGGCCGGGTCGGTCGTGAACCGGTCGAAGGACCGCATGAGCAGCAGGCGCGGCGCGTCGTCGGTGGTCACCATGTGGGGGAACACCACGGCGCGCCCGCTGAGCGCTCCCGCGTAGACCCCACCGGTCCAGGGGCTCGCCAGGATGTCCGTGCCGGGCGGCGCCCACCCGGCGATCTTCCGGTAGAGCGCCGCCTCGTCGGGAGTGACCAGCGGGTCGGGGAAGCCGGCGTAGGTGTAGCGCACCGTCGAGACCACCGGCGACAGGGGGTTGGCCGTGGGGAGGAACGCGACGACCACGATGGCGAGCACCGCGGCGGCCAGCGGCTGGGCCCAGCGGACCACGCTGCGGGCCAGTGCCGGTGACAGCGACAGGGGCTTGTATGCCGCGAGGACCCGGATGTGCCCGACCAGCCACCCGCGGGTCCACAGCGCCCCCATCGTGGCCAGGGGGATGCCGGTGAGAGGCAGCAGCGCTGCGACCCTGAACCCGTCGTTGTACCAGAACCCGGTGAGGGTGGGGCGGATCGTGTCGTCGGTGGACGTGCTGATGACCACCAGCGCGATGACGACGAGGTGAGAGAACACCAGCCAGCGTGCGGTGCGGTAGCGGAAGGCCCACACGGCGCCGACGACGACCAGCACCCCGACCACGGCGACCTGGCTCGACAGGCTGGAGGTGAGGAAGAGCGCCTCACCCACGGCCTGCGCCGCGCTCTGACGTGGGCTCCAGTAGAAGCTGCGGACCTGGTTGAGAGCCGCGAGGTGGTAGAGGCCGTTCCAGAACGCCCAGAGCACCACTGCTGTGAGCAGGCACAGCGCGATGGCCAGCAGGCGGCGACGCGGGTGGCCCCAGCTGATGACGAGCAGGCCGAGCTCGGCGGCGACGAGCAGCGGCAGCCCGACCGCGATCAGGGCGAAGGCCGCGCCTGGGTGCGCGTAGTACATGGCCGGCGCCGTCACGGCCAGGGCCAGCCCCGCCTGCAGGCTGCCCACCCACCTGAAGCGGGTATGCCGCACGAGCAGGACCGCAAGGGCCAGAGCGCCGGGGAGGATCGAGTAGCTCAGGGCGTTCGGCCACAGGACGCCATAGGAGACCAGGAGGCCGGGGAAGACCGAGATGACGCAGACCGCCCCCATGCTGAACGCGAGGCCGAACCGGGACGGTCCGACCACGGTGCGTACCAGCAGCATGGTCGACAGGGGCCAGAGCACGGCGGCGAGCACGACGGCCACGATGTTGGCCGCCGCAATGGGCGTGCACCCCGACACCATCACGACCAGTCCCGCGATGCCGTGGAACAGCGGAGGGTAGAAGGGGGCGTGCCCTGCGGGAACGGCGGCGGCGCCGACGACCGACGGGGCGGCCGAGTGGGCCGCAGCGACGTTCGCGATGCCGTTGACGTGGAGCGGCCCGTCGAAGCTCTGGCTGATCGACTCCGGCGAGCCGATGCCGCGGCTGACGGCCAGGCCGCTGGCGAGCACGGCGAGCGCCACCGCGGCGGCCGACCAGCACCAGCCAAGGTGCGGCACTACCGGGCGGGCCTGCTCTCGGGGGCGCACGACCACGAACCAGACAGCCCCGCTCGCAGCGGCCGCCAGCAGCGTGACGAGGGCGATGACGGGCAGCCCCCAGGCGACGTGCAGGAGCGTCGAGACCACATCGGCGACGGACAGGACGCCGAGGGACAGGGCGGGGGCGGCACCGGCCGCCTCCTCGCGCCGGAAGCCGAGGGCCAGGGCGACGAGCAGGCCTGGGACGACCATGACCACAGCGGCCAGCAACAGCTCGGGCAGAGCCTGCGGCCAGCTCAGGAGGAGGTTCATTCTCCGCCCCGTAGGTGGGCGACGGCCTCCTCCACCGGTCCATCCATGGTCACGACCCCCGACTTCAGCACCACCCCCCGGTCACACACCCGCGCCACCATGTCGAGCTCATGGCTCACGATGACCAGCGTCTGGCCCATCTCCCGCAGGGTGCCGATGCGCTCGAGGCACTTGCGCTGGAACGGCTCGTCGCCGACCGCCAGGATCTCGTCGATGAGGAAGATGTCGGGCTCGCTGTACGCGGCGACGGAGAAGGCCAGCCGCAGGAACATACCGGACGAGTAGAACTTGACCTCGGTGTCGATGAACCGCTCGATCTCGCTGAAGGCGACGATCTCGTCGAACTTCGCGGCGATCTCCTTCTCTGACATACCGAGGATGGCGCCGTTGAGGTAGATGTTCTCCCGGCCGGTGAGGTCGGGATGGAAGCCGGCGCCGACCTCGATGAGGCCGGCGACGCGGCCCCGGATGCCAATGCTGCCGGAGTCGGGGAGCATGACTCCCGAGATCAGCTTGAGCAGGGTCGACTTGCCGGAGCCGTTGAAGCCGATGAGAGCGACGGCCTCGCCCTGCTCGATGGTGAACGAGACGTCGTCGAGGGCGTTGAACGTGTTCGACGACAGCTCGCGCCCCCGTCCGCGGAACGTCCACACCGCCAGCTCCTTGATGGAGCGGGTGTGGCGCAGCGTGAAACGCTTCGTCACACTGCTCACTTCGATCGCTGACGTCACGTCACAGCTCCTGTGCGAATCGGCCCTCGAGCCGGCGGAAGACGAACTGGCCGGCCAGCACCAGGACCACGCTCACGACAAGCCCGAGCAGCCCCCACCACGCGAAGTGGAAGGGCATGGCGGGCAGCCCCGTGTGGTGGGCGTACTTGTCGGTCACGGCCTGGCTCGGCAGCCAGAAGCCGTAGTGGGCCAGCTCGATGGCAGCGGTGCCGGGGTTGGCCTGGTAGAGCCACCACAGCGGCGTACCCCCCAGCACGCCGTACGCCTTGTCCCAGGTGTAGAGCACCGGCGAGAGCCAGGTCGCCATCATGAGGATCAGGTCCACGAGGTTCTCGGCGTCACGGAACAGCACGTTGACGGCGCCGAAGATCAGGCCGAGACCGAGCCCGGCGAACGTGGTGATGGCCAAGGCCCCCAGACACCCCACGAGGTTCAGCGGGCCCGGGCGCCAGCCACCGACCAGCGCCGCTCCGATCAGGACGGCGAGCTGAGGGAAGAGGTGCACCATGGCGACCCACACCGACGAGACCGGGAAGAGCTCACGGGGGAGGTAGATCTTCTTCACCAGGTCGGAGTTCAGCACGATGGAACGGGTCGTGTTGCTGAAGACCTCGGAGAAGTAGTTGACCATCACGATGCCCGAGAACAGGTAGATGATGTAGTTCGGCTGCTGGCGGTCCAGCCCCAGGAACTTGCCCATCGCCACGTAGAAGACGAGCAGCTGGACGCCCGGCTTGACATAGCTCCAGAGCAGACCGAGCACCGAGCCGCGGTAGCGGACGCGGAGCTCCTTGCGCACCAGCAGCTTCAGCAGGAACCGCCACCGGTAGACGTCGAGCAGGCCTGCGCTGCGCCCGGGACTCCTCAGTGCCTCCACATCCGCTCGCGGGGGGGCGGCCGCCATCACCCGTCCTTGGCGATGCCGAAGGTCTGCTCCCAGGCCTCGAAGGAGGTGATCTGCGGCAGCGCCTCGCGGTAGAGCGCGGCCAGCTCTTCCCAGCGGCTGTAAAGCAACGCGTGCTGAGACGCCGATGCCTGGACCATCGAGCGGGCCCGCTTGTTGTCGCGCTGGTACCAGGAGGCACCGGTGCCGTCAGCCGTCGACACCACGGCGCTGTCCTGCTGGGCGATCCGCCACCACGCCGCGTCCTTGTGCGCGATCCGGGCCTGGGGGTGCTCGGAGGCGGTGGGGTCGACCGGCAGCAGCTGCCGCAGGACGGCCAGACCGGCCTTCGGGAGGAGCGCCCAGCCCTTGGGCGGCGTCGCCCTGCTCGGCTTCTTCGGCTTGCGCCGGCTCACCGGGGGAAAGGCGTCGACGTCCTTGGCGATCCGGCCGTCGTGGTAGTTCTGTGCGTCGGCACGGATCTCGCCCAGGCGGGTGGGCAGGATCTGGTGCAGCCGCTCCGGCCCGGCGAGCACATCGCGCTGGGCGGCCAGCCGGCCGTTGACCGTGTAGTACTGCATCGACACCAGGTGCTTGAGATCGAGCATCACCGAGTCACGCAGCAGGTCGCCACCATGGGGCAGGGGCGAGTGCATCAGCGCCGAGATCAGACGGTTGCGCTCGTGGAAGTAGGACTGCCAGCCGACGAGGTCGTCCTTGTCACCCCAGGCCACGTGCCAGACAGCGGCACCGGGCAGGGAGACCGTCGGTATGCCGGCCGCCTTGCCGCGCAGGCCGTACTCGGAGTCGTCCCACTTGATGAAGACCGGGATGGACAGACCCAGCTGGCGGACCACCTTGGTGGGGATGAGCGTCATCCACCAGCCGTTGTAGTCCACGTCCACGCACTGGTGGAGCACCTTGGACTCGCGGAGTCCGGTGCGGGCGAAGTCATGCCGGAAGTAGGTGCCGACGCCGGCGTTGCGGGGCCCCCACAGCCACGGCTCGACGATCTCACCGAAGGTGTGCAGGACCGAGCGGTTGTAGAGGTCGAACATGTGGCCGCCGACCATCGTCGGGATGCGGCACATGTCGGCGAACGTCGTCAGGCGCTCGATGCTGGCGGTCTCGAGGTTGATGTCGTCGTCGAGCAGCAGCACGTAGTCGCTGCGGTCGGCCGTGACGACCTCGTACATCCCGCGAGAGAAGCCCCCCGAGCCACCGAGGTTGGGCTGCTCGATGATGCGCAGCTGCGAGCCCAGCTCGGCCGCGAGCTCGTCGAAGCCCTCCTCGTCGGAGACCTTCTGGGTGCCCTGGTCGACCACGATGAGCTCGTCGAGGACGGCGCGCAGGCCGGGATCCTCGGCGACGGCCCGGATCGTGGTGAGGCAGTAGTCGGGCCGGTTGAAGGTCGTGATGGCCAGGCTGGTGCGGCCATGCGGGCGCCCTGCGTCCGGGACGCGCCACTCCGCTGCGTCGACCACGACGGGCTCGTTACCGGCGATGACGTCGAACCAGTACCAGCCGCCGTCGCCGAAGGTCTGTAGGGAGAGGTCGACCACGGTTTCGGTGTGGTCTCCTGAGACGCGGATCGCCTCGACGCGCTGCGGGGCGCCCTTGGCGTTCGAGCGGTAGACGAGCACGGTGCACGACCCACTGGTGACGATGGCGAGTCGGACGGACTCCACCACCGTCCAACGCCGCCAGTAGCTGGCGGGGAACGCGTTGAAGTAGGAGCCGAACGACATACGCCGACCGGCCCGGACCCGGACGCTGTGCCGGCTCAGCACGTCGTCGGGGTGGACGCTGCTCTCGACGTCGGCCTTCTTGCGGTCGATGTAGACGGACAGGACGTCGAGGTCGCCGGACGGAGGCAGGATCAGGCGCTGGGCGACGCGGTAGTCCGCCCCTGCCGCTGCCTCGGCCTTGTGGGCTGAGATGGTCGTGCTCATGCGTCAACGCCTCCGCTTTCGATGGCCTCGCCCTTGTCGAAGTGGCCGGCCAACCGGTTGTCGACCATGGACAGCGCCGACCCGATGGCCATGTGCATGTCGAGGTACTTGTAGGTCCCGAGCCGGCCGCCGAAGAGCACACCCTGCTCCTGCCGAGCGAGGTCGCGGTACTTGAGCAGCCCGTCTCGGTCGCCCGGGGTGTTGACCGGGTAGTAGGGCTCGTCCTCGGCCTCGGCGAACCGGGAGAACTCGCGCATGATGACGGTCTTGTCGGTCGGGTAGTCCCGCTCCGGGTGGAAGTGCCGGAACTCGTGGATGCGGGTGAAGGGCACGTCCTCGTCCGGGTAGTTCATCACCGAGGTGCCCTGGAAGTCGCCCGTCGGCAGCACCTCCTGCTCGAAGTCGAGCGTGCGCCAGCCGAGGCGACCCTCGGAGTAGTCGAAGTAGCGGTCGACCGGCCCGGTGTAGACCACGGGCACGTTGCCGACGATGTTGTCCTTGTTGACCGGCTGCGAGGTGTCGAAGAAGTCGGTCTCGAGCTGGACCTCGATGCGGTCGTGGTCGGCCATCCGCTCCAGCCACCGGGTGTAGCCGTCGGTCGGCAGGCCCTCGTAGGTGTCGTTGAAGTAGCGGTTGTCGTAGGTGTAACGCACCGGGAGCCGGCTGATGATGTCGGCCGAGAGCTCCTCGGGCGAGGTCTGCCACTGCTTGGCGGTGTAGTGGGCGATGAACGCCTCGTACAGCGGGCGGCCGATCAGGGAGATGCCCTTCTCGACGAAGTTCGTGGGCTCCTTGCCCCCCAGCTCCTCGGCCTGCTGGGCGATCAGCGCGCGCGCCTCGTCGGGCCCGTAGGCCGAACGGAAGAACTGGTTGATCGTGCCGAGGTTGATCGGCATCGGGTAGACCTCGCCGCCATGGCGGGTGTAGACGCGGTGCACGTAGTCGGTGAAGGTCGTGAAGCGGTTGACGTAGTCCCACACGCGCTCGTTGGAGGTGTGGAAGAGGTGGGCGCCGTAGCGGTGCACCTCGATGCCGGTCTGCTGCTCGTTCTCGCTGTAGGCATTGCCACCGATGTGGCTGCGGCGGTCGATGACGAGGACGCGTCGTCCGTGCTCCTGGGCGATCTGCTGGGCCACGGTCAGGCCAAAAAAGCCCGACCCGACCACCACAAGGTCCGGGTTCACTCATTCTCCTTAGGACGTGACTGCCGGACAGGCTACCCGAACCGACCGGTGCCACCGCCCGGCGCGGGTCGGCCCTGGCCGGGCGCGCCTGAGTCGGCGCTGCCGCTCTTCGGAACTACTCTTGACCCGATGAATGCCACCGATGTCTGGCTCGTTGTGCCGTTGTACAACGAGGCCACCGTGATCGCCGATGTCGTCCGGCGTGCCCGCCAGGCCTTTCCCAAGGTGGTCTGTGTCGACGACGGCTCGTCGGACGACTCGGCGGCGTTGGCCGAGGCTGCGGGCGCGCGGGTGGTGCGCCACCCGGTCAACCTCGGGCAGGGAGCGGCCCTGCAGACCGGTTTCGACTACATCCTGACCGACCCCGAGATGCGGTATGCCGTCACCTTCGACGCCGACGGGCAGCATCAGCTCGAGGACGTGCTGGTGATGCTCGAGCGCATCCGGCGCGGCGATGTGGACGTGGTGTTCGGGTCGCGCTTCCTCGACGAGCGCACCCGCCCCAGCGCCCTGAAGCGGCTGGTCCTCCGGTTGGCCGTCATCTACACCAACCTCACGACCAAGACCCAGCTCACCGATGCCCACAACGGACTGCGCGTGCTGTCCCGCGAGGTGGTGGAGCGCATCGACATCACCCAGAACCGCATGGCGCACGCGTCCGAGCTCGTGGCGCAGATCGGCAGCATGCGGATCCATGGCCAACCAGTGTCCCTGGCGGAGGAGCCCGTGCACATCCTGTACTCCGACTACTCCCGGGCCAAGGGCCAGTCCCTCTGGAACGCCGTCAACATCCTCGCTGAGCTGTTGCTGCGATGAAGGCGCTGTCGATCCAGCTCGTCCTGGTCCTGGTCACCCTCGGGATCCTCTACCGCGTCGTCTCCGGGTCCGGGGCGCGGACCCAGGCAGTCCGCCGGCTGAGCCTCCTGGTCTTCGGCGCCTTCGCGGTGTGGTCCATCCTCTCGCCGAGCGTGTGGACGAGCCTGGCGCACCTGGTGGGCATCGGCAGGGGTACCGACCTGATCCTCTACGGCCTGGTCATCGCGTTCTTCAGCTTCGTGGTGACGAGCTTCAGGCGCTTCCGCGAGGCTGAGATCCGCTACACGAAGCTCGCGCGCCGGATCGCCATCGACGAGGCGCCCCCGGCGGCGGACCCGCTCCCGTCGCCCACCCGCGCAGCAGGCCAGGGCGAGAGTGCCGAACCCGGGCAAGCCGACCGACGACCCGAGCTGGACGCCGATGTCTGAGTACGACGCCGACCCCAGGGACGACGACGTCTTCGTCGTCGACACCCGCCGCCGCCCCGACCGCAGTCGCCCCGACCGCAGTCGCCCCGACCGCGGTCGCCCCCAAGGCTCCCCGCCCGTGGGAGGCAGCCCGCAAGGCTCAGCGGTGGGACGCCGCCCCCACCGGGGACGCACCGTTCTCCTCGTGGTCCTCGGGCTCGTCATCCTCTGGCTGGCGTTCATGGTCTGGGTGCCCTTCCATGCCTGGGGCACCGTTCACCGGGTCGACGCCACTCCCCCTGGCCCGCGTCCGGCTCAGACCAAGGGCTACGACTATCTCCTCGTCGGCTCCGACAGCCGCGCCGGGCTGACGGCCGCCCAGAAGAAGGCGCTGACCACCGGGTCGGCGCAGGGCGAGCGCACCGACTCGATCATCCTCGTGCACGTCCCGGCTGACGGCGGCAAGCCCGCCTTCATCTCGATCCCCCGTGACAGCTTCGTGCCGATCCCGGGGCACCAGAGCAACAAGATCAACGCCGCCTTCGCCGAGGGCGGTCCCAGGCTTCTCGTGCACACGGTCGAGCAGGTCACTGGCCTGCGGCTCGACGGCTACATCGAGATCGGCTTCGGCGGGTTCTCCACCGTCGTCGACAGTCTCGGCGGGGTGGACATCTGCGTGCCCTTCCACATGAACGACCCGCACGCCGGCATCAACCTCCAGAAGGGCTGCCAGACCCTCAACGGCGCCAACGCCCTGGGCTACGTCCGGGCCCGCTACTCCGACCCGCGGGGCGACATCGGCCGCGCCGAGCGGCAACGGCAGTTCCTCGGCGCGATCATGCACAAGGCGCTGACGCCATCGACGATCCTCGACCCGTGGCGCTACTACGGCTTCTCGATGGCCGCGGGCCAGGGTCTGACCGTCGACAACAACACCTCGCTGCGCGACGTGACCCGCGTGCTCATGGCGATGCGCTCCATCTCCCAGGGCAACGGCCTGTCGCTCGTCGTGCCCCTGTCCAGCCTCAACTACCAGACGTATGCCGGCAGCGCGGTCAAGTGGGACACGGCCAGGGCCAAGCAGCTGTTCACGTTGCTACGCAACGACACCCCGCTCGAGGCGCCCCCCGCTGGGACTGACGGGAAGCCCAGCGGAGGCTGAGTCGCCGCTGGCCGGTTGGCCACCCTGGGCCGGTTGGCTCGCCGCGGCGGCGCACGGCACCGTCAGCGCGGCCAGCCGAGGTAACGCGGATGCCTGGTGTAGAAACGCATGGCGCTGCGTGCGTGGAGCACCTGGCCGCGGTTGAACCGACGCCGGGAGTCGCCCCGCCACTCGTGGACCCAGCGGACGTCGGCCGTCACCGACACTGCGATCCCGAGGTCACGGGCCCGGATCCCGAGCTCGACATCCTCCATGTAGAGGAAGTACTCCTCGGGCCAGCCGCCGATACGTCCGAAGGTCCTGCGCGCCATGGCGGTGGCTCCGCCGGCCACCCACGTCACCGGGCCGGACTCGTAGGGCCCGACCGGCCACAGGTAGTGCTGCAGAGCCGAGGACGGCCCGACTCCGCGGTGCGCCAGCTTGGCCAGCAGGTATGGCTCGGCGCGGGCAGCGCTCTGCGGGCGGCCGTCGGGGAAGTCCAGCCTCGGCGTGACGATGCCCTGCGTCCGGTCGATCCAGTCGGCCAGCACGGGCAGGTCCTGGGCACGCACCCCGAGGTCCGGGTTCGCGAACAACAGGTAGTCACCGCGGCCGAGCTCGGCGCCACGGTTGTTGGCCGCCGACAGCCCGACGTTGCCGCCCATGGAGACGTAGCGGAACCCTTGCCGCGCAGCGAAATCGGCCACGGCAGGTTGGTCGGCGTTGTCGACGATGACGACCTCGACCTGACCCGGCCGAAGGTCGCCGAGGCGGTCCGGCTCGAGGAGCCCGGACCAGTACTTCTCCAGCATGGGGAGGCTGTGGTAGCTGACGACCACGACCGACCAGACAGGGCGCTCGCCGCTGGGCTGCTCCTTCGGCCGCGCGGCCTCGAAGGTGCGCGCCCAGGCCTCGGCGGTGACGGCCCGTGCGGCCTCGCGCTGGTATGCCGCTCGCAGGCTGCCCCAGCGCGCCACCAGACGTGCCGTGGCGGTGATGGTGCTCGCGGCGGCCGACAGGGGGTGTGGCGCGATGTCCTCGCGCCGCCCGGCGTCCTCGGCGCGCCGCCGGACCGTGGCCAGGTCGCGGTGCATCCAGGCGGGGCCGGCCAGCAGGTCCTTGAGGGCGGCGAAGCGCATGGCGGCGGCTCGCGGCTCGCGCAGGAGGAGGTGGCGCATCGACACCGCCAGCCACTCGGCGGCCAGTGCGGCCGGACGGTGGTCGTGCAGCATCGCGGTGACCACGCGGTTGCGCAGCAGGAAGTAGGCCTGCCAGCCGGTCTCGTTGGCCTTGCCGGCCCACGAGTCGTGCCACACCGCAGCGCCGGGCAGGACGACGGACCGCAGGCCCGCCTCACCGGCGCGCAACCCGAGCTCGACGTCGTCCCACTTGAGGAAGAACGGCATCGGCAGGCCGACCCGCTCCACACAGGCACGGGGCACGAGCGCCATCCACCAGGGCTGGAAGTCGACCTCGTGGGCCGGCCCGAGCCACGAGTGCTCCGCGACCGGCTGGTCGGCGAGGTCGGTGTTCATGGGAGTGCCGGGGACGGAGGTCCAGCTGAACCTGCGCCGGTCCAGCACCTCGCCGAGCCGGTAGAGCACCGTGGGCCGGGCGGAGTCGAACATGTGGCCGCCGACGATGGTGGGCCCGGACGCGGCATGAGCGAACGCCCAGGCGCGGGCCAGTCCCTCCGGCTGGGCGTAGGCGTCGTCGTCGAGGAGGGCGACATGCGCCACCTGCGGCCGGGCGAGACCCTCCACGAGCCCTCGGGCGAACCCACCCGAGCCCCCGAGGTTCGCCTGCCGCACCACGCTCAGCCGCTCTCCCAGCCGAGCGGCCACCTCCTCGAAGCCCGGTGCCGCTGCCACCGGCTCCGTCCCCTGGTCGACCAGCACCACGGTGGCGACCACCTCAGCGAGCACACCGCCGTCCTCCATCGCCGTGGCCAAGGTGGTCAGCTGGCGCAGGCATGCCTCGGGGCGGTTGAAGGTGGCGATGGCCACGGCCAGCGACCGGGCCGGCGGCGTCAGGTCCGGCGCGCTCCACGCGAAGGCCACCTCGACCTGCTCGGGCCCGTCTGCGGGCACCTGCACCCGTGGCCACACCCACCCGCCGTCGGCGCATTCCGCCACGGGGACGGTCACGGCATACCGACCGCCCTCGGTGGCGCCCTTGGCGAGCAGCCGCACGCGACCCCGGTGGTCGCTGGCCTCCACAGAGATGTCGACGTCGGCACTCGCCGTGAGCTCGAGGCGCACCTCGGCGACCGCAGTGAACCGTGCCCAGTAGCCCAGCGGGAGGGCGGCGAACCACCGGTCGAACGCCACCGACTCTCCCCGCCGGACTGAGGACGACCCGTACAGCGGGCCGGCCTCGGCGACCACCGGGGTGGTCAACAACCCACCGATGAGCACACTCACCAGTGCTCCCCCAGCTCGAAGCCCGCCTCGGAGAGCACGACCCGGTTCGGGCGCGGCCGGGTCCCCAGGCCGTCGCGCAGACCGCGCACGAGGGCGCGCCGCAGGACGTCGCGGTGGTGGGAGTGCCAGTAGAAACGGGCCCAGTTCACCAGGGCCACGCCGATCCGCAGGACCCTCTCGCCGCCGCCGAACGCCCGTCCCGCGCGGAAGGTCCAGACCTTGTTGCGGACCTCGTTGAAGAAGCGCTCCCCTGGGTCGGCCGCCCGGGTCCCGAGGTGGGCGGTCTTGTGCACCACCACGGCGCTGGGCAGGTAGATGCCCGGGCGGTCACGCAGGATCCTTGCGGTGAACTCGAAGTCGTCGTTCCAGATGAAGAAGTCGGCGGTCGGGAGTCCCGTGGCTCGCACCGCGTCGGCCGCCACGAGGAGCGACACGAAGCATGCGGTCCGCATGGGCCGGCCCCCGACGAGCTGGGCCGACCGCCTGCGGTTCCGGCTGCGGGTCGACGGGTTCCACGGCACCGGACGGGGGATGTTGCGAGCCTGGTCCTGGCCGTCCACCCAGGTGACCCGGCTGGCCACCAGCGCGAGCTCCGGGCCATAGGCGAGGTATGCCCCGGTCAGCTCGGCCAGCGTGGTGGGGGTGGCGATGGTGTCGTCGTCCATGACCCACAGCAGGTCGGCGTCGTGCTCGTCCATCGCGCGCGCCATCCCCGCGGCGAAGCCTCCGGCGCCGCCGGTGTTGCGGCCGAGCCGCACGAGATCGGCCGAGGGGAGCGTGCGCGCCACGAGCTCGGCGCTGCCGTCGGTGGAAGCGTTGTCGACCACCACCACGGCGTCGACCGGACGGGTCTGCGCGGCGACGGCCGCGAGGCACTCGGCCAGCAGCTCGCGCCGGTTGTAGCTCACCACCACCGCGACGACCTTGAGGGTCCGGCCGGGGTGCGGGAGCACAGGGTCTGCGCTGGCTGGACTCACCGGGCGAGCATACCCAGCCCCGTGTGAGCGGCCCCTGAGCCGCCTGTCCGGTCCAGGGAGGCCGGAAGACCCCGGTAGAGTGCGACGCCGGCCCGCCCCCGCGGGACCGCAGCGACCAGGAGAGGTGAGGCGTGGGCACGGACGCCAGAGTCGTCACGATCGCCTCGCGCCTCTTTCCGCCCGAGCCGGGCGCAGCGGCATACCGGCTGGGTTGGCTGGCGCGCATGTTGAGCCGTTCGGGCGTCACCGTCCGGGTGCTCACCACCCGGCCGCCGCGGGTGGCCCGGTCCGCCAGCACGCCCCGCGGGGACCTCGCCGGCGGTCCGTCGTCCTCCGGGGGGGTGACCGTTCGACGGTGGCCGGTGCTGCGCGACAAGGGCGGCAACGTGCGCGGTTACATCCAGTTCGCCAGCTTCGACGGCCCGCTGATGTTCCGGCTGCTCGCCACACGCACCGATCTCGTCATCGTCGAGCCCCCGCCCACCACCGGTGTGGCCGTGCGGCTCGTCAGCGCGCTCAAACGCGTCCCCTACGTCTACTACGCCGCTGACGTGTCCTCCACCGCGGCGGCCGGCATCGGCGTCAGCCCCGCGGTCGTGCGCGTGCTCACCGCGGTGGAGTCGTGGGTGCTGCGGGGCGCCGCCCACGTGCTCGCCGTGTCCGAGGGCGTGGCCGCGGAGGTGCGCTCCCTGGGCGTCGACCCCGGTCGGGTCACCGTCGTGGGCACCGGGGTGGACACCGAGGCGTTCCGCCCGCGCCCCGTCCCCGACGACGACGTCCCCACCCTCGTGTATGCCGGGACGATGTCCGAGATCCACGGAGCCGAGGTGTTCGTCCGCGCCTTCGCGCAGGTCGCTCCCGAGCACCCCGAGGCCAGGTTGGTGATGCTGGGGCAGGGCACCGAACGGGCGGCACTGGAGCAGCTGGCGCAGAGCCTGACGCCCGGGCGGGTGAGCTTCGAGGGTCTCGTCGCCTCCGACCGGGTCGCCGAGGCGCTCGGGAGCGCCTGGGTGGGGCTGGCCTCGGTGCGCCCCGGCCGGGGCTACGACTTCTCGTTCCCCACCAAGATGTTCGTGTCGACGGCCTGCGGCTCCCCTGTGATCTATGCCGGTGTGGGGCCGGGCGCTCAGATGGTCCGGGAGCACGACCTCGGCTGGGCTGCACCGTGGGACGTCGAGGCGGTCGCCGACGCCATGCGAGAGGCGCTGGCCCAGCGGGTCAGCCCCGCACGGCGAGCCCGGCTGGCCGAGTGGACCGTCGCGAATGCCAGCCAGGAGTCCGTGAGCCGGCGCGCGGTCGACGCCGCGCTGGGCGTCCTGGCCTGACCGCCGGCGGGACCTAGCCGGAGCGGGGCCGCTGAGCCACGCCGAGGAGACGGTCGTCGAGCACCTGCGCCGCGGCCCGGCCGTCATGCCAGCGATGGGCGAACGCCACACCCGCCGCGGCCAGCGGCTCGTAGGACTCGGGACGCGTCACGATGTCGCGCAGGACCTGCTCGAGCCGGTCGGGTCCCGCGTCGACGATCGGCACGGCGTCGGGCACCAGGGCACGGACCTCCGGCGCGACGTTTCCGACGACGAGGCGGCCCGCCGCCATCGCCTCGACGGCGGCCACGCCGTAGGAGCCCGTCATGATCTGGTCCACGACCACATCGGCAGAGCCGACCAGTCGGGCGACCTCGGCGTGGGTCACCCGCTCCGGGGCCAGGTAGCTGATCAGCCCCTCGGCGTCGAGGGCTCGCAGGATCGGGTCGATCACGCGCGTCCCCTTGATGGGCGGACGCCGCCGGCTGGGCAGGTGCAGCACGACGGGACGGTCACGCCTCAGCGGTGGCTGGCTCGCGGCCCAGGCCGACACGTCGACGACGAGCGGCAGCCAGTGGGCATTGGGGAGGTCGAGCAGCAGGTCCGGGGTGCTGACGAGGACAGGGACGTCGACGCGGCGCACGATGGCCCGGTTGCGTGCCGACACCCGTCTGGTCCGTGCCAGCCAGAGCCCCTTCGTCTCGTGGAAGAAGGAGTAGTCCCACCGGCGCAGATGCGCGTCGGGGTCTCGCACCTCGCTGCCGTGCGCGATAAGTGCGACCTGCACCCCCCGCGAAGCCCAGTACTTCAGCTCGCGCTCGACCGACCGCCGCCCCGCACCCTCGAGGGGAGACAGGAAGCCGTCGATGGCCAGGTGCGTGATGCCCGAGAGGCTCTGGAGAACCTGCGCCCTGCGGTGGGCCGGACGCACCAGGCGCTGAGCCGGCAGGACCATGTCGACGGCGTGGCCGATGCCCTGCGACATCCAGGGCAGAGGCGGGCTGGCGAAAGAGAACGACGGCACGTGGACGAACTCCGACACGGCGCGTGCCCACTGGGCCGCCTGGCCGGCGTAGTTCGCGGGTCCGACGGCCAGCCTGCGCCCCTCGCCTCCGGACCGGTCGCCGGCGTTGTCGTCGGGACGGTCGTGGGGGGCGGACGACATGCGAGCCAGTATGTCAGGCGGCGGGCCGGGCACCCGGCCGACCGCGGCCCAGCAGCGGGCTGAGGAGACGCAGCACCACCTTGGCGTCGCGGTGCACGAAGGCGAGCCAGGCCAGCACGAACACGGTGGCCCAGAGAAGGTCGAGCCAGGGTCCGAGGTCGAGGGCGTCCCGACCTGCGATGAGCGCAACGGCCAGGAGCACGCCCAGGGCAAGGCGGCCGAGGAGCGCGCCCCAGTGGTGCCCGTCGCGTCGCCAGACGAGGCCGATCGGCAGGCCCGAGATCACGAGCGTGCCGGCCAGGTAGCCGACAGCCACGCCGGTCTCGCCCCAGCGGGTCGCGAACAGCGCCCAGGCCGCCGCTCCCACGGCCAGCCCGGACATGCTCGCCACGCTCGTGGCCGCCATGCCCCGCTGGGAGCGGGTGGACAGCGAGTTGACGCTCGCCATGGCCAAGGTCGTGGGCAGCACGGCGAACAACAGGACGGGCAGCAACCGGCCCGCCTCTGCGTAGCGCCCTCCCCAGAGGACGGCCACGATGAGCCGGCTGCAGAGGGCCAGCGACCCGAACACGGCCACCATCACCACGACGAGAAGACGGGTGGCGCGGTCGGTCTGCCAGCGGAACGCCTCCACATCACCCCGTCCCCAGGCCTCCGCCATGGTCGGGAAGAGCACCAGGCTCAGCGAGCCGGCCAGCAGGGAGGCGGGAGTCGCGAGCGTGAGGGCCGCGGCATACTGTCCGGCCTGTTCCGGGGACCCGACGAGCTTGGCCACCACCATGGACAGCTGGAGGAAGCCGGCGCTGGCGGTGGTCCCGGCCACCCCAAGCGCGACGAACCCGTCGAGCTCGCGCCGCAGCGGTGCACTGGGCCGTTCGCCGTGGCTCCACGGCCACCCGGCGAGGGTGTAGACGAGGTAGGCGGCAGCCATGGGCAGCACGAGCATCGGACCGCGTACGCCGGCGAGCAGCGACAGAAGGAGGGTGACCAGACCGGCCACCATGATGACGACGTCCCACACCGTGGCCCGGCCCACCTGGCCGATACCGAACTGCAGCCCGCGCGCGAAGTTGTAGCCGCCGTAACCGACGACCAGGGCCGCGACACACAGGCCTCCGACCAGGTCACCCTTGAGCCCCACGACCCAGATCGGCACGGCGGCCAGGCCGAGGACCAGCGTGGCCTGAGTCGTTCGGCGCCGCAGGTGGGCTGCTACCGACAGCGACTCGTCATGACGGCCGGCCCCCCGCGCGCGGGCGAGGAACTTCGAGGCCGCGCTCCCGGTGGTCGTGGGCCAGACCAGGCAGAGGAAGGTTGCCACGGCGATAGCGGTCTGCACCACTCCCAGCAGGCTGGGGCCGCCGAAGCGTCCGACCAGGAGAGGCGAGACGAGCCGAAGGACGCCCTGGGCGGCCAGACCGACCATGCTCAGGACCCCCCGCGACGCCATCGAGGAGCCCGCGTGGGCATCGAGGCGAACCGGGCGGATCACCTCGCGCCACGAGAGAGCCAGTGCCACCCGCTATGCCGTGGTGGGGACGTAAAGGTACAGCGAAGACATCAGTCCGGTCTCTGCGGGCGGGTCGACCTTGCGCTCCAGCTTCCAGCCGGGGCACTCCCGAGCGACCCATGCCGTGAAGGAGCGGTGGCGTTCGTGTGGCACGAGCTCGTCCCCGGAGGTGTCGTTGCTGCAGATGACGACGAAGCGCTCGGCCCCGGCGAACAGGCGGCGCATGTAGTCCTCGAAGATGTCGTCCTCGACCAGGTGGAAGATCACCTCCATGGACAGGGCCATGTCACCGCGCAACCACCCTGCGGGGTCGGCCAGCTCGCCGGGCTCGAACTTGAGGAAGCTCTTGGTCGGGTCACCGCTGAAGCGCTCGATGCAGTGCCGAACGGCGGTGCCCGAGCGGTCGAGCCCCAGGTAGCGGGGGTAGTCGGCCAGCGAGAGCTGGTTGCCGTCACCGCACCCGAAGTCCACGACGGACGTCATGCCGAGCTCGCGGACCCACGCGTTGACCATGTCGGCCTTCCACTGGGCCGAGGGTCCGTAGGATCCGGGGCCGGAGGTGCCGCCCGCGGCGTAGCGGTCCTCCCAGTAGCGGCCGCTGCCCTTGAAGGTGAGGTGGCGGAGCCGCACACCTGCGCGGGTGGTGGCTGCCTTGACGAGTACCTGCTTGAGTGCCATCCGGGAACGCTATCTCACGACCAGGCCGGCATCGTGCCCCCGCGCGGGCACCTCGACCGTCGACCCGCTCTGCGCGGACTCGATGCAGGCCTCGGCCACCCGCACCGTCGTCAGCCCCTGCTCCATCGTGACGATGTCGGCTTGCTGACCGAGCACCGCGTCACGGAAGTTCTCGTGCTCGACGCGCAACGGCTCGGGCTTGGCGATCGCGTAGCGGATCACGTCGCCCTCGGAGACGCCGCGGAAGTTCGCGATCTCGCTCCAGGTGTGCTGCTCCAGGCCATTGGCGTAGTAGGTCAGGTCGGCGGTCAGGGTGTCGGCGACGAAGGCGCCCTTCTCACCGGTGATGACGGTGACGCGCTCCTTGAGCGGCGACAGCCAGTTCACGAGGTGGTTGGTGACCGTTCCGCCGGAGAGCTGGCCGACGACGGCCACGAGGTCCTCGTGCTCCCGACCCGACTTGTATGCCGTGCGCGCGGAGACCGAGACGAAGCGCTGCTGGGTGACCCATGCGGTGAGGTCGATGTCGTGCGTGCCGAGGTCCTTGACGACGCCCACATCGGCGATGCGCGAGGGGAACGGGCCCTGCCGTCGCGTCGCGACCTGGTAGACATCGCCGAGCTCACCGGCCTCGAGCCGCGCCCGGGCCTGCTGGAGGGCGGGGTTGTATCGCTCGATATGGCCGACGGCTCCGACCAGACCCGCGTCACTGAACGCCTTGGCCAGCCGCTCCGCGGAGGGGGTGTCCTGGGCCAGCGGTTTCTCGATCATGGTGTGCACCCCGGCCTCGGCCAGTGCGACACCGATCTCCTCGTGAAGCGCGGTCGGCACGGCGACCATGCAGTAGTCGAGCTTCTCGGCGATGAGCTCCTCGACGGTGGCATGGATGGGGCGGCCACCCGCCACCCGGTGCGGGTCGCCGCCGGCATCGGCGACGGCGACCAGGTCGACGCCGTCGAGCGACGCCAGCACTCGGGCGTGGTGACGTCCCATCATGCCGAGGCCGATAAGACCGGCGCGCAGGTTCGCCATCTCAGGCACCTGCCTTGGCCAGCGTGTTGACCGCGGTGACGATGCGCTCGAGGTCGTCCTGGGACAGCGACGGGTGGACCGGGAGGGAGAGACACTCGCGCGCGGCCTTCTCGGTCTCGGGCAGCTCGACATCGACCTGGAAGGGCGCCAGCCGGTGGTTGGGCACGGGGTAGAACATGCCGGACCCCACGTTGTACTCGTCCTTGAGGGCCTTGGCCAGACCGTCGCGGTCCTCAGCCACCCGGATCGTGTACTGGTGGTAGACGTGCACGGCACCGTCCGCCACCGGCGGCGTGGTGACGCCGACGAGGTTCTCGGTCAGGAAGGCGGCGTTCTCCTGGCGGCGCTTGGTCCAGGCGTCGACCTTGGTCAGCTGCACCCGGCCGATAGCCGCGTGGATGTCGGTCATGCGCGTGTTGAAGCCGACGACCTCGTTGTGGTACTGCTGCTGCATTCCCTGGTTGCGGTACAGCCGCATCAGCCGCTCGATCTCGTCGTTGGCGACACTCACCATGCCGCCCTCGCCCGAGGTCATGTTCTTCGTCGGGTACAGCGAGAACATCGCGAAGGAGCCGAACGCGCCCACCGGGGTGCCGTTGAGCGAGGCGCCGTGCGCCTGGGCCGCGTCCTCGAAGACCTGCAGGCCGTGCTTGTCGGCGATGGCCATGAGCTGGTCCATCTTGGCCGGGTGGCCGTAGAGGTGGACGGGCATGAAGCCGACGGTGCGCTCGGTGATCGAGGCCTCGACGGCAGCGGGGTCGAGGCAGAAGTCGTCGGCACTGATGTCCGCGAACACGGGCGTGGCACCGGTGAGCGCCACCGAGTTGGCGGTCGCCGCGAAGGTGAAGGACGGGACGATGACCTCGTCACCCGCCTTGACGCCGCTCGAGAGCAGACCCAGGTGCTGGCCGGAGGTGCCCGAGTTGACGGCGACACAGGCCCGCCCGAGCCCGAAGTGCTCCGAGAACTCCTCCTCGAAGGCCTTGACCTCGGGGCCCTGGGCCAGCATGCCGCTGCGCAGCACCCGGTCCACCGCCTCGCGCTCCTCGTCGCCGATCAGCGGCTTGGCAGGGGGGATGAACTCACTCATGAATGTGCAGCCTCCGTCAGGCGGTCGTCGTTCTCGATGTACTTCTCACCCGTGGCCGGGCAGACCCAGGCGCCGTCGGCATCTCGGTCGCGTTCCAGTGGCACACCCGCTCGCCCCACCCAGCGGATCCGTCGGGCGGGGACCCCCGCGACCAGGGCGAAGTCGGGCACGTCCGCGATGACCACCGATCCTGCGGCCACCAGCGCCCACCGACCGATGGTCACCGGAGCGACACAGACTGCACGGGCCCCGATCGAGGCACCCGTGCGGCAGGTGACACCGACGGCCTCCCAGTCGTCGCCGCGCTTGATCGTCCCGTCGGGCGCGACCGCTCGTGGGTAGTGGTCGTTGGTGAACACCACGGCCGGGCCGACGAAGACGCCGTCCTCGAGCACGGCCGGCTCGTAGACCAGGGCGTAGTTCTGCAGCTTGCAGTTGTCGCCCATGCGGACCCCGGTGCCGACGTAGGCGCCACGCCCGACGATGCAGTTCTCACCGAGGACGGCGTCCTCGCGCACCTGGGCGAGGTGCCATACGGAGGAGCCGTCGCCGATCTGGGCGCTCTCGGCCACATCGGCCGAGTCGACGATGCGAGTCGCCATGCTCATGCCCTCTGCTCGGCCTGGCCGACGACCAGGAAGCGGACGCCGGGGAACTGCGTGCGGTCGAGGGTCCGGCGGCCGTCGACGACCGCTCGCACCCCGGGGAAGTCGGTCGCGGACAGGGAGCGGTACTCGGAGTGGTCCGCCTGCACCACGACGACATCCACGGGGCCACCCAGCGCATAGGGCTCCCACCCGAGGTCGCGCAGCTCGGCATCGGTGAACATGGGGTCGTGGACCACGACGCGGGCCCCGGCCCGCTCGAGCTCCGCGACCGTGGCGAAGACGCCGGAGAACGCTGTCTCCTTGACCCCGCCGCGATAGGACGCGCCGAGCACGGCGACGGTCAGCCCCTCGAGGCTGCCTCCGGCCGCCTCGGCGGCCAGCCCGACCGAGTATGCCGGCATGGCGGCGTTGGCCTCGCGGGCTGCGCGCACGACCGTGGCATCCGGGTCGTTCCACAGGTAGAGGCGCGGGTAGACCGGGATGCAGTGGCCGCCCACGGCAATGCCCGGGCGGTGGATGTGGCTGTAGGGCTGGGAGTTGCTGGCCTCGATGACCTGGTAGACGTCGATGCCGTGCGAGGCCGCGAACGCGCCGAACTGGTTGGCGAGGGCGATGTTCACGTCGCGGTAGGTGGTCTCCGCCAGCTTGGCCATCTCGGCGGCCTCGGCGCTGCCGAGGTCCCACACGCCGTTCGGGCGCTGCAGGTCGGGCCGCTCGTCGAACTGGAGAACCGACTCGTAGAACTCCTGCGCTGCGGCGGCGCCGGCCTGGGACAGCCCGCCCACCAGCTTCGGGTACTTGCGCAGGTCCGCGAACACGCGTCCGGTGAGCACCCGCTCGGGTGAGAACACGAGGTGGAAGTCGGTGCCCTCGGCGAGCCCGGACACCTCCTCGAGCATGGGCTTCCAGCGAGTGCGGGTCGTGCCGACCGGCAGCGTCGTCTCGAAGCTCACCAGCGTGCCGCGCTTCAGCCCCCGGGCGATGTCCTTCGTCGCGGAGTCCATCCAGCCGAAGTCGGGCCGAGCCTCGTCATCGACGAACAGCGGGACCACGACGACGACCGCGTCGCTGTCGGCGACCGCGGCGGTCGTGTCGGTGGTCGCTCGAAGATCTCCGCTGGAGACGACCTCCTTGAGGTACTCCGCGAGGTTGGCCTCACCCGGGAACGGCTCGACACCGCTGTTCACGACGTCCACGAGGCGCTCGTTGACGTCGGCCCCGAAGACCTGGTGCCCGGACCTGGCGAACTGGACGGCCAGGGGCAGTCCGATCTTGCCCAGCCCCACTACGGTGATCTTCACAACGCTCCTTCGGTCTCGGGCTCGCGGACGATCCTAAGGCCTCGGCGGCCGTGCGCCGCGCCG
>NZ_DASYGF010000048.1:0-19299 GCF_036000045.1 Pedococcus sp.
CGGGGCGAACGTGCGACACGGGCCGTGGCCCGCGCATGAGGTGAGGGTCAGCGCCTCAGGTCATCTCTGACCCGAGGCCCATTTCCCGTATTCGTCGTACTCGTCCTCGCCCACGGAGTCGTCGGAGACTCGCTCCGGCTCTGCGTACGAGGAACCGTGCAGTTCTCGCTCAAGCGCGCTCAAGTCGGTGTTCGGGGAGAAGTACTTCAGCTCCCGAGCGACCTTGGTCTGCTTGGCTTTGGCCCGGCCGCGCCCCATGGCGTGACCCCCTCATGCGTCTGCCGGGACGGCATCGCCTGGTCGAGCCACCATCGGTGTCTCGGCTCCACGGAGCGGTCCCGGGAATTGTGTATGTGTCGTGGGTCCCACGCTACAGGAGAGAGGCAAGTTCTGGTGACGAGACCCCTGTCTCAGCGGGCGGGCAGCCAGATGCCGGCGGCCTGCTTCGCGGCCATCCGCTCCTCCGCGATGTGGTCGGCCGCGGCGGCGGGGGTGATCCCGAGCCGGTCGGCCGTCTGGAGCACCTCGAGCGTGTGGTCGAAGATCGCCGTCGCGCCCTTCTTCGCGCGCTCGAAGTCGAAACCGTGGAGCTCGTCGCTCACCTGGATGACGCCGCCTGCGTTGACCAGGAAGTCGGGCGCGTAGGTGATGCCGCGCTCCTTGAGCCGGTCGGCGGTGCCGCCCTCGCCCTCGGTGACCAGCTGGTTGTTGGCGCCGCCGCAGACGACCGTGGCACGGAGCGCCTCGACCGTCACGTCGTCGAGCGCGCCACCGAGGGCGCAGGGTGCATAGACGTCGAGGTCGGAGCCCACCAGCGCGGCGGTGGTCGGGACGATCTCGACCTCGGGGTGGCGGGCCTTGAGGTCCGCGAGCGCCTGCTCGTCGACGTCGGTCGCGACCACGGTGGCGCCGTCCTCGATCAGGTGCCCGGCGAGGATCCGCCCGACCTTGCCGACGCCGGCGATGCCCACGGTGCGGCCCTTGAGGGTGGCGTCGCCCCACAGGTGCTGGGCGCAGGCGCGCTGGCCCTGGAAGACGCCGTATGCCGTGAGGACTGAGGAGTCGCCGGCCCCGCCGTTGGCCTCCGAGCGGCCGGTGGCGAACCGGGTCGTCTCGCTCACGACGTCCATGTCGGCGACATAGGTGCCCACGTCGCAGGCCGTGACGTAGCGGCCGCCCAGGCTCTCGACGAAGCGCCCGTAGGCCCGGAGCAGCTCAGGGGTCTTGTCGGTCGCGGGGTCGCCGATGATGACCGCCTTGCCGCCGCCGAGGTCGAGCCCCGCCACGGCGTTCTTGTAGGCCATCCCCTTGGACAGGCGCAGGACGTCGCTGAGCGCTGCCTCCTCGCTGGCGTACGGGTAGAACCGCGTGCCACCGAGGGCCGGGCCCAGCGCCGTGCTGTAGATGCCGATGATGGCGCGCAGGCCGGTGGTCTTGTCGTGGCAGAAGACGACCTGCTCGTGCTGGGAGGTGTCGGTGGCGGATGACGAGGACGTGGTCACGGTGGTGACTCCTTGAGCTCGGGACTGGGTGGGGCGCTGGGTGGTGCGCTGGCGGGGTTGCGGCGCGGGTCGCGCGCCATGTCTGAAGGGTATTCCTGCCCACCTGTTGGACGCATGACTAGTCCCCCTGAGCCATGCGGGATGACCCGTTAGGAATGTTCCCATTGGGACGTGCTTGTCCGATTATTAAGGAACGTTCCCTGCACGAGGAGAGATCATGGTTACTCGGACCACCGAGGTGGAGAAGCTGTTGACGCCCGCGGAGGTGGCCTCGCTGTTCCGGGTCGACCCCAAGACAGTGACCCGCTGGGCCAAGGCGGGCAAGCTCAACTCGATCCGCACGCTTGGCGGTCATCGGCGCTATCGCGAGGCCGAGGTCCGCGCACTGCTGGCCGGCATCATCTGAGGCAGGCCCTCTGACCGGGGGCGGACGCCGGAGCGCAGGGCCCGGCGAGCCGCCCCCCGAGAGTCGGTCGCACGCGGCGCCACGCGGTGTCTCCTCCCGGTACGTTGCGGCTCATGACGACTCAGCCGGCCGCCCGTCCCGACCGCCGAGCAGCTCATCCGGGGCCCTTGTCAGGCGTCCGTGTCCTGGAGATCGGGGGGATCGGGCCCGGCCCGTTCGCCGCGATGATGCTCGCCGACCTCGGCGCCGACGTCGTCCGGGTCGACCGGCCCGGTGAGGACCTGCTGGACACCCACCGCGTGCTGCTGCGGGGGCGCCGCTCGGTCGTGCTCGACCTCAAGACCCAGGCCGGTCGTGATGCCGTCCTGCGGCTCGCCGACCGGTCCGACGTGCTGATCGAGGGGTTTCGTCCTGGCGTCGCCGAGCGGCTCGGCTTCGGTCCGGACGCCGTGCTGGCACGCAACCCCAGCCTGGTCTACGGGCGGATGACCGGTTGGGGTCAGGACGGCCCGTATGCCGCCTCGGCCGGCCATGACATCACCTACCTCGCCGTGACCGGTGCGCTCGAGGCGTTCGCAGGGCCGGACGGTCGCCCGGTCCCGCCGCTCAACCTGCTCGGTGACTTCGGCGGCGGCGGCATGCTCCTGGCCCTGGGCATCGTCGCCGCGCTCCTGCCCGCACGCCTCACCGGCCGAGGCCAGGTCGTCGACGCGGCGATCGTCGACGGCGTGGCCTCGATGACGGCGATGCACCAGGCCATGCGCGCGTCCGGGCTGTGGTCGGGTCCGCGGGGCGGCAACCTCTTCGACGGTGGGGCCCCGTTCTACCGGTGCTACCGCACCAGCGACGACCGCTTCATGGCAGTCGGAGCCATCGAGCCGGCGTTCTACGCCCGGTTGCTCGAGGGCCTCGGGCTGCTCGACGAGGGGACGGGCTCTCAGCAGGACCGGGCGGAGTGGCCGCGCCTCAGCGCGCTGTTCGAGCGAACTTTCGCCCAGCGCTCGCGCGCGGATTGGGTCGAGGTCTTCGGCGGACGGGACGCCTGCGTCGCTCCGGTGCTGTCCGCAGCGGAGGCGACCGAGGACCCCCACCTCGCCGCGCGCGGCACGTATGCCGCCCCGTCGGGCCCCGGCGCGCCCGTGGAGCCCGCGGCCGCGCCCCGGTTCTCGCTGACTCCCAGCCGGGCCGGCGCGCCGGCGGTCGAGCCAGGCCGGCATACCGACGAGGTGCTGGGGGAGCTCGGCTCTGGCGGTTAGGACGACGACGCTTCGACCGAACGGCCGAGTGAATGGTCAAGGCTTGGCAAACTGGCGCTTCCGCGGGCTATCGCAACGGTGGAATGGTGACCTCGACATCGCCGCAGAGGACAACGGAGGACTCGGTGACCAACAGCCTGGGCAGGTACGTGCAGGAACAGATGGGCCTGCTGGGCTGGAGCCGTGAGGTGCTCGTCGAGCGCTCGGGGCTCGACCGCTACGACGTGGACACCATCCTCGAGAAGCCGGTGCTCCGGCGGTGGCCCGAGCCGACCGTTCTGCAGTCGCTGGCCACCACTCTGGACGTCGCGGTGCGCGAGATCGTCCTGCACACCGCGCAGGCCTGCGGCCTCGACGTCGACGCCAAGGCCCCGGCCGCTGAGCCGGTCCGGCAGCTCGGCAACGAGGCCCTGATGCGCGAGGTGCGGCGACGGCTGGCTCTGGGGGCTGCAGCGGGTGGGTACCTCTCCACACACTCGCCCTATGTCGTGGCCGACTCCCGCGTCACGGGGTAAGGACGTCCTCCTGGGGAGTGTCCGAATGCGTCACCGTGAGGTACCCGACGAGGACCGCGATGACCAGGGCCAGGGTCAGTGTCACGGGACCGGTGCCGAGATCGAGGCCGCGTCGGCTGGGAGGCACCCCGAGCCAGTCGGCGAACGACGCGCCCAGCGGCCGGGTGACGATGTAGGCGAACCAGAAGGCGGTGATGGCGTTGAGCCTGAGCCGCCAGTGCGCCACCGCGGGCACGGCGATGACGACGGCGAACAGGACGCCCGACGCGAAGTAACCCAGGTGCATCGTCGACGCCGTGAGGTCGCCGGCCGCGGTGCCCAGGGCGAAGGTGGTGAGCACCGTCAGCCAGTAGAACAGCTCCCGCCTGCGGGTGCGGATGCTGTGGATCGACAGGGTCCCCTCGGTGCGGTACCAGACCACGAACACCGCTGCCAGGACGACGGCGAAGACCACGGTGCTCACGACGTACGGCACCCCTAGGGCGATGTGGACCACGTCCGCAGCCATCGTGCCGAAGACGCTCACCATGGAGACCGCGAGCCAGTAGGTCCAGGGAACGTAGCGGCGGGCGCGCAGCTGCAGTGCCATCGCGACCACGAAGGCCACCGCCCCGAGCCCGACCGCCACGAACGGGTCGATCCGCCGCACCAGGAAGTCGGACGCCGTCTCACCCATCCCGGTGGTGAGGACCTTGGTGACCCAGAAGAGCACCGTCACCTCGGGCACCTTGCTCAGGAGCACGGAGGGGTTGAGGGAGGTCGAGACGCGGGACGGTGCACCGGTAGCCATGGGTCCGCAGTATGACAAACCCTCTTGACCGCTTGCTGAGAGCCGCCCCACCCCCGAGGCCCTGCAGGGTTGGCCCTGCAGGTGGTCTCAGGTTACCCACAGCCTCGTGCGCCATGCTGCTCGGGCCCGGCTCGGTCACTCGCGCCCGGAGCCACTGCGCAGCGCCCCACCTGACGGAAGAGACGCCCATGATCGAGGCCCACGGTCTCACCAAGCACTACGGCCCGAAGACGGCCGTCGACGACCTGACCTTCACCGTCAAGCCCGGTGTGGTGACCGGCTTCCTCGGCCCGAACGGCGCGGGCAAGTCGACGACGATGCGCATGATCCTCGGCCTGGACGCCCCGAGCGCGGGCACGGTCCGCGTCAACGGCAAGGCCTACCGCGAGCACTCGGCGCCGCTCAGCGAGGTTGGCGCCCTGCTCGAGGCGCGCTCGGTCCACACCGGGCGCAGCGCCTTCAACCACCTCCTCGCGCTGGCTCAGACAGCGGGCATCCCGAAGCGGCGGGTGACCGAGGTCATCGAGCTGGTCGGGTTGGGGGAGGTGGCCCGCAAGCGGGCCGGCGGCTTCTCGCTCGGCATGGGCCAGCGGCTCGGGCTCGCGTCGGCTCTGCTCGGCGACCCGCACACGCTGATCCTCGACGAGCCGGTCAACGGGCTGGACCCCGACGGGATCCGGTGGATCCGCAACCTGCTCAAGTCGCTGGCCGCCGAGGGGCGCACCGTGTTCGTCTCCTCTCACCTCATGAGCGAGATGGCGCAGACGGCAGAGCACCTGATCGTCGTCGGCCGGGGCCGGCTGATCGCCGACACGAGCGTCGCGGACTTCATCGCGGCGTCGTCGGGGAACCGCGTGCGCGTCCGTACGACTGACGTGTCACGCCTCGCCCAGGTTCTGGGCAGCCCTGACGTCGCGCTCGAGCCGACCGGCGGCGACGGCCTGCGGGTCGCCGGCCTGACCACCGACCAGATCGGCATGGCTGCGGCGGGTGCGGGCGTGACGCTGCTCGAGCTCACCGCCGAGCAGACCTCCCTCGAGGAAGCCTTCATGGACCTCACGAAGGACTCCGTCGAGTACCACGGCTCCGCCACCGCAGCTCCCAGCCCGACCGCCAGCCCCCTCGAGACCACTGGAGCCGACCGATGAGCACCGCCACGGCGACCGCCACCCGCTCCGGCGGCACCCGCCAGAACGTCACGCAGGCGCGGGTCCTGCTCTCCGAGTGGACCAAGCTGCGCTCGCTGCGCTCGACCGTCTTCGCCCTGCTCGCGGCGGTGGTCTTCATCCTCGGGCTCGCCGTCCTGGTCCCCTCGGTGACCGTCGCGCACTGGCCCCCGCACGACCCGAGCGAGGCCGCGAGGTTCGACCCGACGACCCGCAGCCTGGCCGGCATCTTCCTGGCCCAGCTGGCGATCGGGGTGCTCGGGGTCCTGTTCATCACCGGCGAGTACGCGACGGGAATGATCCGGGCCACCTTCGCGGCCGTCCCCGCGCGCCTGCCTGTCCTGTGGGCGAAGGTCGCTGTGTTCGCCACGACGACCCTGGTCGTCACGGTGCCCACGGTGCTCGGCGCCTTCCTCATCGGCCAGTCGATCCTCAAGGGCAAGAACCTCCAGGCCAGCCTCGGCGACGCCGGCGTCCTGCGCGCCGTCATCGGGTCGGCCCTCTATCTCACCGTCGTGGGCGTCCTCGGTCTCGGCCTCGGAGCCCTGTTGCGCAACACGGCAGCCGCGATCTCCACGCTGTTCGGCGTGCTGTTCGTCATCCCGATCATCGTGCGCTTCCTGCCGTCCTCCTGGGCGGACCCCATCACCAAGTACCTGCCCAACACCGTCGGCGAGGCCATCACGACGGTGCATCCCGACCCGACCGCGCTGAGCCCATGGGCCGGCTTCGGCCTCTTCTGTGCGTATGCCGCGGTCGTGCTCGCTGTGGCTGCGGTACTGCTCCGACGACGGGACGCCTGACCTGGCGGCTCGGACTCGCCGCTCGGGCCTCGGGGCCCGGGTCGGTGAGCTAGTCGGCGTCGAGGGTGAAGAGCTCGCGCCAGGCGAACGCTCGACACCATCGGACCGCCGCGACGACGAGCACCCACGCCGCCACGAAGCACAGCGGCACCCCCACCCAGGAGGTGTCCAGCGCCAGGCTGAAGCCCCCCGGCAGCACCGACAGGCAGATCACCGTCGAGACCGCCGCCAGGGCCGAGGTCCAGCGCCGCTGCCGCACCGAGGCGGCCAGCAGGGGTAGCGCCCAGAACAGGTACCAGCCGTGGAACGCCGGCGACAGGACGATCACGGCGACCATCGCCAGGCCGGCATACCGCACCACGGCCCGGGCGTCGTGGGCCTCGTGCACGGCGCGCAGCCAGAGGATGACGAGGGTGACGCCGAGCGCGACCAGCGCAACGGTGCGCAGTGCTGAGACGGCGGGGTTCTCGACGTTGTGACCGACGAGCGTGCCGAGGGCGCCGATACCCATCCCGAGCCCGGTCGGCAGCGAGGTCCACTGGACGCTGTCGCCCGGGGTGCTGAGCGCTGCCACCCAGGAGAAGCCGAGCCCGCTCGCCAGGCTCATGACGACGAACGCGGCCACTGTGCCCACGCCCACCATGACGGCACGTCGGACCAGTCGCAGCCACGAGCCGGCCGCGCCGTCGGCGTGTGCGAGCCCCGCTCCGTCGGAGGCCACGATAAGGGCCACGAAGGGGACGGCCACCACGGCGGGAACCTTGACCGCCATCGCCGCCGCCAGCGCGAGGCACGCCCAGACCCCCCGGCCACGTAGCGCCAGCGCGACGGCAGCGGCCATGCCCGCCACCATCAGCGCGTCGTTGTGGGCCCCCGCCACGAGGTGGGCTCCGGCCAGGGGTGTCAGAACGGCCAGCCAGGTGGCGCGGACGGGATCCATGCCGAGGCTCCCGGCCATGGCCGGGACGGCCCACGCGATCACCACGACACTCGCGACGGCCATGAGGCGCAACAGTGCGAGGGCGACGAGCAGGCGGCCGTCCGAGACGCCGGCCGCGAACCGGGCGAGCCCCATGAACAACGGCCCGTACGGCGCGGGGGTGTCCAACCAGACCCTCGACACCGAGCTGACCCACGGCGAGGCGAGGTGGCGGACCCCCTCGTGGTACGGGTTCTGGCCGACCTGGAGCTGCAGGCCGGTGGCGGCATACGAGTAGATGTCACGGCTGAACAGGGGGGCGCTCACGAGCAGGGGCGCGAACCAGGCCACGGCGGTCCCGCGCAGCCACGCCACGGTGACGTCAGAGTCGCGCAGCGCCCACCACGCATAGAGAGTCACGCCGACGGCGACCAGCAGGGCGGTGGCGGCCAGCGGGGAGCCGCCGTTCGCGCGCCACGGGACCACACCGGGCCACACGCTCGAGAACTCCTTGGGGGTGGCCGCACAGAGCCAGGAAGTGGCCGCGATGACCGCCGCTGCGGCGGAGCCCACCCAGCGCCACTGGTTCGGTGACAGGCTCCGGCGCGAGGGACGCCAGCGGTCGAGGCGGGGCGGCAGCTGCCGGGGCATCGTGAGAGTCCGGCTGGCCATGAGGCAACAGTAGCCAGCGGCGTGGATGCGGCTCATCGGAGCGTTTCCCGACCTACGCTCGTGGAGTGAGAGGGATGCGGGGGCAGGACGGCGAGGGCAGGCGGTCGGAGGCGAGCTGACCAACCTGCTGACGGCGTATGCCGCGGGGGCGGCCGGGCGCGCCCATCCGTCTCGGCCCAACCTGGCGTCGCTGCACGAGTTCCGGGGTGACCCGGTGGCGGCCGCCCTGGGCACCCAGTAGCGCCCTGCCACCCTACGTGTGCGCGAGTGCCCACAGTGCGTCCCTGTTGGCGCCGGTTGTCGAGCGGGTGCGGGGGCGCCGACGCAGGCCCGGACCACCGCGGGCCGCCTCCCCGGTCGATGCGGTGGCGGCCGGTACAGTGCGGATGGTTCTGCTGGACTGTCTCACGTGAGAGGTGCTCGATGGCCGGCTCGGCTGTTTCCTGGTTGGGCTCGACGCTGGTCGTCTGCGCGGCGCTGACCGCCTGCAGCGCCTCGCCGTCGGGGACGGCATCCTCGTCGGGCACCACGTCCTCGGACTCGCCGACGTCGTCCACGTCGGACACCCCGTCGGCGTCCGCGACCTCGTCGGCGCCCACGGTGACCTCGGCGCCCCCCTCGGCGTCGGCGACCACTACAGGCACCAACGGGGCCCCCACGAGTCATGGCTGTGCCAACGGCGACCTCTCCGTGGCCGTGGGCCGGAGCCGGGCCGCGGCGGGCCATGTCGGTGTCGCCCTCGTCTTCCGCAACGTCTCCCACGCCGCGTGCAGCCTCTACGGCTACCCCGGCGTCGCAGGTCTGGACAGTCGGGGTCGTCAGGCCATCCAGGCGACCCGGACGAGCGACGGCTACCTGGGCGGCACCTACCTCGCCAGGACTGTGGTGGTGCCACCCGGCGGCTCGGCCTCTGCGCTGGTTGAGGGCACCGACGTTCCGGCTGGTTCTCAGTCGTGCGCGACGTACAGCGCTCTGCTTGTCATTGCGCCGGGGCAGACCCGCTCGCAGGTGGCTCGAGTGTCCGTCCCCGGCTGCCCGTCGATCCAGGTGCACCCTGTCGTGCCAGGGGTCGACGGTCGCTCGTAGCGGCTCAGTAGCGCTGAGCCCGCTCAGCCAGCCCAGCACCGCTCAGGCAAGGCAGCTCAGGCAAGGCGGCTCAGCACCGGTCAGGCAGCTCAGCTGAGGGCAGTCATGCCGTTCCAGCTCGTGCCGACCTGCTGGCGGGTGAGCCAGCCGCCGGTGCCGTTGCCGGGGTAGAGCCAGAGCGTGCCGGACCCGTCGCGGGCCAGGAGGTCGGGGTGGCCGTCGCCGTTGAAGTCACCGGGTGCGGCGACCGCGGTCATGGCGTTCCAGCCGTTGCCGACCTGCTGGCGGGTGAGCCAGCCGCCGGTGCCGTTGCCGGGGTAGAGCCAGAGCGTGCCGGACCCGTCGCGGGCCAGGAGGTCCGGTCGGCCGTCGCCGTTGAAGTCGCCCGAGGCCGTGATGACGCTCATGGCGTTCCACCCCGTTCCGGACTGTTGCCGTGGCAGCCAGCCGGCGGTGCCGTTCCCCGGGTAGAGCCACAGGTTGCCGGACCCGTCGCGGGCCAGGACGTCGTTGTGGGTGTCGCCGTTCCAGTCGTGGACCAGTGCGAGGGGGCTGTGCGGCGTGACGGCGTTCGAGGTCGCGGCCGGGCCCGGGCCGACCGCGTTCGTGGCGGTCACGGTGAACGAGTAGGCCGTGCCGTTGGTGAGGCCCGAGAAGGCAGCCGAGGTGGTGGTGCCGGGGACGGTGACCGAGGCACCACCGGGCGTCGCCTTCACCGTGTATGACGTGACGGGGCTGCCGTTCGCGGCCGCAGCTCCCCAGGTCACCGTGGCGTTGCCGTCACCACTGGTCGCCGCGACGCTCGACGGGGCGCCAGGAGCGGTGGCCACCAGCTGGAACGCCATCGCGTCGACGCCGAGCTGGGGGGCGGGACTGCCCGTGCCGTCGTTGTCGCCGACGTGCACGGAGATGGAGGAACTCGAGCTGGCCAGGTAGGTGCCCAGGCTCGTGTAACCACTGATCTGCTGCTGGTTGACCTTCTTCACCGTCGACCCACCGGCATACCGCACGGTGTAGGGGGCCGTGGCCCACGCGTTGGTGCCCGGGATGTAGGCCTGGACCTTGTACAGGCCCGGCGCCAGCCGCGGCGCCCAGGTCGCTCCGTTGTACTCCGTGTTGCCGCTGGAGTTGGTCCAGTAGGCCATCCCCTTCAGCCCCTGCGGGGCATTGGGTCGCCAGTAGCTCATGTCACCGGTGAAGACGAAGCCGGCGCTCCCGGGGCCGACGACGTTCGTCCCGTAGCTCACCGGCGCCGCGACGCCGGCGACCTGGCCGTCGACCCAGTTCGCGTCGATGTTGATGGTGTCGCCGCCCCAGGTCTGGTTGACGCCACCGCTGTACTGGTGCAGCCGTTGATGGTTGGTCCAGTGGGCGCCGGAGAAGTAGGAGTCGGACGTGGTCTGCAGGCCGTTCCAGTCGGCGAACCAGATGTTCGTCGGGGCGACGAACCCGCTGGTTCCCATCGCCTTGGACATGTCGGTCATGAGCGAGCTGGTGCTGCCGTAGGCGCCGGAGGAGTAGCCGAGCGCGGCCAGCTCCTTGCTCCATGCCGAGATGAACGTCATGACTGCCGAGGAGCAGCCGGGGGCGGTGGTGTTGTAGGCCTCCATGTCGTAGTAGATGGGCGTCCCCCGAGCCATGCCGAAGGAGGACGCCCGGTTGGCGGCGTCGTCGGCGTCGGTCCTCGCCTGGGCGGCCGCGCTGCTGGCGGAGAAGGTCGCGAGGCCGCCCTGGTTCACGCATGGAGCCTGCGGTCCGACATAGATCGGCGCCAGACCCCAGCCCATGGACTTCACCGTGCTCACCCAGGACGCCGAGAGAGGGCCGTCCCCGCAGGCGCGCATCGACCCGCCGATGTAGATGCCGAGCGTGCGGTAGGGCGACGCGAGCCAATGCTGCATCGTGGTGCTCGTCGGCGCCGCGCACGTGTCGAAGGCCATGCCGGTGAAGGTCGACGAGGCCGTGGTGGTCGTCGCCGTGAGGGCCGCGGAGGACAGGTCAAGGGCCGGGGCGCCGTATGCCGCTGGTGATGCGGCGGAGGTGGGTGAGGGTGCGGTTGTCGGTGCGGTGGTGGAGGGGCCCGCCGCCGGGGTCGCCGTGGCGAGGACGTCGTCCACCGGCTGCGAGGCGGTGCCCCACGAGGCGTCGAGCTGGACGTCCTGGTGGGTGAAGCGGATCCGCCGACCGTGCCCGACGGGGTCGTTGGACACCTGGGCCGGGAGGGTGCCGACCTTGGCGCTGCGCGCTGCGGGGGTGAACCCGCTCGAGGGCGTGGTGCCGTGGAGCCAGACGGTGTCGGCGTGGCCGACGAGGTGTGCGGGGCAGTCCTGTTGGGGCGCAGGGTCGCCCAGGTAGACGGCCGGCCGGTCGAGCCTGACGCAGGCGTGGGGGTCGGCCTGCAGGTCGACCACCGGCCACGAGGCAGGCACGTCCACGCGCACCCCGTGGTATCTGACCTTGCGCGTGCCGGCGTTGATGGGCGAAGCGGGCGTCGACGAGGCACTCGGGGCGGACCCTGCGAGGTCGCTGGACTGGGGCGGAGCGACCGCGCCCGGCTGGGCCAGGGCTACCAGGGCGGCGACGCCTAGGGAGGTGTGGACTGCGCGGGACCAGGTCTGCATACGAGGAACCTTTTGATGCGTTCGTTTGACGGCGGACGCCGTAAACCCCACATAGCATGCCACGCCTCACCAGTCACAGGCGCCACAACGGGATCTCCCGGTCGGCGGATCAGTCAGGACGCTGGTGGTGAATCGCCGCCTTCTCGAGCTCCACGGCCTCTGCTTTGGCGATCGCCGTCTCGGCCTCGATGTCGATCGACCGGGAGAAGACGAAGTAGAGGATGCCGGCCACGGGGAGGCCGACGAACATCGAGATGTCGGCTCCCTTGAGGTCGTTCGCGACGAAGCCGGTGTACTTGCTCGTGCTCAGGAACGGCAGCATCGCGGCGAACCCGAGGAGGTAGGCGGCGATGCCGCGCCAGCCCCACCGGCCGTAGAGGCCGCGAGGGTTGAAGATCTCCGCGATGGCGTAGTGGCCGCGGCGGACGATGTAGTAGTCGACCAGGTTCACGGCGGTCCACGGGACGAACAGGTAGAGGACGAGGAGCAGGAAGTCCTGGAAGTTCGTGAGGAAGTCGGCTCCGATGAGCAGCGCGGGCACCAGCGAGAGCACCGCGGTCACCACGATGGTGACGATGCGGACGGTCGCCGTGGGGCGGACCTTCGCGAACGAGTCGATCGCGCTGATCAGGGTCAGTGAGCCGCCATACATGTTCAGGGCCGTGACCGAGATCAGCCCGAGGGTCGAGAAGACGAGCGCGATGGCACCGAAGTGGTTGAACACATGGTCGCCGGCGGCGCCGAGCGAGGCGATGGTGTCGAACTTGGCACCGGCCCACGAGGCCAGCGCGGCACCCAGGCACATCAGCCAGATGGCGCCGAGGGCCGAGCCCCAGTACGTCCAGAGGAAGGTCTTGCGGACGGTGACGTTCGGGGGCAGGTATCGGGAGTAGTCGGAGACGTAGATCGCCCAGCTGATCTGGTAGCCGGCGACCGCGCCGAACTGGATCAGGAAGGGGGTCCACTTGAAGCCTCCGAGGTCGAAGGAGCCGGCCGGGTAGCCGAGGGTGAACACCGCGATGGTGAGCACGCCGAAGATGATGAGGAAGCCGAGGGTCAGCCACCGCTCGACGCCGTGGATGAGGTCGTAGCCGACCAGTGCCACGACGGCCGCGACGACCGTGGCGACGATGATCCACAGCTTGCTCGGGCCGTGGACCGTGGCGTGCAGCGCGTCGCCGGCCAGGATCGTGTTGAAGATGTTGAACCCGGCGTACTGGAGGTAGGCGAACGCCCAGACCAGGAGGGCGCCCATGTAGCCGAACTGCGGACGCGACTGGATCATCTGCGGCAGGCCGAGCTGGGGGCCCTGCGCGGAGTGGAACGCCATGAAGAACGTGCCGAACAGCGCACCGGCGATGATGGCGATGAGCGACCACAGGAGGTTGCCGCCGCCGGTGACCGAGAACGTGCCGACGGCCAGGGTCGCGATCTGCGCGTTGCTCATGAACCACAGCGGGCCCTGGCTCCAGACCTTGCCGTGGCGCTCGTTGAGGGGGACGTAGTCGATGGACCGGACCTCGACACCCCCGATGCGAGCCGAGCCCACCGGCGGGGTTTCAACGGACATGAGTGCTCCTTCGTTGGTGGGCCATGACGGACAGCAGCTCGTAGGCGACATGGGAGGCGGCGATGCCGGTCAGCTCCGCATGGTCGTAGGCCGGTGAGACCTCGACGATATCGGCGGAGACGACGTCGAGGTCGGCGAGAGCCCGCAGCATCGTGAGCAGCTCACGGGAGGTCAGGCCGCCGGCCTCGGGGGTGCCGGTGCCCGGCGCGTGGGCGGGGTCCAGGACGTCGATGTCGACCGAGACGTAGATGGGAGCGTCACCGAGGCGGGCGCGCATGCGGTCCACCGCGGCGCTGAGGCCCTGGAGCTCGACCTCGGCGCAGGTGAGGGTGGCGAAGCCGAGCCGCTCGGTGTCGGGCAGGTCGCTGGTGGAGTAGAGCGGGCCACGGATGCCGACGTGCATCGAGTGGTGCAGGTCGATCAGGCCCTCCTCCGACGCGCGCCGGAAGGGGGTGCCGTGGGTGTACGGCGAGCCGAAGTAGGTGTCCCAGGTGTCGAGGTGGGCGTCGAAATGAAGCACCGCCACAGGGCCGTGGCGCTCGGCCATCGCACGCAGGAGGGGTAGGGCGATGGTGTGGTCGCCACCGAGGGTGAGCAGCTTGGGGCCTGATGCCATCAGGGCCTTGGCGCCGGCCTCGACCTCGGTGATGGCCGACGCGATGTCGAAGGGGTTACAGGCGATGTCACCCGCGTCGACGACCTGCTGGACGGCGAACGGCTCGATCTCCAAGGCCGGGTTGTAGGGGCGGAGCAGGCGCGATGCCTGGCGGACGTGGGATGGCCCGAACCGGGCGCCCGGCCGGTAGCTCACACCGCTGTCGAAAGGGACGCCCACGACGGCGATGTCGGCGTTGGGGACCTCGTCGATGCGGGGCAGCCGCGCGAAGGTCGCCGGTCCGGCGAAGCGGGGGACCTGACTGGCGTCGACGGGACCGACGGTGCCTGGTGGCGTTGCGTCAGCGGGAAAGCCGTCCGGCATGGCTGGTCCTTTCTCGCTGGTCGGGGTCATCGGAGGCTAGACCCTGCGAGCGGGCAGATCAACGCGCGTCTGTCGCGCGGTCGGGAACTGCTTTGTGAGAGTCACCATGACCGTTCGTGGTGACGGGAAGCAGAAAGCCGCAGGTCATGGGAGACATGACCTGCGGCTTCGGGTGGTGGCCAGAGACGGGGTCGAACCGCCGACCTTCCGATTTTCAGGAGTTCGAAGGGGGTCTTTCGGGCCCCATGTGATCCGAAATCGTGCTCAGCAGAGGGGAGTTCAGTCCGGTGTTGTCCGTCGTTTTCGGGACCCGTGTTAGCAAATCCGTTAGCAAGATCTCCGGTCGGAACCACTTGGGTCTGCGCACCGACCACAACTCGAGCCGTGGAGAGGTGCCCCGCTGCGATGCGGGTGCGGCGGCCCACCGCACGGGTATGAAGACCCGGCCACGAGCGACGGGGACGGCTGGGGCTTACGGCAGCCAGGCACACGCTCGTCCCTGCCGTCGCCAGCGCAGTAGATGGTGAGCTGAGACTGAGCCGAGAGCAGCGCCCGGGTACTGAGCCCAGGGCGCTGCTTCATGTCTTTTGGCGGGGGGTGCGGTGGGGGTGCGCGCAGGGCGCGAAGCGCCCGGAGCGCGGGGGACCCCATCGCGGGGCCCCGCGCCGCCGTGGCGGAGCCGCGGCTTTAAGCCAGAGAAGAAACTCCGCCCCGATGCATGGAAGTGTCGGCCTGCCGCCAATCAATGCACGGATTGCGGCTAGATGCGGACGTTTCGCGGGTTGGATCGGCGCCACCCACCCGCGACCCGAAGGCGGCTGAGGTTCACGAGTAACTGCGGTCAGCGGGTTCCGCCAGGCGTCACCTCGTGGGCACGCCGACCGACGACAACTCGGTTTCCTAGGCCACATGTCGCGCATCAGAATCGGACAGGCCGAGGGCTTCCCATAGGGTTCATATGGGCCGATGCGGGAAGCGCCATGCAAATTTCAAACCCCACCCGATGCTGGTATTCGCAGACCAGCCCGAACGGAATGTACGAGGACGACTTGTCTCTTCACCTCGCTCCACGCGTCGCCATCATCACCAGGACGAAGGACCGGCCGAGGCTGTTGCGTCGCGCTATCAAGAGTGTCATAGCGCAGGGCTACGCAGACTGGCAACTGATCGTGGTCAACGACGGTGGCGAGCCAAACGACGTCGATGGTGTGGTGGCGGACTGCGAAGACGAGCTAGGCGGGCGGGTTCGCGTTCTGCACAATGCACAGAGTCGCGGCATGGAGGCCGCTTCCAATCAGGGTGTCGGCGAGTCGAGCTCAGAATTCATTGTCATCCACGACGACGATGACGAATGGGCACCCGACTTTCTCGACGAGACTGTCCGCTATCTCGAGGCCCACCCCGAGGACGGCGGCGTGGCGGTGCAGACGGAGATCGTGTTCGAGCACCTCACAGCCGAGGGCCGCGAGGTTGTGGAACGGGTCCCCCTCGAGCCGAACATGCAGGCGATCACGCTTGTCGACCTGCTCCACTTCAACAGGTTTGTACCGATCTCCTTCCTCTTCCGAAGATCCGCGTACGACAAGCTCGGCGGCTTCGACGAAAACCTTGCCGTGGTGGGCGACTGGGAGTTTCACCTCAGGTTCGTCGTCCAATTCAACATTGGCTATCTCAAAGGGCGGCCACTCGCATTCTGGAACCAGCGCCGGGACGCGGTGGGGTCGGAAGCCAACAGCATGATCGCCGGTCTGGCTGACCATCACGCTTACTCGCTGCAGGTTCGCGACCGACTCCTACGCGAACACGTCCAAGCGCACGGCCTAGGCCCGCTGCTCTACGAGAGGGAGCTCGTGGCGGTCGAGATGCATCGGCTGCACGAACACCTCGACCGAGTCCAGCAAGAGCTCCAAGAAATCAAAGCCCTGGTGCGCGATTCGACCTTCCCGGGCACATCGCGCGTGCGGCAAGGCCAACAGGCCGCCCGCCGCATGACGGCGCGTATCCGTCGGCGCTAAGCTGCAAGTACCGGTTGTTTCCACGGTCCGTCCCGGGTACACCAGCCGTGCCCTGGGGCATGCTCGCCCGGGGACGTCGCCTGGGTCCAGCCGCCGGAGGACGGTTCATTGTCCCGCAGCGGCGATGAGGCGTCACCTGGTCGGCCCCGCCCAGGCCCCGTGGCTGTGGCCGTCGCCAGCTGGTGAGTCGCTAGGAGAAGTGCCGCATCGTGGGTCGGTTCGGGGTGGCCTGGATGTCGAGCTGCAGGGCGACGAGCAGGGTCTGCACCCCGACGACGAAGGGCACGACAGCGAGCATCACCGTCCCGGCTGTCGGTGAGGGGGCGCCCGCCGAGGTCGAGAGCAGCCAGGCGCCCACGCCGAGTCCGAGCCCGAGCAGCATCAGCCCGGACACGAGCAGGAGCGCGACCGGGGAGAAGGACCAGACCATGTACTTCCACCAGACCCGTCGCCAGAATCCGCGGAACATCAGGCCGAGCAGCTCGGGGACGACCGACCGGAGGCGAATGCTCGAGACTTCTGTGCCGTACAGGGCCGGGATGGGGACGTCGACGACGGGCACGTCGAGGATGCTGAGGTGGATCAACAGGTCATTCTCGAAGCTGTAGCGACGGGCGACCTTGTCCATGGGCAGGCGGCGCAGGACCTCGGTCCGGATCGCGGTGTATCCGTTCTGCGGGTCGAAGATGTGCCAGTACCCGGAGGCGAACTTGGTCATGAACGACAAGGCCACGTTGCCGAAGACCCGATGCCCCGGCATACCCGCGAAGGACTCTCCGGAGAAGAACCGGTTGGCCTTGGCGAACCCGTAGCCCCCCACGATCGGGTCCAGCAGCACCGGCAGGTATGCCGGGTCCATCTGTGCGTCCCCCGCCATGATGACGTTGATGTCGGCGCCGAGCTCCATCGCGGCGCGGTGCGCCGTGATGATGGCGCCGCCGACGCCCTGGTTGACCTCGTGGCGGATCAGGTGCAGCCGCGGGTCTCCCGTGGCGACGGCCGCGGCGGAGGTCCCGTCGGGACTGCAGTCGTCGACTACGACGATGTGGTCGACGAAGTCCGGCATGGTCTCGATGACCGTGGCGATGTGGCGTTCCTCCTTGAAGGCGGGAACGACGGCGGCGATTTTTGCACCCTTGTACATGCGTGTGGCTTTCGTGAGCTGTCGGGTCAGTCCGCGGGATACGGGCTGAGAGGCGGCTCTGCGCCGAGAGCTGTCGCGTGCGTATTCAACACTGGTGTCACTGGTGGCGCACCTGAGGGTCTGCACCGCCTGGCAGCCCTTCCCACCCGCCGGTCAGCACGCGTTCCACGCGGTGGCGATTGGCGAGGGCAGGGTGGACTGCCACGTGCCCGGGACCCCGGGCTCCCTCAGGCGCGTCGAGGCATAACGGTCCACCTGGGCCTGCCCCCCGGGGAGCTTGTCCCAGGCCACGCGATACAGCGAGGCATGTCCGACCCGATCGACGAGCGTCAGGAACGGCAGATGGTCCAAGTGCAAGAGACCCGTCCTGGGCTTGTCGTTGGCCCGGATCCTGCCGGCGCTGGAATAGACCCACTCCACCCCGAGCTGCGCCGCAGCGGCACGCACCGCCGGAACGGTGGCCAGCTGGTTGAAGTGGTTGAGCAGCAAAGCCTGGCGGCGTGTCGCCAGGATTTCGAAGTGTCTGATCATCGGCATGCGATCGCCGATGGCGTACATCCACACCGAGCCGTCGCACGCGTCGTTGAGGACCGTGGCCGAGGCGGGGACCCAACGGCTCATGTTGGACATGACGCTGATCTCGTCGGTGCTCAGGGTCACCCCGGACACCTTGGTGGACCAGCCCAACCGCTGCTCGTTCGTCGTGACCAGCGGTGCGCTCACCGCGGCCGCGACGAGCAGGACTCCCAGGCCGACGGCGGTCGTGCGACGCCCAGGCGCGGCGCCCGCTGGCCTCCCCGCCGGGCGTCGCGGGTGCTGACCGAGGAAGGTGGCTAGGTAGTGGACACCGACCCCGAGTAGAGGTACGACCAACATCGCGTAGATGGCGTACAACCGCCACTGGTCGTCGTAGAACGGCGCGGTGAAGGCTGGTGCCTCCCGTGCGGTCGACGCCCTCGTGTAGAGGGTGAGGAAGGCATACAGCGCGACCGGTGCCACGTACCAGAGGGCGCGACGGCCACGAAGGACGAGCCCCACCAGGGCGACCAGCCCGAGGACTGGGACGACCCATGTGCCCTGCGACACATGGCGCAGGACGATGAGATCGCGAATGGCCGCGGCGAGGCTGGCATCCGGTGGCCACCAGACGCTCGACACACGCCCGGCCTCCTGTGCCATTTCACGGATGATCAACAGTCCCAGGACTACGGTCAGGGCGCCCGCTCCTGCGAGATAGGCCAGGACACCGCGGGCCTCGCGTGGGGAACGCGCAACGACTCCCACGAGCCACGCCAGGAGCAGCGGCCCTGCCACGAAGGCAAGCGAGGGGTGCACTGCGATCACCGCGATCCCGGACAGTCCCACGGCGACCAGTCCGGGCCAGTGCCTTCGGACCGCAAGGGTCGTGGCCAGCAGCATGAACGGGCCGACCATCAGCATCCCGGCGAAGAAGGGGATCAACGGCCCACGCCACAGCAGGTCGTACGGGTAGACCGTGATCCACGCGGAGATGGCGCCCGCCGCGGCCACGGCCAGAGGCCGGCGCAGCACCACGGCGGTCAGGGCCATGGTGCTCAGAGGCAGCTGCGCCGCGACGAGGACGAGGGTGAACGCGTTGATGAAGGCCGGGATGCTCACGCCGGAGGCTGGCCACACCAGAGCGAGCACGGCATGGAAGGCGATGGGATAGCTCCGGGCCGGGGCGGTAACCAGTGACGTGTCGTAGTACGCGAAGTGGCCAGAAAGGTGGGGACTCCACTGCCGAGAGTCTGCGATGAGCCGCACCATGTTCGCGTGCCAGGGGATGTCCCAGTCTTGGTTGACGGCAGTGAGGTTGGAGGTGCCACTCAGCCAG
>NZ_DASYGF010000016.1:0-189957 GCF_036000045.1 Pedococcus sp.
GCGCTCGGGCGATTTCTTGAGCGGTCACCGGCTCGGGTACTCTGCTCGGCGGTGGCGTGTCCGAGCGGCCTAAGGAGCACGCCTCGAAAGCGTGTGAGGGTGAAAGCCCTCCGTGGGTTCAAATCCCACCGCCACCGCCAATTCAGCCAGCCAATTCAGCTGCTGAGACGCCGGTCGGTCCCCCGTGGGCCGGCCGGCGTTCCGGCGTCTGGGGTGCGTCTTCGAACCTGTCTGTGACGGACTGATTCGTATGGCGCGCGCTCGGGGTGTCGCACAGGCGTGGTGGCGGATGGAGCTGGCACGTCCTGCGTGGGTGGCCTACCTGGGCGTCTTGGCAGTCATGCTCGTCCCAGTGGGGCGCTGGTCGGACGCGCACGGCCGCAAGCTGCTCTGTGTCTATGTCTATGGGTTCGGCCTCTTCACGCTGAACAGGCTCGTGGTGGTGCTGGACGAGCACACCGACCATCCCGAGCGCAGCACGGGCTCCTAGGGCCGCCGGACAGGTCGGGGCTACCAGCCCAGATGTACGGGGTGGGTTACCCCGTCCTGGGCAAACGCGCGACGGAAGGGAGACGCGATTCGGGAATGCCGGGGCCATCCCCTAGGGTTGAACCGTTCGGTATGCACCGCGTACCGCAGGTCGTCTGCTCCGCGCCCCAACTCTGGTTGGCGCCGTCAGCTCACAGATGTGAGTGGTTCAGCAACTTCGGCCACTCCCTACTGCTGATGAGAGTTTCTCTGTGTCCAACGCTTCTACCGCCGTTCCCTTCTCCGAGCTCGGAGTCCCCGCCAAGCTCGTGACCGCGCTCACCGAGCGTGGCCTCACGACCGCGTTCCCCATCCAGGCCGCCACGCTGCCCGACTCGCTGGCTGGTCGGGACGTCCTTGGCCGGGGCCGCACCGGCAGTGGCAAGACGGTCGCCTTCGCCCTCCCGACCCTGGCGACGCTCGCGAAGTCCGGTCGCCGTCGCAACCCCGGAGCGCCCCGTGCGCTCGTCCTCGTGCCGACCCGTGAGCTGGCCACCCAGGTCGCCGAGACCATGACACCTTTGGCGACCGCCCTCGAGCTGCGCACGATGGTGATCTTCGGCGGTGTCGGTCAGGGTCCGCAGGTGAACACGCTGCGCCGCGGTGTGGATGTCGTCATCGCCACGCCGGGGCGCCTCGAGGACCTCATCGGGCAGCGGCACGTGCGCCTCGACGAGGTCGAGGTCACGGTGCTCGACGAGGCCGACCACATGGCTGACCTCGGGTTCCTGCCCGCTGTGAAGCGACTGCTCGACGCCACACCGAAGAACGCCCAGCGCCTGCTGTTCTCCGCAACACTCGACAACGCGATCGACCAGCTGGTGCGTCGCTACCTGCACTCGCCGGTCACCCACTCGGTGGACAGTGCCGCGTCGCCCGTCCCCGCGATGACCCACCACGTGTTCCACGTCTCGCGCGACAACAAGCCTGCCGTCGTCCGCGAGCTGGTCGCCGGCCAGGGCCGCACGCTCGCGTTCACCCGGACCAAGCACGCGGCCAAGAAGCTGGCCAAGCAGCTCACGGCATCAGGCATCCCCGCCGTCGACCTGCACGGCAACCTGTCCCAGAGTGCACGTCAGCGCAACCTCGCCGCGTTCGGCGAGGGCACCACCCGGGTGCTGGTCGCCACGGACATCGCCGCTCGCGGGATCCACGTCGACGACGTCACCCTGGTGGTCCACGTCGACCCGCCAGCCGAGCACAAGGCCTACCTGCACCGCTCGGGGCGCACGGCTCGCGCGGGCGCCGAGGGCGTCGTCGTCACCGTCAGCACCCCCGACGAGCGTGGCGACACTCGAACCCTCATGCGCCAGGCCGGGATCCGGCCCACGGCGACCGATGTGGCTCCTGGTCATCCGGCCATTGCCGAGCTCACCGGCCCGGCCGCCGAGCTCGTGACTCCGGCACCCGTCGCTGAGCCCGTCGACCGCCCCCGCGGTGGGTCGGGATCGCGCGACGGGTCTGGATCACGCACTGGGTCCGGCTCGCGTGGCGGGTCCGGGCCGCGGGGTGCGGGCAGAGGCCAGTCCAGCGCCCGCGCGGGCGGCGGCGCCCGTGGCGGGTCTTCAGGCGGATCCAGGAACGGCGGGTCGCGGAGCTCCGGTGGCGGCAGCGCTGTGGTGTACCAGTCGAGCTCGTCCCGTTCGGGCGGACTCGCGGACTTCTCCTCCGGTCGTCGGGGGCGCTGAGCCTCGCGGCATACGGCAGCGGCTCAGCCCACTCGCGAAGAGTGGGAATCTGCAGCCTAGGCCTCGCGCGAGACGGCAGATTGCCACCCTTCGCGCGCCTACGGTGACAGGGGCCCGTCGTCCGCGACCTCCTCGGCCGAGATGACCTTGAGCACCGCGTTGATCAGGCCCAGGTGGGTGAACGCCTGCGGGAAGTTGCCGAGGTGCCGCCCGCTCGTCGCGTCGATCTCCTCGGCATAGAGGCCGAGCGGCGTGGCGAGGTTGAGCAGCCGTTCGCACAGGTGGCGCGCCCGGCGCTTCTCGCCCACGATGGCCAGGCATGAGACGAGCCAGAACGAGCAGATGGTGAACGTGCCCTCCTCGCCGGACAGACCGTCGTCGGTCTCCTCGACGCGGTAGCGCAGTACCAGGCCGTCCTTGGTCAGCTCGTCGGCGATCGCCATGACCGTCGCGTGCAGGCGGGGGTCGTCGGCAGGCAGGAAGCCCACGAGTGGCATCAGCAGGTTGGAGGCGTCCAGCGCTGTGGTGTCGTAGTGCTGGGTGAACACCCCGCGCTCGTCCACGCCTCGAGCGCAGATGTCAGCGTGGATCTCGTCGGCTGCCTGCTGCCAGCGGTCGGCCAGCTCCAACGCCTCGCGGACGCGGGCCAGCTTGGCGCCGCGGTCGGCCGCGACCCAGCACATGACCTTGGACGAGGTGAAGTGCTTGGGCTCGCCACGCACCTCCCAGATGCCGCGGTCGGGCTCCTGCCAGTGCTCGATGGCGGCCTCGACGAACCCCGACAGGATGGGCCAGAGCCGCTCGTCCAAGGTGTCGCGCGAGGTGGTGTGGATCCACACCGAGTCCAGGATCGCGCCCCACACGTCGTGCTGCTTCTGGTCGAACGCGCCGTTGCCGACACGCACCGGGCGGGCGCCTTCGTATCCGGTGAGGTGGTCGAGCACGCGCTCCGACAGGTCCTTCTCCCCGTCGAGCCCGTACATGATCTGCAGACCGTCCGAGGCCTCGGCCAGGTCGGCGATGAACCAGAAGAAGTCGCTGGCCTCCCAGTCGAAGCCGAGGGTGGCCAGCGCCCACAGCGCCAGCGTCGAGTCGCGGATCCACGTGAACCGGTAGTCCCAGTTGCGTTCACCCTTGGGCGTCTCCGGCAACGACGTCGTCGATGCGGCGACCAGCGCCCCGGTGGGGGCATAGGTCAGACCCTTGAGGGTCAGGGCGCTGCGCTCGAGGTGGGTCCGCCAGGGGTGGTCCGGGAAGTTGCCGCGCGCCAGCCAGTGCTGCCAGTGGTGGGCGGTCCAGACCTGGCGGCGATAGGCGTCCTCGAAGCTCTGTGGTGCCTCGTGCTCGGTCCATGACAGTGCGACGTAGTGGGTGTCGCCCTCCTTGACGAGGGTGCGGGCGGTGGCCTGCGGCCCCTCGATGCCGAGACGCAGGTCGGTGGTCAGGGTGACCTTGAGGTCGTCCTCGACGGCTTCCGCCGTAACGCAGTGGTATCCCGAGCCCTGGTAGCTCCATTGCACCTGACGCTGTCCGTAGTCGAAGACGGGTGTGCAGTTCAGCGTCAGCTGCACCTCGCCGTTGACGCAACGGATCGTCCGCAGCAGGACATGCTCCGCGTCGTAGTCGGTAGGTGCGCGCCGGTACCGGTAGGCCCGCTCCGACTCGTGGTGCCAGGGGCCGATGAGCAACGCGTCGCGGACGATGATCCAGCCACTCGGTGTGCCCCACGAGGTCTCGAGGATCATGGTGCCCGGCAGGTAGCGACGAGCCGTCGGCACCATCATGTCGGCCGGCCCGAGCCGGAACCCACCGGCGTCGCGGTCGAGCATGGCGCCGAAGACGCTGGGCGAGTCCATGCGCGGCAGGCACATCCACTCGACGTTGCCGCTAGGAGCGATGAGCGCCGTGACCTGGCAGTCGGAGATGAACGCGTAGTCGCCGATCCGCGGGAACGGTGACCGCACGATGCGCTGCTGTGGCGCCGCCTGGTTGTCGGCCCGCTGCTCCGCCGACTGGCTGGCTGCGTCGTGTGTGCTGTCGGTCGACGTCATGCGGCACCTCCTGGATGCACCTTCGCTTCTTCGAGAGTGCCGCAGATCCCGCCTCCGCGCTATCGCCTCCTCGGGCTACTCCCTGGGGCGTATGCCGGTGTGACCTTCGCGAGGGACGGCCGCCGATGGCTACGGTGCCTAGGCTGAGACGCATGCGCGAGGCCGAGCTGTACCCATCGATCCGATGGGGGCCGCCGTGGCAGGGAGGCCGGGAGGAATGGCGGCGCCACGGCCCCCCTCCGCCGGTGCGGCTGGTTGGTGTAGGCGTTCTCGCTCTCGTCCAAGTGGCCGGGACCTTCGGTGCCGCCCACGCACAGCCCCACAGCCGCCCGGTCGACGCGGTTGCTGTCACCCTGCTGCTCGCCGCACCGGTCAGCCTGCTCCTGGTCCGCCGCAGCCCGGTGGTGGCGCCGCTGCTCACGGGCGCGGCGACTGCCCTGTTCATCGCGTTGGGGTACCCGTTCGGACCGGTCTTCCTAGGCTTCGCGGTGGTCATGGTGGTCACGGTGCTGCGTGGCCTGCGACCGCTGGCGTGGGCCGTGGTTCTGGGGGTGGTCGTCGTCGCGACGCTCACCCGTTTCGTGGGCCATGGCTCGGTCGACTGGCAGGGCATCGGGGGGCTGCTGGCCTGGACCGGCATCGTGGTGGCGCTCGGGGAGCTGGTGCGCGTCCGCCGCGACCGGGCCGTCTCCTACCGGGAGGCAGCCCAGGAGCGCCGCCGCCGACAGGCCGGCGAGGAGCGGCTGCGGATCGCACAGGAGCTGCACGACGTGGTGGCTCACCACATGTCCCTGATCAACGTGCAAGCGGGCGTCGCCCTGCACCTGGCCGACCGTCGGCCGGAGACGGTGGAGCCCGCACTGCAGGCGATCAAGGACGCGAGCAAGGAAGCGCTGGGTGAGCTGCGTTCGCTCATCGACCTGTTGCGTGACGACGACAACCCCGCCCCACGCTCTCCCGCGCCCACGCTGGAAGCGGTCGGCGACATCGTCGAGCGCAGCGCACACGCGGGACTCGCGGTGACGAAAATCGTTGAAGGGCAACAGCGCCCGCTCCCTGCGGCGCTGGAGCTCGCGGCATACCGGATCGTCCAGGAAGCCATCACCAATGTCGTCCGGCATGCCCGCGCGTCCCGTGCCGAGGTGGTCATCAGCTATACCGCCGACACGCTCACCGTGCGCGTCGACGACGACGGAGTGGGCGGCGCTCGAGCCGGTCGGCTCGATGCCGGGAACGGGCTCCGCGGCATGCACGAACGCGCCGCCTCCCTCGGGGGCGCGCTCCAGGTGTCGGCGTCGCCCATGGGCGGCCTCCGCGTCGAGGCGACCCTCCCCGCCGAAGGGCTCCGATGATCCGCGTCGTCCTGGCTGACGACCAGGCCTTGCTGCGCGCGGGAATTCGCGCCCTGCTCGATGCCGAGGACGACATCGAGGTTGTCGGTGAGGCGGCGAGCGGCGGGGAGGCTGTGCGGGTCGTGAGCGAGTCGGTGCCCGACGTGGTCCTCATGGATATCCGTATGCCGGGTGGCGACGGCCTCGAGGCTACGCGCCTCATCGTGGCCGACCCGGCGCTCGCCGCCACGCGCGTGGTGGTGCTCACGACGTTCGACCTCGACGAGTACGTCTTCGAGGCGGTGCGGATCGGAGCGAGCGGGTTCCTCGTGAAGGACACCGAGCCCGCCGAGCTGCTGCGCGGTGTGCGGGCCGTGGCCTCGGGGGATGCCCTGCTCAGCCCGGGCGTCACCCGACGCCTGATCGGTGAGTTCGCAACGCGGTCACGTCCCACCGCGGCGCCGGCGGCGGGCCGCCTCGGCGTGCTCACCGAGCGTGAGCGAGAGGTGGTCGCGCTCGTCGGTGAGGGGCTGAGCAACGACGAGATCGCCAGCCGCCTCTTCCTCAGCCCCGCCACGGCCAAGACCCATGTCAGCCGAGCCATGGTCAAGATGCATCTGCGAGACCGGGCGCAGCTCGTGGTGCTGGCCTACGAGAGCGGCCTCGTGCGGCCCGGGTGGTCACAGGACTGAGGCCGTCGCAGTGCGTCGTCGCCACGGCCTACGACCTAGGGAGCAGTGCAGGTGCCCCCTGCCGGAGGATTCGCCGACACGGCCCGCGGCGAAGGATCGGAGCATCTGCACAACCCGAACCAAGGAGCCGTCATGACCGCCGCACTGGCAACTCACTCGCTCACGGCCGCCGCCGCCACCCAGGACCACTGGAACGGGCCAGGGGCATGGTGGCCGATCTTCCCGATCCTCTGGCTGCTGTTCCTCTTCGCGCTGTTCTCCTTCGGCTTTGCCGGCAGGCGCCGCTGGGGCCGGCTGCACGCCATGTCCGGCCAGCGGGCCGGCGAGGCCAGACTGGCGGAGAGGTACGCGGCAGGGGAGATCGACGAGCAGGAGTACGAGCGTCGCCTCGCCACCTTGCGGCGGTTGGGCAGCTCCTGACGCCGGCCGTTGTCAAATGCCTTGAGCAAGCAGAGAATTGTGGTGTCAGGCCCGCCATCGGATCGACGGACCGCTTCTCAAGAGAGGTGGCTGTTCACGCATGAAGCGATGGACTCATCCACAGGATTTCATTGCTCTGATCGTCGGCGTCTATGCACTCCTTTCCCCGTTGTGGACCACCACGACGAGCAAGGCCACCACCACCATGGTCGTGCTGGGCGCAGTGACCGCTGTCCTGTCCGTGATCGAGCTGGTCAGGCCGGACATGCTGTCGATCGAGGGCCTCACCGCCGCTATGGGCGTGCTCTTCTTCATCTCGCCATGGGTCATGAGCTTCACCGACCTGCGTGGCATGGCGTGGACGGCCTGGGCTGCCGGCGTCATCACGTTCGTCGTCGGCGCTGCGGACCTTCAGGTCACCCGCTCGCACCGAGGGGATGTGGTGGCCAGCCACTGACGCTTGGGACCGAGCCGGCGTGCGGCGGCGCTCAGGTGAAGCTGAGCAGGGCCTGCGCGTAGGCGCACTCGGTATCGGGGTCGCGGAACTCTCCGCGGCCCCGATCGTCATGCACCTCGAGGACCCAGTCCTCGCCGTCCTTGCGGAGGCTGTCGAACCGGTCGCCGATCAGGACGCGTAGCTGGTCCTCCCGAGGAAGCCACAGTGCGGTGTCGAGGGTGACCGAGTCGAGAGCCCATTCGGTCGTGCCGTTGAAGCCGATCAGGGGTTGGCCGTGGAACGTATGGACGTCGATCGTGAGATGGCTGATCCAGAAGACCTCGCCCGCGACGTTCGGCTGGTCGATGGTGAAACGGTCACCCGGCGCAGGCTCCCACAGGACGCCAGCTGCGCCCAGACGCCGTGCGAGCTCCATCGTGATCATGGCTCCAGCCTAGGTCGCCGGGGGGCGACCTGCCCCACCTCGTGATGCGCGCAGGCATGCCGGTGACCTTGCACGTGGCTGCGTTGTAGCCTGCACTCACCTAGGCCCTCTGTGGCGAGAATGGGGGACGGATGACGCAGCAGAACTTCCAGATGCAGGTGCCCGAGGCGCTGGTCGGGGGAGTGCTGGCCGACTTCGTCGGTGTTGGGCACAACGCCCAGTACTTCACCCTCGACTTTGCCGCCGTGTCGCGCACGGAGCAGCACGGCCCGGACACCGTCGACGTGTTCGCTCAGGTCGTCTCGCGCGTCAAGATCCTGCCGGCTCAGGTCTTCGAGATCATGAAGGCGCTGGAGCAGCAGCTGAGCCAATGGGAGGCCGAGACCGGGAGTCGCCCAGGCGGCCCAGAGGCTCCCGGACCACAGTGAGCCAGACACGCAACTGAGGGCGAGCCGTCACGGCATGGCCCGGCATGCAGCTCCATGCCAAGGCGTCCCGCTGGTCGAGAGCCGCGGACGGACCGACGGGGTCAGCACCCTGTGGGTCGGGTGGTTGTCTTGGCCGGCGGGACGGGCTTGGGCGGCGGCGCGAGGGCGGAGAACGCGTTGCCGAGGACCAGGTCCACGGAGTCGTCCAGCCTGGCGTCGGGCGCGGCCTTGGCACCCTTGACCAGGGCCAGCACGAGACGGCCTCGGCTCGCCCCGCTCCGGCCGAAGCGGACCTCGGCGGGCCCGGTCACCGTCTTCTGAAGGGGGTCGTTGGAGACTGTCGAGACAAGGAAGCCGCGCTTGCGAACCTGGGTGGCGGTGGCCGCCGCGAGGCCAGCCCGCTGCGTGGCGTTGTAGACGTTGACCGTCGTGGTGCCCGGGGTGGGCGCACTCGGCTGGCCGGTGCAGGTGGTCGTCGGCCCGGCCCCCGCGGCCTTCGGTGCGGAGGAGGACTCGAAGTACGAGTAGGCGTACCAGAACGCGGAGAACAGCAGGACGACGACGACCAGGAGGGTGATCGCGGCACGGCGTCGGCGGGCACGACGGGAGCTCGACGCACCCGCCTCGACCATGTAGCTCATCCGCGCACCTCCGCCCCGACCGACCGCCTCGTCTCCTGCCGCGCGGTCTCCTCAGGGCTCAGTCAAGCACGAGGACGCGGGCATGGAGGGTTGGTCGCTGCTGCAACGCCGCGCGAAGAGCCCGGTGGAGGCCGTCCTCGAGATAGAGGCTGCCGTTCCACTCGACGACGTGCGCGAACAGGTCCCCGTAGAACGTCGAGTCCTCGGCCAGGAGAAGCCCGAGATCGAGGTTGCGCTTGGTCGTGACCAGCTCGTCGAGCCGGACCATCCGCGGCGGGACGTCGGCCCAGTCTCGGGGAGTCTCCTTGCCGTGGTCCGGGTACGGCCGGCCCTCGCCTACCTTCTTGAAGATCACCCCGTCACTGTAGGGGTTGGCGAGGCGTATGCCGTGGGCGAGTGGCGGAGGATAGGGGATTCGAACCCCTGAGAGCTTTCACTCAACACGCTTTCCAAGCGTGCGCACTAGGCCACTATGCGAATCCTCCGCCGAGGAGGCTACCTGAGCACCGGCCCGGCCCTGAAATCGCACTGGCGTCAGACCCGGACGGGCGTCCGTTAGACTCGCTTTCGGCACCCCGCGTGGTGGTACCTCCCCGAACTCCCCCAGGGCAGGAATGCAGCAAGGGTAGGAGAGCTCTTCCAGGTACGCGGGGTGTCCCTGTGCCCGCCTCCACCTCCGGGCCCTCCCTCACGGAACCAGTCGCGGTGCTGCCTCTCGAGCCCCAGCCCTGGCGAACGACCGGCGCCTTTTACACCGCTGACCGCCTCAGAAGCAAGCGGCCATTCAGGATTCCTATAGCCGGTTGCTGTCGCACCCACGAAGGCCCCTAGGTTCCGGGAAAGGCGCGGAGGGGAATTGGCGCCCCGGTGGGACATCTGCTCCACCGACCATCGAGGGGATCGAGGGGATCGATATGCGCAGGAAGTTCGCATTGGCTTCGACGGCTTGTGTGGCTGCGACGGCTTTGGCGCTGGGGAGCGCCGGGTCCGCCCAGGCACTGGCCTGCTCGAGGTGGCAGTTCAGAGTGGGCGGCGGCAGCACCACGTACTACTACTACGGAGTCGACAGCCTGAGTGGGGGCATGGCAACGGCGACGACCGGCATCGGCGGGACCCCTTGTCTGCTCTACACCCGATCCGTCAGCACGGTGATCCAGCTCCCGAACGGCAGCCGGGCATCGCAGTCGTCGCTGTTGGGCACATGCACGTCCGGCATCAGCATCGTGGCCGGCAGCTACAACGTCTTCCAGATCAAGTCGACGCACACGCTGAACCTCTGGAACGGCCAGTCCTGGAGCTATGTCGACTAGGTGCGCCACGACGGGGGTGATGGCAGCCGTCATCGCGGCGGCTGCCATCACTCTTCCGGGCTGCTCGGCAGCGCCAGCGCCCTCGCCGGCGCCCGGCGTGAGCGGAGGAGCGGTCGACTACCAGGCTCCGAGTGCCCACCGGCTCGATGCGCAGAAGCTGGCCCGCATCGTCCAGGAGCTGCCCCCTTCGTCGCCCCAGCGCTCGCTCCTGCGGGACGGCACGGTGAGCCGCGCAGACCTCGACCTGTCGTGGACCCGGCTGAGGTCCTGCATCGAGGCCGGCGGGCTGACCGTCAAGGGACCGATCGTCAACCCGATCACCAGCACCGAGTACCTCTACACCTATAAGCGACAGGGCGGCGCCAGTCTGCCAACGACCACAGCACCAACGACCACGACATCCACCACCGAGGAGGGCGGCGGGGCGGACGACGCGATCGTCAAGGGCTGTGAGGAGAAGTTCTGGATCCCGTTGTCCTCGGTCTACTCCGCGAACACGCCACAGCATATGAACAGCAGGCTGGCAGGGTTCATGACGGAGTGCATGACGAGGGCGCACTACCCGGCGGCCGGGGCGGCGACGTTCGACCAGATCGTGCGCGACGCCTCCGGCACGGTGACCACTGCTCGCCTGCGTGAAGCCAACGACTGTCTCGACCGAGGCGTCCTCGCGCTCTTTCCGGACCTTCCGTATTTCCCCAGACCCTGACGAGACGAGGAGCCTGACATGAGTACCGACGTGGTGCGCCCCCAGGGCGCGGTCCCCGAGCACCAGCGATCGCACTGGTCGACCGTCGCCCTCGCGGCCGCGCTCCTGGTGTGGGTGGGCGGCGTGCTGCTCCATGTCCTCGGTGTGCTCGCGCCAGGGGTCGCGGTCGTCGGGCTCGTGGCTGGAGTGGCGGCGGCCGCGCGCGAGCGCAGGCCGATCTGGCGCGTGGCCGCGGTGGGCGCGACGCTGGCCAGCGCAGTGGCGCTCAGTCTCTACGCGCTCGTCCTCACCGGGACCGTGAGCTGGCCGCCGACGGGCTGACGGCCCCCCTGGGCCAACCTGTCGAGTGTCATGGGACGCGACTAGGGTTCCCGAGGTGAGCACCGCCCTGTACCGCCGCTACCGGCCCGAGTCCTTTGCCGATGTGATCGGCCAGGACCACGTGACCGAGCCGCTGATGCAAGCGCTGCGCACCGGCCGGGTCAACCATGCCTACCTGTTCTCCGGGCCTCGCGGTTGTGGCAAGACGACCAGCGCCCGCATCCTCGCTCGTTGTCTCAACTGCGAGCAGGGCCCGACGCCCACGCCCTGCGGCAGCTGTGACTCGTGTGTGGCGCTGGCCCGTGGTGGGCCGGGCTCGGTCGACGTCATCGAGATCGACGCCGCGAGCCACGGTGGCGTCGACGATGCCCGTGACCTGCGCGAACGCGCGTCCTATGGCCCGGCTCAGAGCCGGTTCAAGATCTACATCATCGATGAGGCGCATATGGTGACGCCGCAGGGCTTCAATGCTCTGCTCAAGATCGTCGAGGAGCCGCCCGAGCACGTGAAGTTCGTCTTCGCGACGACCGAGCCCGAGAAGGTCATCGGCACGATCCGCTCACGCACCCATCACTACCCGTTCAGGCTGGTGCCGCCGGGCCAGCTCAGCGACTACATGCAGCGGCTCTGCGACTCAGAGGGCGTGTCGGTGGCGCCCGGTGTCCTGTCGTTCGTCACGCGCGCCGGGGGTGGCTCGGTGCGGGACTCCCTCTCGGTGCTGGACCAGCTGATCGCGGGTTCGGGTGACGAGGGACTGACCTATGAGGGTGCGGCCGCGCTGCTGGGGTTCACCGACGGGGAGCTGCTCGACGCCATCGTCGACGCCTTCGCCGCCGGCGACGCTGCAGGCGTGTTCCACCAGATCGACCGGGTCATCGAGACCGGTCTCGACCCGCGTCGCTTCGTGGAGGACCTGCTCGAGCGCCTGCGTGACCTCATCGTCGTCGCGGCCGTGCCGGACGGCGCGTCCTCGGTGTTGCGCGGGGTGCCCGAGGACCAGCTCGAGAGGATGCGCCAGCAGTCGACCGCCTTCGGCTCGGGTGCGCTCTCGCGGGCGGCCGACATCGTCAACGCCGGGCTCACCGAGATGACCGGAGCAACGGCCCCGAGGCTGCAGCTCGAGCTCATCTGCGCGCGCGTCCTTCTCCCGGGTGCCTCCGGCGAGAGCGGTTATGCCGCGCGTCTCGACCGGCTCGAACGTCGCCTCGACGTCGAGGGGGTGCCGTCGGTGACGGCGCGGCGAGCGCCCGCACCGTCGCAGCCCGCACCTCCTGCGCAGGTCACGCCTGTACCAGCCACGCCCCAGACCGCCACGCCCGAGCCAGCCACGCCCCAGACCGCCACGCCCGAGCCAGCCACGCCCGAGCCCGCTACTGCGCCAGTCACTCCCGCGACCACACGATCCGCGCCGGCAGGGCCGCCGGCGCCCGAGCAGCAGGCCTCCGGTGCCGAGACCACCGAGCCGTCCCCTACCCCGGCTCCCGCCGCGACGCCTGCCGCCACCCCAGCAGCGGCGCCCCCTGAGCCCTCACGCACGACGGGCGGCATCGACACCGCAGCCATCCGCCGGGCCTGGCCCGACATCCTCGGCTGGATCTTCAAGCACAAGCGCACGACGTGGACCCTGCTGTCAGAGCACGCCACCGTCCACGAGTTCGACGGGTCGAAGGTCGTCCTGGGCATCTCGACCGTGGGCATCGCCAACACGTTCCGTCACGGGCCCCACGCCGACCTGGTGCGTCAGGCCCTGATCGACGTCCTGGGGGTCGACGCCCGAGTGGAGGGCATCCCGACCCCAGGCGCGCAGGCCCCCACTGCCCCAGCCCCTGGCGCTGCGGGCTCCACCCCCGACTGGTCGGCTCACGAGGAACCCTCAGCCGACGAGCAGGCGTCCGGCCCGGCTCCGTCCAACCGCCCGGCCGCCCAGGCGGACCGGTCTGCTCACTCGGCGCCGCCGTCATTCCGGGCGCCGGAGTCCGGCGCCGACGGGTGGGCCTCGGCCGCCTCCAGCCCCGACAGCGGTCCGTCATGGGCCGCCGCGCCCGGTGCCGAGGAGGCCGTCGCGCCGTCCGCCCGTCCGGCGGCGACCACCTCGGCGTCCACCACGTCGGCGACCACCATCTCGGGGTCGCCCCTCCAACGGGCCCGCGCCGAGGTGGCCGCTGAGGCTCCGGCTGGCTCGGCCGAGCTCCACGTCGCCGACGACAGTGTCGCCAGTGCGGACGACGAGGACATCGAGGCGCTCGGCGAGGTCGGACGTCCCGTCATCGAGCGCCTGCTCGGCGGCCGGGTGATCGACGAGGGCCCCTGAGGCGCGCCAGACGCCCGTGGGCCCCGCCGCGGTGACGAGGGCATAGGCTCACGATGTGTACGAAGGCGTGGTCCAGGACCTGATCGACGAGCTCGGGCGGTTGCCCGGGGTCGGCCCCAAGAGCGCCCAGCGCATCGCCTTCTATCTGCTGCAGGCCGACGCCGTGGACGTCCGACGGCTCGTGGACGCGCTGACCGAGGTCAAGGCGAAGGTGCGGTTCTGCGAGACGTGCGGCAACGTCGCCGAGGGCGTGCAGTGCAAGATCTGCGCTGACCCCCGGCGAGACCCCACCTCGATCTGCGTGGTCGAGGAGCCCAAGGATGTCGTCGCCATCGAGCGCACCCGCGAGTTCCGTGGTCGCTACCACGTGCTGGGTGGAGCGATCAGCCCGATCGACGGGGTGGGCCCGGACGACCTGCGCATCAAGGAGCTCATGACCCGGCTGGCCTCGGGCGAGATCACCGAGATCATCATCGCCACCGACCCCAACCTCGAGGGCGAGGCGACGGCCAGCTACCTGGCTCGCTTCCTGCGGCCCATGGGGCTTCGGGTCACCCGGCTGGCCTCGGGGCTGCCGGTGGGTGGAGACCTGGAGTATGCCGACGAGGTGACGCTCGGCCGGGCGTTCGAAGGTAGGAGACTGCTGGATGTCTGACGACCTGTGGATGCTCGGCGAGGAGTCCGCGAGGGACGCACGCGCCTACCTCGCCACGATGACCGAGGTGGCGTCCGGTACGGCGCCCAACGCTGCGATCCCGATGACCCTGCTTGCGCTCTCGCAGGTGCTCGTCATGGGAGCCCGGCTCGGAGCCATCCAGGACATCGTGCCCGCTGAGCGGTTCGAGGCCGACATCGTCGACCCGGAGCTCGACCCGTTGCGGACCGGGGTGGCCAACCTCTTCGAGGGCCTGGACGAGTATGCCGACCTCGTCGACCCCGTGACCTCCACCGAGCTGGCCACGGGGTCGCTGTCCAACGACGTCGCCGTCGTGGCCAGCGCTCTGGCCCATGGTCTACAGCACTTCGACGCTGGCCGCGTCTCGGAGGCCCTGTGGTGGTGGCAGTTCAGCTATCTGTCGGACTGGGGCGAGCGGGCGGCGTCGGCGCTGCGCGTGCTCCAGTCACTGCTCGGCCACATCCGCCTCGACGCCGACGAGGAGACCGTCGCGGACGCCGAGTTCGACGCGCTGCACCCCTGAGCTGCGTGTCCGGCATACGGCGGCCCGAAAGGGCGGGAGAACCCACCGTTAGACTGGCCGCTCCGCACCCCCTGCACCGTCCGGGAGTCTCACCGTGCCGATCGTCGTCCAGAAGTACGGCGGCTCTTCGCTGGCCGATGCCGCCAGCATCAAGCGTGTAGCCCGCCGTATCGTCGAGGCCAAGAAGGCCGGCAACGACGTCTGCGTCGCCGTCTCGGCCATGGGTGACAGTACCGACGAGCTCCTCGACCTCGCCAACGAGGTGAGCCCGCAGCCACCCCCGCGTGAGATGGACATGCTGCTCACCGCGGGGGAGCGCATCTCCATGGCGCTCGTCGCGATGGCCATCGCCGACCTGGGCTACACCGTTCGGTCGTTCACCGGGAGCCAGGCGGGGGTCATCACCGACTCGAGCCACGGCAAGGCCCGGATCATCGACGTCACCCCGGGGCGCGTCACCGACGCCCTCGACAAGGGGCACATCGTCATCGTGGCTGGCTTCCAAGGGGTCAGCCAGGACACCAAGGAGATCACGACGCTCGGCCGTGGGGGCACCGACACGACCGCCGTCGCGCTCGCCGCGGCCCTCGAAGCCGAGGTCTGCGAGATCTATACCGACGTCGACGGCGTGTTCACCGCCGACCCGCGCATCGTCCCCGCCGCGAAGAAGATCAGCCGCATCTCCAACGAGGAGATGCTGGAGCTGGCCGCGTCCGGCTCCAAGGTGCTCCACCTGCGCAGTGTCGAGTACGCCCGGCGGTTCAACATCCCCATCCACGTTCGCAGCTCCTTCTCAGCGAAGGAGGGCACCATCGTCACGGACACCACCGAAGGAGACACCGTGGAAGCCCCGATCATCGCCGGTGTCGCCCACGACCGCAGCGAGGCCAAGATCACCGTGGTCGGCGTGCCCGACCACCCCGGCAAGGCCGCCGAGATCTTCCAGACCTGCGCCGACGCCGAGATCAACATCGACATGATCGTCCAGAACGTCTCGGCCACCGACACGGGTCTGACCGACATCTCGTTCACCTGCCCGAAGACCGACGGGCAGACGGGCGTGCACGCCCTGAAGAAGGTGCAGGACTCCGTCGGCTTCGCGTCGATCCAGTACGACGACCAGATCGGCAAGCTGTCCCTGGTCGGTGCCGGCATGCGCTCGCATCCGGGAGTCTCGGCGACGTTCTTCAAGGCGCTCGCAGACACCGGGGTCAACATCGAGATGATCTCCACCTCCGAGATCCGTATCTCTGTCGTCACCAGGGCAGACGTCCTCGACGACGCGGTGCGGGCGGTGCACACGGCGTTCGGGCTGGACTCCGCCGAGGGCGAAGCCGTCGTCTACGGAGGCACCGGCCGTTGACCTCTCTCGCGTCGCGTGGTGGGCGCCCTACCCTGGCGCTCGTCGGCGCGACGGGTGCGGTCGGCCGTGTCACCCAGCAGGTGCTCGCCATGCGGGCCGACATCTGGGGCGAGATCCGCGTGGCGGCCGCTCACGAGGATGCCGGCACCGAGCTGTCCGTCTGTGGTCGTGACCTGGTCATCCAGGAGCTCACCGCCGACTTCTTCGACGGCGTCGACATCGCCATGCTGGACGTCCCCGCGGCCCTGGCGGCCGAGTGGGCTCCCGTAGCGGTCGCTCGGGGCGTGGTCGTCATCGATAACAGCTCGGCGTTGCGGGGCGACCCAGACATCCCGTTGGTGGTGCCCGAGGTCAATCCGGCGCAGATCCGCAACCGCCCCAAGGGCATCATCGCCAACCCGGGCGCCACGACGCTGACGATCATCGACGTGCTGGCCGTCCTCCATGCGGGCTGGGAGCTGACTGAGCTGGTCGTCGCCTCCTACCAGGCGGCGTCCGGGGCCGGCCGCGTCGGGATGGCCAGGCTCTACGACGAGCTCGAGGTGGTGGCCGGGCACCGAGAGCTGGGGAATCAGGCGGGCGACGTGCGCCGGCTCATCGAGCACGAGCTGGGCGAGCGCTCGCCGTTCCCCGCACCCCTGGCGCTCAACGTCGTGCCGTGGATCGGGTCGGCGGACGAGGGCGGATGGACCACCGAGGAGCTGAAGATCCGCAACGAGACCCGTAAGGTGCTCGGCCTCCCCGACCTGCGCGTGTCGGCGACGTGCGTCCGCGTTCCAGTGGTGACCGCACACTCGGTGGCCGTCCACGCGACGTTCGCCCGGCGGATCGACGTCCACCAGGCTCGTCAGGCGTTGGTCGAGGCGCCGGCAGTGGTCGTGCTGGACGATCCCGAGACCCTGGAGTTCCCCACCCCGTCCGATGCGGTGGGATCCGACCCGCGGTTCGCCGGCCGGCTGCGCCAGGCGCTGGACTTCCCTAACACCCTCGACTTCTTCATCTGTGGAGACAACCTGCGCAAGGGGGCGGCCCTCAACATGGTGCAGGTGGCCGAGCTCGTCGCAGGAGACCTGGCGGGCTGAGACGATGGCCGTCATGAGATCATGACGGGGCGGGGTCACGACGGGGGACGGGCCCTTGTGGGGGCAATGGGGCCATGGGGTTGATCACGACACGGTGACAATCGCCGTCGCCGCGTGTCGTGAAGGGTGCGACTGATGTGACTGGTGTGACGATTGTGACTAACAGGAACCGGTATCCAGGGGGAGCCAGATGAGCGACGAAGAACTCACCGCGACGGAGAAGTGGCGCACCCACCGCCTCCGCCAGATAGTTCTGTTCGTCACCATCCCAGGAGTGCTCCTCGGCACGGCCAGCCTGACGGCTGCCTACTCGGCCGGCTGGATGTCCCCGCCCCCACCGCCACGGGCCTGCGCTCCCCAGATCGTCCCTGCCCCGGCTCGCGCGTCCTTCGTCGCCAACGTCATGAACGCGACCGGCAAGGAAGGCATGGCGGGCGAGGTCGCCGCCGGACTGGCCAAGCGAGGGTTCTCGATCGGCAGCATCAGCAACGCCCCCGAGTCCTGGTACGTCACCGAGAGTGCCGTGATCCACCATGGCCCGACAGGCCTCGACCAGGCCCTCCTGGTTGCTACCCAGATCCCTGGCGCCAAGCTCTTCGACGATGGCCGGGCCGGCAAGAGCGTCGACGTGGTCGTCGGCATCGGCTACACCTCCATGGTGCCGATTCCCGCGCGGCTCAAGCCGATTCCCTCCGAGGTCCGCGTCAACGTCTACAACACGACCTACAAGACCGGCCTGGCCAAGGTCGTCGCCGACCAGCTCAAGGCCCGCGGCTTCGTCATCAAGGACGTCTCCAACGATCCTCTGCGCACGCTGCAGATGGGCACGGCCATCATCCGCTACGGCGCCGAAGGCGACCTGGCTGCGGCCCTGCTGCAGGAGCACGTGCCGGGCGCCCAGCTGGTCAAGGACGGCCGCGCGGGCAAGGGGGTGGACCTCGTCCTGGGCAACGCGTACACGGCGTTGACCGACCCGGCGAACATTCCGCCGCTGCCGCCGCGGACCAAGCCCGTGACCCCGACCGTGGCCCGGCCCTGCCAGTGAGCTGAGCCGGCTGGCGTTCGCAGGCCCGGCCGTCCGGCCCCTCGGGCGCACGGCGGCCCCAACTGGCTCGCCCAGGGGTCAAGAGGGCACAGTGGTGCCCCGATGACTGTTCGCCATGCTCGTGCCCTGCCGTTGCTGAGTGCCCTGACGGTCGCCCTCGCGGTGTCGGCCTGCGCGGCGTCCGGCCCGGTCCGCTCGACGGGCCACGACCGGTCGGTCGCCCCTTCCGGCTCGTCCTCAGGACCGGGCCCGAGCCCGACCACCGCGGCCACCCGCACCACCACGAGGCCTCCCATCCAGACCAACAGAGCGACCACCCCGCCCAGCCACAGCCCCAGCGTGAGCCCGGGAACGGGCGTCACCCCGCCGGCCGGCACCCTGCCTGCCGTCGCGCTCGCCGGTGCGGAGCCCTCGGTGCGCTTCCCCCGCAACGACCCGGCAGTGGGTGCGGGCGCCAACCCCGTCGTCTCCGCCGTGCCGGACGCGCTCTGGAGCCGGATGGTGGGGTACTCGTGGACCCCAGGCTGCCCCGTGGGCCGCTCGCAGCTGCGTCTGGTCAGCGTGAACTTCTGGGGCTTCGACGGCCGCCGGTCCCGTGGGGGCGTGGTCGTGAGCTCGACGATCGCCACAGTGGCAGCCCAGGCCTTCGCAGGGCTCTACGGGCAGCAGTTCCGCATCAGGCAGATGCGGCCGATGGACTCGAGCTGGGGCCGGAACCCCAAGGGGCCCGGGGCGGACGACTACGCAGCGATGTCCGCTGACAACACCTCCGCGTTCAACTGCCGCTATGTCGGTGGCCAGGAGGCCAGTCGGGTCTACAGCAAACATGCCTACGGAACGGCGGTCGATGTGAACGACTTCGAGAACCCCTATGTCGCCGACGACGGGACGGTGTACCCGCAGCGGTACTTCCTCGTGCGGCGGGGTCCGGCGCCGGGGGTGTTCTCGTCGAGCTCCAGCTCCGCGGTCCGCGCCTTCACCGCCCAGGGGATGCACTGGGGCGGGTTGTGGGCCAAGCCCGACTACCAGCACTTCGAGCGATGAGCACCGCCCACCGCAGGTATGCCGCCGCGCCGGCCGTCCTGCTCACCACCGTTGCGCTCCTGCTCACCGCCTGCTCCCACCGCCCCGCGGCGACCGCCGCATCCAGCGGGAGCGGCCCCAGCACGAGCACCACAAGCAGCCCGACGACCGCCCCCACGCCCACCACAGCACGCACCACGGCCCACACGACGGCAGGGCCGACCGCGCATCGCGTGACGGCGCCGACGAGGCCCGGGCGTCCCACCACCACACCCTCCCCGCGGCCCGCGCCGACCCCGGTCCGGGCCGCTCCCGCTCCGGCTGCACCCCCACGCGCCACCTGCGCAGTCCCCGGCGGCCTCACGGCATACCAGGTGGTGCTCGTGAAGGGGATCGGCTCCCAGGCCGTCGTCCGGGCCTGCCACCGCTCCGGGTCCGGATACGTCCTGGACCTCGGGCCCTACTACGGCCACGTGGGCATCAACGGCGTCAGCTGGTCCAAGCGGGAGGGCGACCTCAGGACGCCGGCCGGCACCTTCCCCCTGCGTGGCGGGTTCGGCGTCTACGGGAACCCGGGGTTGGCACGCAGCTGGTTCGTCGTCGACTCGCACGACGTCTGGGTGGACGACAGCGGCTCGAGCCTCTACAACACCCACCAACGCACCCCGGCCGATGGGCGCTGGAGCTCGGCCGAGAGCCTCCTCAAGAGCCCGGCGTACACATACGCGCAGGTCATCGGTTACAACGAGGCCCGTACACCGGGCTTGGGGTCGGCGATCTTCTTCCACGTCGACACCGGCGGAGGCACGGCGGGCTGCGTGTCGCTGCCGAGTGGGGCGCTGCGCGCCGTCATGCGGTGGGAGGGGCCCAGCGCGGTGATGTCGATCAGCTGACTGCGACGAGGCGCGATACGGCGGTCTGATCGCGGTGGCCGCAACGACCCAGAGTTGGCAGAGTGGGCCCATGACCGTGCGCACCGTCGCCATGCTGACCGCCGGGGGCCTTGCCCCATGCCTGTCCGCAGCCGTTGGGGGCCTCATCGAGCGGTACACCGAGGTCGCGCCGGACCTGCGGATCATCGCCTACCGCGACGGCTACGCCGGGCTCCTGACGGGCGACTCCGTCGAGGTGGACGAGCGGGTGCGGGCCGCGGCGCACCTGCTGCAACGGTTCGGTGGGAGTCCGATCGGCAACAGCAGGGTCAAGCTCACCAACGTCGAGGACTGCGTGAAGCGGGGCCTGGTGAAGCCAGGCCAGGACCCCCTCCACGTCGCCGCTGACCAGCTCGCCCGAGATGGCGTCGACGTCCTGCACACCATCGGCGGCGACGACACCAACGGCACCGCCGCCGACCTGGCGGCCTACCTGCGCACGAGCGGCCACGACCTCACCGTCGTCGGCCTCCCCAAGACGATCGACAACGACATCGTGCCCATCCGCCAGTCCCTCGGGGCCTGGACGGCCGCCGAGCAGGGCGCCATCTTCGCCCGCAACATCCTCGCGGAGCACTCGTCCAACCCGCGCATGCTCGTCGTCCACGAGGTGATGGGGCGCAACTGCGGCTGGCTGACGGCCGCCACGGCCACGGCGTATCACCAGTGGGTCCGGAGCCAGGAGTTCGCCGGCTGGCTCGAGAACTCGCGCCAAGCCTGGGACGTGCATGGGGTGTTCATCCCCGAGCGGCCTTTCGACATCGCCCAGGAGGCCAAGCGGCTGCGTGCGGTCATGGACGAGTCCGACGGGGTGAACCTGTTCATCTCCGAGGGGGCCGGCATCTCCGAGATCGTCGCGTCGATGGAGCAGGCCGGCCACGAGGTGCCGCGCGACCCCTTCGGCCACGTGCAGCTCGACAAGGTCAACCCCGGCGCGTGGTTCGCCAAGCAGTTCGCCGCGGAGCTGGGCGCCGACAAGGTGCTCGTCCAGAAGAGCGGGTACTTCGCGCGGTCCGCCGCGGCCAACGACGCCGACCTCGAGCTCATCCGGGACTGCGCGACGTATGCCGTGGACGCGGCACTGCGGGGCGAGTCCGGAGTCGTGGGCCACGACGAGGAGCGTGGTGACGACCTGCGGGTGATCGAGTTCGAGCGGATCAAGGGCGGCAAGTCCTTCGACCCCAGCACGCCCTGGTTCACCGAGCTGCTTGCCGACCTCGGCCAGGCGTAGCAAGGTCGGGGCCATGACTTCATCGACCCCCTCCGCCACCCCCGCGGGCAAGCCTTCCGGCACCGCAGCCAGCACCGCGGCATACCGCCAGGCTCGTGACACGCTCGTCGCTCTCGCCGGGCAGCATGACCGGGCCCTCGCCGAGTTCCGCTGGCCCGACGTGGGGGAGCGGTTCAGCTGGGCGATCGACTGGTTCGACGCCATCGCGCGCGGCAACGACCGCACCGCCCTGTGGATCGTCGAGGAGGACGGCTTCGAGCGCCGGGTGAGCTTCGACGCGATGGCGACGCGCTCGGACCAGGTCGCGGTCTGGCTGTCCGAGCTGGGCGTCGGCCGCGGCGATCATGTGCTGCTGATGCTGGGCAACCAGGTGGAGCTGTGGGAGACGATGCTCGCGGTGGCCAAGCTGGGTGCGGTCATCATGCCGACGACGGCAGCCCTGGGTCCGGACGACCTGCGCGACCGCATCGACCGCGGTGGCGCGCGGGTGGTGGTGGCCAACCAGGGCGATGCGGCCAAGTTCGAGGAGGTGCCGGGCGACTACCTGCGCATCTGCGTCGGAGAGGTCGAGGGCTGGGCGAGCTACGCCGACGCCGAGCGTGCGCAGCCGCACGCCTTCGACACGGTGACCGCTGCGTCGGACCCGCTGCTGGTCTATTTCACGTCGGGGACCACGAGCAAGCCCAAGCTGGTCGAGCACACCCAGACGTCGTACCCGGTGGGACATCTGTCGACGATGTACTGGATCGGCGTGCGGCCGGGTGACGTCCATCTGGCGATCAGCTCGCCCGGCTGGGCCAAGCACGCGTGGTCGTGCTTCTTCGCCCCGTGGATCGCCGAGGCGACGATCTTCGTCTACAACTACGCGAGGTTCGACGCGGCGGCCCTGTTGGAGCAGCTTCGCCAGGCGCGGGTCACGACGTTCTGTGCTCCGCCGACGGTCTGGCGCATGCTCATCCAGGCCGACCTGAGCGGCGGCCCCGGTCAGCTGCGCGAGCTGCTGGCGGCGGGTGAGCCGCTCAACCCCGAGGTGATCACGCAGGTCGAGCACGCCTGGGGACTGACCATCCGCGACGGCTACGGCCAGACCGAGACCACCCTGCAGATCGGCAACATCGCCGGTGAGCCGCTCAAGCCCGGCTCGATGGGCCGGCCGATGCCGGGCGTGCCCGTGGCACTGGTGGACCCGCTCAGCGGCGAGCCGGCCGAGGAGGGCGAGATCGTGCTCGACCTCTCCCAACACCCGGTCAACCTCATGACGGGCTATCTCGGTGACCCCGAGCGCCAGGCCGAGGCGATGGCGGGCGGCTACTACCACACGGGCGACGTGGCGCAGCGAGACGCGGACGGCTACATCACCTACATCGGGCGCACCGATGACGTGTTCAAGGCCAGCGACTACAAGGTGTCGCCGTTCGAGCTGGAGAGCGTGCTCATCGAGCATCCCGCCGTGGCCGAGGCGGCTGTCGTCCCGGCGCCGGATGCCACGCGCCTGGCCGTGCCGAAGGCCTATGTCGCCCTGGCGCCCGGGTGGGAGCCCGATGCCGACACCGCCAAAGCGATCCTGGGGTATGCCCGCGCTCACCTGGCGCCGTATCTGCGGGTGCGCCGGATCGAGTTCTATGAGCTGCCGAAGACCGTCTCGGGCAAGATCCGGCGGGTGGAGCTGCGGGACCGCGAGCAGCGTGCGTTCGACGGTGGGGCGTCGCTGTCCGAGGAGTTCCGCGACGACCAGTTCCCGGAGCTCAAGGGCTGACCTGACAACCCTCGCATTCGCGACGTACCCTCTCAAAACCGTTGTGGATGAACGCGAATGGCTCCACTCGACTGGCGTTGGGCCCTATCGGGCCCGTTGGCCTCCCGGTACCGTGTGATGCGGGGGCCCGTCCGGGAACCCCGGGTACTCGAGCGGGCCGGGGATGCCAGTGCGGAGCTATCCATACGCCTTTCACGTCGCTCTCGACGGCAACGGGCTGAACGGCCTCGAGGGCAGGGCCGGCGTGTGCCTCTTCCGCTACGACCCGGTCAGCGGTGACCACGCCTACAAGATCGCCTACTTCCCCGGCGCCTCCGGTGGCCATGCCCCGAGTGCCGACCCCAGCCGGCGCGTCGGCTTCCTCGGCAACACCGGTCAGCACCTGCTGTTCTACGACCTGGCCACCCTCGAGGAGGCGGACCGGATCTCGACCCTGCGCTTCGAGGTTCCGGACACCACGATCAAGGGCAGCACCCACCTGGTCTGGCTCGACGACACGCAGTTCGTCACCTCGATCGGCGAGCACCTGTGGAAGTTCGACCTCAACCGGCTCACCAAGGCCGAACAGGTCGCTCCCCACGGACTGAAGATCCCGCATGCGATGAAGCGCACTGCATCTGGGCGCTACATCGTGTACGGCGGCATGGACCATCCCACCCGGGGGGAGGCCCGCGAGGTCGGCATCCTCGACACGGTGACCGGAGACGTCCGCCGGGTGGAGCTGCCCACGACCTGCTGGCACCTCGTCTGCCACCCCGTCCTCGACGTCTTCTACGCGATCTCGTTCCGCGTCACGCCGGCCGACCGCACCGACTGGGAGCACTGGGGCATGGCGTGGCTGCGCCAGTACGCCTTCGAGATCGACGCCGAGGAGGGTCGGGTGCTGCGGCACTGGACCGCCGACCGCGACGTGCCGGCGCACATCAACTCGGACGTGACCATCTCGGACTCCGAGCTCATCTTCTGCACGGGCGGTAGCCACACCGTCGTGTTCGTCGACCTGCTGACCCTGAGCAGGCACCGCCTCATCGACGAGCACCCGGGTGCGCTCGAGAGCTGGGCGCTGACGCGTCAGTCGGCCACCACCCTGACCGAGTCGTTCATGCGGGCCGGGTTCTTCGGCAACAGCAACGCCTTCGCCGAGTCCTTGCGGGTGAGCCGGGGCGCCCTGCTCGATGGCATCTACGCGTGCCAGCTCTCCGCCGACCAGACGCTGCTGTTCACGGCGAACCGAGGCCAGAACCACATCACCGTCTACGACTACCCCTCGCTGGAGATCCGCGACCGGGTCGTCATGCCGGAGCTGCAGGAGCTCGACCCCGGTCTGCCCGCGTGGGGCGACCCGCGGCTCGGCTTCCACCACTCCTACCTCGTCAGCCCCACCCTCTGACCGTCCAGCCACACCGTCCAGACCAGGAGCACCCTGATGGCCGACTACTCGATCGACACCACCATCTTCGGCGGCAGCCCGCTGCACGGTGACGTGACCGCGGACGTGACCTCGACCCTGACCGGGCTCGACGACATGAAGCTCACTCTGGCCGGGGGTGAGACGGCGACTCTGGCCGGCGGCCTCACGACCACGCTGGCCGGGGAGAACACCGTCCACAGCGACGCCACCATCACCCTTCAGCCCGTCACCACCACGTCCACAGTGAACACGACGTCGAGCGTCGACACGACCTCGAGCGTCGACCTCAAGCCAGTGGCGGTCGACACCTGCGTGCGGCTCGAGCTGGCGCCTCCGCCCGCGACGGAGGTCACGACGCCGTACGAGCAGCAGTGGGCCTGGTCCGTCCTGGGGTTCGAGCTGTTCGCCATCACCGTGCGCGGCTGCACGAGCACCCACGTCAGGCCCGAGCACCACGGGCCCGTCCTGGTCGACCGGTGACGCGGCCATGCCCGCCAGCCGACGGTCGAGGAACAGGACCGCGCAGAACGCAGAGGCCACCCGACCGTGAAGCGTGACCCCGCCGTTCTGGTGCTGACCGGCCCTCCCGGCCAGCTGCGCACCACGGTCACCGTCGAGAACACCGCCGACCGCCAGCTGGCCGTGCGTGCGGCGGCGCTGCACGGCCTCGGCGAGGTCGCGGTGCCCACAGGGGTGGGTGCCGTGATCCCGGCGGGTGCGACGGTGGCCGTGCCCGTGTCGTTCTCGGTCGACCCGGCCACTTCGCCCGGTGAGTATGCCGCAGAGCTGGAGGTGGGTGGGGTACGCCGGGCGGCGGTGGTGCGGGTGGAGTCGCACCTCGCCATGCGGGTGAGCCCGCGTCGGGTCCTCGCCGGCCCGGGGCGCCAGGACATCGAGCTCGAGGTCACCAACGAGGGCAACGTCGACGTCACCGTGGCGGCGCTGTCTCGTGCTCGCACCGACGACGGCGGCCCCGACCCGGGCCCCGACGTCTCCCTGGTCCTGGACGAGGCCGTGGTCGCGACGGCCGCCTCCACCGTGAGCGTCACCGGGCACGTGGAGGTGCCTGACCTGGACCCGACCCGGCGGCATACCGCTCGCATCCCCGTCGGCCTCGCCGACCTCGACGTCATCATCCTTCCCCGCACCGCATCGGAGTCACCGTCATGAGCACCGCAACCCCCATGTCAACGCCCACCTCGGCCACCGAGTACCTCGCGACGCTGCGCGACGGATGGACCCAGGCCATGCAGCAGTGGGTGGACCAGTCCGGCTCCGCCTGGGACCAGTGGTCGCGCTGGGCCCAGGACTGGGCCGGCGCCGTGCCACAGCCGCCGGGATGGGGGGCGGCTGCCGCGCCGCGAGGCAAGCCGGGCCGCCCCGGCTCCCGACCCGGCCACGACCACCACCACGACCCCCACGACCACCAGCACGACCGCTGCGACCACGACCATGACCACTGCGGCCCCCGTCGCCACGACTGCGACTGCGGTTGCGACTGCCGCTGTGGACGCGAGGCGCGCGAGGGGTGTCGTGACACGTGTGGCTGCTGCGTGCCCGAGGCGGATGTCGTCGTCCATGCACGAGCGGGGGAGGTGCGGGTCGTGCCGTTCCGGCTGTCCAACCGGTGGCGTCGCGAGCGTGAGGTGACGCTGGCCGTCGGCCCCTGGCAGGTGTGCGGCGGTCGGGCGCTGGAGGTCCGTGGCGTCCTCGAGGCCGAGAAGCTGGTGCTCGCCCCCTGTGAGGACCGAGTGGTCCGGCTCATGGTCTCGGTGGGCGGCGGGGACGTGGCGAACACCGGCGGCACGGGCGACCAGGCCGGCGACAACTCCCAAGCCTCCGCTACGGACGTGGACGAGTCCGTGAGCGCTTATGCCGATGTGCGCTTCGAGGGGTGCGGCCGACCGCTTCGCGTCGCGGTCGTCGTGAGTCCCGGCAGGTGCGACGCCGTGGACATCTGTTGTGACTGCGGCTGCTGCTGAGGAGGCGGGAATGAGTGAGCAGACCTCGAGCTCTGAGGAGACCTTGGCCCGGATCACCGAGCTGGCGCGGCAGGCGCTGCAGGCGCAAGCCAGCTTCGCGCGACAGTCGCTTGAGCTCGGACGGGCGACCCTCGCGGGTGACGTCGACCGGACGACCACCGGCCGCGCCTACGTCGATGCCGTCAGCCGTGAAGGCGCACGGTACTGGCGTGAGGTCGGGGCGCTGGGCCTCGACTACGCGGGTGAGCTGATGGCGCTCAGCAGCCGCACGGCCGCCCGCATCATCAGTGACACCTCTGCAGCAGGCGCACGCGCCGGCGCTCGCCGGGACCAGCCGCGTCGTCGCGGCGCCGCCGCTGACGGCAGCCCGGAGGGTGGCCGAGCGGTCGATGATCTCGACGGGAGACATGTGCCCGTGACTCTGCGGGGCGCGGCCGGCCAGACCGCCCGCGCGTCGGTCACGGTGGCCAACCAGCATCCTCGCGCCCGCAGGGTCGTGCTCCGTCCGAGTGAGCTGCGGGACCTGGGCGGCACGGTCATCGCCCTGACGCTCACAGTGGACCCCGACCAGGTCACGCTGCCCGCGGGGGAGGAGCAGCAGGTGGTCCTGGAGACCGAGCTCACCGCCGAGCTCGTGCAGCCTGGTGAGCGGTACGTCGGCACGGTCGAGGTCAGCGGGGGCGACGAGGCGACGCTGGACGTGACCGTGGAGGTCGGGTCCTGACCGTGGCCGCACCGAGGGGTTCGGACGCCGGCTCGCCTGGCAGTGGCCCAGGCACGAGCGGCCTGGCGGCCCGCACCTCCGGATGCAGCCGCAGTCCTTCTCGCACCCAGCGTGGCAGGTCCGGGCTCACCGCCAGCCACGCCAGCGAGGCGGCGACGGCGGCGCGCGCCGGCCGCCCGGCATACCCGAGCTCGTGGGCCTTGGCCGAGGTGTACCAGTAGTACCTGCCCACGGTCTGCGCCTCGTCCCGCGTCGACAGGGGCTCGGTGCCGGTCACGCGTGCCCAGAGCTCGGTCGCTGCCGACACCGTCCACGCACTGCCCGCGGGCATCTCGGCGAAGGGGCCGGGCAGCCCGGCGAGCTCGGCGACCAGGGTGTGCAGCATGCGCCAGGTGACGTCGTCGCCGCCGAGCAGGTAGCGCTCGCCCGCGATGCCACGCTCCAGAAGCGTGACGTGGCCGGCTCCGACGTCTCGGGCGTCAACGACGTTGCAGCCGCCGGGATAGGTGCTCCGCGTGGGGTCCAGGAGATAGCGCAGGACGATGGCGTTGCTGGGGGCCAGCCGGGTGAAGGGCCCCCCGAGGATGACGGTGGGCAAGGCCAGCACCACCGGTATGCCGCGCCGTCCCCCCGTCTCCAGGGCTACCTCCTCCTGGCTCACCTTGCTCGCGTAGTAGGCGGGTGCCGGCTCGGCGCCGAGGTGGTCGGTCTCGTCGCGCGCGCGCGGGATGCTGCTCGACCCGCAGGTGACGGACGAGGACGTGACGACGGCTCGCGCCAGCCCCGCGTCGGCTGCGGCCTCGAGCACGGCCTGGGTGCCGTCGACGTTGACCTGCTCGACCTCGGCGGCCCGGGCGCCCCCGAAGGCATAGACGGCGGCGCAGTGGACGAGGGCGTCGCAGCCGGTCAGGGCGACGGCGAGTCGGCGGCGGTCGGTGAGGGGTGCGGTGACCCGTTCGACGGTGTCCTCGCCAATGCGTAGGGTGCCGACCGCAGGACCGTCGCGGGTCACCGCGCGGACCTCGTGACCTGCCTGCAGGGCCGCGCGCGCGACCTGGCCGCCGACCATGCCGGTGGCGCCGGTGACCGCCACTCTCACCGCGCCCCCCTGGCGTGCCGGAAGCCCTGTGGGTCGACGACGGTCTCCAGCCGTTGGCCCGGGCCGTCAGCCGTGCCGAGCCAGTCGCGGGCGAGACCGAGCATCAGGTCCAGCGACTGGGTCGCCAGCGGTCCGGTGGGATCAGGTGGTGGGCGGCCGATCCGGAACTCCCGACCCTCGAAGCAGGCCTCCAGGTTGTCGAAGGTCGTCGTGAAGAACCGGCGATAGGCGTCCTCCAGCAACGGGTGCCGCAGCTCCGGTACCGCTGTGAGGTCGACCCCGGCCCACGCGGGCGGCAGGGTGAACAGCTGCCGTCCCCGCACCGTGGCACGCGTACCTCCCGAGGCTCCGGCGCCAAGCCTGGTGAAGGTCAGGCTGCCGTCGTCGTAGGTCGCTGAGCCGTTGGGGCTGTGAGTCGTTCGCCAGGTCAGGCGATGCCGGTCCGCATCGCGCTCGACGAGCTCGATCTTGCAGACGTCGATCGGCCGACCTCCCCAGACGGCCAGGTAGTTCGGCTGCGGGAGATAGAGGTTGCGTTCGGCCTGGCGGGTCGAGCCGGGCGAGCTCGGCTCCCCATCGGCCGACACCGTGACGCGACGACCGCCGAGATAGTCGGCCATCAGGCTGATCCCCGCAGCCACGTCCACCCGCGCGACGAACTGGTCGAAGTCGGCAGCAAGGTCGCGGGACATCTCGAAGACGGTCGCTCCGTCGACGAGCCGCCACCGCATCCCGTCGGCGTTGGCGGATACGCCGTCGAGGAGTTCCTCGAACGGAGCCAAGAACTCGGGCAGCGCGTCGTACTCCTTGGGGGAGTAGGACATCGGGTCGAACCCCAGCGACACCTCGCGTCGGTCCACCCTGCTCTTGTCGAGCCCGGTCGACCAGGCCTGCACGCCCTCGTGCGAGGCCGCGGCCACGCCCAGCAGTGCGGTGAGCCCGGCCTGCCCCATCGCATCGTCCGCTGCGGCCACCAGGGGGGTGACGACCGCGCGGATCGCCCCGAGCACCGCGTCGCCGGCCTCGGCGCCCTCGTCCGGGCCGCCGGTCGCCGCGCTCAGGACCCGCTCCCAACGAGGGTCCGCCGCGAGGTGCCGGGCAGCCGAGCCGGCGAGCGGGTGGGCATGACGCGCGCCCTTCATGGGCGTCAGCACGCCGTCTATGCCGCCGCGCGGCGACCGCAGGCGTTCCACAGCCCGTTCGACGAGCCGCGACGCGGCCCGGTCCTGTCCGAGCAACGCGGCCAGGGCGGTGTCGGCAGCCAGGGCGTCCGTGGCCGCCACGAGGTCACCGCAGTCCAGGAGGTCGGGCAGCCGCGCTCCGTCTGCGCCGACGCTCGGCCGCAGCGCGTCGACCACGACGAGTGTGGGCGGCAGGTGGGCCAGCAGGTCCGTCGCCATGTCAGCGGCTTCGGCGCCGGCCACCTCGGGTGCGGCGCCCAGCAGCGTGGTCAGGCACCCGGCATACCCGTCGACGAGGTCGGTCACCGCGCGCGCCACGACCACCCTCGTGGCCGCTCGCGCCCAGGCTGCCGAGACCGGCCGGCCGTTCAGGACGCTGGTCTCCGGCACGGGCGCCGCGACAGTCTCGGACCCGAGGTCGAGCAGCTCGTACGCGCGCCCGCGACCTGTTCGCCCACGTATGCCGGCCAGCTGGGCCAGGGTGTGCACCGAGCGCTGCCCGCGGTCGCGGTCGAACGTGTGCAGCGACCAGCCGACGGCCACCTCGTCACAGCCCCCCTCGACGAGCAGGTCCACCACCTCGTGGACCACCGCTGCGCTCACGGGCGTGGGCTGCGAGAGGTGGGCCAGCACGACGGCCGAGCCGGTCAGCCGGGGTCCCAGGCGCGTCACCGCCTGGGCCAGGGCCGCAACGCCCCCACCCCTGACCACGACGCAGGCCAGCGGTTCCCGGCTCCGGACACCCTCAGGGGCCACCCGTCCATGAAAGCAGCGGACCCTGGCCAGCGGTAGGGGCCGGTGCGATAGTGGCGGGGTGGCCGATGACATGGACATCCAGCAGCGCATCCAGAGGCTGATCGATGAGGAGCACGGGCTGCGCTCGCAGCTCACGGACGGCGAGATCAGCGTGAGCGAGGAGCACGAGCGCCTGCGCAGGGTCGAGGTCGAGCTGGACCAGTGCTGGGACCTCCTGCGCCAGCGGCGGGCCCGCCGCGAGTTCGGCGAGAACCCCGACGAGGCCCAGGTGCGCGACGCCCGGGTCGTCGAGGGGTACACCGGCTGAGCTGAGCTGTTCCCGCCGCCCCTCTTGTGGCGGGCCCCCTTGGCGCGCGGCGGTCAGCTTCGGCCTGCACCAGTGCGCATCAGCGTGGGATGGGCCTGTCGGCTGCGGTCCTGGGCTACCCTCGAAGGAAGCCGGGTACTGACGAAGGGGGTGCGCCCCATGCGCACGGATCTCGTTCACCTGCACGTCGACCTGCCACGCCACGACTCGCGGTGGTGGATCGGCCACACAGCCCTCGCCGTGGTGCTGGTCGCTGTGTTGCTCTACGCCGCGGCCGTGCTGCTCGTCCTCGCGGGGACCATGCTGCTCTAGGCCCTCACCAGCCCCGGTCGACCCACTCCTGCAGCTGCGGTGCCTCCCGCGAGATGACCGTGGAGTCACCGTGGCCGGGCAGCACGATGGTGTCCGGCGGCAAGGTGAAGAGCCGGTCGCGGATGGAGTCGATGATCGTCGCGAAGTCGCTGTGGTCGTTCCGCGTGGCCCCGGGGCCGCCGGGGAACAGCGTGTCGCCGGTGAACACCGCGGCGAGCGCGGGTGCGTGGAAGCAGCACGAGCCGGGCGTGTGTCCAGGGGTGTGTAGCACCGTCAGCTCGACATCTCCGACCGTGAGCGTCGCCCCGTCGGCCAGGTCCTCGTCGGGCGTCACGGGGTAGTGGTCGTCCCAGAGGAACCTGTCGGCCGGATGCAGGTATGCCGGGGCGCGCGTGCCGTCGCACACCTCGCCGACCGCATCGATGTGGTCGAAATGACCGTGGGTGACCAGGACGGCCTTGACCCTGCGACCGCGGGCGATCGCCTTGACGATGGCGCGGCCGTCATGGCCGGCGTCGATGACCACGCATTCGTCGTCGTCGCCGACGACCCAGGTGTTGTTCTCCAGGGTGAGGTCGCCGTGGGCTCGGGGCACGGTGCCCGCGGTCACGACGCGCTCGACGCGGACGCCGGCAGGGGAGGGCGAGGGGTGCGGCATACGACCATCCTCTCGCATGGTCGGTGCGAGGCCCTACGATCGCCCGGTGGCGACCTCCCGGCGGCGACATCCCAGTTGGTGGGTGGCAGCGGCCGTGGTAGGCGTCGTGCTCGCCGGGGGCGGCGGGTTCGCAGCGCTCCGGCTGCGTGCGCCGTTGCCGGCGGTCGTCATGAGCCCGGTGGCGTCGGCTGAGGTCCAGCTGCCTGGCAAGCCGGTGGCGCTTCCCTGGCCGACCCACGGTCAGGCAGCCATGGTGGTCGAGGGTGTCGGCACGGCCGGGGTCCATGGTCAGTCGGGGCCCGTCCCGATCGGCAGCGTCGCCAAGGTGATGACGGCCCTGGTGATCCTGCGCGACCACCCCCTGGCGGGCAACGCGCCTGGACCGTCGCTGACCGTGACTCCCGCCGACGAACGGGCGTTTGCTGCGGCGCTCGGCACCGGCGACTCGATGGTTCCGGTCGTCGCCGGAGAGCGGATCACCGAGCGGCAGGCGCTCGAGGCGCTGATGGTGCCCTCCGCCGACAACGTCGCGGACATGCTGGCGCAGTGGGACGCGGGGAGTGTCCCGGCGTTCGTGGCCAAGATGGACCGGCAGGCGCGCGCCTGGGGCGCGACGCACACCCACTACGCCGACGCGAGCGGCCTGAGCCCCCAGACGACCAGCACCGCCTCGGACCAGGTACTGGTCGGCGAACGGGCCCTCCGTGCGCCCGTCCTGGCGGCGGTGATGGCCGAGAAGACGGCGACGCTTCCGGTGGCCGGCGTCGTGTCCAACTACAACTCTCTGCTCGGCTCCGACGGTGTCATCGGCATCAAGACGGGGTCGACGCGGGCGGCCGGGGGCAGCCTGCTGTTTGCCGCCACGAGGCGAGTGGGCGCCCGGCCCGTGACCGTCGTCGGTGCCGTGCTGGGTCAGGCGGTGGGCACGGCCCCCTTGTCAGCTCTGCAGGTGGCGCTCGACGGCTCACGAGCCCTGGTCCGAGCCGTGACCGGCTCCCTGCGGGCGCAACAGGTGGTGGTGCCCGGGGCCGTCGTGTCGGCGGGCGTCGCCCCGTGGGGTCCGCGCACGACGGCGCGAGTCTCGAACGCGGTCACGGTGCTGGGCTTCCCCGGGGCGGTCGTCCAGGTCACGTCGCTCGGCTGCGATGTGAGCGTGCCGGCGCCCGCCGGTGAGCCGTGCGGTGGCGTCGCGGTGACGTGGGGTGATCGCCTCAGCGGGCGGTCGTCGGCGACCGTGGGCGCGACCCTCGACCGCGGCATACCTCGGCCGTCGTGGAGACAGCGCCTCCTGCAAGGTGAGTAGGACGGTGGTGCGCCGCTCCCTGTCCGCGGGCCCGCGTGGGTAGCCTCGGCCCCATGCCGACGTCCAGCCTCGACCCCGCGATGTTCGACGCGCCACTGCACGCCCAGCTCGAGTCGTTCGTGGACGACCACCGAGAGGCGCTGCTCCACTGCCTCGACGGCCTGAGTGAGGAGGAGGCGCGCCGAAGGCTGGTGCCCTCGAAGACGACGTTGTTGGGACTGGTGAAGCACGCGACCTTCGTGGAGCGGGTGTGGTTCGACGAGGCCGTCACTCGTCGCTCCCGCCAGGAGATCGGTCTGCCTGCGAGTCCCGACGAGTCGTTCGACCTGTCTGCCGAGGAGACGATCTCGTCAGTGCTTGAGGGGTACCGAGCCGCGTGCGAGGCGTCGCGAGCGGCGGGGGCCGGGCTGGGGCTGGACGACGTCGTGAGCGGCAACCGTCGCGGACCGCTGCCGATGCGATGGATCTATCTGCACCTGCTGCGCGAGCTGGCCCAGCATTGCGGGCACGCCGACATCCTCAGGGAGCAGGTCATGGCCGAGCGGCTCTCTGGAGATACGCCGACGCCATCGTCCTGAGGTCGCTCGGGAGGGAGGCGTTCGCCAGGCAGGAGGCTTGAGCCGGGGATGATGCATCAGCCTGCCCCGGCCTCAGCTGGCACGGCGGGACTCCAGCAGTGGCGGGGCGGTGGAGTCGTAGCTGTGGCCTGTCGGCGTCGTCAGACGCACGCGGTGAGGTGAGCCCGGTGAGAGGCCGTCTGCAAGCACCTCGGCACGCCATCCTGGCGACTCCTTCGCCTGGTTGCAGGCGACGCATAGGCCCTGTCCGTTCGTCGAGCTGGTCGGACCGCCACGGCCGGCTGGGAGCACGTGGTCGCTGTGCCGGACGGGTGCGTCGCACCAGGGAGTGCGGCAGATCTTGTCGCGAAGTGCGAGGAACCGGGCGAGCCCCGCCGGGAAGTGGCGTCGGCGGCTCTCCAGCGCGACCAGCTGGGTGCAGTCGGCCGTGGCGAACATCGTGCGAACCGAGACCGGGGCACCTCCGGCGAGGCTGGTCGCGATCAGCGACCGCGCGGTGTCAGCGCTGATCGGCCCGAAGCCGGCGACCTCTGCGGCCTCGTCCCCGAGGCCGGCGATCGTCTGGACTGGCACGACGACCTGGAGCTCCATGGCGGGCGCCTCGGCCGTGGCCTGCCCGGTCACCCGCTCGACGAGCGTGTCGGCCATGATCTGACCGCGCCCTCGGGCGTCCCCAGCGGCGATGCGCTCGCGCGCATGGCGGTCCAAAGCGGCATATGCGGCCACGCCTTGGGCGACCGGAAGCAAGCCGGTCAGCACCGTCATGGTGTCGGGTGCTGGTCGGAGTGAGACGCGGCGGTCCAGGGCGGCCCAAGCGGCGCGCCGCGCGACCGAGTCGGCGTCGAGCGTGGCTGCAAGCCCGCGAGCGGCACGGACCAGCCGCAGGTCAGACATGCTCGGCAGCTCGGCGTCGAGCCGCTCGTCGACCTCGCCTCGGTGCTCGACGGTCAGCATCGCCGTCTCTCGACACATCAGCGTGGCTCGCCACTCGCTGATCCGGCCCGCCTCCAGGTGAGCCATGGTGCGTGGCATCTCGCGCACCAGGGCCCTGGCCAGGCCGAGGTATCGGGAACCGCGGTGTGGAGACTCGCGCCGAGCCAAGGCGAGCTGGGCGCCGACGCCGCGCCCCTGCTCGCGTGCGGGCACCCCCTGGGCTGCCTGCAGCCTGCGCTGGGAGTCGTCGAAGGCCACGGACAGGCGAGCTTGGAGGGCCGCGGCCGCTGCCTTCAGCTCCTCCAGTGCGCTGATGAGGTCGATCCGCTCGCGATCGACCATTGCGGTCGAGCACTGCGCCAGCGCGACCGTGGCGGATCGCACCTCGGCCGCCGACATCCCCCCGGAATCGAACATGTGTCCAGCTTACTGTGAGGGTCGGACAGCCGGTCCGTGCTGGCTCGCCGGGGGTGGAACAGCTGGTGGAGGTGCTGTCGTGAACCGGGGCATCAGTCCCCGAGAAGGCCGAAGGCCACGAGCTCAGCCTCGCTCATGAGGCGCGAGCGGATGAGGAACCGGACGCCCTCCGGAGACTCGACGGAGAAGCCGCTGCCCCTGCCCTTGACCACATCGACCGTGAGATGGGTGTGCTTCCAGTACTCATACTGCGCCACCGACATCCAGAACTCGACCGGCACAGCCAGCCCGTCCACCGCGAGGTCGGCGAGCAGCACGTCGGCGTCGCCGGTGATGAACTCGCCTGCGGGGTAACACATCGGGGAGCTGCCGTCGCAGCAGCCGCCGGACTGGTGGAACATCAGGGGGCCGTGCTTCGCGGTGAGGCGGCGGAGCAGGTCCGCCGCCTCACCGGTGAAGTCGACCCGGGTCTGCGGGTCAGTCGTCATCGGTCTAGAAGAACCCGAGGGCGTCGGGAGAGTAGGACACGAGCAGGTTCTTGGTCTGCTGGTAGTGGTCCAGCATCATCTTGTGGTTCTCGCGGCCGATACCTGACTGCTTGTACCCACCGAAAGCCGCATGCGCCGGGTACTGGTGGTAGCAGTTCGTCCAGACTCGGCCGGCCTTGATGGCGCGGCCCACGCGGTAGGCGCGCGAGCCGTCCCGGGTCCACACCCCGGCGCCGAGGCCGTAGAGCGTGTCATTGGCGATGTCCAGCGCGTTCGCCTCGTCGGAGAAGCCGGTCAGGGACACCACGGGTCCGAAGATCTCCTCCTGGAAGATGCGCATCGAGTTCGTGCCCTCGAACACCGTCGGCGTGACGTAGTACCCCTCGGCGAGGTCGCCGTCGAGCACGTTGCGCTCACCGCCGGTCAGGACCTTCGCCCCCTCCTGCCGGCCGATGTCGAAGTAGGAGAGGATCTTCTCCAGCTGGTCGTTGCTGGCCTGGGCCCCGATCATGGTGTCGGTGTCGAGCGGGTTGCCCTGCTTCACCTTCTCCACGCGCTGGATCGCGTCGCCGACGAAGTCGCTGTAGATCGACTGCTGTACGAGGGCACGTGACGGACACGTGCAGACCTCGCCCTGGTTCAGGGCGAACATGGTGAAGCCCTCGAGCGCCTTGTCGTAGAACGCGTCGCTCGACGTGGCCACGTCGTCGAAGAAGATGTTGGGGCTCTTGCCGCCGAGCTCGAGGGTCACGGGGATGATGTTCTGGCTGGCGTACTGCATGATGAGGCGCCCGGTCGTGGTCTCGCCGGTGAAGGCCACCTTGGCCACACGGTTCGATGAGGCGAGCGGCTTGCCCGCCTCGACACCGAACCCGTTGACCACGTTGAGGACCCCTGCCGGCAGCAGGTCGCCGATGAGCTCCATGACCTTGAGGATCGACCAGGGAGTCTGTTCCGCAGGCTTCAGGACGACTGCGTTGCCGGCCGCAAGGGCGGGGGCGAGCTTCCAGGTGGCCATAAGGATCGGAAAGTTCCACGGGATGATCTGCGCGACGACTCCGAGGGGCTCGTGGAAGTGGTACGCCACGGTGTCCTGGTCGATCTCGCTGCTGGACCCCTCCTGCCCCCGCAGCACGCCCGCGAAGTAGCGGAAGTGGTCGACGGCGAGCGGGAGGTCGGCGGCCAGGGACTCGCGCACCGGCTTGCCGTTGTCCCATGTCTCGGCGACGGCCAGCATCTCGAGGTTCTCCTCGAGTCGGTCAGCAATGCGGTTGAGGATGAGGGACCGCTCGCCCAGCGAGGTCCTGCCCCAGGCCGGCGCGGCGGCATGGGCCGCGTCCAGGGCCGCCTCGATGTCTTCAGCCGTGCCGCGGCCGACCTCGGTGAACGCTCGGCCGGTGACCGGTGAGATGTTCTCGAAGTACTCGCCCTTCTTCGGCTCGACCCAGTTGCCGCCGATGAAGTGCCCGTAGCGCGGCTGGACCGTGACCTTCGAGCCCTCGGTTCCGGGGGGTGCGTAGACCGTCATCGCTGTTCTCCCAACGTCATTGGTGGTGCCCCAGATGGGGATGGGACGACGTTAGGCAGCGCAACGTTGCGACCACGTTGCACGGGCGGAGGTCAGATGCCGTGCTCGCGGTCCAGGCGGGCGATCTGGCCGAGCACCAAAGGGCGCAGCGGCGAGGATGGGCCGAGGCAGGCCAGCTGCGTGGTCCACATCTCGTAGTCGTCCTCACCCCACGCCGACCGGGTCCACGTCGACATCAGGTCTGCCTCGCCACTGCCGATGACAGCCCGGCGCAGCAAGCCGCTCAAGCCGTCGCGCAGTCGCGTCACGCCCGGGGCGGTCGACCCGGGAAGGAGTGGGCCTCGGTAGGTCCGCAGTGCTGCACCAGGTGCACCGGCTGCCAGCTGGGCCTCGACGGCCAGCCAGTCTCCGGCGACCTCGCAGGTCAACCGGTATGGGCGGGACGCCAACAGCTCGTCACCCAGCAGTGACCGCAACCGGTTGAGCTCGGCTCGCAGCGTCGACGCTGAGACGTTCTCCTCGTACAGCAGCACGGCGAGCTCGTCCCCCGACAGGCCGCGGGGCGCGGACGCGAGCAACAGCAGGATCTCGCTGTGTCGCGGGCTGAGCCGCAGGGTGTGCGGCGCGCCTCGCCCGTCGTCGATCGACAGCAGCGCGTCGGTGCGCCCCAGGGCCTGGATCTGCACGCGTAGTCGTGAGCTCGACGGGGTGGGTTGGGTCTCATACGCGCGCGTCACGAGCTCGCGAGCGAGCTCCGCCTCGGCCATCCGTGCCGCGGCACGCACCATCGCCATGGTCTGGGGGACGACGATCTCGTCGCCGCCGGTGAGATCGAGCACCCCGAGCACGGCATGCGTCGCTGGGTCGTGGATCGGTGCTGCGGCACAGCTCCAGCGCTTCACCGACGAGCGGAAGTGCTCGGAGCCGATGACGCTGACGGGCTCCCCGAGGGCCAGGGCCATGCCCGGCGCGTTGGTGCCGGCCATCCGCTCGTCCCAGTTGCTGCCCTCGACGAACCCGATGAGCTCGGCCCCGCGCAGGACGCTCGGCGTGCCGCACACCCAGAGGAGCTGGCCCGCGGAGTCGGCGACGGCCATGATCGCGTCGCACTCGCGCGCGGCTCGACCGAGAACGTCGTCGAGCAGCGGGAAGACCTGGGCCAGCGGGTGGGCCACCCGATGATCCCGCAGGGACTGGCCGTCGATCGTGATGGGCGCCTCGACCTGGTCCGCGACGACTCCCGCGGCTGCGGAGCGCAGCCACGAGTCCGCGACCTGCGCGCGCACCGTCGAGCTCGGCTCCATGTCGGCAGTGTGCCAGGGAAGTCTGTGCCGCCGGGGTGTCGTCGAATGTCGCGTGGGACGCAGAACACGGGCCTTCACCGGTGGATGCCCGATGAAGGCCCGTGTGAGAGCTGCCTCAGGTTTGGCTGAGTGCGTAGGCCGGCGGGCTGGGCACCCCAAGCTGTGCGTCGGGCGGAACACGCTTCAGGTGGGCGAAGCCGAGCGCTGACAGAAGGAGCATCACCGCGGCGCCGATGAAGGCACCGAGCGCGGCGAACCCCGCGATGACGCCCATCGTGCCGAAGGCATAGGCGTTCAGCAGCAGACCGCGCAGGGTCTCACCCTTGAACATCGTCGCGACCGTTGCCGCCAGCTTGGTGTCCGTGGGTGCGGCCTGTGCTTTGGCGCTGAGCTGAGCATAGGTCAGGCCGCCGCCGATCTCCTTGAGGTGAACCGCGATGAAGTGGTCGGCATAGGCCTCGGCCTGTGCGCCGGTGAGGAGCTGCTGGCCCGCGTACTGGTTCAGGTACGGGCCGATCTCCGGGCTGGCTGTCGCGGGTCCCTTGGGCGGGAAGAAGATCTGCTGCTCGCTGAGCTGGGTATGTACCTGGTCGCCGATGAAGGTGCTTGCCCAGGTGAGTAGGCCACCGGCGCAGAGCAGGATGACGGCCAGCACGAGCCCACCGCTGGTGAGCAGGGCATCGAATGTCTTGCGCTTCATTGTTCTCTACCTTCCGCGGGACCCTTGGCCGCCGGTTGTTTCGAGTGCTGCCCAGTCGAGGGCGTCGCGACCACCGCCGAAATCCGGTGGCAATGTTGATGATTGCTGGCTGTGTCGTGCTGCCACTAGGGACCAAGGGCCCGACCGAGGCCTGTAGCCGTGTGAGGACGGTCACTTGAGGTGCGCTGCTTCCTGCCGGCCCGTGGGAACTTCTGGCACTGCTCCGCGCCACTGGGGCTTCCTAGCGTGGGAGCGACGGTGGAGCTTCCCCACGCAGGCGCGGCATCGCCACAGCAGGAGGGCCTGAAGCGCTGTATACCCGAGCTTGCCCACGCTGAGGCGCTCGTATGTGGCGCGCACCAGCGCGCGGGTGTCCGCGCAGAACGAGGCGGCCGCTTCGCTGGTTCACTCTCACCAGGGGACAAGGCGAGCTGGACTCCTGCGTTGGGAACTGGCAACACGCGGCAGGACCAACGGCACTACATCGCGCGAGCGGTCGGACGAATGCTGGGCAAAGGCGGCACACATCGGGTGTTCAACGCCACTGGGACACGTTTCGAGGAAGGTCAGCGTCGTGAAAGCATATGTGGGACAACGGATCGTCCTCGCCTCAGCAACGCTGGACGAACCGCTGCGTGACGGTGAGATCCTCGAGGTCCACGGCGCCGACGGCACGCCGCCGTACCTCATCCGGTGGAGTGACGGACACGTCGGTCTGTTCTTCCCGGGCCCGGGCTCGGTCCTGCGCATCGGCGAGGACCACACAGGTACGCCAGAGCCCGGTGCGACAGCAGGCCCGGCGATGGTGCCCGAGCCGAGTCCGTCGTCGGCCTCGCGCGACGAAGGACGCCACGTTCACGACTGGCAGGTTCGCGTCAGGCTCTTCGAGTCCACCGACGACACGCACGCAGAGGCAGTCCTGCTGGCCGACTCTCCACATCACCTCGTGGCTCGCGGTCAGAGCACACGTGGACCCCACGACCGGCCGGTGCCCGAGATCGGGGACGAGGTGGCCGTCGCTCGCGCGCTGCGGCATCTCGCGGACGAGCTGGTCGCCACCGCCCAGGGTGATATCGAAGCGCTCACCGGAGAGCACGACGTCGTCGTGCGGCCGACCTAGCTGCCGTGAGGCCGATGTTCATTCCCTCATCGACGCCGACGTCCCCTACAAGGCGCGCCGGAACACAGTGGACTTCCTCGACGTGCCTTTGCTTGAGCTTCTTCACCGTCGCCGCGCAAGGCGTGGCCGCAGGCCTCTGACCTGCGTAAACGTGGTGGTCGGGGTGACAGGATTTGAACCTGCGGCCTCTTCGTCCCGAACGAAGCGCGCTACCAAGCTGCGCCACACCCCGTGGCAATCGCCGCCCGCGTCAGTCCAACGAGGGCAGCGACAGTGAAGGATAGCCCACCGGCACGCACCCCTCCCAATCGGTATGCCGTGTGCTCACCGACCGGCCGAGCGGCAAGGCGGACACGCCTCAGCTGGTCCCCGGCACCAGCGTCAGCAACGTCGCCTCGGGGCGGCACGCGAACCGCACCGGCGCATACGGGGAGGTGCCGAGCCCGGCCGAGACGTGCAGCCACGCGGCACTCTCCGGCGCCTCGGACGAGCGCGCTGACCGGAGTCCCGCGCCGGGCCACCAGCGCGACAGTCCCTTGGCCCGGTCGGTCGGCAGGTCGCAGTTCGTCACCAGCGCCCCGTAGAACGGCAGCGCCAGCTGCCCGCCATGGGTGTGGCCCGCGATGATCAGCCGCGCACCGTCCCTAGCCATCGGGTCGAGCACCCGCTGGTACGGCGCGTGGGTCACCCCGACCGTCACCGCGGCCGAGGGGGAGGCGGGAGCCGCGACGGCGGCATACCGGTCGAGGTGCACGTGCGCGTCGTCGGTGCCCACGAGCTCGACCACCTCGCCGGCCACCTTGAGCTCAGCGCGGGCGTTGTCGAGGTCGACCCACCCGCCGTCGACCATGCCCGCGCGCAGGTCCTCGGTCGGTAGGGCGATGCGTCCCGGCGGCGCCTGCGCATGCCGGCGGGTCAGGTAGCGAGCCGGGTTCTTGGGGATCGGCGCGTAGTAGTCGTTCGACCCCATGACGAAGACCCCAGGGAACTCGAACAGCGGCTCCATCGCATGCAGCGCAGCCGGCACGGCGTCGTGGGCCGACAGGTTGTCGCCGGTGTTGACGACGAGGTCGGGCGACAGCGCGGCCAGCCGGCGCACCCACTCGATCTTGCGCGACTGCCGGGGCACGAGGTGGAGGTCCGAGATCTGCAGGACCCGCAGCGGGGTGGCCCCGCGCGGCAGCACGGGCACCGTGAACCGGCGAAGGGTGAAGGCGTTGCGTTCGACCAGACCTGAGTACCCGATGCCGGCCGCGCCGAGCGCCACCACCCCAGCCACGGACCTGAGCACGGTGTTCACCCGCCCATCCTTGCAAATCGCTGTTGCGCCCGCCTGAGAGGATGCGTCCATGAGCGACTCGAGCCTCAAGGCCACCATCCAGCACGACCTCACCACGGCGATGCGCGAGCGCGACCAGGTGCGGTCGGGCACGCTGCGGATGGTGCTCACCGCCATCACCACCGAGGAGGTGGCCGGCAAGGAGTCGCGCGAGCTGACCGACGACGACGTGCTCAAGGTCCTGGCCAAGGAGGCGAAGAAGCGCAAGGAGGCGGCGACCGCGTATGCCGATGCCTCACGTCCCGAGCTCGCCGACCGTGAGCTCGCCGAGCTCGCGATCCTGGACGCCTACCTGCCCGCGCAGCTGTCGGACGCCGAGCTGGAGACGATCGTCGCGGAGGCGATCGCCACCACCGGTGCGACCGGCATGGCCCAGATGGGGCAGGTCATGAAGGCCACCCAGGGCGCGGTCGCGGGGCGGGCCGACGGCGGCCGGGTGGCCGCCGTCGTGAAGGCCGCACTCGCCAAGAGCTAGCGGCAGCCGACCGGTCGCCCCGCCACGGTTAGTGCTTGCCCCTCTTTCCCTTCCCGCTGGACGTCGTCGACGGCGTCGGGGCGGGCTTGGTCGTCGTCGGGGTCGCCGTCGGCGTGGGCTTCGGAGCCGGCGCGGGCGGGGGTGGCACGTAACCGGTGGAGAGCACCAGCCCGACCGATGACCCGCGCAGCGCCGTTCCGCCGGGAGTGGTGTAGACCACCGTTCCCTGAGGCAGGCTGCTGTTGGTCTGCCCGGTGACCTGGGCTGAGAACCCGGCTGCGGACAATGCCGCCGTGGCCTGAGCGACGCTCATCCCGCTGACATAGGGGATGGCGACCATGTCACCGCTGGCGATCTTGCTGCTCGGCGGGTCGAACTGGCGCACGGCCATGCCCTGCGACGCCTGGGCCATGATGTCGTGCCAGACGGGAGCGGAGATGGTGCCACCGAAGACCTCGCCGTAGTACTGGCCGGCCAGGGTGACGTTCTTCATCCGGAACTGGTGGTACGGCGTGCCGACCCAGACCGCCGTGGCGAGCTGCGGCGTGAAGCCGACGAACCATGACTGGTAGTGGTTGTCCGTCGTACCCGTCTTGCCGGCCACCGGACGGTCGCTCAGCGCGGCGGCCGCTCCGGTGCCGTCCGGCTTGACCGGGTTGGTCAACAGCTCGGTCGCGCCCTTGGCGATGTCAGGGTCGATGACCTGACGGCACGCCGGCGGGGTCAGCTTGATCGGCTTGTGGCCCTCCGTGGTGGTGATCGACAGGATCGGGTCCGGGGGGCAGTACTTGCCGTTGGCGGCGAGCGTGGCGTAGGAGGAGGCCAACGTCAGCGGGGTGACCGTCCCGGCGCCCAGCGTGACGGCGGCCGGCCCACAGGGGATCTGCTGACCATCACCGGAGTGCAGGCCCATCGTCGTCATCGTCTTGCGGACGTTCGGGGTCCCGAGCTTGAGGACCAACGAGGCGAACGCGGTGTTGACCGAGTGGGCCGTGGCATACGCGAAGGGGAGCGGCTGACCGCCGGTGATGCCCGGGTCGTTCTTGACAGGCCACGCGACCTGGGAGTGGCAGGCGCCCTGCTCGGCGACGCTGTAGATGGCAGGGTGCGTCGGGGTCGCGTACTTCGAGTCGATCATCGCGTTGATCGGGGTGCCGTTCTCGAGCGCCGTGACGATCGCGTACATCTTGGCGGTCGAGCCGAACTGGAAGCCGTTCTCACCGCCATAGTTGCGGTCGACGTTCCAGTTCACCTGGGTCAGACCGTGGGTCTCGCTGCCGGCGCCCGTGGTGTACGTGGTGTTCTGGGCCATCGCGAGCACCTTGCCGGTGCCAGGCTCCACGATGCTGGTGGCGGCGCCGATGCCCTCGCTGTTGCCGATCGGAACGCGCGCGGTGAGGTGCTGGATCGCGGCCTTCTGGATGTCCGGGTTGAGCGTGGTCTGGATGGTCAGGCCACCCTGGGTGATGTTCCTGATGCGCTCGGGCTCGGTCTTACCCAGCGCGGGAAGCTGCTTGAGGTAGTCGATGACGTAGTTGCAGAAGTACGGCTGGCTCGAGGCGGCGCAGTTGCTGACCGGGCGCTTGAGGTGCAGCGACTTGGCCACCGGGATGGCCTTCGCGGCCGCCGTCTCCTTGGCGGTGATGATGCCGAGGGTGTTCATGCGGTCCAGGACCACATCGCGCCGGGCCTGCGCCTTCTGGGGGAACTGGGCGGGGTCGGTGGTGCTCGGGTTCTGGACCAGGCCCGCCAGCAGGGCTGCCTGCGGGAGGTTGAGCTGCTTGGCGGGGATGCCGAAGTAGTGCTCCGACGCCGCCTCGATGCCATAGGCGAGGTCGCCGTAGTACGCGAGGTTGAAGTAGCCCAGGAGGATCTGGTCCTTGGTCATCTGCTTCTCGAGGGTGACCGCGTACTTCAGCTCCTGGAGCTTGCGCGAGTAGCTGCGCGCGACGGCGGCCTTCGCCGCCTCCTGGTCGTTGTTGCGGAGGGCGTTCTCCTGGAGGGTGAGCTTGACGAACTGCTGGGTGAGCGTCGAGGCGCCCTGCACCCCGCCACCCTGGGCGTTGGACACGAGCGCCCGGGCAATGCCGCGGGGGTCGACGCCGCCGTGCTGGTAGAACCGGCTGTCCTCGATCGCGACCTGCGCCTTCTGCATGATGGGCGAGACGTCGCTGAGGTTGTTGAGGATGATGCGGTTCTCCTCCTGCGGCGTCGCGATCACGTTGCCCTTGGCGTCGAGAATCTTCGACTGCTGCGACAGCGGCGAGCTCGTGAACTCACCCGGCAGGTTGTCGAACGCCTGGACCCCTGAGGTCGCCACGTTGCCGGTCGCACCGACGGCGGGGATCAGCAGACCCGCCGAGAGCAGGCCCATGACGACAGCCGTGGCGACGAAAGCCGCGAGCAGGCTGACGACATTCCCGAAGTTGGTGACCCGTCCATCCATGACGACAGGGTAACCGCCGAACGTGGGACGACCGTGCTCCGCCGCTGCCTGCGGAGTGGGTGGCGAGCCGGGGAGCCGCCCGCCGCAGGGAGCGAGCTGCGGGTGACCATCTGACTCGCAGGGCTAGTCAGGTTGGGGTGAACACTGGCTCCAAATGACTAGTCCATTTGGCCAACACAGAACTACACGAATGGGCCATGTCGATGAAGTGCCTTGATTTTCTATCGTTTTCAGTGTCGATACGGACATATGGAACAGGTTGACGCGCCTGAATCAGAAGTATCTGGAGGGACCACCATGACCATCGCGCCATCTCGGAGCGCCCAGCAGGGGGCGATCGTGTGGACTGAGGACTGGGCGCCCCTCGGCGCCTGCGCGAAGGCCGATCCCGACGCCTTGTTCGTCCAGGGGGCCGCGCAGCAGACCGCGAAGATGATGTGCCAGCGGTGTCCCGTGATCGCCGAGTGCCTCGCGGACGCCCTCGACAACCGCACCGAGTTCGGCGTCTGGGGTGGCATGACCGAGCGCGAGCGCCGCGCCCTGCTCAAGCGCCGGCCGAACATCCCCTCCTGGGCGGCGCTGTTCGCCCAGGCCCGGGCGACCTCGCCGGCCGAGATCGCCTGACCCCACGACCCCCGTTCGAGGGGGTCCTCAGCGGCCCGACGTCAGCGCCGCAGCAATAGCGCGCAGCCCCGTGAGGTCGTGGATGTCCTCGGCTGCCGCCGGGACCTCGACCAGCGGTATGCCGGTGTGCCCGGCGGTGAACCGGCTCACCAACCCCTCCTGACGGGCCGCGGCCTGGGCCAGTGCCGCGTGCAGGCGCAGCAGCCCTTCGGTGGTGGCCGCCGACGTGGTGGGCGCGTCGCCCTCGGCCAGCTGCTCGGCCGCCGCCCACGCTCGCGACGCACTCAGGGATGGGGCGGCGACGCGCTGGATGCGGTTGACGACCAGACCGGCCAACGGCATACCCTCCTCGTCCAGCCGACCGGCGAAGAACGACGCCTCACGCAGCGCGTCCCGCTCGGGAGCCGCGACCACGACGAAAGCGGTCTGGGGGTCCTTGAGCAGCGCATAGGTGACGTCGGCGCGCTCGCGGAAGCCGCCGAACATCGTGTCCAGGGCGGCCACGAAGGTCTGGACGTCCCTGAGCAGGTCCCCGCCCAGGACCTTGGCGAGGGTGCCGCTGACCATGCTCACCCCGACGCTGAACACCTTGAATCCCGCGCGGCCGCCGGCCTTGGCCGGCGCGGCCAGGAGCCGGATGAACCGGCCGTCGAGGAACGAGCCCAGGCGCTTGGGCGCGTCCAGGAAGTCCAGCGCCGACCGCGACGGAGGCGTGTCGACCACCACGAGGTCCCAGCGGCCGGTGCGGTCGGCCTCGGCCCGCAGCTGCCCCAGCTTCTCCATGGCCATGTACTCCTGCGTGCCCGCGAACGAGCTGGAGACCGCCTGGTAGAAGGGGTTGGCGAGGATCTGGGCGGCCTTGTCGGGAGTCGCGTGCAGCTCGACGACCTCGTCGAAGGTCCGCTTCATGTCGAGCATCATGGCGTCGAGAGACCCGCCGGCCGACTCGTCGATCCCCTTGACCGGCCGTGGTGTGTTGTCCAGCTCGCTCAGGCCCAGGGACTGGGCCAACCGGCGGGCCGGGTCGATGGTGAGGACCACGACGCGGCGCCCGTGCTCCGCGGCCCATACCCCGAGCGCGGCTGCGGTGGTGGTCTTGCCCACCCCGCCGGCACCACAGCAGACGACGATGCGCGTCTGGTCGTCGGTGAGCAGGGCGGCGAGGTCAAGCGTGGGGGTCTTGGTCGCCATCAGACCATCCCCTGCTCGGCGACCTCGTCGGCCAGCACGGCAATGCCGCCCGCGTCGGTGCCCTCGGCCAGCAGTGGCAGGCGGACCATGCGTCTGCCGAGCTCGACGAGGACCGCGTCCTGCTCCCGCTCCAGCGCCACCCGGTCGGCGTGCTCACGACCCTCCGCCAGCAGTCCGGTGACCAGGGCGTCCGTCGCCTTCAGCCCGGCGGCAGCGAGGTCGGCACGCACGGAGGACTTGAAGGCGGCCGAGGTGCGGCCCCCGACGGCGCGCAGCGCGCTCCCTGACAGCAGGGGTGCCCGGACCTGGTTGACGACCACCGCCCCGACCGGCAGTGAGGCGTCCCGCAGGTCGGCCAGCGCGTCGATGGTCTCCTGCACAGGCATCTCCTCCAGCAGGGTGACGACGTGGACCGCGGTCGTGTGGCTGCGCAGCATCCGGGTGATCGACTCGGCCTGGCCGTGGATGGGGCCCATCCGCGCGATGTCGGCGACCTCGGCGTTGACGTTGAGGAACCGGACCACCCGGCCGGTCGGCGGCGCGTCGAGGATCACGACGTCGTAGCTCGGCAGGCCGGACCGCCCTGCGCGCCGCCCCGCTGCCTCGTAGATCTTGCCGATGAGGAGCACGTCGCGCAGCCCGGGTGCGATGGTCGTGGCGAAGTCGACGGCGCCGAAGCGCTCCAGCACCGACCCGGCCCGACCGAGCTTGTAGAACTTCTGGAGGTACTCCAGCAGCGACTCCTTGGGGTCCACGGACAGACCCCACAGCTCGCCGCCCGAGCGGTCGTGCAGGATCCGCGTCTCGGTGTGGCCCAGCGGCGCGACGTCGAACGTCTGCGAGATCCCCTGGCGCCCCTCGACCTCGGCGAGCAGGACCCGCCTGCCACGCCGCGTCAGCGCCAGTGCCATGGCGGCTGCGACGGTGGTCTTGCCGGTGCCGCCCTTGCCGGTGACGACGTGGAGCCGCACCTTCGCCATCGCCCGGTGGTCGTCGGTGGTGGCCTCAGGCATGCCGACAGACTAGGAGGCGAGCAGGTCGACCGCAGCGAGCACCCGCGCGAACGCCGCGTTCTCGGGGTCGATGAGCCCGTAGTGGCCGCCGCCGGGCACGTCGACCAGGCGCACGTTCGGGCCGTGGTGGGCCGCGGCATACCGCTCACTGAGCTCGAACGGCACCACGTCGTCGTCCCGCGCGTGCAGCACGACCACCGCTATGCCGGGCAGCAGCCGCGCGGGGTCGGCCGCGGCATAGGCGCGGGGTGCCTGGGCGGGCGTGCCGCCGAGGAGGGCGTCGATCGCGCCGCCGCCCACGCCGGTCGCCTGGCCATGGGCCAGGTCGAGAACGCCCGCGAGACTGACCACGCCACGCAGACCGTGGGACCAGGGCTGGGCCGCGGCCCAGGCCACGAGCTGGCCGCCCGCGGAGTGGCCCACGAGCACGAGGGGCCGGGCCGGTCCGGGGCCGCCCGCTGGTCCGCCCGTGCCGGCGGCGAGGTCCGGGTCGCGGCGGATCGCGGCCACAGCCGCCTCGAGGTCATCGGCGGGTCCGGGCCAGTCGCCACCCTGCATGCCGGGCCGGCGGTACTCGACCACGGCGGTGGGGTAGCCGGCGTCGGCGAACGCCTGGGCCTGCCGTCCGGCGTGGCCGCGGTCGTACTCCTTGCGCCAGAACCCCCCATGCACGACGACGACCCCGAGCCGGCGGACCGGCCCGGTGGCTGGGTGGGGGAGGCGCAGGTCGTACACCTGAGCGGGGTCGGGGCCGTAGGCGGTCGTGCGCGTCGGAGCGGCGGCCCGTTCGTCGAGCACTGCCGCAGGGTCTCTGTCCTCGAGGTGGGCCATGACGCCATCGTGCCAGCGGTGGCTAGGCTGCACGCATGCGCAAGTTCGAGTACGCGACGGTGCCTCTCATCGTCCACGCCACCAAGCAGATCCTCGACCAGTGGGGAGAGGACGGCTGGGAGCTCGTGCAAGTCCTCACCGGTCCCGACGGGTCCGGGCTGGTCGCCTACCTGAAACGAGAGAAGGCCTGATGTCCGCCGTCGAAGATCGCCTCGCCGAGCTGGGACTGACCGTCCCCGATGTCGCCAAGCCGGTCGCTGCCTATGTCCCTGCGATCCAGGACGGCCGCCGGATCTACACCTCGGGCCAGCTCCCGATGGTCTCGGGGCAGCTGGCCCAGACCGGCAAGGTGGGCGACGGTCACGGCCTGGTACCGGCCTCCGACGCGGCCAAGCTCGCGGAGATCTGCGCGCTCAACGCCATCGCCGCGGTGAAGTCGATCGTCGGCGACCTCGACAAGGTCACCCAGGTCGTCAAGGTCGTGGGCTTCGTGGCGTCCGACCCGAGCTTCACCGGCCAGCCGTCCGTCATCAACGGCGCGAGCGAGCTGCTCGGCAAGGCCTTCGGTGACGCCGGCATCCACGCCCGCTCGGCCGTGGGTGTCGCCGTGCTGCCGATGGACGCCCCCGTCGAGGTCGAGATCGTCGTCGCCCTCGCCGACGAGTGAGCCCGACCGGGTGACCGACCGGGTGACCGGCGAGGCGACCGGCGAGGCGACCCGCGACGTGACCCCCGAGGGGGTCCGCGAGTTCCCGATCAGCGACGCGCCGGCGCTGCGTGAGCGCGCCGACGCGTGGCTGGAGGCCTCCGCCGCAGACGCGCGGGAGCCGGTGGCCCCCAAGGCCGCCGCGACGGTGATGTTCGTGCGCGACGGCCCGTCGGCTGTCGAGGTCTTCATGCTGCGGCGCGTGGCCACCATGGCCTTCGCCCCGCGCATGATGGTCTTCCCCGGCGGGGGAGTCGACGCGCGCGACGCCGACCCCTCCCTGCCATGGGCGGGCCCGACGCCCGCCGAGTGGGCAGAGCGGCTGCAGGTCGAGGAGGCGACGGCGCGAGAGCTCGTCGCTGCGGCCGTGCGTGAGGTCTTCGAGGAGAGCGGCGTGCTGCTCGCGGGGCCGTCGGCGGATGAGGTCGTCGCCGACGTCAGCGGTGAGCACTGGCAGGAGCAGCGCCGGCGCCTGCTGCAGCGGGAGGCCTCGCTGTCCGAGGTGCTGAGGGCGCACGATCTCGTGCTGCGCTCCGACCTGCTGGGGTACCGCGCGCACTGGATCACTCCGGAGTTCGAGGCGCGCCGCTACGACACCCGGTTCTTCAGCGCGGCGGTGCCGGCCGGCCAGCGGGTCGACGACCAGACTACGGAGGCCGACCTCGCCGGGTGGGTTCGGCCCGCCGACCTGCTCGCGGCCTGGCGCGCCGGCCAGGCACTCATGCTTCCGCCCACCGTGGTGTGCGTCGAGGAGGTCGCCGCGGCGCAGTCGGCCGCGGCCTTCATCGCCGAGCGGCCCCATGTCGCGCCCGTCCAGCCCGAGCTGGTCCAGACTCCCGACGGGTTGACGCTGCGAGCGCGTCTGCCCCGCTGAGCCGCGGACATCCATGACCCGTGCCTCAGCCCCGACACCCCCACCCGAGCCGTCTGCTGCCGTGGGGGACTGGCACGGGGGTCCGTACTCGCCTCGAGCGGTGTGCGTCCTGTGTCCCAACCCGGGGCCGATGACTCTGGACGGCACCAACACGTGGGTACTCCTCGAGCCGGGTGGCACCCAAGCCGTGGTCATCGACCCGGGACCGCTCGATGAGCTGCACCTCCGCGCTGTCCTGGCCACCGTCGAGGCGCGCGGTGCGAGGGTGGCGCAGACGCTGCTCACCCACGCACACGCGGACCATGCCGAGGGTGCGGGCCGGTTCGCCGAGCTGACCGGTGCCCCGACACGCGCCCTCGGCCGTGGCCACGACGACCTCGCCGATGATGACGAGGTCCGCGTGGACGGCCTCGAGCTGCGGGTCGTCGCCACGCCCGGACACACTGCAGACTCCCTGTCCTTCGCGCTGCCGGCCGACCACGCCCTGCTCACCGGTGACACCGTGCTCGGCCGCGGCACCACGGTGGTGGCACACCCCGACGGTGAGCTCGCGGCATACCTCGACAGCCTGGAGCGGATCGCGCACCTGACCGGCGACGGAGCGGTGACCGCCATCCTGCCCGGCCACGGGCCGGTGGTGCCGGACGCCGCCGCGATGGTGGCCTTCTACCGCAACCACCGTGCGGAACGGCTCGAGCAGGTGCGCCAGGCGGTCGCCGACGGCGCCTCAGGCGTGCAGCAGGTCGTCGAGCGCGTGTATGCCGACGTGCCCCGCGAGGTGTGGCCGGCCGCAGCCCTGTCGGTGGCGGCCCAGCTCGACTATCTGCGCGCGGGAACCCAGCGCTGAGTCGAGGACAACCCACGGGGAGTCCCGGCGCGTTCACCTCGAAATCGCGGGAGGGCGGGCCTCGCGTCAGCGGGCGCGGCGCCTGAGGCGCTCGACGTCGAGCAGCAGGACGGCCCGCGCCTCCAGACGAAGCCACCCACGGGTCGCGAAGTCGGCGAGCGCCTTGTTGACCGTCTCGCGGGAGGCGCCGACCAGCTGGGCGAGCTCCTCCTGGGTGAGGTCGTGGGCGACGAGCATGCCGTCCTCCACCGGTCGGCCGAACCGCGCCGAGAGGTCGAGAAGTGCCTTGGCGACTCGGCCGGGGACGTCGGTGAAGACGAGGTCGGCGAGGTTCTCGTTGGTGCGACGCAGCCGCTGTGCGAGCGCGGCGAGGAGCACCTTGGCCACGCCCGGGCGACCGTTGAGCAGCGTGTTGAGGTCCTCGTTGCCGACGCCGAGCAGCTGGGTCTCGGCCACCGCGGTGGCGGTCATCGTGCGCGGGCCGGGGTCGAAGAGGCTCAGCTCGCCGAACATCTCGCCGGGGCCGAGGATCGCCACGAGGTTCTCGCGGCCGTCCGCGGAGCGACGGCCCAGCTTGATCTTGCCCTCGCGGATGACATAGAGGCGGTCACCCTGGTCGCCCTCGTGGAACAGCACGTCGCCGCGCTCGAGCCGGGTCTGCGTCATCGAGCCCAGGAGTGTCGCCGATGCCTCGTCGTCGAGAGCAGCGAACAGCGGGGCCCTTTTCACCACGTCGTGATCCACGGGCGACAGTGTGCCACGTCGGATGTCCCACTCGCCCCGTAGTCTGTGCAGGTGTCCGGAGTGTCCCCCGCAGCCGTCTCGCAGGAGTCCCCCGTCGCGCTGACCAGGCGGGCGCGCCGCATGTACCGCACCCTCCTCGAGCGGTACCCCTACGCCCACTGCGAGCTCGACTTCGCCAACCCGCTGCAGCTGCTGGTCGCGACGATCCTGTCGGCTCAGACCACCGACGTGATGGTCAACAAGGTGACGCCCGCGCTGTTCGAGCGCTATCCCGACGCCGCCGCGCTCGCCGGCGCCGACCGTGAGGCTCTCGAGACGCTGCTCAAGCCGACGGGCTTCTTCCGGGCCAAGACCAACTCGGTGATGCGGCTCGGCGCCGAGCTCGTCGAGCGGTTCGGCGGTGAGGTGCCTCCTCGGCTCAAGGACCTCGTCACGCTGCCGGGAGTGGGTCGCAAGACCGCCAACGTGGTGCTGGGCAACGCGTTCGGCATCCCGGGGATCACCGTCGACACCCACTTCGGCCGGCTCGCGCGCCGCTTCGGCTGGACGGACGAGGAGGACCCCGTCAAGGTCGAGGAGGCCGTCGGGCGACTGTTCCCCCGCAAGGACTGGACCATGCTGTCGCACGTCCTGATCTTCCACGGGCGCCGGACGTGCCACGCCAAGAAGCCGGCCTGCGGTGCCTGCCCCGTGGCGAGACTGTGCCCGTCGTTCGGCATCGGTGAGACCGACCCGGTCAAGGCGGCGGCGCTGCTGAAGTTCGAGCTGGCCCCCGCTGCGTCCGGCCGCGACTTCCCGTATGCCGTGGGGCCGGGGCCGCTGTGACGGCGGCGGCGAGGCAGGCGGGCGCGGTCCGCCCCACGTGGCTGGACCAGGCGCTGTCGGGTATCCGCTCGAGCGTGGCGGCGGACCAGGGCTACTTCGCACAGTTCGCTCCGCCCCCCGAGGGTGGTCGGCGGTCGGCCGTGCTCATGCTGTTCGGTCCGCTCGATGGCGGCGGCGAGCACGTCGTGCTGACCGAGCGCGCCCACACGCTGCGCTCCCAGCCGGGCGACATCTCCTTCCCCGGCGGCAAGCGGGAGCCTTCGGACGCCAGCGACGCCCACGCCGCACTGCGCGAGACGCAGGAGGAGGTCGGCATCGACCCCGCCGCCATCGACGTGGTGGGCGAGCTGCCGGACATCTACCTGGGGCCACGTCAGCTCGTCGTCACGCCCGTGTTGGGGTGGTGGGCCGAGCCGGGTCACCTCGACGGCATCGACGCCCGCGAGGTGCATCGGGCGGTCCAGGCGCCGTTGTCGCATCTGCTGGACCCGTCGGCCCGCTTCACCGTGACCCATCCCAGCGGCTACCGCGGGCCGGGTTTCGAGGTGGATGGGCTGTTCGTCTGGGGCTTCACCGCGGGGTTGCTTTCAGCTGTGCTCGATTTCGGCGGTTTGACCGTTCCGTGGGACCGTAGCGTGGAACGTCCGCTCCCCGAGCGCTACACGCCTGGTGGCCGACGGGACGCGTTGACCCAGACTGCGACGGAAGGCCGGGCCTGATGTTTCTCGGACTCACGGTGCTCGACTACGTGCTCATCGTGCTGTTCATCAGCTATGCCTTCACCGGCTACCGCCAGGGGCTGCTGGTCAGCGTGCTGTCGCTCGCGGGGTTCCTGGGTGGGGGTGCCCTGGCGATGTGGCTCGTGCCGCTGGCCATCACGCAGTGGGCCCAGCTGGGCTCGACGCCCCTGATCCGCACGGTGGTCCTCATCGCCGGTGTCTTCATCCTCGCCTCCATCGGCCAGGCCGTGGCCGTCTCTCTCGGCGGGCGGATGCGCTCGACCCTGCGGGTCAAGCCGGCCCAGGTGTTCGACTCTGTGTTGGGCGCGGTCGCCGTCGTGCTGTCTGCCGCCGTGCTCATGTGGTTCATCGCCGGAGCGCTGCGCGGTGGCGCGCCCGCGCCCATCGCCCGGGCGATCGGCGAGTCCCGGGTGCTGCGCACGATCGACTCGGTGGTTCCGCCGCAGACGTCCCGGCTGTTCGCAGGCTTCCGCGACGTGCTCGACCGCGAGGGTTTCCCGCGGGTGTTCGACGGGCTCCAGGCCGAGCGCATCACGCCCGTCGCCCCTCCCGACCCGGCCGTGGTCGAGACGCCAGGGGTGCGCGCTGCGGCGGGCTCGATCGTCAAGATCACGGGCATCGCCGACTCCTGCAACCGCGGCCAGGAGGGCAGCGGCTGGGTGGTGGCCCGCGACCGGGTCGTCACGAACGCCCACGTCGTGGCGGGCATGCACACGGCGACCTTGCGCATCCACGGCACCGGCCGCTCCTACACGGGTCGCGTCGTGATCTTCGACCCCAAGCGCGACCTGGCCGTCATCGACGTGCCAGGGCTCCCGGCCGACCCCCTGCGGGAGGGGCCCGACCTGGCTCGGGGTGCCACGGGCGTGGTCGCCGGCTTCCCGCTCGACGGGCCCTACCGCCTCGATGCCGCCCGGGTTCGTGACATCGTCGACGCCCGCGGTTCCGACATCTACGGTCAGCCCGGCGCGAGCCGGGAGGTCTACTCCCTCTACGCCACGGTGCAGCCGGGCAACTCCGGCGGTCCGCTGCTGTCCCCCGACGGCCGAGTGGTCGGCGTGATCTTCGCGAAGTCGCTCGACGACGCGAGCACTGGCTATGCGCTGACCACCACCGAGGTCCAGCCCGTGCTGCAGGCCGCCGCGTCGGCGTCGACCCCTGTCAGCACCGGTTCCTGCGTCGCCGGCTGATCAGTCCGGCAGGCCGGCGAGCCAGTCGAGCAGGTGCGCCGTGACCACGTCCGGCGCCTCCTCGGGCAGGAAGTGCCCCGCGTCGGGCACGAGGCGGCGCTCGAACCGCCCCCTCACGGCCTCGACCGGCTGCAGGGCCGTTCTCGGCAGCACCACCGGGTCGTGCGCTCCGTGCAGCTGGAGCACAGGGACGGTGATGGGCGTGCGCATGGACGCGGCGAAGCGCCACCCGTCCGGCCGCAGCTGGCTGCGCACCACCCACCGGTAGTACTCGGCGGCTGAGTGGGCCACGAACGGCAGTGCCATGGCCTCGGCATACAGGCGGGCCTCCTGCGGCGAGGGCCAGATGCCTTCAGGGGAGGCCCACTCGCGCAGCAGCCGCTGGACGTAGCCACCGTTCACCGTCATCTGCCGCTCGGGCACGAAGGGGCGCTGCAGCCCCGCGAGATAGCCGCTCGCCTTGAGCTGGGCCGGCTGGGTGAGCGAGGCCTTGCGGAACACGAGCGGGTGCGGCATCGAGACGGAGGCGACGGCTCGGGTCACGGTCGGCTGCAGCGTGGGCATGGCCCAGGCGATCCATCCGCCCCATCCGTGCCCGACGACGGCGGCGCGTGAGCCGCCCAGCGACCGCAGGACCGAGGCGACGTCGGTCGCGGAGGTCCGGGTGTCGTAGCCCCGGGGCGGCTTGTCGGACGCGCCGTAGCCCCGCAGGTCCAGGGCGCAGGCGCGGTACCCCGCCTCGGCCAGCGCGCTGAGCTGGTGCCGCCAGGCCCACCAGAACTGGGGGAACCCGTGCAGCAGGAGCACGAGCGGACCCTCGCCCTGCTCGGCGACGTGGAACCTCGCGCCGTTGGCGGCGACGAACCGGTGCTCCCACGGCCCGTCGACGAGGACCAGCGAGGCGTCAAGGCTCATGAGCTCGTATGCCGTGGGCCCGGGCGGGTCGCCCTCGGCTCAGGAACCGGACTTCAGGGTCGTGATGGTCGCCTGGGCGTTCTTGATCGTGCGCTCGGGTTTGCCCTTCATCGCCTTCATGCTGGCGCGTCCCACGAGCGCCAGGATGGCGGCGACGACGAACAGCAACCCGGTCGTGATGAGGTAACCGGCCCAGACCGGCAGCCAGATGGCGATCACGTAGGCGATGGTGTGGAAGAGGAAGATCAGGCCGAGAAGGCCGACGAACCCGGCCACCGCGAACATCGCCGCGCCCTTGCCGGCCGCCTTGGCGTCGGAGGAGATCTCGGCCTTCGCGAGCGCGATCTCGTTGCGGACGATCGTCGAGATCTCGCCTGTCGCGTCAGCGACGAGCTGACCGATGGTGCGTTCGGGCTTGTCAGGGTTGGTGCTCATGGGCCGCGCCCTCGCTTCCGTCGGTCCGTGGTGCCGGCGAACCCACCCTAACCGCGTTGCTCCGGCCGCACATCCAAGGGCTCGAAGCAGTCGGCATTCCCGGGCGCGCGGGAGGGGCGGGTGGACATGGCGTCTCAGGCGGGTACGCGAGCGGCCTCGCGCAGCGCCGTGAACATCGCGGCCAGCTCGGCCTCGACGTCCTCTCCGGCGGTGACCTCGCCCTGCTGGGTCAGCGTCTGCTCGAAGGCCAGCCCGGGAGCCTCGACGACGGTCATCTTCAGCCGTTCGAGCGTCTGGCGCAGCGCTGACCGGGCGAAGTGCGCGCCCCGCCATCCGTAGCCCACGCAGGCCACGGGGAGCCCGTCCCACTCGGCATACAGGTAGTCGATGGCGTTCTTGAGTGCGGCGTTGTAGCCCCGGTTGTACTCCGGCATCACCAGCACCAGCGCATCGGTGGCGCGCATCGCGGCGGACCAGCGCCGGGTGTGGTCGTGGACGTAGTGCCCGTCAGCCGGCTGGCCCGGCTCGTCGAGGAAGGGCAGGGCCAGCTCGCGCAGGTCGTGCACCGTGGTCTCGAAGTCTCCGGGCACCCGCTCGACCACCCACTGGGCGACCAGGTGGCCGATGCGCTGCGGGCGGGTACTCGCGACGACGACAGACAGGCGGGGCATGCCCGAAGTCTCGCACCGTGGAGGGGGGGCAGGGCAGATGAGAGACCCTTGTCCGGATCCTGCCGCGGCCCCTACTGTTCCACTGAACAGAAAGAAAAGTCCACAATACGGAAACCATCGTATGGAGGCCCCACCATGTCCGCACCGAGTCCCGGGTACTCCATCACCGTGCGGGCCGTCGCGCCCGCCGCCATCGACACGACGGGCATCGTCGCCGCGGCGGTGGCACAGGCGGGTGGCTCCCTGACGGCCCTGGACGTGGTCGAGTCGCGGGCCGACAGCCTGGTCGTCGACGTCACGTGCAACGCGTCCTCCGCCGAGCACGCCGACCAGATCACCGCCCAGATCGCGGCGTTGCCCGGCGTCACCGTGCGCAACGTCAGCGACCGCACTTTCCTGCTCCATCTCGGCGGCAAGCTCGAGGTCGTCCCGAAGGTGCCCCTCAAGCACCGCGACGACCTGTCGCGGGCGTACACCCCCGGCGTGGCCCGGGTGTGCCTGGCCATCGCGGCCAACCCGGACGACGCGCGGCGCCTGACGATCAAGCGCAACACGGTCGCCGTCGTCACCGACGGCTCTGCGGTCCTCGGCCTCGGCAACCTCGGGCCGGCCGCGGCGCTGCCGGTGATGGAGGGCAAGGCGGCGCTGTTCAAGCAGTTCGCCGGCGTCGACGCGTGGCCGGTCTGCCTGGACACCCAGGACACCGAGGAGATCATCATGATCGTCAAGGCTCTGGCGCCGGTCTACGGCGGCGTGAACCTCGAGGACATCTCGGCGCCGCGCTGCTTCGAGATCGAGGCGCGGCTGCGCGCCGAGCTGGACATCCCCGTCTTCCACGACGACCAGCACGGCACCGCGATCGTGGTGCTTGCGGCGCTGACCAACGCTCTGCGCGTGGTGGGGAAGAAGCTCGAGGACGTCCGGATCGTCGTCTCGGGAGTCGGCGCCGCCGGGCACGCCATCATCCGGCTGCTCGCCGCGCAGGGCGTTCGCGACATCGTCGGCTGTGACCGGCACGGCGCCCTCGACCCCGCTGCCGACCACAGCGACGAGTTCCGTGGCTGGATCGCCCGCAACACCAACCCCTCGGGCGCCCGGGGCACGCTCAAGCAGGTGCTCGCCGGCGCCGACGTCTTCATCGGCGTCTCGGCGCCCAACCTGCTCGACGGCGACGACATCGCGACAATGGCCGAGCGGTCGGTCGTCTTCGCGCTCGCGAACCCCGACCCCGAGGTCGACCCGGTGGCCGCGAGCCGGCACGCCGGAGTCGTCGCCACCGGCCGCTCGGACTACGCCAACCAGATCAACAACGTCCTCGCCTTCCCCGGTTTCTTCCGGGGCCTGCTCGACGCGGGGGTCAGCGACATCACGGACGAGATGATGATCGCCGCGGCGACCGCCATCGCCGACTGTGTCCACCCCGGCGAGCTCAACGCCAGCTACATCGTCCCCAGTGTCTTCGACCCCGAGGTCGCCCCGGCGGTCGCGGCCGCGGTGCGTGGGGCGGCGGGCTTCCACGGCCATCATCCCGAGACCACCGGGGGAGCGAACCGATGACCCCACTGCTTGGCGTGCAGCGGTTCATGGTCGGCACGAGGAGCGATACATGAGCGTGCAGACGGCCCCCAGGTCCGGCGGGGTCCAGTCGCTCGAGCGCGCCTTCGGCATTCTCGAGACGATGGCTGACGCCGGGGGCGTCATCAGTCTGTCCCAGCTGGCCACCGACGCCAACCTGCCCCTGCCGACCATCCACCGGCTCGTGCGCACGCTCGTGGATCTCGGCTACGTCCGGCAGGAGGCCTCTCGTCAGTACTCTCTGGGGCCCCGGCTCATCCGCCTGGGAGAGACGACCTCACGGATGTTCGGACGCTGGGCCAGGCCCCATCTGGAGCGGCTGGCCGACGAGCTGGGGGAGTCCGTGAACCTCGCGATGCTCGACGGCGCCCAGGTGGTCTATGTCGGCCAGGTCATGGCCTCCCAGAACTCCATGCGGATGTTCACCGAGGTCGGTCGTCGCGTGCTGCCGCACTCGACCGGGGTCGGTAAGGCGATCCTGGCCGACATGGACCCTGCGGAGGTCCGCGCCCTGTTGGCCCGCACCGGCATGCCGGCTCGCACCGAGCACACCATCACCTCGGCCGATGACTTCCTCGCGGAGCTGGCTGCCACCCGCGAGCGCGGCTATGCCCTCGACGAGGGCGAGCATGAGGTCGGAGTCCGGTGTGTCGCCGTCGCCGTGCCCGATGCGGTGCAACGGCTGGCGCTGTCGGTCTCGGGTCCCCTACCGCGCATGACCGACGTCGTCGTGGCCCGGGCGGCCGGTCCTCTCCATCAGGCGGCGGCCGCCATCTCGGCCGAGATGCGCGGCGGCCGGCGCTAGCCCGACCCCCGTTCGCCCCTGGGCCGAACGGCCGCCGACCATCGGGTGAACAGTGGTCTGGCGGGCTGTTTCCGGTCCTTTCGGTGATCGCGGCTTGGCACTCTTGGGGGCATGGCCTACGGAGCCGAGACCTCTCCGATCGCCCTGGCTCACCGCGGGGGCGCGGGACTGGCGCCCGAGAACACCCTCGCGGCGTTCTCCCTCGCCACCGCCCTCGGACTGCGCTATCTCGAGACCGATGTCCGGCTCACTGCGGATCGCCACCTCGTGTGCTTCCACGACGAGCGGCTCGACCGGGTGACCGATGCGCGTGGGCCGGTGCGGCGGCATACCCTCGCGTCGTTGCGTGCGGTTCGGGTCGCCGGCACCGAGCCGGTCCCGACGCTGGTCGAGGCCCTCGAGGCCTTCCCCGACGCCCGCTTCACCGTCGACCTCAAGGAGCGCGATGCCATCGCGCCCCTGGTGAGGGTGTTGCGGCACAGTGACTTTCGTGAACGGGTCTGCGTCGCGGGCGCCTGGGACGGCTGGCTCGCGACCGTGCGTCAGGCGGTGCCCGGGGTGCGCACCGCCCTGGGGTGGCGGTCGCTGAGTGCCCTCGTCTGCTCGGCCCGAGCCGGTATGCCGCCGAACCGGCGCTGCGCGACCGCCGAGTTCGCCCACGTGCCACTGCGACTGGGGCGCGTGCCCGTGTTCGTGGAGCGGCTGGTGGAGGGCGCGCACCGGATCGGCGTCCGCGTCGTGGTGTGGACCGTCGACGACCCCGTGCAGCTGACCCGGCTGCTCGACGCCGGCGTGGACGGCATCATCACCGACCGGCCCGACCTGCTGCGTGAGGTGCTGCTCGCCCGTGGCCAGTGGACGCCGATGTCCGGGGTCAGTCCTCGGTGGACCCCGCCATGCCCTGCTTGATCAGACCCATCACCGACGAGTCGGCCAGCGTCGTCACGTCGCCGACCTCGCGGTTCTCGGCCACGTCCCGCAGCAGGCGCCTCATGATCTTGCCGGAGCGGGTCTTGGGCAGCTCGGCGACCACCAGGATCTGACGCGGCTTGGCGATGGGGCCGATCTCCTTGGCCACGTGGTTGCGCAGCTCCTGGATCGTCTCGTCACCGTGGTCCTGCGCGCCGCCGCGCAGGATGACGAACGCGCAGACAGCCTGGCCCGTCGTCTCGTCCGTCGCCCCGACCACGGCCGCCTCGGCCACTGAGGGGTGGGACACCAGGGCCGACTCGATCTCGGCGGTCGACAGCCGGTGACCCGAGACGTTCATGACGTCGTCCACCCGGCCGAGTAGCCAGATGTTGCCCTTCTCGTCGTACTTGGCACCGTCGCCGGCGAAGTAGTACTTCTCGCCGAACCGTGACCAGTACGTCTCCTTGTACCTCTCCGGGTCGCCCCAGATGCCACGCAGCATCGACGGCCACGGCTTGGTCAGGACGAGGTAGCCCACCGCCTCGGGGTCGTGCAGCGGCTTGCCCTCGTCGTCCAGGATCTCCGCGCTGATGCCCGGGATGGGCCGCTGCGCAGACCCCGGCTCGAGCTCGGTCACGCCGGGCAGCGGGCTGATCATGATCGCGCCGGTCTCGGTCTGCCACCACGTGTCGACGATGGGGCACCGGTCGGCGCCGATGTTCCTGCGGTACCAGAGCCAGGCCTCGGGGTTGATCGGCTCGCCCACCGAACCCAGCACCCGCAGCGACGACAGGTCGTACTTCGCGGGGATGTCGTCGCCCCACTTCATGAACGTCCGGATCGCGGTGGGAGCGGTGTAGAGGATGGAGACCTTGTACTTCTCCACGATCTCCCACCAGCGTCCCTGGTGCGGGGTGTCCGGCGTGCCCTCGTAGATCACCTGGGTCGCGCCGTTGGCCAGCGGCCCGTAGACGATGTAGGTGTGCCCGGTGACCCAGCCGATGTCGGCGGTGCACCAGTACACGTCGGTCTCCGGGTGCAGGTCGTGGACCACCGAGCTCGTGTATGCCGCCTGCGTGAGGTAGCCCCCCGTGGTGTGAAAGATGCCCTTGGGCTTCCCCGTGGTGCCAGACGTGTAGAGGATGAACAGCGGGTGCTCGCTGTCGTGCGGCACCGCGTCGTGCCGGTCGCTCGCGCTGTCGACCACCTCGTGCCACCACACGTCGCGCTGGTCGTCCCACGCAACCTGCTGCTCGGTGCGCCGGACGACCAGGACCTTCTCGACGGTGCTGTCCCCGGTCACCGCGTCGTCGACCGCAGGCTTGAGGGGCGCGGGCTTGCCGCGCCGGAACTGGCCGTCGGCCGTGATGACGACCTTGGCCTCGGCGTCGGCGATGCGGGTCCTCAAGGCGTCGGCCGAGAAGCCGCCGAACACCACCGAGTGCGGAGCGCCGATGCGGGCGCAGGCCAGCATGGCGACGACGGCCTCGGGGATCATGGGCAGGTAGATCGCGACGCGGTCGCCCTTGACCACTCCCAGCCCCTCCAGCGCGTTGGCGGCCTTGGCCACGTCCCGCTGGAGGTCGGCATACGTGATGGTGCGGGTGTCGCCGCCCTCACCCTCGAAGTGGATCGCGACGCGCCCGCCGTTGCCGGCCTCGACGTGGCGGTCCACGCAGTTGTAGGCCGCGTTGAGCTCGCCGCCGACGAACCACTTGGCGAACGGTGCCCCACTCCAGTCGAGCGTCTCGTCGAAGTCCTTGGCCCAGGTGAGGTAGTTCCGCGACTGCTGGGCCCAGAAGCCCTCGTGGTCGGCGGCCGCCTGTTCGTAGAGGTCGGCCCGGCCGTTCGCGGCCTCGGCAAGCTCTCGACTCGGCGCGAACGACTTCGACTCGACTGGCTCAGACACGGTCTTCCTCCTGGGCGACGACGCGGTGACGGCCGCCGAGGCGACCGCTGAACTCCCAGCCAACCCGGATACCGCCATGGCTTCAAGGGGTACGCGTCGGTCGACGGGGCGTACGTCACGTTATCCAGGCTCACGCAACGAGCTCTCAGAGGCTAGCCTCGCCGCGTGAACACACTGCGGCGTGAGCGGAGCGAGGCGGCCGCGCGCACGCGGGGAGCGGATCTGAGGCGGGTCGCTAGGCGCTTCTGGCCCGAGACCGCCCTGTTGCTCGGGGTCGTCCTGTGGTGGCCGGCGGGGTTCTGGGGCCTGGGGTCGTGGTTGCGCCTTCCGCTGCGGCTCCTCGACGGCGATGTGCTCGTGCTCGGTGCAGCGGCCGCCGCGGCCACGGTCGCACTACTGGTGCGTGCGCCGTGGCCGCGTCTGGGGGTCGTGGTCGCTTTCAGCGGCCTGGGCTGGGTCCTCTCGGCGCCGAGCCGTGACAGTGTCCCCGGCGAGCGAGCGGACCTCGCCATCCTGGTGGCGGTGGCGGCCCTGGTGGGGATCGCGCTGGGGGCTCGCGGCCCCCGCAGCCTGCTCGGGACGGCCGGTGTGCTCGCGATCGTGGCGGGACTCTCGCCCGCGACCTGGCCTCACGGCCTGCCGCTGGCGGTGGCCCTCGCGCTCCCCTTCGCGGTGGCCACCTGGGCCCGCGTTGCCCCGACGCTCCTGTCCGTCGCTCGACTCCTCGTGACGTGGCTGGTGTTCGGGCTGCTGGCTGCATCATTGCGACACGGCTGGGCCGCCCTCGGCCCACACCGGCCGTCGGACTCCGGTCGCAGCCAGGCGGGCCGGGTGCTCCAGGCCTTCTGGCACTACCTCTCGACCCAGTGGTGGGCCTTCTCGCAGAGCACGCTCGCTCAGCAGGTCGGATGGTTCTGGGTCGCAGCCGTCCTCGCCGTGCTGATCGTGGTGGCCCGAGTGCTCACCAATGGTTCGCGACGTCGATCACCAGCCGGCTCGTCGTCGCGTCCTGGATCGTGAAGACGCGGAACGGCAGCCGCGCGCGCACGCCGAGACCCAGGGTCGTCTGCCCCTCGAAGGATCCGGCCCACGCCACCTGACGGAACGTCGGGTATCCGGTGACGTTCACGACCTCTGAGCGGTTGGCGGGGGTGAAGCTGGGTGCTCCGGTCGCGGTGTAGGCGGGAGCCAGGGCTACGACCCGAAGCCTGGCGCCACCACGCAGAGGCACCAGAGTGCCCTTGCCCTCGGTGTATACGGCGTTGACGTACTGCACGGAGAACCCCGGCGCGCGTCCGGTGACGTCGATGACGAGCCGGTCGAAGCAGGCATGCCGCCCGGCGCGCACGCCGGTCACGGGACCCCTGACCATGGGGGCGCTGCTCTTGGCGAGCGAGCCCCAGGTGATGCCGCAGTATGCCGTGCTGGCTGCGGCGGTGCCGGCGGTGGTCGAGCCGGCAGCCGAGGTGGCGACGGCGGTGAGGGGGAGTGCCCCCGCGGCGATGCTGACAGCGAGGGCCTGGATGACCCTGGTGGTTCGGAGCGTCATGGCGTGCTCTCCTTTCAGGACACCCCTCTGACGCGCGAGCACGTGATCGAGTTGACGTCGGGGCCAGGGATGTATCGGGGGGAGCGGGCCACTCCTCGCCCTAGGCTTCACCGTGTGTCCACCTCCCCCGCACAGGTCCTTGCCTCGCTGAACGGCATCGCGGCGCTGCCGGGCATCGCCGACAAGATCGCCGCGGCCCGAGAGGCCTGCGAGCAGGTGCGGTGGCACGAGGCGCTGCGCCGCCGGATCCCCGAGGCGAGTGCCGAGTCGCGGGTCCGCGGTGCACAGGCCAGCGCTGCGCTCGAGGGCGCCACGGTGCCGCTTGACCTGGTCCGCGACGTGATGCGCGGCGCGGCGCAGTGGCCGCTTCAGCCCGACCCCGTCGAGCGCGTGGCTCGAGGCGCGGTGCAGGCCACCGCCGAGAGCGAGCACGTGCGGTCGCTGGTGACGAGCGCGCCGCTGCAGGCACTGGCCCGGCTGCATGTGGCGGCGGCATCGGGGCTCGGACCCGACGAGCAGCTGGGCCGGCCGCGGGTCGAGGGCGAGGGGTCCGCTGAGTTCACCGACCTGGGCGTCGCTCCCGACGCGGGAGAGCTGCGAGCCCGGCTCGGCGGGCTGGTGGCCGTCATGACCGTCGGCGCCTCGGTGCCCGCCCTCGTCGTCACAGCGGTAGCCCATGCAGAGATCGCCACGGTGCGGCCCTTCGTCCGTGGGAACGGCGTCGTGGCTCGAGCGGTCGAGCGGGCTCTGGTCCAGGCGACGGGGCTCGACCCCACGGGAGTCGTGGTGACGGAGGCCGGCCACGCCGCACAAGGCGGACCCGCCTACCTCGGCGCGCTCGCGGCATACGGCACCGGCACCCCCGAGGGGGTCGCACTGTGGGTCGGGCACTGCGCGGAGGCGGTCGTTGCCGGCGCGCAGGCCGGTCAGCAGATCTGCGACGCGGTGCGGGCAGGTCGGCTCGGCTAACGCGTCCGGGCGGTGTCTCGCGCCTACGCCAAAAGTCAAGGGTTCCGTTTCCCGGCGCCGCGAGGTACACATGAAGCACGTCGACGTACGCGAGTCCGACGACCACCGCGATCACACCGGGAACCCACGCGCGGGCAGTCCACTGGTGGACCGATCGTGACGGGCTTGTCCCGTTGCGACAACAACACGATGCACGCTTGGTCGCCCGGGGCGGGTCGCGGTCGATGGCACCCCGCCTGCGGGGTGCCATCCTCGCGCCCGGCCCGAGCGAACTTGTTGCGCCATCCCTTCCGCAGAAGTCTGGCGCCGACGCGTTCTCGCAACGGCAGTTGCGCCGTAGACCGGGAGTCCCAAGCCCCCTTTTTGCACCCCAGCCGCCGTTCCACGGTGGGTCGCCCACGTCGTGGCGGGGTGACTGTTGACGCCCTGTGGCGCGCATCACGCAGATCTTCAGGAGGGAAGTTGCGCACGGGGCGTCGATAGTTCAGGATTGACCCGTTCGCTCCCCTTCGGGGTCGAGCGGACCGGCGCACCAGCTCCTCCCCCCCGGAGCTTGGCGCGTCGACGGCCCCGGTTGTCCCCCCGACCGGGGCCGTCCCCTTTTCTCCACCAGGTCGCTTGCGTCCGTCCACAGGTCCCGCCAGCCAGGGTGTCGCCTCCACAGAGCAATGGCCGACCACCCGGGGCCCGTGCCGTCCGGCGCCACCCTTGCGTCATGGATCATCAGGTGGTCGGCGTCCTCGGCGCCTCCGGCGGACTCGGCGTCTCCAGTCTGGCTGTCGCGGTGGGGCTGCGCGCATGTGCGCGCTTCGGCGCCACGGTCTGTCTCGACGGCGACGCTGTCGGCGGCGGGCTCGATGTCACGGCCTGCCTCGAGCACCTGCCGGGGCTGCGCTGGCCCGATCTGGAGGCCGCTCGGGGGCAGATCGACGGCGCTGCGCTGTTGCGGGCGCTTCCGGCCGAGGGGTCGCTGCGCGTCCTCGCGGCCCGGGCGGCCGCGCCGGGGCGGGACGTGATGGTGGCGACGCTCGCCGCGCTGGCCGAGCTGTGCCCGGTGACCGTCGTGGATCTCGGGCGATCCCTCCGTCTGGTCGACCAGTGCACGCACGTCGTCCTCCTGTCCGGCGTGGCCGCGCGACACCTCGCCGACGCCGCCGCGGTCGTGCCCGCGTTGCTCGAGCGGTCCCCAGACGTGCGCCTCGCCCTGCGCGCGGCGCGGCGTGACCCCGTGCAGCCCGAGGACGTCGCGTCCCTGCTCGACCTGCCCTTGGCGACGGTCCTCCACCAGGACCCACGCGCCGTCACTGACGCAGACCGCGCCCGTATGCCGGGCGCCCGCCCCTCCTCCGTCCTCGCCCGGGCGGCCGAGGACGTGGTGGCGGTCTTGGCCCTCAGCGGCCAGAACGGCCGAGCGGCGTCATGAGCTACCTCGCCGGGATCGAGGAACAGATTCGCGAGGGGCGCCAGCCTGACCCGGCTGTGGTGGCCCGTGTCGCAGCGGCCGATGTGGCGCGCCTCGGGCGGGACGGCGTCGCGGCCGCCCGTGAGGTCATCTCCTCCGACGTGCTGGGCCTTGGTCCCTTGGAGGCCTGTCTCTCCGACCCGGCGGTCACCGACATCCTCGTCAACGGTGACGGCTCCGTCTGGGTCGACCGTGGATCGGGACTCGTCCGGTCGGACGTCGTCCTGCCCGAGGCCGCCGCGACCCGGCGTCTGGCCGTGCGTCTGGCAGGCCTGGCCGGGCGTCGTCTGGACGAGAGCCAACCTTGGGTGGACGGCCTGCTGAGGGGCGGGGTCCGCCTGCATGCTGTGCTGCCCCCGCTGGTCGACGGGGGCGCCCACCTGAGCCTGCGGGTCCCACGAGTGCAGGCTGACGGTCTCGCAGTGCTGCGCGAGGGCGCGATGTTCGGTGCCCTGGGAGAGGAGCTGCTGCGCGGGCTGGTGCGCTCGCGACGCTCGTTCGTGGTCACCGGCGGCACGGGCTGCGGCAAGACGACACTGCTGGGCGCCATGCTCGCGGAGGTGCCAGCCTCCGAGCGCATCGTCCTGGTCGAGGATGTCAGAGAGCTCTCCGTGGCCCACCCTCACGTGGTCCGCCTGCAAGGGCGGGCTGCCAACGTCGAGGGGCAAGGCGCGGTCACGCTCGTCGACCTGGTCCGGCAGGCCCTGCGCATGCGTCCCGACCGGCTGGTCGTGGGCGAGGTGCGGGGTGCCGAGGTCCGCGAGATGCTGGCCGCGCTCAACACCGGTCACGAGGGCGGGTGCGGCACCGTGCATGCGAACGCACCTGCGGACGTGCCGGCCCGCTTCGAGGCGCTGGGCGCGCTGGCAGGGCTGGGCCGCGAGGCGCTGCAGTCACAGCTCTCCAGCGCGGTGCAGGCGGTGGTGCATGTGGCCCGACGTCCCCGGGGTCGTGTCGTCGACTCGATCTCCGTGCTGGGCTCGGGCCCGTCGGGACTGTCGTGCGTGCCTGCGATCGACCTGGTGGGCGAGGCGAGGGGTTCGGGGTGGGCCCAGCTCATGTCGTTGGTGGGTGAGGCATCGTGACGAGCGGAGGGGTGCTGGCGGTGGCCGTGGTCGCTGTCCTCCTCTGGCCGGGTCGGCGTCGGCGCGATCTCGGTGTGGGTGTCGCCACCCGAGCTCGACCTCGGGGGGATGTCGGTATCGCTGGCCGGCTGACCCGTCGCCGAGTCCCGCTCGGGGTGACGGCTCAGACCGAGCTCGGCGATGCCATCGCCTTGATGGCCGCGCCGGTGCACACCGGCGTCCCACCGGCCACCGCCCTGCGCGCGGCAGTCAAGGCGATGCCGGCCGGCGGCCCCTTGCAGCCGTTGTTCGACGACCTGGTCGCTGCGGCTGCCCGTGGTGAGAGCATCGCCGCCGTCTGGCTCCGCCACGCGGACGAACGAGAGAGCGCCGACCTCCGCTTCGTGGGCCAAGCCTGGGGTTTGAGCGAGATGACCGGCGCGCCCCTGGCGCGCGCATTGCAGACAGCAGAGCAGGTCCTGCGGGGGCGGCAACGCTCGCGACAACGGCTGGCGAGCGCTGTCGCGGGGCCTCGTGCGTCGATGGCGGTGCTTGCCCTGTTGCCCCTGTGTGGTCCCTTGGTGGGACTGGCCTTCGGTGTGAGCCCTCGGGCGCTCTACCTCTCATCCGGCGCGGCGATGGCCAGTGTGGTCACGGGTGTCCTGATGGGTGTCCTGGCCTGGTGGTGGAGCCGTCGCATCATCGCGGGGGCCATCCGGCCATCCAGGCGCGGAGGCGCCCGACCGGGGTGAGCGTCCCATGGGTGCTGATGCTGCTCGCGGTGCTCGCTGTGAGCCTCTGGCCCTCGGGTGCTTGGCCGGCGGCAAGGGAGGCGAGCCGTCCCACGGCGGGCGAGGCGGTCATCGACCGCTGCCGCTCGCTCGTCCGGCCAGTCCGGCACTTGAGCCTCTTCTCGAGGGCCGAGCAGCCGACAGCCGTCGAGGTGGCCGACACCCTCGAGCTGCTGTCGTTGGCGGTCCGCTCCGGTCTCGGTCTCACCGAGGCGCTGCACCATGTCCAGCGGTGCTCGGTCGGATCCGCCCGGCGTGACCTCGCGGCCGTGGTGGCTGCTCTTCGGTGGGGGCGTCCGGCGGGCGAGGCATGGACCTATGGCGGTCGCGCGTGGCGGGCGGCTGCCCTGGCTTGGGCCGTCGCCGAGGAGACCGGCGCGCCGGCTGCCGAGCTCCTGCACCAGGCTGCGGTCCGGCAGCGCGAAGCCGACGACCGGGCTGCAGAGCGTCGCACCGCACGGGCTGGAGTTCTCCTCGTACTGCCCCTGGGGCTCGGCTTCCTGCCATCTTTCGCCTGCGTCGCTGTGGTGCCCGTCCTGCTCGTCCTGGCCCGTGGGGTGCTGGGGGGCTAGCCCGGCGACCCACCGATGCCCATGGCGTCGTCCACATGCCGCCTACCTCCGCCCAAGGCTCCCCAGCTCGCTGACGGGTCGGTGGTGGCGACACCTCTCGCGCGCTGAACTGAGGTTCGGCCGAACCGGCCGAACCCATCTCATGAGGAGAGTCGCGTGAAATGCCTGCTGAGACAACGGATGACGGTCGTGCGGTCGGCCGCAGAGGCCGGCATGACGACGGCAGAGTACGCCGTCGGCACGATGGCGGCCTGCGCTTTCGCTGCCGTGCTGCTGGTGGTCGTGAAGTCCTCCGCGGTGAGGGCGGCGCTCGCGTCCGTCATCACTGCCGCCTTGGGCACCGCTGCCTAAGCACCGAGCGAGGCATGGCCTCGGCCGAGCTGGCCGTCGCACTGCCCTCCTTCATCGTGGTCCTCGTCGTGGCGCTGTCGGCCGTCGCGGTGGCAACAGACCAGGTGCGATGCCTCGACGCGGCGCGCGCCAGTGCCCGGCTGGTGGCCCGGGGCGACGGCATGGCGGTGGCTCTCTCGCAGGGGCGCCGGTTGGCTCCGGTCGGGGCGCGTCTCACCGTGACCGCGTCCGCCACCGAGGTCGAGGTGGAGGTCGTCGGCCTCCCTGCGCCGATGCTGTCCTGGTTGGGTGATCGGGTGGCGCCCCATGCCCATGCCGTCGCGGCCCGAGAAGATGTGGGGCCCGGTTCGTGACACGGCGCCCGGTCCGACCTCGACGGGGAGGTCGTGGAGGCCGCAGTGACGAGGGGTCGGCGACCATCCTCGTGGTTGCGGGCCTGGGCGTGCTGATGTTGCTCCTGCTGTCAGCGCTCGGCGTCGGCGCTGCGGTCACTGCGTCCCATCGGGCGCGTGGCGCCGCGGACCTCGGCGCACTCGCGGGCGCAGTCTCCATCCACGCGGGTCTGGGCACGGCGGCGGCGTGCGCCCGAGCGGGGGCGATGGTCGCACGCAACGCCGCCCAGCTGGTCAGCTGCGAGGTCGATGATGAGGGGGCGGTCCTCGTGACTGTGTCCGCACCGGTCACCGGGCCCGTGCAGTTCATCCAGTCCCTGGGCTGGCCCGGCGCTGGCACGCCCATGGCGAAGGCCCGGTCCAGGGCCGGGCCTTCGCCATGACGTCGACATGGCTGTGGTCGAGGGTGGACGGGGTTGGCGCTCGAGCTGCGCTCAGGCCTCGCCGGTGGGCTCCCGGCCCATGATCTTGTCGGCCACGGTCCGGAACCGGTCGTGGTGCGGTGCGTTCGCGTCCGTCGCTCCGTTCGCGTCCGTCGCTCCGTTCGCGTCCATCAAGTCGTTCGACTGATGCGAGCCCGTGTACTCGCCGGCACCTGTGTCGTGAGAGGGGGTGTCGTCGCGGTAGGCGCTCGCGGGGTCGGAGAAGCCGCCGCCCTCGGCAGTACCGGCACCCATCGCGCCCGCGGCGCCAGTCCCGCTGCCCGAGAGACCTCCGGCAGCAAGGGCATCACCGGAACGGTCTCGGTACTCGCTCTCGACCTTGAGCCGCTCGTCCGCCCGGATGCGCTGCTCGGCCTCGGTCATGCGAGTCTGCTCGTCCTCGTCCCGCATGCGGTCTCGTTCCGCGAGCCGAGACTGGAACTCGTCCTCACGGACCCGGTCTCGCTCCGCCAGGGCGCTGCGATGCGTCTCCTCGGCCCGAGCCCGCTCGTCCGCCCTGATGTTCTCCTCCAGCTCGGCCTGCCGCTGCGCCTCTCGAGCCTCCCGAGCCGGCCGACGCCGGCGCTTGACGCTCGCCCGGATGAGGGCCAGGCCGATCCAGAAGACCAGCAGGATCAGGGCCCCGGCCACCAGCAGGGCCAGAGGGGTCATACCGATCTTGAGACCGGCGGTGTGCAGGTTGACAGGGGCTGTCACCGCCTGGCTTCCCAGGACGAGCCACACCGCGGCTCCAGCAGCCACCAGCACGAGCAGGACTCCAAGCAGAACCACGAGAACCTCCCAGTTCACGGCGCCGGGTGCGCCTCTGCGCCTTCGACCCTAGTGCGCGGCCTGAGCTTTCGCCCGTTCCGTGGCCGTGCCGTCCGGCGCGTGTGGAGCGAGTGCCAGCACCGCCCGCAGCAGGCGCGCGGCTGCTGCCTTGTTCAAGGGTTCGTTGCCGTTCCCGCACTTGGGTGACTGCACGCAGGCAGGGCAGCCGTGCTCACAGCGACACGACGTGATGGTCTCCTCCGTCGCCCCGAGCCACGCCTCGAACGACTCGTAGGCCCGCTCGGCGAAACCGGCCCCCCCCGGATATCCGTCGTAGACAAGGATGGTCGGCAGTCCCGTGTCAGGGTGCAGGGCCGTCGACACGCCGCCGATGTCCCAGCGGTCGGAGGTCGCCATCAGGGGCAGCATCCCGATGGCGGCGTGCTCGGCCGCGTGGGCCGCGCCGGGGATGTCGGCCTCGTCGATGCCCGCGCGCGCCAGCAGCTCGACGGGCATGGTCCACCACACCGCCTTGGTGGTCAGCGTGCGGGTCGGTAGCTCCAGGGGATGGGTCCCGATGACCTCTCCGGAGGGGAGCCTGCGCAAGAACGAGGTCACCTGTGTATGCACCTGCACCGAGCCGAACGACACCTCGACCGGCCCCCACGACGTCGACCGCTGCGCACCGACGAGGTCGAACGCGCTCACCGACTGGGCGAACGTGCTCCAGCCAGGATCGCCGCGCACCACACTGGCCGTCGCGGTGGCGAGGTCGAGCTCGGTCACCACATAGGTCTGCCCTTGGTGGACATGGACCGCGCCGGTGTGGGCCTGCGACTGAGCCGACGCCTCGTCGATGGTGCCGAGCACGCGCCCCGTGCGTTGCTCGACGATCCCCACGACCTCGCCGGCGCCCCGGAGCGACACATGGTCGCTGGCCCGGTCGGTGCGGGCCCAGTACCACCCGTTGGTCCGGCGGCGCAGGATGCCGCGGGCCACGAGCACGTCGAGAAGCCCTCGAGCCGTCGGTCCGAAGAGCGGCAGGTCGCCTTCGCGCAGCGGCAGCTCGGCCGCGGCAGCCGCGAGGTGGGGAGCCAGGACATGCGGGTTCTCGGGGTCGAGGACCGTGGCCTCCACGGGCTGCCCGAAGACGATCTCGGGATGGCTGACGACGTAGGTGTCGAGCGGGTCGTCGGCAGCGACGAAGACGGCCAGCGACCTGGCCCCCGCCCGCCCGGCCCGGCCGGCCTGCTGCCACAGCGAGGCGCGCGTCCCCGGCCACCCGGCGAGCAGCACCGCGTCGAGACCGCTGATGTCGATCCCCAGCTCGAGAGCGTTGGTGGCCGCCAGTCCCACCAGTGACCCTTCGCGCAGCGATCGCTCCAACGTCCGGCGTTCCTCGGGCAGATATCCGCCTCGGTATGCCGCAACCGCATCGGCCAGCTCTGGGCGCACCTCGGTGAGCGTGCGGCGGGCGGAGGTCGCCAGGGCCTCCACGCCGGCGCGGGACCGCGCGAAGGCCACGGTCTGGACGCGGTCACCGACCAGCTGAGCCAGGAGATCGGCCGCCTCCGACGTGGCGGAACGACGTCCCTCGCCATCGGACAGCGGCCCTGGCTCCCACAAGGCGAAGGTCATCGCCTCGCGGGGTGACCCGTCACGGGTGACGGGCTCGACCGGCATACCGACCAGGCGGGTGGCGTGTGCGCCCGGGTCGCGCACCGTCGCGGAGGCGAGGACGAAGGTCGGGTGCGCGCCATAGCGGGCGCACACGCGCCGCAGCCGCCGCAGCAGGGCCGCGAGGTGCGACCCGAACACCCCTCGGTAGACGTGGCATTCGTCGACGACGACGTAGCGCAGCGCGCGCAGGAACGGCGCCCAGCGTTCGTGCCGAGGCAGCAGCGAGTGGTGCACCAGGTCGGGGTTGGTGAGGACGAGCTGGGCGTGGTCCCTGATCCAGCGCCGCTCCTCCGACGGGGTGTCGCCGTCGTAGGTCGCGGCCCGCACCCCCGGCACGGCCAACGTCTCGATCCGAGCCAGCTGGTCGGCCGCCAACGCCTTGGTGGGGGACAGGTACAGCGCAGTGGCGCCACGACCGGTCGGTGCGTTCGCACCCTCGACCACCGCGGACAGGACCGGCAGCAGGTATCCCAGGCTCTTGCCCGATGCGGTCCCCGTCGCCATGACGACATGCGAGCCCGCGTGCGCCAGGTCCGCTGCCTCCCGTTGGTGCGACCACAGGGAGGTCAGACCCGATCCGGCGCACGCGGCATACACGCTGGGGTCGACCCACGTCGGCCAGTCGACGAGCGAAGCCGCCCGGGCCGGAACCTCGTGCACATGGCGCAACCGCGCACCGCGCTCACCTGCGGCGAGGCGTCCGAGCGCGTCGACGGGGTCGAACTCCGGGCGTTCCGGGGGGAGTGGCGTTGTTGCTGTGGACATTGCCGCTACCGTAATCCCGGGGGCAGACCGAACCAGTGCTGCCCGATGAGCAGGAGGGAAGGGCCGGACCTTGGATCTCTCGGTCTCCAGCACCGAGCAGGGAGCTGTCACCGTCGTTCATGTGGCCGGTGAGATCGACGTCTACACCGCTCCTCTGCTGCGCGAGGTGCTCGACAAGCAGGTCGCCGCAGGGCGCACCAACCTCGTCGTGGACCTCGAGAAGGTCACGTTCATGGACTCGACCGGCCTCGGGGTCCTGGTCGGCCGGCTGAAGCTGGTGCGTGGCCAGAACGGCTCCCTGCGCATCGTGACCGCCCAGGAGCGCATCCTCAAGGTCTTCAAGATCACCGGTCTGGACAAGGTCTTTCACATCTACCCCTCGATCGACGAAGCCGTCGCGGACGCGGATCCCGCAAATCCTGTGTGACCCTCCTCACCAGGGGGTAAAAACAGTGTGACGTGCATTACCCTCGGCGCAGCGTCCCCCTTGGCAGTTCGTCACCCCGGCGTGTGCGTGGGCGGTCCGGAATTGTGTCTCGATCAAGGAGGATCGAATGTCCCGCCTTGCCCCTCTCGCGGTGCCTCAGCTGCCGCTGACCGGCACCAACCTCACCCTTGTCGTCGTGGTGGCAGTCATCGCTCTCATCGCGCTCGCGATGGGTGTGGTGTTCCGGCAGCAGGTGCTCTCGGCTGACCCTGGCACCGCGAAGATGCAGGAGATCGGCGCGGCGGTGGAGGAAGGCGCTCAGGCCTACCTTGCGCGCCAGTTCAAGACCCTCAGCGTCTTCGTGGTGCTGGTCTTCGGGCTGCTTCTCCTGCTCCCCGCTGACACGATGAGCGTCCGCTGGGGACGATCGGCCTTCTTCATCGTCGGCGCCCTGTTCTCCGCGACCATCGGCTACCTGGGCATGAGCCTGGCCGTCAAGGCCAACGTCCGGGTGGCCTCTGCCGCTCGCTCGGGCAGCCGTGACTTCGGCATGCGGGTCGCCTTCCGTACCGGTGGCACCGTGGGCATGGCGACGGTGGGCCTGGGTCTCCTCGGCGCCTCCGTGGTCGTGCTCCTCTATAAGGGCGACGCCCCCAAGGTCCTCGAGGGCTTCGGTTTCGGCGCGGCGCTGTTGGCGATGTTCATGCGCGTCGGTGGCGGCATCTTCACGAAGGCTGCCGACGTGGGCGCGGACCTGGTCGGCAAGGTCGAGGCGGGCATCCCCGAGGACGACCCGCGCAACGCGGCGACGATCGCCGACAACGTGGGCGACAACGTGGGCGACTGCGCAGGCATGGCCGCCGACCTCTTCGAGTCGTATGCCGTGACGCTGGTGGCCGCGCTCATCCTGGGTTCGGTGGCGTTCGGCGAGAAGGGCCTGGTCTTCCCTCTCATCGTGCCGGCCATCGGCGCCGTCACCGCCCTCATCGGCGTGTTCGTCACCCGGGTCAAGCCAGGCGAGAACGCCCTTTCGGCCATCAACCGCGGCTTCTACATCGCTGCCGCGATCTCGGCCGTGCTGTGCGCGGTGGCCTCCTACACCTACCTGCCCAGCAGCTTCGCGGCGTTCGGCACGCAGGCGACCCAGGGGTTGGCGGGCGACCCGCGGCGCACGGCGATCCTGGCCGTGCTCATCGGTATCGGGCTTGCGGGCATCATCCTGTGGCTCACCGGCTACTTCACGGGCACCGACAAGCGGCCGACCCGCGACGTGGCCCGCACCTCCCTGACGGGCGCCGCGACCGTGGTCCTGTCCGGTATCGGCGTCGGCCTGGAGTCCGCCGTCTACACCGCCGTCATCATCGGGGCCGCCGTCTACCTCGCGTTCCTGCTGGGTGGCGGCTCGGTCGCGCTGTCCCTGTTCCTCATCGCGCTCGCCGGGTGTGGCCTGCTGACCACGGTCGGCGTCATCGTCGCGATGGACACCTTCGGGCCCGTGTCCGACAACGCCCAGGGCATCGCGGAGATGTCCGGCGACGTGGACGGAGAGGGCGCGCAGATCCTGACCGACCTCGACGCGGTCGGCAACACGACCAAGGCCATCACCAAGGGCATCGCCATCGCTACTGCTGTGCTGGCGGCCACGGCGCTGTTCGGCTCCTACACCGACGCCTGGCAGTCCGCCCTCAACGGCATCAACCCCAGCTCGCTGTCCCCGGAGGACCTGAAGTCCGCGCAGTCCTTCGTGGCCAACGCCCAGGGTGTGATCACGACCCCGTCGACGCTGGTCGGCCTGCTCCTGGGGGCCGCAGCGGTGTTCCTGTTCTCCGGGCTGGCGATCAACGCCGTGACGCGGGCGGCAGGCGCCATCGTGTTCGAGGTGCGGCGCCAGTTCCGTGACATCCCCGGCATCATGGAGGGCACGACCAAGCCCGAGTACGGCAAGGTCGTCGACATCTGCACCAAGGACTCGCTGCGCGAGCTGGCCACTCCCGGTCTGCTCGCCGCGCTGGCTCCGGTGGCCGTCGGCTTCGGTCTCGGCATCGGCGCCCTGGCCGGCTTCCTGGCCGGCGCGATCGGCACGGGCTGCCTCATGGCGGTGTTCCTGGCCAACTCCGGTGGGTCCTGGGACAACGCCAAGAAGATCGTCGAGGATGGCACGTATGGCGGCAAGGGCAGCGACGCCCACGCCGCGACCGTCATCGGCGACACCGTGGGCGACCCGTTCAAGGACACCGCAGGCCCGGCCATCAACCCGCTGATCAAGGTCATGAACCTCGTGTCGGTACTCGTCGCCCCCGCGATCATCACCCTCAGCATCGGCGCGACCTACCCGTGGCTCCGCTACGTCATCGCCGGCGTCGCGACCCTGATCATCGTTGCGGCCGTGGCCGTGTCCAAGTCGCGTGACCTGGCCATCGGAGGGGGCGACGACGACGGCAGGGCCGACGCGGCGACCCCCGACGCCACGACCCCCGACACGGATGCGGTCACCGCCCCCGGCCAGGCCGTCGACGAGGCCACCGGCGGGGCAGCCGACGTCGTCGAACAGCCCGTCACCCGATAGTCGCCGAGCGTAGGTGCTGCCCAGCGGTCGTCGCCGGGCAGCACCTACGCTGTCCTTATGGACAGCCCACTGTTCGAGCAGCGCAACCTCGAGGTCCAGACGGGCCAGCGGTTCGTGCTCCAGAACCCGCAGATGCTGCGGGTGCATCTCGGAGCCGACGTGCTCGCGGTCAAGGGCGCCATGGTGGCCTACCAGGGCCAGGTCCGCTTCGAGCACGAGCGGGCCGGCGGCGTCGGCAAGCTCCTCAAGAAGGTCGTGACGGGCGAGGACGTCTCGCTGATGAGGGTCTCCGGTGACGGAGAGGTGTTCTTCGCGTCGGAGGCGGGCTTCGTGTTCCTCATGGACCTCAGCGGTGACGGCCTGTCGCTCAACGCGCATAACCTCCTGGCCTTCGACTCCTCCCTCAGCTGGGACATCACCCGCGTGCACGGTGCGGGGGTGCTCAGCGCCGGGCTGTTCACCACGACGCTGCAGGGCTCGGGCACGGTCGCGATCCACACGATGGGCCAGCCGGTGGTCCTCGACTGCAGTGAGCAGCCCACCTATGTCGACGTGCAGGCCTGCGTGGGGTGGTCGGCCTCACTCGTGCCCCAGATGGTCTCGAGCATGAACGTCCGCTCCTTGGTCCGGGGCGGCTCGGGCGAGGCCTTCCAGTACGTCTTCTCGGGACCAGGGTTCGTCATCGTGCAGCCCAACGAGTGGGTGACCCCACCGTCCCAGGGTCGCTCCGGTGGTGGCGGGTTCAACCTCGGCGGGTTCCTCGACGGATGAGCACTTCCACACCGCTGGTCGACATCGAGCTCGTCGGGCGGCTGCGCGCCGACCTGGAGCATGCGGCATACACGGTCGAGGCCGTGGACCGGCTGCTGGGTCCGCTGGCCTCTGCCGCGCTCGCACGCGAGCAGGCCCTGCCCGCCCAGCGCGTCACCGCCGCTGCGGGGACCCCGTTGGCCACCCTGGTGCGCCTCTTCGCCCTGGGCGACGCCGTCGACGCCGAGGATGCAGAGCTGGCGCTGCCCACGCTGGGACTGGACGGTGCCACTCGCCTGGGGCTCGTCCGGCAGCAGGGGCCGGGCGTCATGGCGACGTGCGACCTGCGCCCGTATGCCGACGAGCGGCACGCCTGGTGGGTGGCCTCCGACCTCGCGGAGCTCGCCACGCGGGCGCCGCTGCGTGAGGACCACGTCCTCGGGCTGGGCGGCGCGTCGACCACGCTGGCGTCCTGGACGCCGCGCCCGCAGGTCGACCGCGCTCTGGACCTGGGGACCGGGTGTGGGGTGCAGGCGCTGCACCTGGGTGACCACGTCCGGCAGGTCACCGTCACCGACATCTCGGCCCGGGCGCTGGCCTATGCGCGGTTCAATGCCGCGCTCAACGGCTGTGACTGGCAGGTGGTGGAGGGGTCCATGCTGGATCCCGTCGCGGGGCAGCGGTTCGGACTCATCGTGAGCAACCCTCCGTTCGTCATCACCCCCCGCTCACCTGACGTCCCGCTGTTCGAGTACCGCGACGGCGGCCAGGTCGGCGATGCTCTGGTCGGCGACCTCGTGCGGTCCATCCGCGACCATCTCGAGCCGGGCGGCATCGCCCAGTTTCTCGGCAACTGGGAGATCGTGGGCGACTCCGACTGGCGGGAACGCGTGCGCGGCTGGCTGGCCGGCACGGGGCTCGACGCCTGGGTGGTGCAGCGCGAGCTGCAGGACCCTGCCCAGTACGCCGAGACGTGGGCTCGCGACGGCGGTCACCACAGTGCCACCGCCGAGTTCTCCACCCTGTATGCCGCGTGGCTCGACGACTTCGCCTCGCGCGGGGTGAACGCCATCGGGTTCGGTGTGATCACCCTGCAGCGCCCGGCCACGCAGCGGGCGACGTTCCTCGAGCTCACCGAGGCGACCGGGCCCGTGGCCTCACCCATGGGCCCGCACATCCTCGCGGGCCTGCGCGCGCGGACCTGGCTGGCCGACCACGACGACGACGCGGTGCTGGGGACGGCCTGGTCCTGCGCCCCTGACGTGACCGAGGAGCGCCACGGCCGCCCCGGCCAGGAGGACCCCTCGGTCATCCTGCTGCGCCAAGGCGGCGGCCTGCGGCGCACCGTTCGGCTCGATACGGCAGGTGCCGCCCTGCTGAGCGTCTGTGACGGGACCCTTGCCGCGGGGCCGGCCATCGAGGCCATCGCCGAGCTGCTGGGCGAGGAGCCGGCAGGGCTGCGGGCGCGCCTGGTCCCGCTGGTGCGCGAGCTGGTGGGGGACGGGCTGCTCGTCTGAGTGCCGGTGGCCACAGGGGTGCGGGAGGGGTCGGACAGTGAGTGGAGCAGCGACGGAGGCGGCGCTCACGGCCGTTGTCGCAGGTCATCAAACTTGTTGTGAGTGAGTGCTCACTCACTTACCCTGAGACGGTGACTCCCCGAGCCCCAGCCATGCCGGCCGACCAGCGCCGCGCGGCCATCATCGCCGCGACGGTGCCGTTGCTGCGCGAGAAGGGGCGGGCGGTCAGCACCCGCGAGATCGCCCGGGCCGCCGGCGTCGCCGAGGGCACCATCTTCCGCGTGTTCCCCGGGAAGGACGAGCTGATCGCGGCCTGCGTCCGCGAGGCCTTCGACACCGCGGGGCTGCACCGCGAGCTGGCCGGCATCGACCTCGACCAGCCCCTGCGAGAGCGCCTTGCGGCGGGCGTGGGAATCATGCAGTCCTACCTACGCGGCATCTTCACCCTGATGACGGTGCTCCAGGCCACCGGCCAGCGGCTGGAGCGGCCACGCGGGAGCGAGCACCATCACGACCGGCGCCAGTCCACCGCGGTCATCGACGCGGACTTCGTCGCCCTCATCGGCGCCGATGCCGACCGGCTCCGGATGAGTCCCGAGAAGGTCGTGGGCTACCTGCGCATGGTCACGCTCTCGAGCGTCCATCCCATGCTGGAGTCCACGAACAGCACCGCTGAGGAGATCGTCGACGTCATCCTCGACGGCACTCTCGAGCGGGTGCCCGAGCTCGCCCACACCGCAGCCGCCATGGCCACCTATGCCACCGACCTTCACGCCAGAGACAACAGGGGGAACTGATGCTCCTACGGATCGTCCGCGACTATCTCAGGCCGTACCGCGGCTTGGTCGTCCTACTGGTTGCCCTGCAGCTGGTCGGCACCATCGCCTCGCTGTACCTGCCGAGCCTCAACGGCAGGATCATCGACCAGGGGGTCGCCAAGGGCGACACGGCATACATCCTGCGCGCCGGGGGCTGGATGCTGACGGTGTCGTTCGTCCAGATCCTGGCCAGCATCGCGGCCACCTACCTCGGTGCGCGATCGGCGGCGGGGTTGGGGCGGGACCTGCGGGCAGGCATCTTCTCGCGTGTGGGCGACTTCTCCGCCCAGGAGGTCTCGCGGTTCGGGGCGCCGACGCTGATCTCGCGGAACACCAACGACGTCACCCAGGTCCAGCAGGTCGTCTTCATGGGGGCAGCCATGATGGTGTCCGCGCCGATCATGATGGTCGGCGGCATCATCATGGCGCTGCGCGAGGACGTCGGCCTGTCGTGGCTCGTCGCTGTCGCGGTGCCCCTGCTGGCCCTGTCCGTGTCCCTGGTGATCCGCAAGATGATCCCCAACTTCCGGCTGATGCAGGAGTCGGTGGACTGGGTCAACCGCGTGCTGCGCGAGCAGATCACGGGCATCCGCGTCGTGCGCGCCTTCGTCCGCGAGGACCACGAGCGCGCGCGGTTCGCCGAGGCCAACACCCAGTACACCGGGACCGCGCTCGCCGTGGGACGGCTCATGGCGCTCGTCTTCCCGATCGTCATGCTGATCTTCAACTCCTCGACCGTGGCGGTGCTGTGGTTCGGCGCGAGGCGGGTCGACTCCGGTCAGATGCAGATCGGCGAGCTGACCGCGTTCATGAGCTACCTCATGCAGATCCTGATGTCGGTGATGATGGCGACCTTCATGTCGATGATGATCCCGCGGGCCACCGTGTCCGCCGGACGCATCGCCGAGGTCCTCGACACGGACACCACGGTGGTCGAGCCGGCAACGCCGACGCCCATCCCGCGCACCGGCACGACCGTCGAGCTGCGGGATGTCGAGTTCTGCTACCCCGGTGCGGATATGCCTGTCCTGCAAGGAGTCTCGCTCACCGCCGAGCCGGGCCGCACGACGGCCATCATCGGCAGCACGGGGGCCGGCAAGTCGACGTTGCTCTCTCTGATCCCCAGGCTCTACGACGTCACCGGCGGGTCATTGATGCTCGGCGGCGTGGACGTGCGCGACGCGGCGCTGAGCGACGTCTGGTCCCGCATCGGGCTGGTCCCGCAGAAGCCCTATCTGTTCACCGGCACCGTGGCCTCCAACCTTCGGTACGGCGACGCCCACGCGACCGACGACGAGCTCTGGGACGCACTGCGCATCGCCCAGGCCGAGGACTTCGTGCGGGCCATGCCGGCAGGGCTGGAGGCGCCGATCGCACAGGGTGGCACGAACGTGTCCGGCGGCCAGCGTCAGCGCCTCGCGATCGCCCGGGCTCTGGTCGCCAAGCCAGAGGTCTTCCTGTTCGACGACAGCTTCTCCGCACTCGACCTGTCGACCGACGCCAGGCTCCGGTCGGCGCTCAAGCCGGTCACCCGGCATACCGCTGTCATCGTCGTGGCCCAACGGGTCTCGACCATCATCGACGCGGACCACATCGTGGTCCTGGACGACGGCAAGGTCGTCGGGTCGGGGCGCCACGACGAGCTGCTCGAGACCTGTCCCACGTATACGGAGATCGTCGAGAGCCAGCGGTTCGCAGAGGAGGCCGCGGCATGAGCGAGGGAGTGAAGACCGCCGAAGAGAAGGCCGCAGAGGCGCGGCGTGGACCGGGTGCCCGCGCCGGCCAGCGTCACGGGCCGATGATGGGCGCGGGCATGCCCGCGGAGAAGTCGCAGAACTTCGGGCCGTCGGCCAAGCGCCTGATCGGCCTGATGCGCCCTGAGCGCGTCTCGCTGTATGCCGTGCTGGCCTTCGCCGTGACGAGCGTGGCCCTCAACGCGGTGGGACCCAAGATCCTCGGACGCGCCACGGACCTGATCTTCGCGGGAGTCGTCGGGCGGCATCTGCCGGCCACCGCCACCCGCGCAGAGGTGGTGGCCGGCCTGCGAGCCCAGGGCCAGGGCACCTTCGCGGACATGGTGGCGCGGATGCCCGACCTGGTGCCCGGGTCCGGCATCGACTTCGGCGCCGTCGGGGGAGTGCTCCTCCTGGCGCTGAGCCTCTATGCCATCGCCAGCCTGCTCTCGTGGGCCATGGCCTGGATCCTCACGGGCGCCGTGAACCGCACCATCTTCGCGCTGCGCCGGGACGTCGAGGACAAGCTCAACCGGCTCCCGCTCCCGTACTTCGACGCTCAACCCCGCGGCGAGCTGCTGAGCCGGGTCACGAACGACATCGACAACGTCGCACAGAGCCTCCAGCAGACGCTCAGCCAGCTGTTGACGTCACTGCTGACCGTCGTCGCCATGGTGGCGATGATGATCTACATCTCCCCGTTGCTGGCCGTGATCGCGCTGGTCACCATCCCGGTCTCCATGGGCGTGACCACGGCGATCGGCAAGCGGTCCCAGCGGATGTTCGTCCAGCAGTGGAAGAGCACGGGCGAGCTCAACTCCATCGTGGAGGAGACCTTCACGGGACACCAGCTCGTCAAGGTCTTCGGACGCCAGGACGAGGTGCGTGGCGCCTTCCGGTCCAAGAACGACGACCTCTATGCCGCGGGCTTCGGCGCCCAGTTCATCAGCGGCATCATCATGCCGTCGATGATGTTCATCGGGAACCTCAACTACGTCGCGATCGCCGTCGTCGGTGGCCTGCGGGTGGCAAGCGGCTCGATGAGCCTGGGCGACGTGCAGGCGTTCATCCAGTACTCGCGGCAGTTCACCCAGCCGTTGACCCAGGTGGCCTCGATGGCGAACCTGCTGCAGTCCGGAGTCGCTTCTGCCGAAAGGGTTTTCGAGGTCCTGGATGCCCCCGAGCAGCGTCCTGACGTGGCGCACCCGGCGACCCTGGAGAGTGCGCGCGGCCGGGTCGAGCTCGAGGACGTGTCGTTCTCCTACGACCCCGCCGAGCCGCTGATCCAGCACCTCGACCTCAGCGTGGAGCCAGGCCAGACCGTGGCCATCGTCGGGCCGACCGGGGCCGGCAAGACCACGCTGGTCAACCTCATCATGCGGTTCTACGAGCTCGACGCCGGCCGCATCACGCTGGACGGCGTCGACATCACCCAGCTGCGCCGGGACACCCTGCGAGGACAGATCGGCATGGTGCTCCAGGACACCTGGCTGTTCGGTGGCACGATCCGCGACAACATCGCCTACGGCCGGCCGGGGGCGGCCGACGAGGAGGTGCATGCGGCGGCCCGTGCCACCTACGTCGACCGGTTCGTGCACTCGCTTCCCGACGGCTACGACACGGTGCTCGACGCCGAGGGCGGCAACATCAGTGCCGGGGAGAAGCAGCTGATCACCATCGCCCGCGCCTTCCTCTCCGACCCGGCGCTGCTGATCCTCGACGAGGCGACGAGCTCGGTCGACACCCGCACCGAGCTGCTGGTGCAGCAGGCGATGTCTGCGCTGCGCAAGGACCGCACCAGCTTCGTCATCGCCCACCGCCTCTCCACGATCCGCGACGCCGACGTCATCCTCGTGATGCGGGACGGTCAGATCGTGGAGCAGGGGTCGCACGACGACCTGCTGGCGCGGGGCGGCGCCTATGCCGAGCTGTATGCCGCGCAGTTCAGCGGTGCGGCCGTGGACGTCGACACCGGTGAGGCCCCGGCCGCCGACCTGGCTGGGGCGCGCGTCTGAGGTCTAGGAGTGAGCGGGCCAGGGACGCTCACTCCTAGACTGGGCCGATGCGGACGGCGCGGCTGGAGGCGTTCAGTGACGGTGTGCTCGCGTTCATCATCACGATCATGGTGCTCGAGCTGCAGCGGCCCACCGGCTCGACGTTGCACGCGCTGCTGGGCGACCCGCTCAAGGGGCTGTTCACCTACCTGCTGAGCTTCGTCTACATCGGCATCTACTGGAGCAACCACCACCACATGTTCCAGCTGGTCCGCCGGGTCGACGGGGCGATCCTCTGGGCCAACCTCGGGCTGCTCTTCTTCCTGTCGCTCGTCCCCTACTCCACCTCGTGGATGGATGCCCACGGTGGCGCCACGGTGCCCGTCACCGTCTATGGCGTGAACCTGCTGGGCGCCGCCCTCGCCTACTACGTCCTTCAGCAGGCGATCTTCCGTGCCGAGGGGCCGCAGAGCCTGCTTCGGCAGGCCCTGGGCCGAGACCTCAAGGGCAAGCTGAGCCCGGTGATCTACATTGTCGGGATCGTCGGCTCACTGGTGTCCGTGTGGGTCGGCATCGTCGCCTATGTGGCCGTGGCCGTCATCTGGCTGGTGCCCGACCGCCGTGCCGAGCGTTTCATCAACGCCCACCTCGTCCCCGAGGACTGAACGCGCTCGGGGTGCCGCGTCGCGGCATACCCCCTAGGTTGGTCCGAAGCTGCGCCGACGAATCGACCAGGAGCCACCGATGTCTCACCTTGCGCCCTTTGCCGTCCCTGCGGCAGCGAGCACGTTGATCAACGCCACCTGGCTCGACTACACGATGGTGGCGCTCTACTTCGTCTTCGTCCTGGGGATCGGCTTCATCGCGCGGCGGTCGGTCTCGGACTCCATCGACTTCTTCCTCTCGGGGCGCTCGCTCCCCGCATGGGTCACCGGTCTGGCGTTCATCTCGGCCAACCTCGGCGCGGTCGAGATCATGGGCATGTCGGCCAACGGCGCACAGATCGGGCTGCCGACGGTGCACTACTTCTGGGTCGGCGCCATCCCGGCGATGCTGTTCCTCGGCGTGGTGATGATGCCGTTCTACTACGGCTCCAAGGTGCGCTCGGTCCCGGAGTTCATGCTGAGGCGGTTCGGCACCGGCGCCCACCTCGTCAACGCGATCAGCTTCGCGCTCGCCCAGCTGCTCATCGCGGGCGTGAACCTGTACCTGCTGGGGTCGATCGTGCACGCACTCCTGGGGTGGCCGCTGTGGGTGGCGCTGCTGGTGGCGGCCGCGATCGTGCTGTCGTACATCACGCTCGGTGGCCTGTCGGCCGCCATCTACAACGAGGTGCTGCAGTTCTTCGTCATCGTCGCGTCGCTGCTGCCGCTGACGCTGATCGGCCTCCACCGCGTCGGTGGGTGGAGCGGGCTCCAACAGAAGATCACTGCCTTCGCGGGATCGGCACCGGCCAAGGCCGCGGTCGCCCCTGCCGGGCAGCAGCTCCACTCGTGGCCGGGACAGGCGCTGTCAGGGTTCGGCTCCAGCTTCCTCTCCGTGGTGGGGATCGTGTTCGGGCTCGGGTTCGTGCTGTCGTTCGGCTACTGGACGACGAACTTCGTCGAGGTCCAGCGAGCCATGGCCTCCAAGTCGATCTCGGCCGCGCGCAAGACGCCGATCATCGGTGCGTTCCCGAAGATGTTCGTGCCCTTCATCGTCATCCTGCCCGGCATGATCTCTGCGGTCCTCGTCAAGGAGATGGTGCAGCTCAAGGGCGGTGGGTCCCCTCCGGGTGGTGCGTCCGGCCAGGGTGTGAAGTACAACGACGCGCTCCTGCTGCTCATGCGCGATGTGCTGCCCAACGGCCTGCTCGGCCTGGCGATCGCGGGCCTGCTCGCCGCCTTCATGGCGGGCATGGCGGCCAACATCTCGGCGTTCAACACCGTCTTCAGCTACGACCTGTGGCAGCGCTACCTGCGCAAGGACCACACCGACGACTACTACCTGCGGATCGGCCGGCTGGCCACGGTCGCCGCGACGATCATCGCGATCTTCACCGCCTCGATCGCCAGCAGCTTCTCCAACATCATGGACTACCTCCAAACGCTGTTCGGGTTCTTCAACGCGCCGTTGTTCGCGACCTTCATCCTCGGCATGTTCTGGAAGCGCATGACGCCCGCGGCCGGGTGGATCGGCCTGGCCAGCGGCACGCTGTCGGCGGTGGTGGTGGCCTTCCTGAGCAAAGACGCCTTCGGGTCCGCCAGCCTGGGTGTGCTGCCGCTGTCGGGACAGGGGGCGAGCTTCGTCGCGGCGTCCACGGCGTTCGTGGTCGACATCGCGGTCTCGTATGCCGCGTCCCTCGCCACCGAGCCCAAACCCGCGTCCGAGCTGCGAGGGCTCGTCTACTCCGAGACGCCGCGGGAGGACCTGGTCGACCCGGAGGAGGCCAGCCACCCGTGGTTCCAGCGCACCCTGCCGCTGGCCGGCATAGCGCTGGTGCTCGTCCTGATCCTCAACTTCGCCTTCTAGAGGAGCCCCGATGACCGAGAAGACCAGCCCAGCACCGAAGAAGACCGCCGGTGCGTTCGACATCCGCAACATCATCGGCGCCCTGTTGGGCCTCTATGGCGTGATCCTGCTGCTTGCCGGGATCTTCGGCGACACCGCCTCGGCCAAGACCGGGGGCGTCAACGCCAACCTGTGGACCGGGCTGGCGCTGTTGGTGGTCTCTGTGATCTTCCTCGGCTGGGCGCGGCTCAAGCCGATCGTGGTGCCGGCCGATGTCGAGCCGGTGGCCGACGACCCGACCCGCCCGGCCCCTCGCCACCGCCACTAGCTGACCCTGGCCACCGCGACTAGCTGAACTGCCACGAGCGCTTGCTCAGGCCGAACCAGAAGCCGTCGATGACGCTCGTGTTGTCGAGACTGCCCGACTCGTATGCCGCGCCGAGGCTCACGTAGAGCGGCGCCCAGTGCTCGGTGCGCGGGTGCGCCTCGTGGGCTGCCGGCGCCCGGTGCATGAAGTCGAGGATCGCGTCGACGTCCTGACGCTCCAGGGCCTCGGCCGCCCAGTGGTCGAACTCGGCCGACGGTGTCGGCGGCTGGGCGTCGGGACCCGCTCCGGGGTTGAACCAGCGCAGGTTGTGGGTGGTGAAGCCGGAGCCGACGATCAGCGTGCCCTCGTCGCGCAGCGGCGCCAGCTTGCGACCGATCTCGAACAGCGCCCGCGGGTCGAGCGTCGGCATCGACATCTGCAGGACAGGCACGTCGGCGTCCGGGTACATCTCGACCAGCGGGACGTAGGCGCCGTGGTCCAGGCCGCGGGTCTCGTCTCGGTGCACGGGCGTCTGCGAGGAGTGGACCAGCTTGGTGACGCTGTCGGCGAGCGCAGGCGCGCCGGGCGCGGCATACGTCACCTCGTAGTAGTGGCGGGGGAAGCCCCAGAAGTCGTACACGAGAGGCACGTCGCCGCTGGTCGCGCTCAGCGCGAGCGGTGCCTGCTCCCAGTGCGCCGACACCATGAGGATGTTCGTGGGCTTGCCGAAGTCCCGGGACCAGTCGGCGAGCTGCTGGGTCCACACCGGGTCATCCGCCAGCGGCGGGGCCCCGTGGCTCAGGTAGAGCACGGGCTGACGGGATGGGGTGGGCTCGTTCATGTCCCAAGCATACGCTTGCTTGAAGTTTCAATCAATTTATCGGGCCGCTGACGAGACCAGTCAGCCGGAACACGAGCGGCTGGGTTACCGTCATGCCCGTTGCCATGTCCGCGCTGTGACGAATCCGCAGCACATGGGAGCAGGAGTGAGGTTGGATCTGTGAGTACGGGGCGCAAGCTCGTCATCGTCGAGTCGCCGGCCAAGGCGAAGACCATCGGCGGCTATCTGGGCAAGGACTGGGACGTCGAGGCCTCCGTCGGGCACATCCGCGACATCCCGACCCCGTCGGAGATGCCCGCTGAGATCAAGAAGGGGCCGTTCGGCCGGTTCGGCGTCGATGTCGACAAGGGCTTCGAGGCCTACTACGTCGTCGACACGGACAAGAAGAAGAAGGTCTCCGAGCTCAAGCGTCTCCTGAAGGGCGCCGACGAGCTCTATCTCGCCACGGACGAGGACCGCGAGGGCGAGGCCATCGCCTGGCACCTGCTCGAGGTGCTCCAGCCCAAGGTCCCGGTCAAGCGCATGGTGTTCCACGAGATCACCAAGGAGGCCATCCAGCGCGCCGCCAACAGCACCCGAGACCTCGACACCGCGCTCGTGGACGCCCAGGAGACGCGCCGCATCCTCGACCGCCTCTACGGCTACGAGGTCAGCCCGGTCCTGTGGCGCAAGGTCAAGGCGGGGCTGTCCGCCGGCCGCGTCCAGTCCGTGGCGACCCGCATGGTGGTCGAGCGGGAGCGCGAGCGGATGGCGTTCGTCCGCGCGTCCTACTGGGATGTCGTCGGCGACTTCACTCCGGACGGCGCCGGCAACCAGTTCCAGGCGCGGCTCAGCGTCGTCGACGAGGCGCGCGTGGCCACCGGCCGCGACTTCGCCGACGACGGCACCCTCAAGAGCAAGGGTGTCGTCCACCTCGACGAGGCGACCGCTCGCTCCATCGCCACGCAGGTCCTCGATGCTCAGGTCCGCGTCACCTCGGTCCAGGAGAAGCCCTACACCCGGCGTCCCTCAGCCCCCTTCACCACGAGCACGCTCCAGCAGGAGGCGTCGCGCAAGCTGCGGCTGTCCTCCAAGAACGCCATGCGCGTGGCCCAACGCCTCTACGAGAACGGCTACATCACCTACATGCGTACCGACAGCACCACGCTGTCGGAGGCCGCTCTCACGGCGGCACGCCAACAGGCGAGGGACCTGTATGGCGCGGACTACGTCCCCGACGCTCCTCGCCGCTACGAGAAGAAGGTCAAGAACGCCCAGGAGGCGCACGAGGCGATCCGTCCCGCGGGCGACCGGTTCCGCACCCCGGCGCAGGTCGCGGGCGAGCTGCGCGGCGACGAGTTCGCTCTGTACGAGCTGATCTGGAAGCGCACCGTCGCCTCGCAGATGGCCGATGCCCGCGGGTCCACCGCGACGGTCAAGCTCGGCGGCACGCTCGAGGACGGCAAGCTCGTCGAGTTCAGCGCCTCCGGCACTGTCATCACGTTCCGCGGCTTCCTCGCGGCATACGAGGAGGGCCGTGACGAGGAGCGCGCGAGCCGCGCCGCCGAGGCTGAGGAGGAGCGCCGCCTGCCCAAGCTCAGCGAGGGCGTGGCGATCACCACGCTGCGCGCAGAGGCCGACGGCCACGAGACCTCGCCGCCGCCGCGCTACACCGAGGCGACCCTGGTCAAAGCCATGGAGGAGAAGGGCATCGGTCGCCCGTCGACCTATGCCTCGACCGTGGGCACGATCCAGGACCGCGGCTACGTCAACACCCGCGGCAACGCCCTCATCCCCACCTGGCTCGCGTTCGCGGTGACCCGCCTCCTGGAGGAGCACTTCTCCGAGCTGGTCGACTACGACTTCACCGCCTCGATGGAGGAGGACCTCGACCGCATCGCCGGTGGCGACGAGCAGCGCGCGGCGTGGTTGCACCGGTTCTACTTCGGCCACGACCTCGACGGCGGTCCCGAGCGCGCCGGCCACGGGCTCAAACATCTGGTCGAGGACCTGGGTGAGATCGACGCCCGCGAGATCTCGACCATCCCGATCGGCGACGGCATCGTGGTCCGGGTGGGTCGCTACGGGCCGTACGTCGAGGAGACCATCCCCGCAGGCGTGGACCCCGCTACGGGCGAGATGGCCGAGGGCGCGAGCGAGACGCCTCGCCGCGCCACGATCAACGACGACATCGCGCCCGACGAGATGACGCCGGCCAAGGCGCGGGAGCTGCTCGAGCAGTCTGCCGACGACGGCAGGGTGCTCGGCCAGGACCCGGAGACCGGGAGGGACATCGTCGCCAAGGCCGGCCGGTACGGGCCGTACGTCACCGAGGTCCTCCCCGAGGACGCAGCCGACGCAGCGGGCGGCTCCAAGGCCCGCGGCAAGGCCAAGGCCAAGCCGCGCACGGCCAGCCTGTTCAAGGACATGGACCTCGCGAGCCTCGACCTCGAGACCGCCCTACAGCTGCTCAGCCTGCCGCGGGTCGTCGGTGCCGACGCCGAGGGTGTGGAGATCACGGCGCAGAACGGCCGGTACGGGCCCTATCTGAAGCGGGGGACCGACTCGCGCAGCCTGTCGAGCGAGCAGCAGCTCTTCGACATCACGCTCGAGGAGGCGCTCGCCATCTACGCCCAGCCCAAGCAGCGGGGACGTGCCGCCACAGCGCCGCTGAAGGAGCTGGGTGACGACCCCGTGTCGGGCCGGCCCATGGTGGTCAAGGACGGCCGCTTCGGGCCCTACGTCACCGACGGCGAGACGAACGCGACGCTGCGCAAGGACGACGAACCCGAGTCCATCACGCCCGAGCGGGGCGCCGAGCTGCTCGCCGAGAAGCGCGCCAAGGGCCCGACGACGCGCAAGCGGGTGGCCAAGAAGACGACCAAGAAGACGGCGACCAAGAAGACCGCCGCCAAGAAGACGGCTGCCAAGAAGGGCACCGCCACGAAGGCCACCGCCAAGAGGTCCTGACTCGGCGGGGGTGCGCTCATGGTGGTCCGCGAGCCGGCCGGCCAGGCGGTGCTCCAGGCCAGGGGGCTGACGAAGGCCTTCGGGTCAGTCCTCGCCGTCTCCGACCTCGACCTGGCCGTCGTCGCGGGATCCGTCCACGCCCTCCTCGGACCGCCCGCGTCGGGCAAGACGACCGTGCTCAACCTCGTCTCGGGCTATCTGGTGCCGGACTCGGGCGAGGTGCTCGTCGACGGGCTGGACGTCTCGGGCCTGGATCCTGAGCAGCTGGTGCGTCGTGGAGTGGCGCGCTGCTTCGCCATCGCGGGCCTCTTCGCCGCGCTGCCGGTGGCGGACTACGTGCGGCTCGTGCTCGACAGGTCCCGGGCGGCCTCAGCCACCGACCTGGGCGTGGACGCCGTGCTGGCCCGGGCTGGGCTGGGTGACCTGGGCGCGGCGTCGCTGGGCTCTCTGCGGGCAGTCCCGAGCAGGGCCCTCGAGGTGGCGCTGACCCTGGCGTCCGACCCCCGCGTGGTGATCCTCGACGAGCCCAGCGCCGGCTTGAGCCCACCGGAGGTGGAACGGCTGGCAGGGGTGCTGGCGCACGGCTGCCAGGGGCGCGCGGTGCTCCTGGCCGACCACAACCTTCGTCTGGTGGCCGCGTTGGCCGACACGGTCAGCGTCCTGCGCGCGGGGCAGGTCGTGGCGCACGGCACCTATGCCGAGGTGCGCCGCGAGGCGCTGCTCGCGGCATACGAAGATCCGTGAACCGAGCATCCTTCCCCCGATCAGCACTTTCGGAGGCCATCGTCCAGCAGCAAGGGGCGTCTGGGTAAAGATCGTCGGCGAATTGCCCCGCATGTCCCCTGAGTGCGGGTATGGTCACCGGGCGGTGGCGTGCAGCCACGTGGGGATGCGGGCCATCGCTGGGTGAGCGATCCTCAGGGGATCGTGCGATAGTGAAAAGGCGGTGGGGCGACATGACTGAGGAGTCGATCCACCTGTCTGCTTCGCTTGACAACGTGCGAGAGGGTGCCGGCCCGTGACCGACCCCGCACCCGGCCGGCTTCGCGACCACCCCCACGCCCTCCGTCTCCAGGTCGCCAACACCATCGACGGTCTCGGCACCTACGTGGGTCTGGCCGCGCTGATCGTCATGGGCTACCACTCCACCCTCCTACTGGGCACCGCCATGGTGCTGGCGGCCCATATCCTCCCCGGACTGCTTGTCGCCTTCTTCGTCGCACCGCGGCTCCAGCACCGCCAGCGACGCCCGCTGCTGCTCATGACGAACGCCCTGGGGGTGCTCGCGCTGGTGCCGGCGATCGCCGCGCCGAGCGGCGCCACGGCGATCCTCGCGGCCGCATTGCTCGGCGCGACCAGCGTCGCGACCCGCGGCGTCCAGATGGCGGCGTTGGCCGAGGCGGTGCCGGCCAGTGTCCGGGGGCGCTTCTACGGTGTGGCCGGGTCGTTCTCCCAAGGGGTCCAGGTGGTCGGCCTCGCTGGGGGCGGTGCCATCGCGGCGGCCCTCAGTCCTCGCGCCGCCCTGCTGATCGACGCTGGCAGCTTCACCGTCGCCGCGCTCGTCATCGCCACGATCCGCTTCGCTCGGGTCGTGCCGGTCCGCGCGGCGACGTCCCCCCGGCCGGTCATGGGCAGCGCCCTTCAGGTCGTGTGGTCGAACCCCCTGCTGCGCATGCTGGCGTGCGTCACGTGGCTGGGCGCCCTCGCGGGCACCGTTCCCGAGATCGCGAGCCCTGCCGTGACGAGCACGAACCTCCTGCCCATGGTGATGGCTGCCTCGCCGGCCGGTGGCGCCGTCGCCGCCCTGGTGGGCACGCGCCTCGGTATCTTCAGCCGCGTCGTCGACACGCTGCGGCTGGCCGTCGTCTCGGGGGCGTCACTCATGCTGCTGGGTGGAGGCATGTATGCCGCCATGGCCTATCCCGCCGACTCCGTCACCCGGGCGCTCTACGGCGTCCTGGCCAATGCGCTCATCGGTGGCCTGTGGGTCTGGTTCCTGGGGATGATGACCGCCTTTGCCGAGTACACGCCACCCACCGAGACCGTGGCGGTCGGGTCGTTCATGTCGTGGAGCGTCGGCGCCGCCAGCGGGGTCGGTGGGTTCGTCGTGGCCCTGCTCGGTGTGGCGGGCGGGTATACCGCACTGGGCCTCCTGCTCCTCCCTGCCGCGATGTGGGGGCTGCGGCTGGTGACTCCGGCGATGCCACTGTCCATGGGGATGCCGAACGCCGACGCGGATCACCCGGGCTCACCGGGGACCGGGGTCGTCCCACCGTCGTGAGTGGCGGACGGGGCGGTGTCGTCCCGCCGTGGTTGGGGCTGGGGTTGTGGGCCGGTGTCGGCCCGCTGGCCTAGGCTCACCGCGTGACCGATGGACTCTTCATCGCCTTCGAGGGTGGCGACGGCGCTGGCAAGTCCACCCAGGTGGAGCTGCTGCGCGCTGCTCTGGAGGCGAGGGGCCGCACCGTCACGGTGACGCGGCAGCCGGGAGGCACCCGCCTCGGGCAGCAGATCCGCGACCTCGTGCTGCACGGCGAGCATGTCGCCCCACGTGCCGAGGCGCTGCTGTTCGCCGCAGACAAGGCCCACCACGTCGAGGAGCTCATCGTTCCGGCGTTGCGTGCCGGTCACGTCGTGCTGACCGACCGCTACACCGACTCCTCGGTGGCCTACCAGGGTGCGGGCCGGTCACTCGGCGCGCAGGAGATCCACGACCTGGCCATGTGGGCGGTCGACGACCTGGTGCCCGACCTCACCGTCATCGTCGACATCTCCGCGGCCGAGGGGCGGCGCCGGCGAGGTGAGGTGCACGACCGCCTCGAGTCCGAGCAGGACGACTTCCACGAGGCCATCCGCGCGCACTTCCTGGCCATGGCCGCCGGCAACCCGCAGCGCTATCTCGTCGTCGATGGCCTGGCCGCCCCTGGCGAGATCCACGAGCAGGTCCTCGCGCGACTGGATGCCATGGGGGTGCTGCCATGACGGTCTGGCAGGACGTCATCGGCCAGGACTCGGCCGTGGCGACGCTCCAGCGCGCCGCCGATGACCCGGCCGCGATGACTCATGCGTGGCTGCTGACCGGGCCGCCCGGGTCGGGCCGATCGGTCGCTGCCCGGGCGTTCGCGGGCGCCCTCGAGTGCCCCCGGCACGGCTGCGGCGAGTGCCGTGAGTGCCGCACGGCGGTCGACGGCACCCACGCAGACGTCGATGTCGTCGCGACCGAGGGGCTGTCGATCAAGGTCGAGCAGGCGCGCGAGCTCGCTGCGATGTCGGCGCTGCGACCCTCGGTCGGCCCCTGGCGCGTCATCATCATCGAGGACGCCGACCGGCTCACCGAGCGAGCGGCCGACGCCCTTCTCAAGGCGCTGGAGGAGCCCGTCCCGCGCACGGTCTGGGTGTTGTGCGCTCCGTCGGTCGAGGATGTCGTCATCACCATCCGCTCTCGCTCGCGCCATCTGCGGCTGCGCACGCCGCCGGTGGAGGCCGTTGCCGACCTGCTTCACCGGCGCGACGGGGTGGAGCTCCCCATGGCCTTGTATGCCGCGAGGGCGGCCCAGAGCCACGTCGGCCTGGCCAGACGGCTGGCCCGCGATGAGGCGGCCCGCATCCGCCGACGCGATGTCGTGGGCATGGCCGTGCGCATCCATGGGGTCGGTGAGGCGATCGACGCGGCGGCCGACCTCGCCGCGATCGCCGACGAGGAGTCCACCGCCGCCGCGGCCGAGCGGGACGGTGCCGAGCGACAGCGGCTGCTCGAGGTCCTCGGCGCGGACCCGACCGCACGCACGCAGCCACCCCACATCCGCAGCCAGCTGTCGGCGCTCGAGCGCGAACAGAAGGCGCGGGCCACTCGGCATTCTCGTGATGTGCTCGACCGCTCGCTCGTCGACCTGCTCTCGGTCTATCGCGATGCCCTGGTGCTCTACAGTGGCGCGGGTGTCGGCCTGGTGAACCACGACAACCTCGCGCTCGTCCAGTCCCTCGCACGTGCCCTCTCTCCTGACCGGCTACTCACGGCCATGGATGCCATCGGCACGGCGCGCGAGCGGATCGGTCTCAACGTCGCCCCGTTGCTGGCCCTGGAGGCGATGGCGATCTCGCTGCGCCTCCCACGGTCCGCCTGACCCAGCGGGTCGGGATACGGTCGGGGGCATGAGGGTGCAGCGCAATGTCCTGGTCGCCGCGGCGGCGGCGCTTGCCGTGGGGCTGGCCGGGTGCTCGATGGGCTCCGGTCCGTCGCCGGCCATCACCTCCGGGGCGAGTATCCCGCGGACGCCCCCGGCGGGCACGTCGGGCCTCGCGCGGTTCTATGCCCAGAACCTCGACTGGCACAGCTGCGGTGAGGCCGACTGTGCCGGGCTTTCCGTCCCCCTCGACTACGCCAAGCCCGAGGGCACATCCATCACCGTCCAGGTGCTGCGCATGCGCGCGACAGATCCCAGCCAGCGGATCGGCTCCTTGGTCGTCAACCCCGGCGGTCCGGGCGGGTCCGGGGTCGACTATGCGCGCGCCGCCGACTACATCGTGGGTCGGCCGGTCCGGCAGCGCTTCGACATCGTGGGCTTCGACCCGCGCGGCGTCGGGCGTTCCCACCCCGTGACCTGCCTGCCCGACGCCCAGATGGACGCCTTCCTCGGACAGGACCCCACGCCTGACGACGCCGCCGAGGAGCAGGCGTTCGCCGCCTCGAGTGCGAAGTTCGCGCAGGGCTGCGTCCAGCACACCGGGCCGCTCATCGGCCATATCTCGACCCAGGACGCCGCTCGCGACATGGACATCCTGCGTTCGGCCCTCGGCGACCCCAAGCTCAACTACCTCGGCAAGTCCTATGGCACCCTCCTCGGTGCCACGTATGCCGGGCTCTTCCCCACGCTCGTGGGTCGGTTCGTCCTCGACGGGGTGGTGCCGCCCGATGCCACGCCCGCCGAGGTGTCGATCGGTCAGGCCGAGGGCTTCGAGCGTGCGACTCGTGCCTGGGCTCAGGACTGTGTCAGCCACGGGTGCCCTCTCGGCGGGTCCGTGGATGCGGTCATGGCCGGCATGCGCGACCTGCTGAAGCGGTTGGACGCCCACCCCGTGCCCATGAGCGACGGCCGGCTGAGCCAGCTCACCGAGGGCTGGGCCGCGACGGGGATCGCCCAGGCGATGTACGACCAGGGGTCCTGGCCCAGGCTCACCTCCGCGCTGCGCCAGGTGGTCGACGACAACAACGGCACCGACCTCATGAAGCTCGCCGACGACTACGCCGAGCGCAACCCACAAGGGCACTACACGAGCAACCTCCTGGCGGCCTTCTACGGTGTCTCCTGCCTCGACAGCCCCGACAGCTCAGACCCCAAGGTCTTCGAGCAGCGGGCGAAGGAGGCAAGCATCAAGGCGCCGACCTGGGGTGCCTTCCTTGCCTGGGGGAGCTTCGTCTGCGGGCAGTGGCCCGTGAAGTCGGCGAGCGGTGGCCCACACACCATCAGCGCCAAGGGCAGCGGGCCCATCGTCGTCGTCGGCACCACGCGCGACCCCGCGACGCCCTACGAGTGGTCGGTGCGGCTGCGCAAGGAGCTCGCCAACGCCCGACTGCTGACGTTCGACGGTGACGGGCACACGGCATACGCCCGCTCGAACAGCTGCGTGGACTCCGCGATCGACGACTACTACACGCAGGGCACCTTGTTCCCCGACGGGCTGAGGTGCTGACCGCGGTTCGGTGATTGCGGCGGTCATCCGTATACTCATGCCTCGTGCCCACCCCGGCATGTGCCGCCTTAGCTCAGTCGGCCAGAGCGATTCACTCGTAATGAATAGGTCATCGGTTCGATTCCGATAGGCGGCTCCAGCAGACGCCCTCGACTCCGGTCGGGGGCGTCTCTGCGTGTCGGGACACTCGGCGGGCGGCTAACCGAACGCGCGGTCAGATCGACGGTGGAGCCTGTCGAAGGATGAGGTGTGCGAGCTGACCGAGCTGCCGATAAGGATCGGTGGAGCCAAGGCGTTCTTCCACTGCCAGCAACGCCGCGAGGGTCGCCGGGTCGGACGGGGGCGGTGGGTCGAGCTCCTCGGGATCCACGGCGATCCGTATGCCGTACCAGTCCTCCAGCGCGAGGCCGTGCGCCGCTGCGGCGGCGACGAGCGCGTCGAACCGGTCAGCGCGTGCCGCCGCCCCGATCTCGTTGAGATAGCGCATGTCTCGGCGCTGCGCGTTCGCGGCGTCGTACTCCTCGAATGCGGCCAGGGTGCCGAGCCAGTCTTGGCGGGCGGCCGGTCGCCACAACGCCGAACTCGTGGTGCGCACCGCCAGGGCAAGCATCCCGCCGGTCGCGACGTGCGCGGCGAGCTCTGCGATGACGGGTTCACTCGACGGCAGGTACATCATCACGCCCAGCAGCAGCACGACATCGAAACGGTCGCCGTGGGTCACTGACGCGAGGCCGCCGAGGGCTCCAGCTCGGAGGGAGACTCGCGCACGAACATCCGCAGGTTCGTTCGCCAGTGCTGCCGCGAAGGCTGCGCGCAGCTGCGGATCGGGTTCGACTGCGAGGACCTCGTGACCGGCGGCCGCGAGGCGGATCGACTGCGTGCCCTGGCCCGCGCCGACGTCGAGGACTCTGGCCGGGCGCCGGTGCAGGTGTCTGGCCAGCTGGCGAGAGATCATCTCCTGCCGAACCACGTTCCGGACGTTGCCCAGCCCCCCGAGCCAGCCCGGACGACCTTCGTCGAAAGTGCCCTGGATGACATTGCCGCCGCTCGCTGTCACGCCGGCGATGTTACGCATGACCGTGGTCGGTGCCTGCGGCCATTCCGCGAACTATCCTGGCGTTCAGCCTGTCCGCGGTCGGCAACCCGGGGTGGCCAGGGCTCACCTCTGCTTTGTCCGCTTTCGCTGGAGCGCAAGCGGCAGCGCGAGCCAGGCGAGCAGGAAGAACGTCAGCGAACAGACCGACGCCACCACGGCCGCGACGGCACCGACCACGAAGCTGAAGATGAGCGCCAGCACGGTGGTGATGGTGAGGCTCAAAGCCACCAGTCCGGCCTTCGCGAGTGCGTCACCCGCGTCCACGAGTACGTCCTTCTCGTGGTGGCGGAACAGCAGCCGGTGCGCGCTGACCGGGGCCACGAGCAGACCGGTCGCCACCGTGCCGAGGCCGATCGCCACGAGATAGAGGGCTTCTTGGGTGTGGTCCAGATGGGTGAACCGCGCCTGGAACGGCAGGGTCAGCAGGAAGCCTGACAGGATCTGGACGCCCGTCTGCGTGACCCGCAGCTCCTGGAGGAGCTCTGACCAGTTGCGGTCCATCTTCTCGGCCGGCGTCTCGCTGCGCTGTGTGTCCATGGGTGCCTCCAACCGCATCTTGCCTGGTCAGCTGACCCAGTGGTGAGCCGAGAACGCTAGCGCCAACACGAAGACCAGGGGCAGGCACAGAGCGGGGACCGCCACCTTGAGCCACCCCCAGCCGGGACGCGTCGCCAGCTCGGCCACGAGGATGTAGCCGGGGAACCACGTGAGCGCATACCGGGGCGCCGAGGTGAACATGTTCGAGAACAGCAGGACCGCCACGCTCAGACCCACGTAGGCCACCTCCGGCCATCGCCGCACGGCCACCAGGATGCCCACGAGCAGGATGCCGGCGACGACGACGAGCAGGTCTGCCCAGCGCGAGATGAGCAGGTCGGGGGACGTGGTGCTGTGGATCGCCCGCCAGGCCGTCGAGAACCCCTGCCATGGCCACGCCGACTGCCGTCGCCAGCCGGCGATCTCAGCCCGGTGCCACTCGTCGAGCGAGCCGGTCGTGGCGAAGAGGAACCCGAAGAACCCGGCCGTCACCACGAAGGGGATCAGCAGGGCCGCGGCGTCCCAGCGGGGCCGCCACCGACCTTCGGCGCGCAGCTGACCGGCATACATCACGGCCAGTGCCAGCGCCAGGAAGATGCCGTTCACGCGCACCCCGGAAGCCGCGCCGGCCAAGGCGCCGGCCCACCACCAGCGGCGCCGGGTGGCCATCCACCAGGCCGACAGGACCAGTGCCAGGAACGTCGACTCGCTGTATGCCGCGGTGAGGAACACGCCGTAGGGCGCGACAGCGAGGAAGAGGACGGCGACGGTCGCCGTCCGGGGGCCTCGGGTGGCGGCCACCAGCCGCCACAGCATCGCGGCGGCCACGATGCCGGCCACCAGTGAGACGAGCAAGGCGGCGGCCAGCGAGCCCCCGGTGAGTGGTGCCGTCACGGCGATCAGCAACGGGTAGCCGGGGAAGAAGGCCTGGTCGCAGCAGGGGAGGTGGGCGGGGAAGTAGCCAAGGTCGGCGATGCGCAGGAAGTGCAGCGAGTCCCAGTACGCGAACCGCTGGAGCATCCACTGACCTGGGTGATGCGCCAGGCCCGCACGGTCGACCCCGATGACCCACGAAGCGGCGAGAACGAACACGACCACCGAGATGCGGCTGCCGACCCAGAGTCCGAGGGGCTGGGCTGCGGCACGCGCGAGACGCCTTGACGTGGCTCTGGGGGCAGGGCGGTCCACAGAGTCCATGAGTTCGAAACTACCCGAGGGTCGCCGGGTCGGCTCATACGGTTTGCGAGCGGTAACCCCGCTGGAGGAGGACGATGGACGCATGGCTACGGGCCCCCGGAGCAATGGCGCGCCTGCTTCGTCGCGTGCGGCCACGCTCCAGGCGGCCGAGGTGGAGCGCAAGTACGCGGTCGACCCAGCCACGCTCCTGCCTGCGCTCGCCCACGTGCCAGGCGTGGCCTCGACGGGACAGCAGGCGACCCTCGACCTCGCGGCGACCTACTTCGACACCGAGGCACTCGACCTCACCCGGCACGAGATGACCCTGCGCCGGCGCACCGGTGGGCACGACGCCGGCTGGCACCTCAAGCTGGGCGTCGACAGCGAGAGCCGAACCGAGCTGCGCCGTCCGCTGGGGCGCGCGGTCAGGACGGCGCCGGCGGCGCTGGTCACCACGGTCAGAGCGGTCGTGCGGGACCGGCCGCTGCTGCCGGTGGCCACGGTGCGCACCCACCGCCTCGAGTACGACCTCCTGGGTGCGGGGGGCGAGGTCCTCGCCACGATCTGCGACGACGAGGTCCACGCCGAACGGCTCGTAGGCAGCCCGTTCGTCCAGGACTGGCGGGAGTGGGAGGTCGAGCTGGTCAACGGGGACTCCCGGTTGTTCGACGCCCTCGACGCCGAGCTGACCGACGCCGGTGCCCGCCGCGTCAAGGGCGGCTCCAAGCTGAAGGCCGCTCTCGGCGACGGCCTGCCCAGGGCGGCCGGCGCCGTGGTGTCCCCGAGGCGGCTGAAGCGGGCCACCACCACGGAGTTCCTGGTGAGCCAGCTCGCCGAGCAGCTCGCGGCAGTCCAGAGCCAGGACCTGCGGATCAGGTCCGGGGACACCACCTCGGTGCACCAGCTGCGCATCGCGCTCCGCCGGCTGAGGTCGGCTCTGACGACCTATCGTCCGTTGCTGGACTCCACCGTGGTCGACCCGGTCAGGGCAGAGCTGAAGTGGCTCGGTGCGTCACTTGCGCCCGCGCGCGACGCGCAGGTGATGCACGCGCAGCTGCGTGCTCTGCTCGAAGAGGAGCCCCCCGAGCTCGTGATGGGTCAGGTCGTCCGACGTATGGACCTCCACCTCCGGGGCATGGCCGAGCAGGGGTGGCGGACGGCTCAGGAGGCGCTGGCGAGCGAGCGGTACCTCCGCCTCCTCGACGCGCTCGACAACCTGGTCGACCACCCGCCGGTGGCACGCCGCAGTGGGTCGAGGGCGAAGAAGGTGGTGCCGCCCCACCTCCAGCGGGACGCGAAACGGCTGCGGCGCGCGGTCCGGGCGATCGACGAGGCCCGCGATGCAGTCGAGCGCGACGTCGCCTTCCACGAGGCCCGCAAGAAGGCCAAGCGGCTCCGGTATTCGGCGCAGGCGGCGGTGCCGCTGTTCGGTGCTCCCGCCAAGCGGCTCGCCACCTCGGCGAAGGGCGTCCAGACCGTGCTGGGGGACCGCCAGGACTCGGTGGTCGGGCGTCACTTGCTGCGGGACCTGGCGTCACAGGCCTACCTCAACGGAGAGAACAGCTTCACGTTCGGGCGCCTCCATGCCCGAGTGGAGCGGCTGGGCCAGGACGCCGAGCAGCGCTTTGCCGCGCTGTGGCGCGAGGTCCCGCACCGCGGCATACGGGGTCGGCTGGGGAAGCGGACGCCCTAGTCCGTTCGGTCAGAACTGCAGCGGCCAAACGTCTCGGCTGCGCCTTGTTCCCTATCCCTCGCCCCTGGGGGCGCGCATATGTTGCGGTTTGCTCCAGTGTCGTGACGAGGAAGGTGACTCTGTGCCCAGACTGCATCAGGCGGCTGGCCATGTCTCGCACGGCTGGTCGTTCAGCCAGTGGCCCCTACGCCGCAAGCTTGCCGCCGCCGTCGTCTTCCCGATGCTGCTTGCCTTCGTCTTCGGCGCACTGCGTGTCTCGAGCGACTTCGTCTCGGCGCAACAGCTGTCGCGCGCTGCAGACACGGTCAACGTGATTCACCCCGTGATCGACTACAACCTCGCTGTGCAGGGGGTCGCCGCCGCCGGGAGCACGGGCGGTGCTGACCTCGCGACGGCCACCCGCCGGTACCAGGCAGCCGCCGCCGCCCTGCGCAGCGCCGAGAAGGCAGCCGGGATCCCGAGCGCGGTGAAGGCCAAGATCGACAGCGCCCTCGGTCTGGGCCAGGCGACCCTGTCAGCCAAGACGCTCGGCGGCTTCGACGACGTCGTCATCAGCAACTCGGACAATACGGCGGCCCTGCTGTCGACCGTCGTGTCCGACCTCGGTCTCACTGACGACCCGGCGTCGGCCACGCTGGTCGTGGGCATCCAGGACGCGCTGTCCGCCCAGCACGCGATGACCGGGCAGCAGGCCAACCTCGCCAACATCCACGACGCGTCCGCACAGCTGCGCGCGATCGGCCAGGTGGGTGCCGAGACCGCGGCCTTGACGCGACTGCAGTCCGAGCTGCCCTCCCTCAGCTCGCCGATCCGCCAGCTCCTCAACGACAACACCCGCCGCGGCGGGATCCTCCAGGGCTCCCCGACCAAGGAGGACATCGCCGGGCTCGCCCCCGTGTTCCAGTCCAGCAACGCCACCTATGCACGCCTGATGGGCACTCAGCTCACGGCGTTGCAGACCGACCTGCGGGACCGCGCCACCGTCAACCGCAACGCGGCCATCTACAACGGCGTCCTGGTCGCGGCTGCGCTGGTGGCCGCGATCCTGCTCGTCGTCGCTCTGCTGCGGTCGCTGCTGTCCACCATCCGCATCGTGCGTGAAGGCGCTCTGGATGTGGCCCAGAACCGCCTCCCGACCGCCGTGGCCAAGATCCGCGACGGCGAGGAGGCGCCGGAGTTCGAACCCATCCCGGTCACCACCCGCGAGGAGATGGGGCAGCTGGCCCGAGCGGTCGACGACCTGCACAGCCAGGCTCTGACTCTGGCCGGCGACCAGGCCCGCCTGCGGGTGCAGGTCGGGCACATGTTCGAGACGTTGTCACGGCGCAGCACCTCCCTCATCGACCAGCAGCTCAGCCTCATCGAGCGGCTGGAGAGCGACGAGGAGGACCCGAAGCGTCTCCAGAGCCTCTTCCGCCTGGACCACCTGGCCGCCCGCATGCGCCGCAACAGCGACTCCCTCCTGGTGCTGGCCGGCACCTCGACGCGACGGGGCGTCTCGGGCTCCATCTCGGTCGCGGATGCCGTCCGCGCAGCTGTGTCCGAGGTCGAGAACTACGAGCGCATCGACATCGGCGAGACCGCCAACGACCACGTGCTCGGCTCGGTCGGCTCGGACCTGGTCCACCTTGTCGCCGAGATCATCGACAACGCCCTCGCCTACTCGCCGCCCACGACGCGCGTGGCGCTGCGCGGCGCACGCACGCCTGACGGTGGCCTGCTCGTGGAGGTGGCCGACCGTGGCCTCGGTATGCCGGCCAAGGACCTCGAAGCGGTCAACGACCAGCTCGCTCACGGTGGCGACGTCACCGCCGACACGGCCCGCCGCATGGGGCTGTTCGTCGTCGGTAGCCTCGCCAAGCGTCACGGCATCAGCGTGCGCCTGCGCGCCAACGGCGAGGGCCTCCAGGGCGTCACCGTCTCGATCCACCTGCCCGCGGCGCTGCTCGCCGAGAGCAGCACGGTTCGGCCGGAGCGGGCCAAGGGTGCAGGGCCTGTGGGGGCCGTCGAGCCCACCTCGAGCGAACAGCCCGCCACCCACGGATCCGATGCCACCGAGGCTCCCGCCGGGGCTGCGGGTGCGGAGGGCCCCGCCGTGCCCAGCGACACGGTGGTCGGCGGCGTGACCAAGAGCGGTCTCCCCACCCGGGTTCGCGGTGCCAGCGGCGCCACCCCGGTCGTCGACGCAGCCAAGAAGGTCCTGCCAACGCGCGTGCCCGGGTCGCACGGCCCAGGTGCTGTCGCCACCCCAGCTGCCAACCCGAAGCCCGTCATCGAGACCTCGCCCGCTGAGCCTGTGACGGCCGCGGACGCGGCCGCCGCCGAGGGCCGGGCTGGGGACGAGCACCATGGTCAGCACAACGGCGAGCACAACGGGGCAGCACCTGCCGACCACCACAATGGCGAGCACAACGGGGCGGCACCTGCCGACCACCACAATGGCGAGCACAACGGGGCATCGCCGGCCGGGCCAACGCCGGCCGGGCCAACGCCGGGCCGCTCAGCCTCGGGCCTGCCCGTCCGGTCGCCACGAGCCAGCCGGATCACCGAGTACCGCGAGTTCGAGGATGCGCCCGCGACCGACGAGGCTGTCCCCGGCGTCGAAGCCGCCCAGGACGTCTCGGCGACCCAGGGTGCCGAGCCCCCTCAGAAGGGGCGCCGCAGCTGGTTGCCTGGCCGCGGCAAGGCAGCGCAGGCTGCCCGACGGGACGCCGAGGCCGACGCGGAGCCCCGGCAGATGCCCTCCAACCTCTCCGCCTGGCTCGAGCACCGCGCGAAGATCGTCGAGGCTGCCAAGGAGCGTGAGCTCCGGGAGAGCGGCGCCTTCGTCGAGGAGGCCACTGCCCCGGAGCCTTCCGAGCAGGGCGGTGCCGACGAGCTCCACGTGCCCGATGCGTGGGTCGGCGAGCCGCAGCCGGAGCCCGCCCTCGCCGACGAGCCCGCCCTCGCCGACGAGCCCGCCCTCGCCGACGAGCCCGCCCTCGCCGACGAGCCCGAGCAGCCCGAGCTAGCCGAAGCGCAGGAGCCTGAGCCCGTCCAGCCGCAGGAGCCCGAGCAGCCCGAGCTGGCCGAAGCGCAGGAGCCTGAGCCCGTTCTGCCGCAGGAGCCCGAGCTGGCCGGGATGGCCGAGGACGAGGAGCCCGCGACTACTGAGGGTGAGGAGACCCAGCCCACGCCCGAGCTCGGGGCTGCCGAGGATGCCGACCAGATGGCTCAGCCCGAACTCCAGGCGAACCTGCTGCCGACCCGGGTGCCGGGCATGTCCGGCGTGCCGGTGGAGAGCGTCCCGGCGGCCTCGTCGGCCGGTGTGGCCATGCGAGCGCACACCAGCTCCTTCTTCGGTGCTCGACGTTCCCGGGACGTCCAGCCCGAGGCGGCCCAGCCCGAGGCGGCCCAGCCCGAGGCGTCGCAGCCTGAGGCGGCCCAGCCCGAGGCGGCGCAGCCTGAGGCTCCGCTCAACGACACCCCGATCTTCCGGGCGATGATGTCGCGCTGGCTCACCGACGAGCCCGCCGACGCAGCCACGGACACCCAGTGGGCGCCCAGCGAGACCGACCAGGCCTGGTCGGCCGCTGCCCGAACCGAGGAGGCACCACCGCTGGAACAGTCACCCGCCGGGCTGCCCCGACGCCGGCCCGGCAACCATCTCGTCCCCGGGGCGATCGAGGCATCCGTTCTGACGCCCGCTGACGGACCGGCGGCCAACCGCCGCGACCCAGAGGCCATTCGCCGCAACCTCAACCGCCACCACCAGGGCGTGAGCGCAGCGCGCACCGAGACCCAAGAGGGCACACACCGAGAGGAAGCAGATGTTCACCAGTGACGCCATCGCCCAGCCCAGGGGCGAGTACGACTGGCTCGTGGCGAGGTTCGCCAACGAGACCCCCGGCGTGTCCCACGCCATCCTGGTCTCCGCAGACGGCCTGCCGATGGCGTCGAGCGAGGAGCTGCCGCCGGACCGTGCCGAGCAGATGGCTGCGGTCGCCTCGGGCATGGCGAGCCTCGCCTCGGGTGCGGCCCGGCTCTTCCAGGGCGGCACCGTCCTGCAGTCGGTCATCGAGATGGAGCTGGGCTACCTGCTCCTCATGAGCGTCGGCGACGGCTCGCACCTGGCCGCTCTCACCAGCACCGACTCCGACATCGGCCAGGTCGGCTATGAGATGGCCGTCCTCGTCGACCGGGTCGGTCAGATGATCGACGCGTCGGCCCGAACCCCGATGACGGGGTAGTGCGTTGGCCCCAGACGTAGGCGAGGAGCTGGGCGGACCGCGGCTGGTCCGGCCCTATGCGCTGACGTCGGGACGTACGGAGTCCGTCGTCCGTCTCCCGATCGAGGCCACGCTCGAGGTTCTCCCGGTGGCGCGGGAGAGGACCTGGCCGGAGGGTGACCTCTCGGGCCGGATCATCGAGCTCTGCGCCTCCGCGCCCTCCGTCGCAGAGATCTCCGCAGCGCTCCAGGTCCCACTCGGGGTGGCGCGGGTGCTGATCGGCGACCTGGTCTCGTCAGGCGCCCTCCGCACCCGGACCACCATCTCCACAGACACCACCACGGACGAACGACGTGCACTCATCGAAAGGACTCTCAGTGGACTACGCGCCCTCTAACCGCAACAGCGCCTCGACCAAGATCGTCGTGGCCGGCGGGTTCGGCGTCGGCAAGACCACCTTCGTGGGCGCCGTTTCCGAGATCGACCCGCTGCGCACGGAGGCCCTGGTCACCCAGGAGTCCGTCGGCCAGGACGACATCTCCAAGGTCCAGCAGAAGCAGACCACGACGGTGGCGATGGACTTCGGCCGGATCACCCTGGCCGAGAACCTCGTGCTCTACCTGTTCGGCACGCCCGGCCAGCGGCGCTTCTGGTTCATGTGGGACGACCTGGTCACCGGAGCCATCGGCGCCGTGGTCCTCGTCGACACCCGCCGGCTCGACGACTCGTTCGCGGCCGTCGACTACTTCGAGGCGAAGGGTCTGCCGTTCGTCGTCGCCATCAACCAGTTCGACGACGCCCAGCAGTTCGGCGCCGACGAGATCCGTGAGGCGCTTGCCATCCCCGCGCACATCCCAGTCATCACGGTCGACGCGCGCGAGCGAGAGTCGGCCAAGCAGGCGCTGGTCCGCATCACGGAGTTCGCGCTCACCCAGCTCACCGGCGTCGCGACGCCCGCCTGAGCTCCCGGAACCGCCCGGAGCCCGGCGCCTGGAGGCGTCGGGCTCCGGCGCGCCCCGCCTGCTAGAGGCCGTCCAGCACCGGCGCGAGACGTGCGACGTCCTCGGCGCCGTCGAGGTCGGCGAGAGCGAGGAACACCGTCCGCACTCCGCGCTCAGCCAGGGTTCGGTAGCGGTCCCGATGCTGGGACGCCTCGCCAGCATGGTGCCGCCGCGCGAAGGACGCCGCGGGCGTCCGGCCGCGCAGACGTTCGACGCGTCGCCACGTGTCGTCGCGGTCGTGGCCGACGACGGGCAGGTCGAGGACGGTGACGGCAACGGTGTCTGGGTCCCGTCCCACGGTCACGCAGTGCTGATGCAGGACACCCAGCTTGTGCTCGAGGGTGGCGAGGTCGCTGGGCAGGTTGCACGCGTCGGCGAGCTCGGCGGCGATGCGCAGGGTGCGGCGTTCCCCGCCGCCTCCCACGATGATCTCGGGTCGGCCCACGGGCCGTGGGTATGCCGTGGTCTCCGGCAGGGCGACGCGTGGGCCCGTGTGGGCCTTGGTGCCCGTGGCCCACAGCGCGCGCAGCGTCTCGATGCACACCTCGAGCTGGTCCAGCCGCTGCGGTGGCGGCGGGAACGGGATTCCGAAGGCGACATGTTCGCGCTCCCACCCGCCGGCGCCGAGGCCGACGAACGCGCGACCGTCGCTGAGGACGTCGAGGGTGGCCACGAGCTTGGCCATGATCCCCGGCGGCCGGAAGGTGACGGGCGAGACCAGCGTTCCCAGTCGCAGCCGGGTGTCCAGCCCCGCCAGCAGGCCGAGGCTGACCCAGGGCTCGGGGATCGGCTCCCAGGCCCGGTCCACCTGGGGGATCTGGATGAGGTGGTCCATCAGGGCGATGCCGGCGAAGCCGGCCTGGTCCGCCGCGCGCGCGACGGCGGTGAGCCATCCTCTGGGGTCCTGACCCCAGGGGAAGCGGCTGATCTGGAGGATGACCTCGGGGCCGCCGCTGTCTCGCCGCGTCACGTCCGGCCCGGTGGTGGCCGCCTGGTTGGTTCTTGAACCGGCCGTCCTGGTGGCCGACCTGGAGCCGTCGACGGCCCGCACCACCTCCACGCGGTCCCAGCCCTCGCGTTCGAGGACCCCTCGAGCCGTCGAGGCCTTGGCGAGCTGCGCGCGCAGCACCGGGGCCGGGACGGGACGGTCCCGCTGCGCGTTGCGCTCGCGGCATACGGTCGACGGTGTCTCGAAAAGCACTGCGACGCAAGGCATCCCGACTGCCCGAGCCAGCGCGAGGTAGTGGACGCGCTGCTGCGCGTCGAGGCCGAGGGTGTCGATGACGACGTTGAGGCCGCGCCGCAGGCGAGCGGCGACGACTTGGTCGAGCACCGCGAAGGCGTCGGCGGACGCGTCGAGGTCGTACTCGCTGCTGCCCACCACCGCTCGCAGGGCGTCGGAGGAGACGACCTCCGACGACCGGTACCGCGAGGCGGCCCAGGTGGACTTGCCCGAGCCACTCGCCCCCACGAGGACGACCAGGGCCGGGTCGGGCAGGGGAGTCGCCGCGCTCAGGAGCCCGCCCGCTCGAGGATGGCCGCCGCCACGTCGTGCGGGCGTGTCTCGGGCAGCCAGTGCCCGGCGTCGAGCTCGACGAACCGGTAGTCGGCAGAGACCCATGAGGCCGTGGCCAGTGCCGCCGCACGGCCGAGTGCCACGTCCTGGTTGCCCCACACATACGTCGTCGGCACCGTGATCCGGCGGGCCTCCCCGGCAGATACCGCGCCGGGCTCTGTGCCCGATGCTCCGGCGCCTCCCATCACACGGGGGACTATGCCGCGCAGGCGGCTGGTCGCCCCCGCCAGCTCCGCACCTCCCAGCGCGCGGTACCAGGCCAGGCTGCCCGAGGAGGTACGGCCCTGGCGGAACCGCGCGGCGTACCGGTGCGCGTCGGGAGCCGGAAGCCCGCTGCGCCGCAGGACCTGCTCCAAGGTGGACTTGAGTACCAGCTCGGGCAGCACGGGCACCTGGAAGGCGAGCATGTACCAGCTCTTGCTCAGCTGCTGCGGGCGCCGCAACGCCTCGAACATCGCCCGGTGGTGTGGGGTCGACAGTACGGTCAGCGAGCGCAGCCGTCCGGGAAGCCGCTCGGCCGTGGCCCACGCGACCGCACCGCCCCAGTCGTGCCCGACGAGGTGCGCCCGGTCGAGGCCGGCGGCGTCGAGCAGCCCCGCCACGTCGCCGACGAGGTCGGCCATCGCGTACGCACCGACCGGCTTGGGCTGAGCGCCCGGCGAGTAGCCGCGCTGGTCGAACGCCAGCGCGCGGTAGCCCGCAGCCGTCAGCAGGGGGATGACCCGGTCGAACGCATGCCGGTCCTGCGGCCAACCGTGCAGCAGGACGACCGCCTCGCCGTCGGCAGGCCCCGAGTCCGTGACGTCGAAGGTCAGGCCGTTGCGCGTGAAGTGGTCCACCCGACCGAATCTACTCGGCCCGACCGCGAGTGCCCCGGCGCCGGGACCCCTCGACAGAATGGGGCGGTGCCCACCTTCCGCTTCAGCCACCTCTGGGACCTCGACGTCCCGGCCTCCTCGGTGTTCGCGGCACTGGCCGACGTCGAGCGATACCCGACCTGGTGGCCGCAGGTCCGGTCCGCCGAGCGGATCGACGCGGACTCCGGCCGTACGGCCATCCGGAGCTTCCTGCCCTACACCCTGGAGCTCGTCCTGCGGCGCACGGTCGAGGACGAGTCCACCGGCACGCTGCGGGTCGAGGTCACGGGTGACCTCGAGGGGTGGTGCTGCTGGGTGGTCGGCGATCGGGACGAGGGGCCCGGCACTCGGGCCCGGTTCGAGCAGGAGGCCAGGGTGACGCCGCACCTGCTGGCCCGCACGGCCTGGTTGACCGGACCTCTGCTGAAGGCCAACCACGCCTGGATGATGCGGTGCGGCCATGAGGGCCTGGCCGCACATCTCGCCTGTGGCCGCTCACCGGGCTGAGCCGCTCCGCGCCGCCGACGGGTCGTACGCGAGAATGAGGCCGTGACCAGCGGCCGCCAGTACCCCCTCGGAGGGCGCGCCGCCTGGACCGTCTATGCCGCCGCCGTCTCCATCTACGTCCTGGCGGTGTTCCACCGCAGCTCGCTCGGCGTGGCCGGGCTCCTCGCGACCCAGCGCTTCCACATCGCCGCCACCCAGCTGTCCGTGTTCACCATGGTGCAGCTGCTGGTCTACGCAGCGATGCAGATCCCCGTGGGCGCGCTGCTCGACCGGTTCGGGCCTAAGCGGCTTTTGCTGTCCGGGGTCACCTTCATGACCGTGGCCCAGCTGGGCTTCGCATTCATCGACTCGTTCCCCGCAGGCATCCTCGCCCGGGTGTTCGTGGGGATGGGCGACGCGATGGTCTTCATCCCCCTGCTGCGCGTGGTGTCGCTGTGGTTCCCGCCCGTCAGGATCCCGGTGGTGACCCAGCTGACCGGTCTGCTGGGGCAGGTGGGTGCGCTCATGGCTGCCTCCCCGCTCGTCTACGCACTGCATCGCTGGGGCTGGACGCCGTCGTTCGCCTCGGCGGCCGCCACCGGGGTGGTGCTGGGGCTGCTCGTGCTGGTGGTCGTGCGCGACTCCCCGAACCCCGACCACGAGCTCGACCAGATCAAGGTCCGGGCCCTCGCGCGGGCGCTGCGAGCGGCGTGGCGTACGCCCGGCACGAGGCTGGGGCTGTGGTCGCACTTCTCCGCGCAGTTCGGTGCCACTGTGTTCGCGCTGCTGTGGGGGTACCCCTTCCTCGTCGCGGGCGAGGGCTTGTCGCCGTCGACGGCGGGCACCCTCCTCATGCTCATGACGATCACCACGGTGGTCACCAGCCCTCTCATCGGTGGGTTCGTCACCAAGTACCCCTTCTCGCGGTCCACCCTCATCCTCGGCATCGTCTGCGCGATCGTGACGGTCTGGACCGTGGTGCTGCTGTGGCCCGGGCGTGCGCCCCTCCCGATGCTGGTGGTGCTGGTGACGGTGACCGCTGTCGGCGGTCCTGGCTCGCTGGTGGGCTTCGACCTGGCGCGCACGTTCAACCCGCCGACCCGGCTGGGCAGCGCCACGGGCATCGTCAACGTAGGAGGCTTCCTGGCGTCCCTGTCGACCGTGACCCTCATCGGGCTCATCCTCGACCGGCTCGCCCCCGGCGGCCCCAGCACCTACACCGTGGGCACCTTCAAGGTGGCGATGTCGGCGCAGTACCTCGTGTGGGCGCTCGGTCTGGTCCAGATCCTGCGCTACCGCCACAAGGCGCGCCGAGCGCTCCGCGAGAGCGACCCCGATGCGTATGCCGCGTTGCGGGCTGGGCGGAGCATCGTCCCCTGACGGGGCTCAAGGGCACCCTCGAAGGCACCTGACCTGCACAAACGCCACTTTCGTTACGGATCTGTAACCTGTCCTGGACATCTGTTCGGACGTGCCGCATCACCTGCTGAAAAACATCGGTGTAAGTAGCCGAACAACAGGCGTGTCATTTGGTGGGAACGTCCGATATGGGTGGGATCCGTGTGACCAGAGTGCTCGGAGTGAAAAATGGGCCGTAACCTCATCGGGCTGCGTCCATCCGACCCGAGAGGCATCGCCCGTGCCCCGCACCTTTGCCGCCCGCCGCGCCCACCGCGGCCTGGCCACGCTCGCGATCGTCGGCGTCGTCGCGTCCATCTCGGCCGTGGCGGCCTCGGCCCAGCCTGGGCCGGTCTACCCCTCCCAGCAACAGGTCGACAAGGCCAAGGCGGCCGTGACGGGCGCGGCCGCGCAGATCGCCACGCTCGACGCCCAGTACGCGGCGGCCAGCGCCCGGCTGACCGACGTCCAGGACCGGGCTGCCGCCGCCGGCGAGGCCTACAACGGCGCCAAGCTGCATCTCGACCAGGCCACCGCCGCCACCACGGCCGCACAGAAGCGCGCCGCCCAGGCCCAGACCATCGCCGACGCGGCGAGCCTCGTGGTCCGGCGCTACGCGGCCACCGTCTACCAGCAGGGTGGCAACTTCGGAGAGCTCGACGCCTTCCTGTCGGCCAGCGGTCCGCAGGACCTGATGGACCGGACCACGGCGCTCCAGGCGGTCGGCGACGCGCGCGCCCGCACGCTCGACAAGGCGGCCGCAACGGCCATCGTCGCCGACCTGATGAAGCGCCAGGCCGCGCAGGCCCAGGCTCAGCAGCTCCAGGCGGCTACCCAGGCCAAGCACGCGCACGACGTCGCCCAGGCCGAGGCCGACCAGGCCCAGGTGGCCGCCACCCAGATCCAGGCCCAGCAGCAGTCGATGGTCGTCCAGCTCGCCAAGCTGCGCAAGACCTCGGTCGCCCTGGAGAAGCAGCGTCAGGACGGCCTGGCCGCCGCCGCCGCCGCGCGAGCCGCGGCCGCGGAGGCTGCCCGTCAGGCCCAGCTCGCCGCCGAGAGGGCTCGGGCTGCCCGGGATGCAGCCGCGCGTGCCGCCGCCCAGCAGGCTGCGGCCCGTGCCGCTGCCGCGGCGGCCGCTCAGCAGGCTGCGGCCCAGGCTGCCGCAGCCGCTGCCGCCCGCCTGGCACAGCAGACGCCTGCCAGGCCGGCACCTGCCCCGGCGCCGGCCCCAGCACCTGCGCCCATCCCGGTTCCGGTGTACTCCCCGCCGCCGGCCCAGAGCGGTGGCGTCAGCGCGGTCCTGGCCTACGCGCAGGCCCAGCTCGGCAAGCCGTACCTCTGGGGCGCCACCGGGCCTGACTCGTTCGACTGCTCCGGCCTGACGATGATGGCCTGGGCGCAGGCAGGGGTGTCCCTCAACCACTACACGGGCGCCCAGTGGGACGAGACCTCGCGCGTCGCCATCGGTGACCTCCAGCCGGGCGACCTCGTCTTCTTCGGCACGGACGGCCCGAGCAGCGAGCACGTGGGCCTCTACGTCGGGAACGGCCAGATGATCGATGCACCCCACAGCGGCGCGGTCGTCCGCACCGAGAGCATCTACTGGTACAACCTGCTGCCCTATGGCGGTCGTCCGTAGCGCGAACCCACGCCCCCCACCGACAGGCCCCCCACCGACAGGCCCCCCGGCGACTCACGTCGTCAGGGGGCCTGTTGGTGCGCCGGTGGTGGGCCGGCGGTGCTGCGAGGGGACGCGCCTCAGGCGGTGGGACCCTCGGCATCGGACAGCGGCAGGGCTGCCACCTCCGGCATCCGCCAGCGGGCCGTGGTCATGCCGGCGTCACGAGCACGCTGGATCGCCTCGCGGACGGCCTTCTCGGCCTCCTCGCGGCCCGCCCAGTGCGCGCCCTCGACGGACTTGCCGGGCTCGAGGTCCTTGTACGTCTCGAAGAAGTGCTGGATCTCGAGGCGGTCGAACTCGCTCACCTGCTCGAGCTCGGTGATGTGGGCCTGGCGCGGGTCGCCCGCCGGCACGCAGAGGAGCTTGTCGTCGCCGCCCGCCTCGTCGCGCATGTGGAACAGCCCGATCGGACGCGCGCGCACCAGGCATCCCGGGAACGTCGGCTCCTCCAGCAGCACCAGGGCGTCGAGGGGGTCGCCGTCCTCGCCGAGGCTGTCCTCGACGTAGCCGTAGTCGGCCGGATAGCGCGTCGAGGTGAACAGCAGGCGGTCCAGGCGGATCCGGCCCGTCTCGTGGTCGACCTCGTACTTGTTGCGATGCCCCTGAGGGATCTCGATGGTGACGTCGAACTCCACGACGTTTACCCCTTCCGTTGTGCGCATGTGGATGACCTAGGCTCACCGCCAAGTGTTCCGTACGACGCAAGTCCTGTGCCGAGGGGGTCGAGTGCGCCGGGTCCTGGCCGCAGTGCTGGTGTTCGTCGCTCTCCTGGCCGGATACGTCACGTTGGACATCTTCGACATCGTCCCCGGCATCCTCACGCGCAGTGCGCCGCCCCCGCCGCAGCCCAAGCCGACGACGTCCTCCACCGTCGCACCTGCCGTCTCCATCCCCACCGTCGACGCGGGTGCGGAGCCCCTGCCAGCAGCCTCGGCCGGCGCTCCGATCCCGGTCGGCGCCAGGCTCCGCGCCGTCCTGGGCGCGACGCTCACCGACCCTGCACTGGGGCCGCACCCCGGTTTCGTCGTGCGCGACGCGTTCACCGGCCAGGACCTGGTCGTCGTCGACGCCGACCGCCCCCGGGTCGCGGCCTCCACGGGCAAGCTCCTCACCGCGCTCGCTGTGGTCACCACGCTCGACCCGCAGTCGACGATGGCGACCACTGTGGTGCAGGGCGCCACACCCGGCGAGATCGTCCTCGTCGCCGGAGGCGACACCATGCTCGCCCCCGGGGCGGGCCGCCCCACGGCGGTGGAGGGGCATGCCGGTCTGGCCGACCTGGCCACCCAGGTGGCGACCGCTCTGCGGGCGAGCGGCACGACGACGGTCAAGCTGCGCCTGGACACCACGTATGCCGCGGGACCGCGGTTTGCGCCAGGGTGGTCGCAGGCCGACATCGCCGCCGGCTACACCGGCGGTGTGTCCATGCTTGGGCTCGCCGGTCAGCGGGCCAGGCCGGGCAAGCCCGCACCCAGCGACCCCGAGGCCGCGGTGGCCTCCGCATTCGCCGCGAACCTCAAGGGCCTGGGCATCACCGCCACGCTCGAGCCCGAGTCCACCTGGTCGACGCCGACGGTCTCGGGCGAGACTGTGCTCGGCACGGTGCGCTCGGCGCCGGTCGGCGATGTGGTCGCCCTGGCGCTCGACGACAGCGACAACGCGCTCACCGAGGGGCTGGCGCGGCAGGCGACGATCAAGGCGGGCGGCGTCGCGACGTTCCCGGCGGCGGTGGCGTTCGTCAAGGAGAAGGTCGCCGCGCTGGGCGTCGACCTGACCGGCGTGACCCTTCGGGACACCAGCGGCCTCACGGCAGGTCAGGCGATCCCGCCCCGGGTCCTTGCCGACGTGCTGCAGCTCGGCACCGACGGGACGGTGGCGGCGATGCAGGACCTCGTCGCCAAGCTGCCCGTCGCGGGGCTCAGCGGGACGCTGCACGACCGGTTCACCGCCCGGAGCACGCGTGCTGTCGCGGGCATCGCCCGAGCCAAGACGGGCACGCTCACGGGGGCGAGCGCGATGGCCGGCACGGTCATCGACGCGGACGGGCGGGTGCTGTCCTACGTGGCCGTCGCCGACGGCATACGGGCCGGAGCCGGAACCCTCGAGGCCAGGGCGGCGTTGGACCGCTTCGTGGCGGCGCTCGCGACGTGCGGCTGTCGTTGACCTACCGTGAGGTGATGACCGTGCCCGACCTATCGCCGACGCAGGCGCCCGTCTCTCGTTATGTCGACTGGGAGTTCGCCAAGGCGACGGGGGCGCGGCTGGCACCCCCGGGCCCCAAGGTCACCGCGGCAGAAGCCGCCCGGGTCGTGGCCGCGGTCCGCCAGGCCACCGTGCGTGCCCAGCAGCCCGTCGCCGAGACGGCGCGCCTGCACGCCCCGGGTGACGCGCCGGCCGCGGCCGTCGTCGACCGCCCGACCTGGGTCGCCCTCAACGCCGACTCGATGTCCGCCTTGATGGACCCCGTGTTCGGCAAGCTCGTCGACCACCAGAAGAAGCCGCCGACGGACGCCATGCGGGCCTTCGGCGGCAAGGTCACCGGCGGCGAGGCGGGGGCACTGCTGGCCTTCATGTCCGGCAAGGTGCTCGGCCAGTACGACCTGGCGCCGGGCGGCACCCCACGTCTCATGCTCGTGGCGCCCAACCTCGTCCAGGTGGAGCGCGAGCTGGGCGTGGACCCTGCCGACTTCCGTCTCTGGGTGTGCATGCACGAGGAGACTCACCGCGTGCAGTTCACGGCCGTGCCCTGGCTGCGCGACCACATGGTCGCGCGCATCCGGACCCTCGCGAACGACCTCGTGCCCGACCCCGAGACCCTGCAGGAGACCCTCTCCAGAGTGGGGCGCCAGCTCCCTGACGCGCTCAAGGCGGGTGGCGCCGGCCTGGCCGATCTCATCGCCACTCCCGAGCAGCGCGCCGAGCTGGCGCAGGTGACGGCCGTCATGTCCCTGCTCGAGGGCCACGCCGACGTCGTCATGGACGAGGTCGGGCCGGCGGTGATCCCGTCGGTCGCCACGATTCGCAGCCGGTTCAACGAGCGCCGCAAGGGCGTGGGCGCGTTCGACCGGCTCCTGCGCAGGCTCCTCGGCCTCGAGGCCAAGATGCGCCAGTACCGCGATGGCGCGGTCTTCGTCCGCGGAGTCGTCGACGCGGTCGGCATGGACGGGTTCAACCGCGTCTGGGAGTCGCCCGAGACGCTGCCGCTGCCGACCGAGATCGAGCACCCCTCGGCCTGGGTCGCTCGCGTGCACGGGTGAGCGGACCCGACACCGCGACCGCGGAGGTGCGCCTGGCGGTGCGTTCGATGCTCGCCGAGTGCGCCTCGGGGGACCTGGTGCTCGTGGCCTGCAGCGGGGGCGCCGACTCCCTGGCGCTCGCGGCGGCGACGGCCTTCGAGGCTCCCAGGCACGAGGTCCGGGCCGGTGCGGTCCTCGTCGACCATGGGCTCCAGGGCGAGTCCGGTCGCATCGTCGAGGAGGCGGCGGGCTCCTGCCGCCGGCTGGGCCTCGACCCTGTCGACGTGGCTCGCGTCGAGGTGCGCCCCGGCAGCCGTGGGCTCGAGGACGCTGCCAGGCAGTCGCGCTACGACGCGCTCTCGGCCGCGGCCTCCCGGCGAAGCGCCCGCTTCGTGCTCCTGGGCCACACTCTCGACGACCAGGCGGAGCAGGTGCTCCTCGGGCTCACCCGAGGCGCCGGCGCCCGGTCCCTGGCCGGTATGCCGCGCGTACGTGACCGGTTCCGGCGTCCCCTCCTCGGGGTGTCCCGCGCCCGGACGCGGGCCTCCTGCGCTGCCCTGGGCCTCGAGTTCTGGGACGACCCGATGAACGAGGACCGGGCCTTCACCCGGGTCCGGGCCAGGGCGGCCCTCGTCGACCTCGAGCGCGACCTCGGTCCAGGGGTCGCCGCGGCGCTGGCCCGCAGTGCCGACCTACTGCGCGAGGACGCAGACCTGCTCGACTCCCTCGCCGACGAGGCCGTCTCGGCCCTCGGCACCGGGCCGTGGGCGGTCGGCGACCTGGACGCCCTTCCCCGCGCCGTGCGCACGCGGGTCTGGCGTCGCCTGGCCCTCGCGGCCGGTGCCCCGGCGGGCCAGCTGAGCACGCGGCATACGGAGGCCTGCGACGCGCTGCTGACGCGCTGGCACGGGCAGGGCGCCGTGAGCCTCCCCGGGCCCCTGCGGGCCACCCGCTCCGGCGGCCGGGTATCCATCGCCGCGCCGGACCCGGTTGAATAGCCCCACCCGCCGACGCACCACCCCCACCCAGGAGAAGAGCCGTGGACGCTGCCCATATGGGAGCCGATCTGGAGAAGGTCCTCATCACCGAGGAGGAGATCCACCACCGCCTCGAGGAGCTGGCCTCGGAGATCTGGGCGCAGTACGACGGCCAGGACCTGCTGCTGGTGGGCGTGCTCAAGGGGGCGGTCATGGTCATGGCGGACCTGTCGCGTGCCCTGCCCGGCACCGCCCCGGTCGACTGGATGGCCGTCTCGTCCTACGGGTCGGGCACCAAGTCCTCCGGCGTCGTGCGGATCCTCAAGGACCTCGACACGGACATCACTGGCAAGCACGTCCTGATCGTCGAGGACATCGTCGACTCCGGGCTGACGCTGTCGTGGATCAAGTCCAACCTCGAGTCGCGTAACCCCGCCTCCGTCGAGATCTGCACCCTGCTGCGCAAGCCTGACGCGGCCAAGGTCCATATCGACGTCAAGTGGGTCGGCTTCGACATCCCCAACGAGTTCGTCGTGGGCTACGGCCTGGACTACGCCGAGAAATACCGCAACCTGCGGGTCGTCGGCACACTCGCCACCCACGTCTACGCCTGACGTCCCGCCGCGCCCGCGACCCGACCGGAACACTGCGGCCGCCCAGGTCGTTGTCCAGCACGAACGGCGCCACCACCGCCGTAGTACCGTCGTGGCATCGCCGCGCCCAGGCCGGGCAGCGGCGCGGAAGCTGATCGAGCAGGAGGCACGGGGCGCCCAGCCCCGCTACACACATGGATTTCAAGCGCATCCTTCGGGCCCCCCTGTTCTGGGTCGTCGCGGTCGTCGCGATCACCCTCATGGTGTTCTCGCTGAGCGACACGGGCGGCTACACGCGGATCGACACCTCCGCCGCCCAGAAGCTGATCGCCGAGCACAAGGTCGCCCGGGTGGTCGTGACCGACAACGTCGTGGTGGACCTCGACCTGAAGAAGGGCGAGAGCTACTCCGACGGCAAGTCCATCAAGGGCGCGACCAAGGTGCGCACCCAGTTCGTCGACGCGGGCGGCCCCAGCTTCATCAAGCTGCTCGAGGACAACGTGCCCCCCGGCGGCATGGACCAGGTCGTCAAGGACACCAACCCGTTCCTGGCCCTGCTGGGCTCGATCCTGCCCGTCATCATCCTGCTGGGCCTGTTCTGGTTCCTCATGAACCAGATGCAGGGCGGCGGCTCCCGTGTCATGCAGTTCGGCAAGTCCCGGGCCAAGCTCGCCACCAAGGACACCCCCAAGGTGACCTTCGCCGACGTCGCGGGCGCTGACGAGGCGGTCGAGGAGCTCCACGAGATCAAGGAGTTCCTGGCCGAGCCGGCCAAGTTCCTGGCGGTCGGCGCCAAGATCCCCAAGGGCGTCCTGCTGTACGGGCCGCCCGGCACCGGCAAGACGCTGCTGGCGCGCGCCGTGGCCGGTGAGGCCGGGGTGCCGTTCTACTCGATCTCGGGCTCCGACTTCGTCGAGATGTTCGTCGGCGTGGGCGCCTCCCGCGTCCGTGACCTCTTCGAGCAGGCCAAGGCCAACGCCCCTGCCATCGTCTTCGTCGACGAGATCGACGCCGTGGGTCGGCACCGTGGTGCGGGCCTGGGTGGCGGTCACGACGAGCGTGAGCAGACCCTCAACCAGCTGCTCGTCGAGATGGACGGCTTCGACGTCAAGACCAACGTCATCCTCATCGCCGCCACCAACCGTCCCGACATCCTCGACCCGGCCCTGCTGCGCCCCGGCCGCTTCGACCGCCAGATCGCGGTCGAGGCTCCCGACATGATCGGCCGCCACCGCATCCTCGAGGTGCACGCCCAGGGCAAGCCGATGGCGACCGGCGTCGACCTCCTGGCTGTCGCCCGTCGGACGCCCGGCTTCACCGGCGCCGACCTTGCCAACGTCCTCAACGAGGCCGCTCTGCTGACGGCCCGCAGCGACAAGCTGCTCATCGACGACCAGGCCCTTGACGAGGCCATCGACCGCGTGATCGCGGGCCCACAGAAACGGACGCGCATCATGTCCGCCAAGGAGCGCAAGATCACGGCCTACCACGAGGGTGGCCACGCCCTGGTCGCCGCGGCGATGAACCACACGGACCCCGTCACCAAGGTGACGATCCTCCCGCGCGGCCGCGCGCTCGGTTACACCATGGTCATGCCGACCGATGACAAGTACTCCACCACGCGCAACGAGATCCTCGACCAGCTCGCCTACGCGCTGGGCGGTCGCGTCGCCGAGGAGGTCGTCTTCCACGACCCCACCACGGGCGCCGCGAACGACATCGAGAAGGCCACCGCGATGGCCCGCAAGATGGTCACCGAGTACGGCATGAGCGAGCGGGTCGGTGCCATCAAGCTGGGCCAGTCGCAGGGCGAGGTCTTCCTCGGTCGCGACATGGGCCACCAGCGTGACTACTCCGAAGAGGTCGCCAGCGTCGTGGACAAGGAGGTGCGCGCCCTCATCGACAACGCTCACGACGAGGCGTGGCACGTCATCAACGACAACCGTGAGATCCTCGACGGCCTCGTCCTGGACCTGCTCGAGCACGAGACGCTCAACGCCAAGGAGCTCGCAGCCATCTTCGAGCCGGTGCGCAAGCGCCCGCTGCGCCCCACCTGGCTGTCCAGCGAGGCCCGGCTCCTGTCCGACCAGCCGCCCGTGCTCACCCCGGCCGAGAAGGCCGCCCAGAACGGCTCGCTGAACGGGCTCGAGGCCGCCGGAAGCGACCGGCACACCGCCCAGGCGATCGACAAGGCCGCCGAGGAGGGCGCCGTGCCGCAGGTCGACGAGGAGCACCCGCCGACTCAGGTCATCGAGGTCCCGGAGGGCGGCCAGGTCGATCCTCGTGAGCACTGAGCGCCGGCGGCACGTGGTCGACCAGCCGCGAGCCGAGGCCGCTGTGCGCGAGCTGCTGCTCGCGATCGGTGAGGACCCCGACCGCGAGGGTCTGGTCGAGACTCCGGCGCGGGTCGCCCGGGCCTACGGCGAGTTCTTCGCCGGCCTGGCGCTGGACGCCGGTGAGGTGCTCTCGAAGACCTTCCAGATCGAGCACGAGGAGATGATCCTGGTGCGCGACATCGAGGTGTACTCCATGTGCGAGCACCATCTCGTCCCCTTCCACGGGGTGGCCCACGTCGGCTACATCCCCGGCAAGGACGGTCGCGTCACCGGTCTGTCCAAGCTGGCCCGCCTCGTGGAGATGTACGCGCGCCGGCCCCAGGTGCAGGAGCGGCTGACCACCCAGGTCGCCGACGCCCTGACCACCCACCTAGCAGCCCAGGGAGTCATCGTCGTCGTCGAGTGCGAGCATCTGTGCATGTCCATGCGCGGCATCCGCAAACCCGGTTCCCGCACCATCACCTCAGCCGTCCGGGGCCAGCTGCGCAACCCGGCTACCCGGGCGGAGGCGATGTCACTGCTGCTGGGCGGCAAGCGGTGACCCAGGAGCCCGCCACCCGAGCAGCTGCGGGCAGAGCCCTGCCGGCCATCCTCGCGGCCAACCGCGTGCCACGGCTGGTCGGCAACTTCACCTACCTCGTGGGCTTCCTCGACCTGGCCACGGCGCTGCTGCACAGCCTGCGGCACCGGCTCAACGGCCTGTTCGACGTGCTGCCCGGTGCCGTCTCGGCAGCAGCGACGGCGGCCACGGTCGTCTCCGGCATCCTGCTCGTCGTGCTGGGCCACTCACTCAAGCGGCGCAAGATCCGGGCCTGGCGCGCCGCCACCGTCCTGCTGGCGTTCTCGGTGGTCCTGCACGTCGTCAAGTTCGAGCCCGCGTCCGGCCTCGCCTCCGTGGTCGGCCTGGTCCTGCTGCTGATGTACCACAAGGAGTTTCGCGCGCTCGGTGACCCCTCGACGCGGTGGGGGGCGGTCTGGGTCGGTGCGGTGCTCCTGTCCGTGTCGGTGCTCCTCGGGTTCCTGACGGTCTGGCTCAACCGTCGCTTCATCGTCGGAGGCTGGCCGCACCTTCGCGCGATCGCCGAGGAGATCGGCCTCGGCCTGGTGGGCGTCAGCGGGCCCCTGCAGTTCTCGCGCGACCGGTCCAACGACATCGTCGGCGCGGTCCTGCTCGGGCTCGGTCTCATGACCGCCCTCACGACGGCATACCTCGCACTGCGACCCCCGGAGCCGCGGCCCGAGCTGACCGACGAGGAGGCAGCACGGCTGCGCGAGCTCCTGAGCCGCCACGCCGACTCCCTCGCGTACTTCAACACCCGGCGTGACAAGTCGGTGGTCTGGTCGGCCACCGGCAAGGCCGCGATCGCCTACCGCGTGGTGTCCGGCGTCATGCTGGCCAGCGGTGACCCCATCGGCGACCCCGAGGCCTGGCCGGGCGCGATCAAGGCGTTCGTCGAGGAGGCGGTCGCCCACGCCTGGACGCCGGCGGTGCTCGGGTGTTCCGAGGCTGCCGGCACGGTGTGGGTGCGCGAGACGGGTTTCGCGGCGCTCGAGCTGGGCGACGAGGCCGTGGTCGACACCTCGACCTTCACCCTCGAGGGACGACCCATGCGCAACGTGCGTCAGATGGTGGGTCGCATCGCCCGGACCGGGTATGCCGTGGAGGTCACGCGCGTGCGTGATGTCCCCGCCGGAGTGCGGGCCCGGGCCATGCGCGATGCCGCAGCGTGGCGTTCCACGGACACCGAGCGCGGGTTCTCCATGGCCCTCGGCCGGCTGCTGGACGACTGCGACCCGGACTGCGTGTTCGTCGCCGCGCGCCAGGACGGCGTGGTCCGCGCGTTCCTGCAGTTCGTCCCGTGGGGGCGGGACGGCATGTCGCTCGACGTGATGCGCCGCGACTCGACCGCCCAGCCCGGGGTCAACGAGCTGATGATCGTCGAGGCGCTCAAAGCCGCCCCGTCGCTCGGGGTGAGCCGGGTGTCGCTGAACTTCGCGGCCTTCCGGTCCGCGCTTGAGCGTGGGGAGAAGCTGGGCGCCGGCCCGATCCTGCGGATCTGGCGACGCTTGCTGCTCATCGCCTCCCGGTGGCTCCAGATCGAGAGCCTCTACCGCTTCAACGCCAAGTTCCAGCCCCACTGGCAGCCGCGGTTCCTCGTCTACCCGACCGGGTCCGACCTGCCGCGGGTCGGCCTGGCCGCCCTCGAGGCAGAGGCGTTCCTGACCTGGCCCAAGCTGGGTCGCCTCGGGGGTGCCCGGTGACGTCGCAGTGGCCGCTCGTGCGGGGCGACGGGCTTCCGGTCGTGATGGGCGTGGTCAACGTGACCCCTGACTCGTTCAGCGACGGCGGTGCGTGGTTCGAGCCGTCCGCGGCGGTGGCCCACGGGTTGGAGCTGTGGGCTCAGGGCGCCGACATCCTCGACGTGGGAGGCGAGTCGACGAGGCCGGGCGCGGATCGGCCGTCGGTGGCGGAGGAGCTGGGCAGAGTGCTGCCGGTCGTGCGCGAGCTCTCCGCGGCGGGTGCGTTGGTCAGCATCGACACCATGCGCGCCGAGGTCGCCGCGGCCGCACTCGAGGCGGGTGCGGCGGTGGTGAACGACGTCAGCGGTGGCTTGGCCGACCCTGCCATGGCCCGCATGGTCGCCCGGGCCTCCGTGCCATTCATCGCGATGCACTGGCGCGGCCACAGTGACCACATGCAGTCGCACGCGCACTACGACGAGGTCGTCGGCGACGTGCGGGCCGAGCTCTCGCGCCGGGCCGACGCGCTTCTCGGTGAAGGCATCGCGGCCGAGAGGCTGGTGCTCGACCCGGGTTTCGGCTTCGCCAAGCTGGCCACCCACAACTGGTCGCTGCTGCGTCACCTCGACCGCCTGCTCGACCTCGGCTTCCCCCTGCTGGTCGGCACGTCCCGCAAGGCCTTCCTCGGCCGGATCGGCATCGCCGAGGGTGATCCTTCGCGTCCTCCGCTCGAGCGCGACGTGGCCACCGCCGCGACCTCGCTGTACGCGGCACAGGCCGGCGTCTGGGGCGTCCGGGTGCACCATGTGCCCTCGACCCTGGACGCCATGCGGGTGGGACGAGCGATCGAGGAGGCGCCATGACCGACCGGATCGTGCTCCAGGGCGTGTCGGCCCGCGGCTACCACGGCGTCCTGCCGTCCGAGAAGCGCGACGGGCAGACCTTTGTCGTCGACGTCGTGATGGAGGTCGACCTCGCGCCCGCCGGCGCCAGCGACGACCTGAACGACACCGTGAACTACGCCGAGGTGGCCGCCGACGTCGTCGCGCTCATCGAGGGAGAGTCGCTCGACCTCATCGAGGCGCTCGCGGCGCGCATCGCCGACCGGGTCCTCGCCCGCCCCCTCGTGGAGGCCGTCGAGGTGACGGTGCACAAGCCGCAGGCACCCGTGGGCCACCCGTTCACCGACGTGCAGGTCAAGGTGACGCGTGAGCGTCAGACGCCAGTCGTCATCGCCATGGGCTCCAACATCGGCGAGTCCCTCGAGACCCTGCACGACGCCGTCATCAGCCTTTATGCCTGGGTCGACATCGTGGACGTCTCAGCCGTCGTCGAGACCGATCCCGTCGGCGGTCCGGACCAGCCGGCATACCTCAACGCCGTGGTCACCGCGACCACACACCTCGCTCCTTCCTCGCTCCTCGCCGGCCTGCATGAGGTCGAACGTGCTCATGGCCGCACCCGCGAGGTCCACTGGGGGCCACGCACCCTCGACCTCGACCTGGTCCAGTATGGCGACCCGGTGTTCGACACCGATGTGCGCATGCAGACGGCGACCCTGACCTTGCCTCATCCGCGGGCGCACGAGCGTGCGTTCGTCCTCGTGCCGTGGCTTCAGGCGGATCCCGAGGCGGCGCTGCGCGTCGACGGCGAGGTGCGACGGGTGGCCGACCTCGTGCGCGACCTCGACACCTCGGGCGTGCGTCAGGGCCCTGAGGTCGACCTCCTGGAGGGGCCATGGTGAACGACGGTCGAGGACTGCGCTGGGCGCAGCTGGCCGGGATCGTCCTGGTCGTCGGTCTGTTGTCCTGGCTCGGGTGGCGCCTCTATCTCGACCGCGGCCACCTGCTGGGTCAGGTCTCGTGGCTGTCGAGTGTGCTGCTCCTCGCGATGGCGGCCCTGGTCATCGCTGCCGGGCTGCCCGTGCGGCGCTTCCTGCGCGGCGAGGCACGCAAGTCGCTCAACCCCGTCCGGGCGGCGCGCACGCTCGTGCTCGCCCAGGCAGCAGCGCTCACCGGAGCGGGCCTCCTGGGCTGGTATGCCGCGCAGGCGGCACTGGCGGTCGCCGACCTCACGCTCCCGGGCTACCGCAGCGTCCTGGGGGAGCTCGTGGCGGTGGGTCTGAGCGCGGCGGTGCTCATGGCGGCGGGCATGCTGACGCAGCGGATGTGCCGCGTCGACCCGCCTCACGACGAGCGCGGCTGACCTCAGGGGTCTCCCTGTCCCGGCGGGGGCTGGCTACTTGTCGATGTCGCCGACGACGAAGAACATCGAGCCGAGGATGGCGACCATGTCGGCGATCAGGTGCCCCGGCAGCACCTCTCCGAGGACCGAGATGTTGTTGAACGACGCCGAGCGCAGCTTGAGCCGCCATGGCGTCTTGTCACCGCGCGAGACGAGGTAGTAGCCGTTGAAGCCGAGGGGGTTCTCGGTGGCGGTGTAGAGGTCCCCCTCGGGGACCTTGAGCACCTTGGGGAGCTTGATGTTCACCGGGCCTCTGGGGAGTGACCGCAGCCGTTCCAGGCAGGCCTCCGCCAGGTCGAGCGACACCTGCGTCTGCTCCAGCAGCACCTCGAGCCTGGCCAGGCAGTCGCCCGCGGTCCGGGTGACGACCCGACCCGGCCCGCCCTCGGCGAACAGCTCGCCGTAGGCCAGGTACGGCTCGTCACGACGTAGGTCCAGGTCGACCCCCGCGGCTCTGGCGATCGGGCCGGAGACGCCGTAGGCGGCGATGATCTCCGGGTCCAGAACGCCCACCCCTCGGGTCCGCGCCTCGAGGATCTCGTTGCCGACGATGAGCGACTCGAGATCCGGCAGCCGACGACGAACCGCTGTCACGGCATACGCGACGCGGTCGAGCCAACCGGCGGGCAGGTCCTCCTTGAGCCCCCCGACGCGGTTGAACATGTAGTGCATCCGGCCGCCTGAGGCCTCCTCCATCACCGCCTGGAGCTCTTCACGCTCGCGGAACGCGTAGAAGATCGGGGTGATGGCGCCCAGCTCCAGCGGATAGGAGCCGAGGAACATCAGGTGGTTGAGCACGCGGTTGAGCTCGGCGAGCAGGGTGCGCGCCCAGACCGCTCGCTCGGGGACCTCCATGCCGAGCATCTGCTCGACGCCCAGGACCACGCCGAGCTCGCTCGAGAACGCCGAGAGCCAGTCGTGCCTGTTGGCGAGGACGATGATCTGGCGGTAGTCGCGCACCTCGAAGAGCTTCTCGGCGCCGCGGTGCATGTAGCCCACGATCGGCTCGGCCGACACGATCCGTTCCCCGTCGACCACGATCCGCAGGCGAAGGACGCCGTGGGTGGCCGGGTGCTGAGGGCCGATGTTGAGCACCATGTCGGCCGTGGCGAGGCCACCGGCGCCCAGTCCCACGGTCAGCTCGCGCTGGGTCGGGGTCGTCATGGCGCAAGTCTGCCGCATCGCCGCTTTTCGGACGTTCAGGCGTGGGTGCGGCGCCCCTGCGGCGCGTGAAGCGTCGAGGCGGCTGCCTGGTTCTCGGCCGCGAGGGCGGCGAGGGTCGTGCGCATGCGTGCCCGGGCACGGAGCGCCAGCTGCCGGGCGGCGTCGACACTGACGCCGAGCTGTTCCGCGACCCGGCTGTAGGGGTGGTTCTCGATGTAGACCATGACCAGGATCTGAGACCAGCGGAGGGGGAGTGCGGCCAGGGCGCGCTTCATCTGGTCGTTGAGGAGCTGCTCAAGCACCAGGTGCTCGGGGGAGTCGGCCACGATGTTGGCGGCGAGGTCGGGGTTGGCCATGGCTGCGGTCTCGATGTCGGCGACCCAGAAGTAACGGGGGTCGTCCTTCAGCTGTCTCAGGTGCAGGTGCAGCACCGTGGCGCGCACGTAGCCCATGAACGCGGTCTCCGGGCCACCGCCGGCGCGCAGCTGCTCCCAGGTGCGGGTGAAGGACTCTGCGACGAGGTCGTCGGCTGCCTGGTCGTGGGATGCCAGCCGCCGTGCGTAGCGCTGCACCGCGGCGAGGTGGCCCTCGTAGAGCTGCGCGAACGCGTCTCGATCGCCGGCGCGTGCCGCCGCGACCAGGCCCGGCACTGCCTGTGCCCGCATCGTTGCGCCTTCACCTGAACGCTCAGCCAAGTACAGAGCCCTTCCCATGACCCTGCAGCCACCCGGGCACCCCACCATTTCCAGTATGCCGCGATGGACCTCCGTGCGTCACCGGCTGCCGCAGGCTGAGCCTCCTCAACGAGCAAGTCCGCGGGTCGCCCACGCGTGTCGCTGGGCGGCAGCCACCGCCAAGGGATGGCAAAGCAGCTGCCGCCCAACCAGCCGGCCCGCACCCCTGCCTGGGCCGGCCACTGGAAGAGACGAGCGCGCAACCCGCACGTGACGACGGGCCGACCCTCGGCGCGCTGAGCACCTCAGCGAGGCCCTCGACCAGCCCGACGATGTTCTCCTCTCCGGCGAGGTCTGGCGCCTGCGCGCGGCGTGCCCCCGCTCGTGCGCCGCACCGTGGCCAGGGCGAGCATGCGTTCAGCAAGCCGCCTCGCCTCGGCCTCTGGGCTGACGCCGTAAGGATGCCTCGTCACCAGCTGTGTGCGAGCTGGAACGATGCCGCCCTCGCCCAGTGCCTCGATCGGTGAGAGCCCGGGGTGTCCCAGGAGCATGTGGGCGAGCTCGTGGCAGACGACGAGGTCACGCTGTTCCGGAGCTGCCGACGCGGCGTACACGATGTAGTCGTGGTTGGTTCCGGCGACCCAGCAGCCTGACGACGACCGGGCACCCAGTTGGGCGGGCAGGAGGTCGATGGGGCGGCTGCGGTGCGCCGCGACAGCGGCGACCAGTCCGACGAGGGAGCCGTCGGCAGGCATGAGTCTCTTGACGAGGGGGAGGGTATGTACGGCGGCTCGATAGCGCGCGGCAGCCCTGTTGATCACGCCCTAGTGAGCCCTGACCGCGCGATTGATGATGCGGCCCTCCGCGGGGCGCCTGAGTGGCCTAGGGAGGTGCTTCGGATCGTCACGATTTCCTCGAGGCGCCGTCATTCACGATGTGCCCGAACCGTTCAGGACCGGAAGGAGTTGGCATGCAGATCCCGGGAGATGACGCGGATCCAGATCCTCTGCACAGCCGGCTCAGCGCCTTCGTGGTCGAGATGACTCGGGCCGAGATGGAGCTGCCCCACATCGTGTACGCGCGGGACGCCCGCGGCTGTATGGACTCCTTCTCCGGGCCCTACCCGACGGCGATGGAGGCCCTTGTGGCAGCGGACGTGGAGCAACAGATCGAGCGGGAGGCGGACTGCCGCCACCCTCTGACCTTCCACATCGCGGCCCTGTACCCGGCACTGGGTCTCGAGGCCGAGGGACGCTAGCGAGCCGCGTTGCCTCCGCGGGCGAGGAGTCGGACCGAGATGACGAGCGTCGCGGCGAATCCGGTGAGTGCCAGGATCGATCCGATGAGGACGTGGCTGATCTCGAAGCCATGATCCAGCCCCCACACCGAGGTGGCCCAGGCGATGACGGTCAGCCGAAGGATGTTGACGGCCAGCAGCATCAGTGCTCCGGCAGCTGTCACGACGAGGACGCGGATGACCGGAATCGTGCTCTTGGCGACGATGGTGGCCATGACGAGCAGAAAGGGCACCAGCAGGCATGCTGTGGTGCAGCCGGAGGTGATGCGCAGCCCTGCCGAGTGGTCGGTGCCGAGGCCGAAGAAGACGACGTCACGTGAGGCACCGGACATGCCGCCCGTCGCCAGGGCGACCATAGGTCGCGCACATCGCGCTTCGAGACTGCGGAATCCATCGTTCTCGACGATGAGCAACGCGCCACAGGAGACGAGAAGCGCGCCGGGCAGGAGCCGGAGACGCGAACCGGCGCGAGAAGCTGCCATGTCAGGCCTCGATCGCGATAGAGCCGGCCGCGAACGGCTCTGCGTTGCGTCGGGTCTTGGCCCATCCGGTGCGACCCGCGAGCGTCCGGCCGAACGCGCGCAAGGTCGTGGGGTAGCTGTAGGCCAGGTAGGCGGAATACCCCAGGCCAAGGAGCAGTGACCGGACCAGGCCCATCTTCGGGTCGACGACGCGGCGATACAACGGTCCCCACACCACGAAGGGCAGAACGCCGGTCATGAGAGTGACCACCGCCAACGGCCAGAAGGCCTGGGCGAAAGCTAGGGGCCCGCCTGGGAAGCCCCATGCCTTCACCGCGAACACGGCATACAGGCTCGGCCAGTAGAGAACCCCGAAAAGCTGCAACCAGGGGGCGACGAGGAAGTACGCGGCTTCCAGGGCTCCCGCTGCACTCAGATGGCGCGACTGAAGGATCGGAGTCAGGTACTTGCGCGAGCATTGCATGGCTCCTTGGGCCCAGCGGGCACGCTGAGCGACCAGTCGTCGGACGCTCTCAACGGCCTCCTGCTCGACCTCGGCGCCGAAGACGAAACGGTTCTGGTATCCCGCGAGCAGGATGTGCAGCCCCAGCTCGTAGTCCTCCAGCAGTGCGCCGTGCCACGGTGCGTCGTGGTGCGCCGCCAAGGTGTTGAGGACCGACAGCCGAGTGAACTGTCCGTTGCCGCCCAGCCCCACGGATCCGGTCTTCTCGCGCAACATCTGCATCGCGGAGATCGTTCCCACGAACTCGAGGTCCTGCATCCGGACGAGGAAGCCGGCAAAGCGCGCTCCCAGGACTGAGCGCGCCGCGCCCTCAGCTCGGCCGAGACGGTTCGACATGCGCACCGAGATCTGAGCTGCTCCCACCTTCTGGTCGCCGAACACTCTGGCGCCGGCAACCAGGTCGAGCACGTCAGTCGCCAGTGACCCATCGGCATCGACGACACCCACGATGACACGTTCAGGGTTGTGGTCCGTCGGCAACCAGTCCAGCAGTGCGTCGTAGGCGGCGTTGAGTGCATCCCCTTTACCGGTGCGCGCATTCGGAAGATGGCGCTGGACGAGGTGGGCGCGCGGGTCCCGGGCCAGCTCCAGCACCACCTGCGCGGTCCGGTCCTCGCTTGCGTCGTCGACGACCCACACGTGTGTCGCCGGGAAGTCGCGCAGCAACCGCGTCACGGTGCCCGCGATGACGACCTCCTCGTCGCGCGCGGGGATGAAGATGTGCCACTCGAATGACGAGGCGTCACCGGGCTCATCGGACGGGTGGCGAACGTACGGCACCACGATGGTGGCGACGTACCCGAGGAACAGGACCATCGAGAACAGCGACAGTGCCTGCAGAATCGCGCCGATCACGGCAGCGGCTTAGCGCGCAGATACGTGAGATACATGAGCGCTCCCCCCACCACAACGCAGAGCGCTCCGAGTGCGGCCAACAGTGGCAGGGCGGCTGCCCCGGTGTACGCGAGAACGCCGCCGTTGGCTGCGCTGCTGCCGTTGGCAGCACCGAGCGCAGCAGCGCCTGCCACGGCACCAGCGCCCGGAAGTGAGGTGAAGGAGCGGTACATGGTGCTATCCCTGGAGTTGCAGTGTCATCGCATGGTTGGGCGAGTTCCGCCTCGCCAGGTGGCGGATCGAGTCGACGACTCGATCCGCGGCGGAGTCGTCTCCGAAAGGACTTGGTAGCTGCTGCAGACGCGTGATCCGTGCGGTGTGCCCGTCAAGGAAGGTCTCGACGGTCCGGCCGATCTCCGGCCCGGGAGAGGCGAGCACTGCGAAGTCCGTCATCGCCTCCGGACGTTCCGTCGACTGACGCACGACCACGAGCGGCCTCTTCAGCACGGTGCACTCTTCTTGTACCCCGCCAGAGTCGGACACGAGAACCGCGGCATGGGCGGCCAGAGCCAAGAAGACAGAAGACCCCAGCGGCTTCTCGACGTAGAGCCGGTCGAGCAACGTCGTGAGGCCCGCCCGCCTCGCCGCCGCGGCGGTCCGCGGGTGCATCGGCACCACGACGGGAAGCTGCAGAGCCGCCAGCTCGCTCAGGATCGCGCGGAGCGCAACGGCCGAGTCGGTGTTCTCGGGCCGATGGATTGTGGCCAGGACATAGCCGTCGGGCGTCAGCCCGCGCGCGGCCAGCAGCCGAAGCCGGGCAGACCGTGCGGGGAGCTGACTCAGTACCGATTCGACGACCGTGTTCCCGGTCAGCCGGATGCGGTCGACCGGAACCCCCTCGGCGCGAAGGTTCGTCACGTTGCCTGGCGTGGCTGCGCAGAGCACGTCCGCGAGATGGTCGGTCAGGACCCTGTTGTGCTCTTCGGGCATGGCCCGGTCGTAGCTGCGCAAGCCGGCCTCGACATGCACGACGGGCACACCTCGGGCGTTTGCTGCCAATGCCCCTGCCAGCGTCGAGTTGGTGTCGCCCTGGACTACCACCGCGACGAAGTCGCCGCCGGCAAGCAGCACATCCAGGCCGTGGAGCATGCGCGAAAGCTGCTCCGCGCGTGCATACCCTCCCGCGGCAAGCCGCAGGTCAGGCTCCTGTAGGCCGTACTCGCTGAGAAAGGCCTCAGACATGTCAGCGTCGAAATGTTGGCCGGTGTGGACGACGAAGGCCGCATCGCCCAGTCGTCTGATCACTGGAGCGAGCTTGACGATCTCGGGCCTCGTCCCCAGGACCACGGCGACGCTGCCACGAGGCAGCGAAGTCATGAAAGCTGAGCCCGCCGGCCAGCTCGCCGGCCAGCCCGCCGAACGCCCAGCAGCGCGATCGCGCCGATGGGTAGAAGGGCGAAGGCGACCCGAAGGTCGATGACCGGCACAGCCACCACCGGGGTGATGGTGATGTCCAACGTTCCGTAGGTGATGTCCTGCTGGCCCTCGACCGTCCCGGGCGCGGTGTTGTACGGCGTGGTGGCGTCCGTGGCGGCGGAGTACGTCCCCGGCGTCGCGGTCGGACTCACCAGGACGGTAGGGGCGAATCGGAAGTAGCCACCGCTGGGCCAGCCGTAGGGACCTCCCGTGGAGGTGGTGGCCTCCCAGGTGCAGGTCAGCGTGGTCCCGCCGCTACCGACCATGCAGCCGTCGAGCCGTGCCGCGTTCGCACCGAAGGTGGTGCCGTTGGAGCTGTAGGAGGTCGGAACCGTCGCCTGTGCGGGAAAGATGGTGCCCGTTGGGGCGTTGAAGGTGACCGTTCCGTTGGTCAGCGGCCCAACGGTCGACCCATACAGGCCGGGAGCACCGGTGTTCTTGATCGTCCAGTCCAAGGTGGTCGTCGACCCCTGTGCGGCGCTGACGACCGTCGGCTGGTTCGTGCCGACGAATGCCAGGTTCGCGGCGAACGCCGGCGCAGCCGCCGACAGTGCCAAGGCGCCGAACACGGCGACAACGGACAGTGTGACCCGACGGGCTGTACCACGAAGCATGAACTGCGCCTTCCACGTTCCCTAGGCCCCCACCTAGGAGCTCAGGGATAAGACGCTCAACAGTCCGCATCGTGACGCCGGGGGCCCCCGACTTTCGGCGGCCCCGGCGTCGGCCCGTGGGAAATCGACCGCCCTTCGACTCACGAGGTCGATTTCCCACCACTTCGGAGGGGACGCACCTGCCGTGGAGCTCCGTCAGCCCGGACAGGCGGGGATGTTCTCCGCCGCGGTGACGCTTCCCTGAGCATCGAGCGTCACCAGCACGGTGTTCTCGGGGGCGTGGAGGCCGGCAAGGTCAGCCGGGGCGACCGACTTGGTCTGCAACGGCTGGTCGGGTGCGACGCAGTGGTGGTACAGGATCCGGGCCCCGTCGGCGACCGGGAGCCGGTAGGTCAGCGTGGTGTTGAGGTTCTCGTAGGGCACCTTCCCCTTGAACGGCTTCACGGGCAGGCCCTGCTGCGCGAGCTTGGCGTCGTCCAGGCCCTTCCAGGTGTAGCGGTCGAGTATGAGAACGGTGACCCCGCCGACGGCCCTGGCGCTCACCACGGCGCCGTAGTCGAACTTCCGTCCGACGTCGTCGCTCCCAGGAGCGCTCGGGGAGGCGGAGGTGGTGGGGCCTCCACCCTTCGCGGTCACCGTGGGCGTCACCGTCACGGTGACCGCGGAGCCAGGTGGCGTCGCTGAGCCGCCGCACCCGGCCACCGTGGCCAGGGAGCCGCCCGCGGCGAGGGCGAGCAGTGCAGTGCGGTGCTGGTACTTCATGGGGACTGACGTCCTTTCGATGGACAGCAACAGCCAAGTCTGCCCGTCCCTGGCGACCTGACAAAACGAGGGCCGCTGCGGCACGCTTCCCCTGTGACCGCCCGTCCAGGCCCTGACGCCGCAGACCTGCTGGACCTCGCCGATCCGGCGACGATCGCCGACCCGTACCCGCGACTGGCGGCCCTGCGTGCCACCGCCCCGATGGCCTGGCACTCGGGCCTGGGGGTCTGGGTGGCCACCGGCCACGCGGAGGCAGGCGCCGTCCTGCGCGATCGCCGCCTCGGTCGCATCTTCCGGCCAAGGACTCCCGCTCCCGAGTGGGACGTCTTCAACTGGCTGCACGCCGACGCGATCCTGGACTCCGAGCCGCCGAAGCACACCCGCCTGCGCAGGCTCGTGTCGGGCGCGTTCGGGCGCGGGCACGTGCAGCGGCTCGCCCCGCGCATCGAGGAGCTGGCCGGTGGGCTGGCGGCCCAGCTGCCGCCCGACGGATTCGACGTCATCGAGGCCTATGCCGAGCCCTTGCCTGTGCTCGTCATCGCCGAGCTGCTCGGCGTCCCGGAGGCCGACCGTCACCATCTGCGCCCGTGGTCACAGGCGATCGTCCGCATGTACGAGGTCGACCGCACGGCGGCCGACGAGGAGGCGGCGCGAAGCGCCGCTGGTGAGTTCGCGGCATACGTGGAGCAGCTGGCGGGACACCGCGCGGACTCACCGGGCGAGGACCTCCTGACCGATCTCGTCCAGGCCCGGGACGGCTCGGACCGGCTGTCGACGCAGGAGCTCGTCGCCACCGCCGTCCTGCTCCTCAACGCCGGTCACGAGGCGAGCGTCAACGGGTTCGGCAACGGCCTGCACTCCTGGCTGACTGCGCCGGACAGAACCGCTGTGGACGTCGCGGACCCCGAAGCAGTTGCGCGGCTCGTCGAGGAGTTCCTGCGTCACGACTCCCCTTTGCACCTGTTCGAGCGGACCGCCAAGGAGCGCGCCGAGGTGGCCGGGGTCGTGCTCGAGCCGGGCGACACCGTCGCTGCGCTGCTCGGGGCCGCCAACCGCGACCCCGCGGTGTTCGCCGACCCGGACCGGTTCGACCCCACACGGGAGCCGAACCCACACCTGGCATTCGGCGCCGGCATCCACTTCTGCATCGGGGCGCCGCTCGCCCGCCTCGAGCTGGAGATCTCTCTGCGGACCCTGCTCGGCCGCTTCCCGCAGCTCGACGTGGTCGACGCCGTGCGCCGGCCGACCTTCGTCCTGCGTGGCTTCGAGCGGCTCGTCGTCAGCCCACGCTCCTGAAGGCCCACAGGAAGTCTCCGAACCCGCCGGGTGCGGTGAGGGCAGCTGCGGCCCCCGCCCGCTCCAGGGCGCGCAGGTAGCCGGCCGGGTCGCTACGAGCCAGGTCATGCGGCGGGGGAGCACCGTTGACCCCGAGACCGCGCAGCACGGTCCGCTGGTCGAGCAGCTGGGTGTGATCGAGGCTGTCCATCGCCACGTGGGCGGTCAGGTCGCACGTGCCGTCCGGCACCGGTTCCACCTGCCGGCCCGACCGGTATGCCGTGAGCGTGCCGTCCGCAGGCCGCTCGCCCCGCCGGTGGCCGTAGTCGACGGCCACCGCGAGGCCACTGTCGATGCGGCGCAGAAGCCCGGCCCACGCGAGATCCCGCGTCAGGCCTACCTCGACGCGCTGTCCCGGGTCGCCCGCGGGCCAGTGAGCCTTGGACCACGCGAGTGCGTCGGCGGTCAGGGGCGCCCCCCAGCTCTCTGCCCCGGCCCGGTCGACCCACCGCAGCCGCAGCACCCCCTGTGCATCGACCTCGGCGACCGGGCAGGGGACGACGTCGAGCCACTCGTGCGCCACCACGAGCGCCGACGTGAGGCGGTCAAGGCCGTCCGGCAGGTCCGCGCCACCTGGCGACACCAGCCACTCGACCTGATCCGGCAGGTCGGATGGGCGGCCGACGACATCGACTCCGGTCAGGCGCAACGACGGGTTCGCCTCGTGCAGAAGGGTCAACAGCTCGCCTCGCCCCGCGCCGACGTCCACGACGTGCGTGAGGCCGTGCTGCTCAGCCAGGCGCACGAGCGCCTCGGCCAGCAGGACCCCGGTCGGGCCGTGGGTGGCCGTGGCGAAATGCCCGACCGGACCCTCCTGCGACCGGTAGAAGCCATGCGGGCCATACAGGGCCTCATGCCAGGCCTGCTCCCATGCGACGGCTTCCACGGCCCAGACGGTACGGACGCCGCGTGCTCACCGCCAGCGTGGGCAGCGGTAACGTTCACGAGGTGACCCCCAGCGACGAGCGTCCGGCGCGCCTGGACGTCGGCGTCGTCGGCGCCGGCCGGGTGGGCGCCGTGCTCGGAGCAGCCCTGCAGCGGGCGGGCCACCGGCTCGTCGGAGTGTCCGGCGTCAGCGACGCATCCCGAACGCGCGCCGAGCAGCTGCTCCCCGGCATACCCGTCCTGGCCGTCCAGGAGGTTGTGGCCCGGGCGGAGCTGGTCCTCCTGACCGTTCCGGACGACGCCCTCGCCGACCTGGTCGCCGGGCTTGCCGTGACTCGCACCTGGCGCGCGGGTCAGCTCGTCGCCCACACCTCGGGCCGACACGGTCTCGAGGTCTACGGCTCAGCGGCGGACCAGCACATCCTCGGGCTGGCCCTCCACCCGGCCATGACCTTCACCGGGACCGCCATCGACCTGGACCGGCTGCTCGACTGCTGCTTCGGCGTCACCGCTCCGGAGCCGCTGCGACCCGTGGCCGAGGCCCTGGTCCTGGAGATGGGCGGCGAGCCGGTCTGGGTCGAGGAGGAGGCGCGACCGCTCTATCACGCGGCCCTCTCCCATGGAGCGAACCACCTGGTCACGCTGGTGGCGCAGTCGCTCCAGGCGCTGGCCGCGGCGGGCGTGGAGTCGCCCGCGCGAGTCCTCGGCCCCCTCGTGGCGGCGGCCTTGGACAACGCGCTTCGATCGGGTGACGCCGCTCTCACCGGACCGGTGGCCCGTGGCGATGCGGGTACCGTGGCTGAGCATCTTCGACAGCTGCAGACGTTGACGCCTGACGTACGACCCACCTACGTCGCCCTGGCCCGCGCCACCGCCGAACGCGCTCTGGCCAGTGGTCGCCTGCGGCCCCAGATGGCGGCACCTCTGCTGGATATCCTCGCGACCGACCCGCACGACCCGACGCCCAGGAGCGCTGAGTGAGCGAACAGACCGCCGTGTCCGCCCCCGTGGCAAGCCGGCCCGCCGAACCTCCCCAGCCCGGACCCGTCGTGGCCCGCACCCGTGACGAGCTGAAGGCGGCCCGCAGCCTGCTCGCCGATGGGGACGTTGCGGTCGTCATGACGATGGGTGCGCTGCACGACGGGCACGCCACCCTGATCCGCACCGCTCGCCAGCGCGCTGCACACGTCGTCGTCACGATCTTCCTCAACCCGCTGCAGTTCGGCCCCCGCGAGGACCTCTCCCGTTACCCGCGCACCTTCGACTCCGACATGGAGATCTGCCGTAACGCGGGCGTCGACCTCGTGTTCGCCCCCACCCCCGACGTCATCTACCAGGACGGCGACCCGGGCGTCCGGATCTCGGCGGGCCCGCTGGGCAACGTCCTCGAGGGCCAGGCCCGCCCCGGCCACTTCGACGGCATGCTCACCGTCGTCGCCAAGCTCATGCACCTCACCCGCGCCGACTCGGCCTACTACGGCCAGAAGGACGCCCAGCAGCTCCTCCTCATCCGCCGCATGGTTCGTGACCTCGACTTCCCTGTCGAGGTCGTGTCCGTGCCCACCGTGCGTGAGCCGGACGGTCTGGCGATGAGCAGCCGGAACACCTACCTCACCGAGTCCGACCGCGAGGTCGCCCTGTCGTTGTCGCGCGCCCTGCAGGCCGGTGCCGCCGCGGCGGCCGAGGGCCCCTCGGCGGTGCGGCGCGCGGCCCGTGCGGTCCTCGTGCGCGAGCCGCTGGTGCTCGTCGACTACCTCGTGCTGGTCCACCCCTCCACGCTCGAGGATGTGCCCGAGTGGTACCGCGGCGAGGCCCTGCTCGCCGTCGCGGGCCGCGTCGGCACGACGCGCCTCATCGACAACCTGCCCATCAACGTCGGCCCTGGCGGGGGCGCGCTGGAGGTCTTCTCCGACGTCCCCTCGGCAGCCCTCGACCAGTAGCCCCGAGGACCGTCATGCAGCGTTTCATGCTCTACGCCAAGATCCACCGGGCGACGGTGACGCAGGCGGATCTGCACTACGTCGGGTCGCTGACGATCGACCGTGACCTCATGGATGCCGCCGGCCTGCTGCCCGGCGAGCAGGTGGACGTCGTCGACGTGGACAACGGCAACCGGCTCACGACCTACGCGATCGAGGGCGAGCGCGGCTCGGGCATCCTGTGCGTCAACGGCGCCGCGGCGCGTCTGATCTCGCCCGGCGACACCGTCATCATCATCGCGTATGCCGCGATGGACGACACCGAGGCGCGCACCTTCGAGCCGCAGGTCGTGTTCGTCGACAAGCACAACAAGATCGTCGAGGTGGGCCATGACGTGGGCGACGTGCCGGACGGCTATGGGCTGAGCACGTCTGCGGTGACCCACCGCCACCATGACTGAGGTGCCTGGGCTTTCGCTGCCGGCGCGTCTCGTGGCGCCCGAACCTGGCTGGACGACCGTTGCCGACGCTATCGTCGTGGGCTCGGGCATCGCCGGACTGACCACCGCCCTGCGACTGCGCCAGCGCGTCGACCGCGTCCTGCTGGTGACCAAGACGGTGCTGAGCGAGGGCTCGACCCGATGGGCCCAGGGCGGCATCGCGGCGGCTCTCGACCCCGGCGACTCGCCCCAGGAGCACCTGCACGACACGCTCGTGGCCGGCTGCGGCATCTGCGACGTCGACGCCGTGACCGCTCTGGTCCACGAGGGACCCGAGCGTGTCCGAGAGCTGGTCGCGCTCGGCGCCGAGTTCGACCTCGACGAGTTCGGCGAGCTGAAGCTGACCCGTGAGGGTGGGCACCTGAAGGACCGCATCGCCCATGCCGGCGGCGATGCCACCGGCAAGGAGATCTCCCGCGCGCTGATCGCCGCACTGCATCGTGTCAAGGACGACCCGGGGATCGAGGTCATCGAGCATGCCCTGGTCGTGGACCTGCTCCGGGACGCCGGTGCCCGAGTCTGCGGGGTCACCCTCCACGTCATCGGTGAGGGCCAGGTCGACCGCGTCGGCGCGGCCCTGGCCAGAGCCGTCGTGCTGGCCACCGGTGGTCTGGGGCAGGTCTACTCGGCGACCACCAACCCGAGCGTAGCCACTGGCGACGGGCTGGCCGCGGCGCTGCGTGCAGGCGCTGAGGTCGCCGATGTCGAGTTCGTGCAGTTCCACCCCACCGTGCTGTGGCTCGGTGTCGGCTCCAGCGGCCAGCAGCCCCTCATCTCCGAGGCGGTCCGTGGCGAGGGGGCGTTCCTCGTGGACTGTGACGGCGTAGCGTTCATGAAGGACGTCCACCCGCTGGCCGACCTGGCTCCTCGCGACGTCGTCTCGCGCGCCATCGTGAACCGGATGAGCGAGACCGGGACCGACCACGTCCACCTCGACGCCAGGCACCTGGGCCGGGAGTTCCTGGAGTCGCGGTTCCCCTCGATCGTCGCCCGCTGCCGCGAGCTGGGGTTCGACCCGGCGACCGACCTGCTGCCGGTGGCACCGGCGCAGCACTATGCCAGCGGCGGGATACGCACGGACCTGCACGGACGCTCCAGCCTGCCGGGGCTGTATGCCTGCGGCGAGGTGTCCTGCACCGGCGTGCACGGCGCCAACAGGCTCGCCTCCAACTCGCTCCTGGAGGGGCTGGTGTTCGCACATCGCATCGCGGACGACATCAGCGAGCGCCTCAGTGCAGGCGAGCTCCCGCAGGCGGAACCCGTTGCGACGCAAGGGATCCCGGCCCTCGTCAACGCCGACCAGCGCACCGCCGTCCAGTCCGCGATGACCGCAGGGGCCGGAGCCGTGCGGTCGGCACAGTCGCTCGCGGCCACCGCAGCCGCGCTCGGCGCGCTCTACGACAGCGGCCCTGCCGGCGAGCCGGGCCCGTTGTCGTGGGAGACCACCAACCTGCTGCACGTCGGCCAGGTGCTGACGCTGGCCGCCACGCTGCGCACGGAGACGAGAGGGGGTCACGTGCGCGCCGACCACCCGGCCGTCGACGACCCGGCCTGGCGCGGACACACCGTCCTGCGCCGTGACGCCGACGGCCGCCTCTCCAGCCGATTCGAGCCCGTCCCCGAACAGGACCTTTCATGACCGACCTGAACTTCCCCGTCGATGCGGCGGCCGACGTCGTCGAGACGGCCCTCGATGAGGACCTCGGCGGCCCTCGGGGCGTCGATGTCACGACGGCCGCGACCATCCCCGCCCACCAACGCAGCCAGGCCGAGGTCGTGGCGCGCGCCGATGGTGTCGTCGCCGGCCTACCTCTGGTCGCCGTGGTCTTCGACGAGGTGGCCAAGCGGCTGGGGGCGCCGCCGCTCACCATCGCCGCGGTGCGTCAGGAGGGCGACGCGGTCAGACGGGGCGACATCGTCGCGACCCTCGAGGGCAGCACCCAGGTCACGCTGGTCGGCGAGCGCACGATGCTCAACCTCGTCTGCCGGCTGTCCGGCATCGCGACGCACACTCGCGAATGGGCGGCACGCCTCGAGGGCACCGGAGCGGTGGTGCTCGACACGCGCAAGACCACCCCCGGGCTGCGCGCCCTGGAGAAGTACGCCGTCAGGGCCGGGGGAGGCACCAACAAGCGGATGGGCCTCTATGACGTCGCGATGATCAAGGACAACCACAAGCTCGCCGCAGGCTCGCTCAGTGCCGCGTATGCCGCGGTGCGCCGCGCCTTTCCCGAGGTGCCCGTGCAGGTGGAGGTCACCACCACGCCCGAGGCACTGGAGGCCGTGGCCGTCGGCGCCCGGTTCCTGCTCTGCGACAACATGTCCGTCGAGCTCCTTCGGACAACCGTCGAGGCCGTGCGCTCCACCGGGGAGGACGTCGAGCTCGAGGCGACCGGTGGGCTGACCCTGGAGGTCGCCCGCGACTATGCGCTGACCGGCGTGGACTACCTCAGTGTCGGGGGCCTGACCCACTCATCACCGATCCTCGACCTGGCGCTCGACCTCGTGGAGGAGGCGACGCCGGCACCTGCGGTCGGCCAGGACGTCGGCGCGGTGGGCTCAACGACGGCTCAACAGCGATAGGTACCCTTGGCGGGTGAACGACACCGCTACGGACGCCCCTGCGCTCCTGCCCGCCGCCGACGTGCCCGAGCAGGTCAGCGTGCGGCGCGAGAAGCGCGACCGGCTACTGGCCCAAGGCATCCAGCCGTACCCGGTGGCGGTGCCGCGCACGCACACGCTCGCCGAGGTGCGCGAGCAGTGGGGACACCTGGAGACCGGCGAGGAGACCGACGACGTGGTGGGCGTCGCCGGCCGCGTCATCTTCGTCCGCAACACCGGCAAGCTGGCGTTCGCGACGCTCCAGGAGGGGGCCGGCACGAGGCTCCAGGTCATGCTGAGCCTCGCTGAGGTCGGCGAGGAGGCGCTCGCCGCCTGGAAGTCCCACGTCGACCTCGGCGACCACGTCTTCGTCGAGGGACGCGTGATCTCCTCCAAGCGCGGTGAGCTGTCCGTCATGGCCAAGCGATGGGAGATGGCCTCGAAGGCCCTGCGCCCTCTGCCCGTGCTGCACAAGGACCTGTCGGAGGAGTCGCGGGTCCGGCAGCGCTACGCGGACCTCATCGTGCGCCAGGAGGCGCGTGACATGGTCCGCACCAAGGCCACCGCCCTGTCGGCGATCCGTGCGGTCCTCGACGCGCAGGGCTACCTCGAGGTCGAGACCCCGGTCCTGCAGCTGATCCACGGCGGTGCGGCCGCCCGGCCGTTCCTCACTCATCTCAACGCCTTCGACCAGGCGATGAGCCTGCGGATCGCCCTGGAGCTCAACCTCAAGAAGGCCGTCGTTGGAGGGGTGGACCGGGTCTACGAGATGGGCCGCATCTTCCGCAACGAGGGCGTGGACTCCACGCACAGCCCCGAGTTCACGATGCTCGAGGCCTACCAGGCGTACGGCGACCAGACGACGATCGCCGAGCTGATGCGCGACATCTACCTGGGGGTGGCCGACGCTCTGGGGTCACGACAGGTGGAGACGGCCTCGGGCACGGTCGACCTCGACGGCCCGTGGCGCTGGCTTCCCGTCTACGAGGCGGTGTCCGAGGTGGTCGGCGAGACGGTGACCATCGACACCGACGTCGAGACCCTCTCCGCGTATGCCGCGAAGCACGACGTCCCGCTGGACCCGGCCTGGGACAAGGACAAGGTCTTCCTCGAGCTGCTCGGCGAGCTCGTCGAGCCCCAGCTGCTCCAGCCGACCTTCCTGTGCGACTACCCCGCGATCGCGCAGCCGCTGGCGCGGCCACACCGCTCGAAGCCGGGTCACATCGAGGCGTGGGACCTCATCATCGACGGGGTGGAACGCGGGACGGGCTTCTCCGAGCTGATCGACCCGGTGGTCCAGCGTGAGGTGCTGACCGCCCAGTCGATCCGCGCGGCCGGAGGCGACCCCGAAGCCATGCAGCTCGACGAGGACTTCCTGCGCGCCCTCGAATACGGCGCACCGCCGATGGGTGGCCTCGGGTTCGGTATCGACCGCCTCGTCATGTTCTTCACCGGTACCAACATTCGCGAGACAATTCTCTTTCCGCATCTGAAGCCGGAGAGTGGCCGATGAGCACGTTGTGGCCCTATCTTGCCGCGCTCATCCCGTCGGCGGGTGTCGGCTTCCTCTTCTGGTTGGTCATCAAGAACATGATCGAGGGCGACCGGAAGGAAAGGCTCGCACATTCCCAGTGGGAGCGCACCCAAGAACACCAGCCCGAAATCGGACATTCCGACGACAATGGGCCGACTGCCTGAGATCGTGAATGGCTCAAGCCATTTCCCTTTCGGGGGAACAGGCTCTATTTTGGAGTCGCCCATTCTCGCTCGGAAGGAATTCGCATGGCTCAGCGCGTCAACATTGTTCTCGAGGACGACATCGACGGCTCTGAGGCCGACGAGACCGTGAGTTTCGCCCTCGACGGGGCCACCTACGAAATCGACCTGAGCTCAGCAAACGCGGCGCAGCTTCGCGATTCTCTGGCTACGTATATCGGTCACGCTCGACGCGCCGGTGGTCGCCGCGCCGCGGGTCGTCCGGCCTCCCGTACCGCCGGAAAGCGCGACCTTGCTGACGTCCGCCAGTGGGCTCGCAAGAACGGCCACACGGTGAGCGAGCGGGGTCGCATCTCCGCCGAGATCCAGGCGGCCTACGACAAGGCTCACTGACCGAGGTTCACTCAACGAGCAGGCCAGCGGCGAGGTCCCCGGACTCCTCGAGGCGTTCGAGGACCTCGTCGAACATGAGGTGCTCGAACCGGCCCCCCTGGGCGCCCGTCTCGACTTCGTCCCAGGTTCGCGGGGCCGCGACCGTGGGTGTCAGCTTGCCGCGCAGTGAGTAAGGACAGATCGTCGTCTTCGCGGCGACGTTCTGGCTCCAGTCCAAGAACACCTTGCCGGGTCTCAGTGACTTGGTCATCTTCCAGACGACCAGGTCGGGGTGCCGCCTGGTGAGCTCCTGGGCCAGCTGCTGGGTCAGGTCGCGCACCTGGTCGGAGGTGAGCTCGCCGGGCAGCGCGGCATACAGCTGCATGCCCTTGCTCCCGCTGGTGATGGGGAAGAGGTCCAGCCCCAGCGCGCCGAGCCGTTCGCGCACGAGCAGGGCCACTGTGGCGCACTCGGCGAGCCCGGCCGGGACCCCGGGGTCGAGGTCGATGACGAGCCGGTCCGGGTTGAGGCGTTCGCCGTCCTCGTCGACGCGCCACTGCGGGACGTGGAGCTCGATGGAGTTGAGGTTGACCAGATAGGTGAGCTGGGCGAGGTCGTCGACCATCGGGTACGTGACGTCGTCGACCTTGACCCGAGGCAGCCAGGACGGCGCCCCCGAGGGGAGGTTCTTCTCGAAGAAGCTCTGGTCCCCGGTGCCATGGGGCCAGCGCACCCGGGTCACCGGCCGCGCCGCCAGATGGCGCAACAGCACCGGGCCCACCTGCGCGTAGTAGCTCAGCACCTCGCCCTTGGTCGTCTCGGTCGCCGGGTACATCAGCTTGTCGAGGCTGGTCAGCTTGAGCTTGCGGCCGTCGACGAGCACGGAGGCGTTCTCGCTCATCGGGGCTCACCGCCGGGCGCCTCGACATGCGCGTCAGGCTCGGCCGGGTGCTGCAGGTCCGCGGGCGTCAGGTCCGTGCGGATGCCGAGGTATGCCGGCTGCCGCAGCCGACCGTCCCGGGTCACCTCCAGGGTGCGCACCTCGACCACCAGGACGGGCTCGACCCAGGTGACTCCCGACGCGTCGAGGCGGGGCACCTCGGTGCTGAACGGCGAGCCGTCACGGCGCAGTGGGGCCAGCGCGGCCGCCAGGTGCACCGCGGCCCGGCCGGCGATCCCGCTGCCCACGCCGCCGGCATAGCGCCAACCGCCGGCGCCGTCGGGCAGTCCGACCAGGACGGCGCCGAGGCGTCCGGAGTCGTTGGTCTTCTCCGGGCGCCAGCCGCCGACCACGACCGAGACCGTCGCGTGGTGCGGCGACTTGAGCCAGTCACCCGAGCGGCGGCCGGACAGGTAGGGGGAGGAGAGCCGCTTGGAGACGATGCCCTCGAGGCCCTGCTCGGAGGTGGCGGCGAACAGCTCGTCCCCGTCGTCGTAGACGGGGGGCACCTGCCAGTGGCTGCCGTCGAGGTCGAGGCGTTCGAGCATCTCGCGGCGGGCGGCCAGGGGTTGGGCCGTGAGGTCGGTGCCGTACAGCCGCAACAGGTCGAAGACCATGAGCGTCACCGGGCGGATGGCCGAGAGCCGTTCCGCCTTGCGCGCGTCGCGCACGTGCATGCGCTCGGCCAACGCCCCGAAGGAGGGGCGGCCGCTCTCGAGGGCCACCACCTCGCCGTCCAGCAGCATGTCGTCGTAGAGCGCGCCCAGACCGGCCAGCTCGGGAAAGGAGACGGTGACGTCGTTGCCGGCACGCGACAGGAGCGTCGCCCGCCCGCCGTGGACATCGGCGAGCACGCGCATGCCGTCCCACTTCACCTCATGCACCCAGTCCCGCCCCTGCGGGATGGCCGAGGCCACAGTGGCCAGCATGGGACGCATGAGGTCATCCTGACGCATAGGCTGGAGAGGCGCAGCGGTCACTGCGCAGGTGCGAGGCTGGACCGAAACTGCGGCATACGGGAGGATCCGAGGCATGCGAGCGATCTGGAAGGGCGCGGTGTCCTTCGGTCTGGTCAACGTCCCGATCCGGCTGTACTCGGCCACGGAGAACCACGACGTGCAGTTCCGCCAGGTGCACCGCGAGGACGGCGGACGCATCAAGTACCAGCGGGTCTGCAGCATCGACGGCGAGATCGTCTCCTACGACGACATCGCGAAGGGCTACGAGACCGAGGACGGCGAGATGGTCGTCCTCACCGACGAGGACTTCAAGGAGCTGCCCGCTGCCAGCAGCAAGGAGATCTCCGTCGAGAAGTTCGTGCCGGCCGACCAGATCGACCCCATGTACTACGACAAGTCGTACTACCTCGAGCCCGACAAGGCCTCCACCAAGCCGTACCTCCTGCTGCGCGACGCACTCGAGAAGGAGAACCGCGTCGCGGTCGTCACGGTGTCGATCCGGACCCGGATGACGATGGCCGTGCTGCGGGTCCACGACGGCGTGATCGTCATGCAGACCATGCTGTGGCCCGACGAGATCCGCAAGCCCGACTTCGCGACGCTCGGGGACGACGCCAAGGCGACCAAGCAGGAGCTCGCGATGGCCGACCTGCTCATCGAGCAGCTGGCCGGCGAGTTCGAGCCGGACGACTACGAGGACGACTACGCCGCGGCGCTGGAGTCCCTGGTCAAGGCCAAGGTCGAGGGCGGTGAGGTGCGAACGGCGCCCGAAGCCAAGGAGGAGTCCGGCGAGGTCGTCGACCTCCTGGCGGCGTTGAAGCGCTCGGTCGACAAGGCCAAGGCGTCGCGCGGCGAGACCGAGACCGCCAAGCCCGTGGCCAAGAAGACCACGGCGAGGTCCGGGGCGGAGAAGGCCACCACCGCCAAGAAGACCGCCGCCAAGAAGGCTTCCAAGAAGGCCAGCTGAGCCGGCGTGCCCGAAGGACACACGCTTTTCGCGCTCGCGCGCGACCTCGACGCGGCATACCGGGGCAGGCAGCCAGTCGCTAGCAGCCCCCAGGGCAAGTTCGCCGCGGGAGCCGCGCTCCTGTCAGGGCGGACGTTCGTCCACGCCACGTCGTGGGGCAAGCATCTGTTCGTGGAGTTCGAGGCTGACGCCTGGCTGCACGTGCATCTCGGCCTGATCGGCACCTTCACCATCGACGACCGCCCGTATGCCGGTGAGCTCCCCGTGGTCGGACAGGTCCGGCTCCGGCTGGCCACCGACGAGCACGTGGCCGACCTGCGCGGCCCCAACCTGTGCGCCGTGATCACTCCCGAGCAGGTCGAGGGGGTCACCTCCCGGCTCGGGCCGGACCCCCTCCGACCCGAGCCCGACCCCGAGCTGGCGTGGCGCAAGCTGTCGCGCAGCAGCAAGACGATCGCCGAGCTGCTGATGGACCAGGCGGTGCTGGCCGGCGTCGGCAACGTCTATCGCAGCGAGATCCTGTTCCGGCAGCGCGTGGACCCGTTCCGGCCCGGCAAGGAGATCCGGCGCACCACCTGGGATGCCATCTGGCTGGACCTCGTCGAGCTGCTTCCGCTCGGGGTCGCGACGGGCAAGATCGTCACCGTCGCGGAGCAGGTCGAGCAGGTGCGGGCCGCCGTCGCGGCGGGAACCCAGGAGCGGCTCGACGAGCGAGTCTCCTACGTCTACAAGCGCGCCGGCGAGCCGTGCCGGGTGTGCGGTTCGCGGATCCGCACCCAGGTCGTCGCAGGACGCAACCTGTTCTGGTGCGGCCGCTGTCAGCGCCGCCGCTGACTGCCCCCGCCGGCCCCAGGGTGCCGGCACCCGGTCAGTGGCCGCGGGCCAACCACTCCTCGAGGTCGCCGGCCTCGGCGCCGATCGTCGTGTCGTCACCGTGCCCGGTGTGCACGACGGTCTCGGCAGGAAGCGTCAGCAGGGAGGCCCGGATCGACCGCACGATCGTGGGGAAGTCGCTGAACGAGCGGCCGGTGGCGCCCGGGCCGCCCTGGAAGAGCGTGTCGCCGGTGAACACGACGTCGAGGGCCGGTACGTGGAAGCAGCACGCACCTGGAGCATGACCGGGCGTGTGCAGGACGCGCAGCCCCACCCCGGCCACCTCGATCACCTCGCCGTCGGCCAGGTCGCGATCCGGCGCCACGGCGTGGACCCGGTCCCACAGCATCCGGTCCTGCGGATGCAGGTATGCCGGCGCGCCGGTCGCCGCGGTCAGGTCGCGAACGGCGCCGATGTGGTCGTCGTGCCCGTGGGTCAGCAGGATCGCGGTGACGCGACGGCCCCGGACTGCGTGGAGAATCGGGCCGGCGTCGTGTGCCGCGTCGACGACGACGCACTCCTGGTCGTCGCCGAGCACCCAGACGTTGTTGTCGACGTCCCAGGTGCCGCCGTCGAGACTGAAGGTCCCCGAGGTGACGACGCGGTCGACCCGCAGCGGGCCGCTCACAGTCGGACCACCGAGCGGAGCACCTCGCCGCGGCCCATCTCGTCGAAGGCGCCCTCGACCTGGTCCAGCGCGATCGTCTCGGACACGAACGCGCCGAGGTCGAACCGGCCCTGTCGGTAGAGGTCGACCAGCATCGGGAAGTCGCGGCTCGGCAGGCAGTCGCCGTACCACGAGGCCTTGAGGGCGCCCCCGCGGCCGAAGATCTCGATCATGGGCAGGGTCACCTCGAGTTCCGGTGTCGGGACTCCGACCAGGACGACGGTGCCGGCCAGGTCACGGGCGTAGAAGGCCTGCTCGTAGGTCTCGGGCCGCCCGACGGCCTCGACGACGACATCGGCGCCGAAGCCGCCGGTGAGCTCGCGGATCGCCTCCACAGGATCCTGCTCACGGCTGTTGACGGTGTGGGTGGCGCCGAAGTCCCTGGCCCACTGCAGCTTCCGGTCGTCCACATCAACGGCGATGATCGTTGTGGCGCCGACGAGGCGCGCGCCGGCGATCGCGGCGTTGCCGACCCCGCCGCAGCCGATCACCGCGACCGAGTCGCCACGGCGCACGCCGCCGGTGTTGACCGCGGCGCCGAAGCCGGCCATGACCCCGCACCCGAGCAGTCCCACGGCGGCCGGGTCTGCCTCGGGGTCCACCTTGGTGCACTGGCCGGCGGCCACCAGCGTCTTCTCCGCGAACGCACCGATGCCCAGGGCTGGGGACAGCTCCGTGCCGTCCGTCAGGGTCATCTTCTGCGTGGCGTTGTGGGTGTTGAAGCAGTACTGCGGCTTGCCCTTGGCGCAGGCCCGGCAGGTCCCGCAGACCGCGCGCCAGTTGAGGATGACGAAGTCGCCCGGCGCGACCTCGGTCACGCCGTCGCCGACCGCCTCCACCACGCCTGCGGCCTCGTGGCCGAGCAGGAAGGGGAACTCGTCGTTGATGCCGCCCTCGCGGTAGTGCAGGTCGGTATGGCACACGCCGCAGGTCTCGACCTTGACCACGGCCTCGCCCGGACCCGGGTCTGGCACCACGATGTCGACGAGCTCGACCGGTGCCCCCTTCGCGCGGGCGATGACTCCCTTGACGGTGCTCGGCATGGAACGGCTCCTTCGGGTGACGACGATCCCAGTGAGAGGTCTGCATCCTAGATTGGGCGTCATGGACACCGTGGTCTCGACCATCGAAGAGCTGCGCGCCCTCCAGCTGGAGCGCCTGCGCTGGAGCCTGGCTCACGCCTACGAGAACGTGCCGCACTACCGGCGAGCCTTCGACGAGGCGCACGTCCGGCCTGAGGACCTGCGCGAGCTCGCCGACCTCGCGCGGTTCCCCTTCACCGCCAAGGCCGACCTGCGGGCCAACTACCCGTTCGGGATGTTCGCGGTGCCGCGGCAGGAGGTGGCCCGGATCCACGCGTCGAGCGGCACCACGGGCCGCCCCACGGTGGTGGGGTACACCAAGGACGACATCGACACCTGGGCCACCGTCATGGCGCGCTCGATCGAGGCCGCAGGCGGGCGGCCTGGCGACCTCCTGCACGTGATCTACGGCTACGGACTGTTCACCGGGGGACTGGGCGCACACTACGGAGCCGAGCGGCTGGGCTGCACCGTCGTGCCGGTGAGCGGAGGCATGACCGAGCGTCAGGTCCAGCTCATCATGGACTTCCAGCCGCGGATCGTCATGGTGACGCCTTCGTACTTCCTGGCCATCCTCGACGAGATGGAGGCGCAAGGAATCAATCCAGCATCGACATCCCTCGAGATCGGCATCTTCGGGGCCGAGCCCTGGACCGAGCAGATGCGCGAGGAGGTCCAGCGGCGCAGCTCCATCACCGCCGTCGACATCTACGGCCTCTCCGAGGTGATGGGTCCCGGCGTGAGCCAGGAGTCCGGGCGCACGCAGGACGGGCTGCACATCTGGGAGGACCACTTCTACCCCGAGGTGGTGGACCCCATCACCGGGGAGGTGCTGCCCGACGGTGAGGAGGGGGAGCTGGTGTTCACCTCGCTCACCAAGCAGGCCATGCCGGTGGTGCGCTACCGCACCCGTGACCTGACCACGCTCCGGCCCGGCACGGCATACCCGCAGTTCCGCCGCATGGCCAAGGTGACGGGGCGCACCGACGACATGATGATCGTGCGCGGCGTCAACGTGTTCCCCTCACAGATCGAGGAGCAGCTGCTCGCGGTCGCGGGGCTCAGCCCGCACTATCTGTGCGTCCTCACCCGGCCCGGGCGGCTCGACGAGCTGACGGTGCAGGTCGAGCGGGCCGAGACGACGAGCGAGGGGCAGGCGGCCGCACTCGGGCGGGACCTCGAACGCCGCGTCAAGGACCGCGTCGGCGTGACCATCCGCGCGCAGGTGCTCGCCCCGCACAGCCTCGAGCGCTCGCTCGGCAAGGCCAAGCGGATCAGCGACCAGCGCGAGCTCCGCTGAGGGGCTTGTCGCGCCGACGTTCAGCCCTGGGCGGACGCTCTGGGCTTTGTCGCGAAGGCGAGTAATCATGATTACATGACAACACGAACAACCGCGGAGGCGTGGCTGGCCGGCCGCCTCCCGGACGACTGGTTCACCGGCCCCGTCGAGGTCCGCCGTGACCGCGACGAGCTGATCATCGTCGGGTCGCTTCCCGCGCCCGAGCTGGCGGACGACGCCGACGAGACCGAGCGCGGGCTCGCAGCGGCGGCCCGCGCCAAGACCTTCCGCGAGGAGACGCGCGAGCGGCGCATCGAGATTGCTCGCGAGCTCGAGCACCTCAGCGGCCGGAAGGTGTCCTGGGCCGTGCGCGTGGGCGAGCACGAGACCCTCTTCACCCACCTCGCCGCCCCCGTCATGACCCGGCTGCGCCAGCCCGAGCGCCGGGTCCTCGACACCCTGGTCGACGCCGGGGTCGCACGGTCGCGCGCCGACGCGCTCGCGTGGTGCGTCAAGCTCGTCGGCGAGAACTCCGACAGCTGGCTGGGTGAGCTGCGCGAGGCCATGGCCCGCGTGGACGAGGTCCGCAAGAAGGGCCCCGGGGCCTGACCGTATGCCGTCCGCTCACGGCGAACATGAGCGGACCGCGCTCAGGTCCGGGAACAGGGTGTCCACCCCCGGCGTTGCGCACGGTGAACGGCCGCACGGCCTCGCTCCTTCGTCCCGATCGAGTATCGGTCGGCGAAAGGCGTACGCCAGGGTCAGACAGCACGGATAGCATCGAGGTGATCTCGATTAGGCAGGAGCAGAGAGATGTTTGAACGGTTCACCGACCGAGCCCGTCGGGTGGTCGTGCTTGCGCAGGAGGAAGCGCGCATGCTCAACCACAACTACATCGGGACGGAGCACATCCTGCTCGGCCTCATCCATGAGGGTGAAGGCGTCGCCTCCAAGGCTCTCGAGAGCCTCGGCATCTCGCTGGAGTCGGTCCGCGAGCAGGTCCAGGAGATCATCGGCCAGGGCCAGCAGGCCCCGAGTGGTCACATTCCCTTCACGCCGCGCGCCAAGAAGGTCCTCGAGCTGAGCCTGCGTGAGGCCCTGCAGCTCGGCCACAACTACATCGGCACCGAGCACATCCTGCTCGGCCTGATCCGCGAAGGCGAGGGCGTCGCCGCCCAGGTCCTCGTCAAGCTGGGAGCCGACCTCAACCGCGTGCGCCAGCAGGTCATCCAGCTCATCTCCGGCTACCAGGGCAAGGAGGGCCAGACCGCGGGTGTCGGCGCCGGCGTCCAGCCGGAGGGCACCCCGGCGGGCTCGCTCGTGCTCGACCAGTTCGGCCGCAACCTCACCCAGGCGGCGCGAGAGGGCAAGCTCGACCCGGTCATCGGACGTGAGAAAGAGATCGAGCGGGTCATGCAGGTGCTGTCCCGCCGCACCAAGAACAACCCTGTCCTCATCGGCGAGCCCGGTGTCGGCAAGACCGCTGTGGTCGAGGGGCTCGCCCAGGACATCGTCAAGGGCGAGGTGCCCGAGACGCTCAAGGACAAGCAGCTCTACACCCTCGACCTCGGCGCGCTCGTGGCCGGCAGCCGCTACCGCGGTGACTTCGAGGAGCGCCTGAAGAAGGTCCTCAAGGAGATCCGCACCCGCGGCGACATCATCCTGTTCATCGACGAGATCCACACCCTCGTCGGTGCAGGCGCCGCCGAGGGCGCCATCGACGCCGCCAGCATCCTCAAGCCCATGCTGGCCCGTGGTGAGCTGCAGACCATCGGTGCGACCACCCTCGACGAGTACCGCAAGCACATCGAGAAGGACTCGGCCCTCGAGCGGCGCTTCCAGCCGATCCAGGTTGCCGAGCCCACACTGAGCCACGCGATCGAGATCCTCAAGGGGCTTCGGGACCGCTACGAGGCCCACCACCGGGTCTCCATCACCGACGGCGCCCTGGTGAGCGCGGCCAACCTGGCCGACCGCTACATCAACGACCGGTTCCTGCCCGACAAGGCGATCGACCTCATCGACGAGGCGGGCGCGCGGTTGCGCATCCGCCGGATGACCGCTCCGCCGGACCTGCGCGAGTTCGACGAGAAGATCGCCGCCGTGCGCCTCGAGAAGGAGTCGGCCATCGACGGCCAGGACTTCGAGAAGGCCGCACACCTGCGCGACGACGAGAAGAAGCTGCTCGCCCGCAAGGCCGAGCGCGAGTCCCAGTGGAAGTCCGGGGACATGGACGTCGTCGCCGAGGTGGACGAGGAGCTCATCGCCGAGGTGCTGGCCGCCAGCACGGGCATCCCGGTCTTCAAGCTCACCGAGGAGGAGTCCAGCCGCCTGCTCCACATGGAGGACGAGCTGCACAAGCGCATCGTCGGCATGGACGACGCCATCAAGGCGCTGTCCCAGGCGATCCGCCGCACCCGTGCGGGGCTCAAGGACCCGCGTCGTCCGGGTGGCTCCTTCATCTTCGCCGGCCCCACCGGCGTCGGTAAGACCGAGCTCGCCAAGACGCTGGCCGAGTTCCTGTTCGGTGACGAGGACAGCCTCATCCAGCTCGACATGTCCGAGTTCTCCGAGAAGCACACCGTGTCGCGGCTCTTCGGCTCCCCGCCCGGCTACGTCGGCTACGAAGAGGGCGGCCAGCTGACCGAGAAGGTCCGTCGCAAGCCGTTCTCGGTGGTGCTGTTCGACGAGGTCGAGAAGGCCCACCCCGACATCTTCAACACCCTCTTGCAGGTGCTCGAGGACGGCCGCCTCACCGACTCCCAGGGCCGGATGGTCGACTTCAAGAACACCGTGATCATCATGACCACCAACCTCGGCACCCGTGACATCTCCAAGGGCTCGCTCGGCTTCTCGGCCGGCGCGGACACCCAGAGCGGTTACGAGCGCATGAAGAACAAGGTCACGGACGAGCTCAAGCAGCACTTCCGCCCCGAGTTCCTCAACCGCGTCGACGACACCATCGTCTTCCCCCAGCTCACGCAGGAGGAGATCGTGGCCATCGTCGACCTCGAGATCGCCAAGCTCGACAAGCGGCTCAAGGACAAGGACATGGGCATCGAGCTCACCGTCGCGGCCAAGAACGTCCTGGCCAAGAAGGGCTACGACCCCGTGCTCGGCGCCCGCCCGCTGCGGCGCACGATCCAGCGCGAGATCGAGGACGTACTGTCCGAGAAGATCCTCTACGGCGAGCTCAAGGCCGGCGAGCTGGTGCTCGTCGACGCCGAGGGCGAGGGCAAGAGCGCGACGTTCACGTTCGTGGGCACGCCTCACCCGAGCAGCATCGAGCTGCCGGTCATCGAGACCGTGGGCGACAGCAGCGACTGACGTCCGCCCCGAGCAGACAGATCAGGTATGCCGCGTGGGTGACCACGCGGCATACCTGTCTGTGCAGTTCTGGTCGGCACGCCTGCCCTTGTCCGATTTCCGCTGCTCTGCCACGTACCCTGGGCGCGTGAATCTGCCCAAGCTCCCCCGTCGACCGCTACTCACCGGCCTGCTTGCCGCGCCTCTGGTGGCTGCCGCCTGTTCCGGGAGCAAGCCCAAGCCGGCCGTCTCGCACACGACGACCCCTCCCGCGCCGACACCGGCCCCGAAGAGCACGGCCGTGACCGGTCGCGGGCTGCCGCCGGACCTGCTGGCGGTGATGACGTCGCTCTACCACGGTGGGGCGGTGCCGGCGAGCCCGGCCGTCGTGCGACCGCTGCACGCCCGCACTCCGCTCAAGGGCGCCGTGGCGACCGCGGGGAGCCTCGGCACCTGGGGCAGGACCCCGATCGCGGTCGTCACGGCCGGCAAGGACGTGACGCTGCTGGTGAAGGCTCCGACCTGGCGCGTCGTGGGCGGCTGGTGGCCCTCCATGAAGGTCGCGGCCCAGCCCACCGGGGTGCGTCGAGTCCTCGTCGTCGGCTCGGACGCCCGGCCCGGTGAGGATGTGGGCCGCTCCCGCGGTGACAGCCTGCACATCGTCGCGTTCGACGGGCAGGGCTCGGGCGGCATCGTGGGCATCCCGCGCGACTCCTACGTGCCCCTGGCGATCGGTGGAGTCGGCAAGATCAACTCGGCCCTGTCCCTCGGTGGGCCCGACAAGCTCGTCGAGACGGTGACCTCCCTGACAGGCGTCACCGTCGAGGGCTATGTGCTGACGGGCTTCGCCGGCTTCCAGGCGTCGGTGGACGCGATCGGTGGACTGCGGTTCAACGCACCCACGACCGTCATCGGCACGCTCGGAGACACGTTGGTGAAGAAGGGCCCCAACCTGCTGAACGGGTTCCGGGCGCTGAACTTCGCGCGAGACCGGGACACCGTGCCCGGCGGTGACTTCGGGCGGTCCGCGAACCAGGGCTTGATCATCATGGCTGCGGCCGTGATGGCGCGTGCTGCCGGGCCCCGCGCGATCCCTGGCTACCTGACCCGCTTCACCCCCCATGTCGCCTCCAACCTCAGCGCCGAGCAGATCCTGACGCTTTCGTCGATGGCCTTCCGCACGTCGCCGGCGCGGTTCCGCAGCAAGGTGGCACCCGGTGTGGGCACCATGCGTGGGAACCAGTCGATCGTCGAGCTCTCTCCCCAGGCCCCGGCCCTCTTCGCGGACATCAAGGATGGCCGGCTTGGCTGACGGCGCTCAAGTGGTGGTTCGGTCGGCCCGCACCTCCGACGTGCGCGCGATCCGCGATCTCGTCGCGCCACTCGCCGAGGCCGGAGTACTGGTCACCAAGGATGCCGTCACCTACTACGAGGCGGTGCAACAGTTCCGGGTGGCCGAGCTCGGTGGTCGGGTCGTGGGCTGTGGAGCGCTGCACGTGATGTGGGAGGACCTCGCCGAGATCCGCACCCTGGCAGTCAGCCCCGACGCACACGGCAAGGGGGTCGGCGCCTCGCTGCTCACGACCCTGATGGACGATGCCCGCGACCTGGGGGTGAGCCGGCTCTTCTGCCTCACGTTCGAGGTGGGGTTCTTCGCGCGGCACGGGTTCGAGGCGATCGAGGGCCAGGCGGTCGAGCCGGAGGTGTATGCCGAGCTCGTGAGGTCCTATGACGAGGGTGTGGCGGAGTTCCTCGACCTCGAGCGCGTCAAGCCGAACACCCTCGGCAACACCCGGATGCTGCGCACCCTCTAGCGGCGTCCGGTCACCCGAATGCGCACCGCGCCGACCAGGACGAGCAGAAGGACCCCTGAGATCACGCCGAAGCCCAGGCGGGGGACCAGCGGCAGCGTGATGCCGATGCCGCCCCCGACCACCCAGGCGATCTGACGCACCGTCTCCGACCAGGCGAACATGCGGGTGCGGACCGACTCGACGATGTCGCGCTGGATGATCGCGTCTCCGGCCAGGTTGATCAGCTGCGCCGACAGCCCCGCGACCAGACCGAGGGCCAGCAGGGTCGTCAGGGAGTAGAAGACCGCTGTGGCCCCAGTGGCGAGCACGTCGACGATGAGCGTCGCGGAGACGATGAGGTCGGGGCGGCGGCGACCCAGTGCGTTGCCCACGAGGGTCGCTGCGGCGTTGCCCAGGCCTGCGGCCCCGGCGACGAGGGCAAGCACCTCCGTGCCGCCGTAGCCCGGGAGGGGATGCTCACGCATGAGGAATGTCATGAACAGGGTGAGGAATCCGGTGAGCAGCCGGGCGCCGACGGCGCACGCGAACGACGCCCGCACCGTCGTCGGCAGCGCAGCGATGCGCGCTCGCCACGCCCTCGCCCCGCGCCCGCGAGGTGGCCCGCCCTCCCCGACCTCCACCGGCACGGTGTCCTCGAGGTAGCGCTCGCCGACGTTGGAGTCGATCCGGGCCGGCAGCCGGATCGCCAGCACCGTGCCGGCGACATAGATGAGGAAGGCGAACCTCAAGGACCACTCGGCGCCCACCCGCGCGAGGGCGCCAGCCAGGCCTCCGCCCACGGCGATGCTCGCCACCCCCGCGAGCGCCTGTCGCGAGTTGGCCTTGACCAGGCTGAATCCCGGGGGGAGGACACGCGGCACCGCCGAGGAGCGACTGACCCCGTAGGCCTTCGAGGCGACGAGGCAGCCGAGGGCGGCCGGGAACAGCCAGGGAGACCCACCGGTGACCACCCCGGCGAGCACCCAGGAGAGGAAGGCGCGGACCGCCAGTGTGGTGCCGATGGCCCACCGTCGGCCGTTACGGAACCGGTCGAGCAGCGGCCCCACGAACGGCGCGAGCACCGCGAACGGTGCCATGGTGAGCAGCAGGAACTGCGCCACCTGCCCGCGTGCCTCGTCCGTGGGCATCGCAAAGATGGTCCCGGCGAGGCTGACGGTGAGTGCCGCGTCGGCACACCCGGTGACGAAGTGGAGCTCCACCAGGCGGGCCAGACCACTCTCGCCCGCACCTGCGGAGTGGGTGTAGGCGCGGGCCCGGCGAGCCCCGGCGCGGCTACCGCGTCCGGCCAGCCTGGCCCCGGCCAGGGCTCCGCGCCCCATGATGCGTCCCGTCCGAGACGCGCCGTGAGCCAGCGCCGAAGCGGTGCGCCGCGCCTGGCTGGCTCTTGGCCCCGGGCCGGCTTCGGGCTGCGGGCCGGCGTGCGGATCCGCGTCGGGCTCGGGGCTGGGGGTCATCTCAGCTCGCCCTGCGTTCGCCGGGCAGCCGGAACAAGCCATGGTCGAGTGGCTCGACCAGCCCGTCCGCGACGAGTGAGTCCAGGCATCGCTCTCGTTGGCCGGGCTCGGCCGCGACTGCGTCGAGGGCGGATCGCTCGACCGGTGCGTCGCTGGCCCGAAGGATCGCGAGCAGGGCCCCCCGAACCATCCGGTCGGTGCCGGCCCATGCCTGCCCCTTGCGGGGAGCCCCCGTGTGCGGGGGGTGGCCGGTGGCCCGCCAACGGCACTGGGCCGCGACGGGGCAGTCGCCGCACCGCGGTGCGCGGGCGCTGCAGACCAAGGCTCCGAGCTCCATCACGGCGACGCTCCACCTCCGGGCCGCGGACGGGTCCGGCGGCACCAGCGCGGCGGCGACCGCCAGCTCGGCCCGGGTCGGCGATCGGGGTGGGTACTGCTCGCCACCGACCACGCGGGCCAGCACTCGGCGGACGTTGGTGTCCACAACGACCGTGCGCTCTCCGAAGGCGAAGGTCGCTACTGCGGCAGCGGTGTAGGTCCCCACCCCAGGCAAGGTCAGCAGGGTCTCCTCGGTGTCGGGCACCAGGCCGCCGTAGCTCGCGACCATCGCCGTGGCGGCCGCGTGGAGGCGCAGCGCCCGCCGTGGGTAGCCCAGCCGCCCCCATGCCCGCACAGCCTCACCGGGCGGCTCCGCGGCCAGCGCCGCAGGATCGGGCCAGCGCTCCATCCAGGCGCGCCAGACCGGCTCCACGCGGGCGACGGGCGTCTGTTGGAGCATGATCTCAGAGACGAAGACGCCCCACGGCGAGGCATCGGGACGGCGCCAGGGCAGGTCGCGGGCCTGCGCGGCATACCACTCCAGCACGCGCTCGTGCAGCGCAGAGGTGGAGGGCGACGCGCTCACACGTAGCGTTCGAGGATGCTCGACTCGGCGAGGCGGGACAGGCCCTCGCGGACGGCGCGGGCGCGGCCCTCGCCGACACCGTCGACGTCCATGAGCTCCTCGAGGTTGGCCGCGAGCAGCTTCTGGAGACTGCCGAAGTGCTCGACGAGGCGGTCGACGATGGCGCCTGGAAGGCGCGGCACCTTGGTCAGCAGCCGATAGCCGCAGGGACTGACCGCGGAGTCGAGCGCGTCCCCGCCGATGGTGAAGCCGACGGCCTTGGCGCCGGCTGCCAGGTCGAGCAGCTCGGTCGACGTCAGCTCCTCGAGGGCGGCCATGGCCTCGTCCACCGTCAGGCTGACCTTGGCCAGTGGGAGGTAGTCGCGGATCACCAGCTCGCGGTCGTTGCCGAGCCCGCCCGTGAGCTCCTCGAGCTGGAGGGTGAGCAGGCGGCCGTCGACACCGAGCTCGACCACGTAGCCCGCGATCTCGTCGCTGATCCGGCGCACCATCTCGAGGCGCTGCAGGACGCTCGCGACATCACGGACGGTGACGAGGTCCTCGATCTCGAGGGCTGACAGGGTGCCGGTGACCTCGTCGAGCCGCGACTTGTAGCGCTCGAGCGTCTGCAGCGCCTGGTTGGCGCGGGACAGGATCGCGCTGGAGTCCTCGAGGACATAGCGGCGGCCGTCGACGTAGATGGCGACGATGCGCATCGACTGGCTCACCGAGATCACGGGGTAGCCGGTCTGCTTGGCCACGCGCTCGGCGGTGCGGTGGCGGGTGCCGGACTCGCTGGTCTCGATCGACGGGTCGGGCACCAGCTGGGTCGCGGCCCGCAGGATCCGTGACGCCTCACGGTCGAGCACGATGCCGCCGTCCATCTTGGCGAGCTCGCGCAGGCGGGTCGCCGAGAACTCCACGTCGAGGGGGAAGCCTCCGGTCGACAGGCTCTCAACCGTCCGGTCGTGGCCCAGCACGATGAGCGCGCCGGTGCGGCCGCGCAGGATCCGTTCGAGACCGTCACGCAGCTCGGTGCCAGGGGCCACCGCTGCGAGGGTGGCGCGCAGCGCGTCGTCCTCGCGAAGTTCCACTCTCACGTCCCTTGCTCTGCCGGTCTGGTCTGGCGCGAGTCTAACCGGGCGGACCCTGCAGTGCGGCGCCGACCGCGCGCCGGATGTCGGGACATTCGACCACGGTCATGCCCTCGGGCGTGGGCCCGGTGCCGACGACCCCCGCGGGGACATAGGCCGTGCGGAACCCCAGTCGCGCGGCCTCGCTCAGACGACGCGGTATGCCGCTGACGGGGCGGAGCTCGCCGGCCAGCCCGAGCTCGCCGAAGGCGACGGAGTGCTCGGCCAGCGGACGGTCGGTCAGGGCACTGGCCATCGCCAGCGCCACGGCCAGGTCGGAGGCGGGCTCGGTGAGACGCACCCCGCCGACGGTGGACAGGTAGACGTCCTGGGTGCCGATGGGCGCCCCCGCTCGGCGTCCGAGGACGGCGATGATCATCGCGACGCGAGCCGAGTCGAGGCCGCTGGTGGCGCGCCGAGGGGTGGGGATCTCGCTCTTGGCGACCAGCGCCTGCACCTCGGTCATGAGCGGACGTCGCCCCTCCAGGGTGACCGTGACGCAGGTGCCGGGGACGCTCAGCGTGCCGCGCGACAGGAACAGCCCGCTCGGGTCGGCGAGCCCCACGATGCCGACGTCGGACAGGTCGAAGCAGCCGACCTCGTCCGTCGGCCCGTAGCGGTTCTTGACCGCGCGCACGAGGCGCAGGCGGGAGTGCCGGTCGCCCTCGAACTGCACCACGACGTCGACGAGATGCTCGAGGACGCGCGGACCGGCGATCGACCCGTCCTTGGTGACGTGCCCGACGAGCAGCGTGGCGATGCCGCGGGACTTGGCGACCTGGATCACCGAGGCCGCCACCTCACGCACCTGGCTGACGTTGCCGGCAGCGCCCTCCACCTCGCCGCTGGCGATGGTCTGGACCGAGTCGATGACCAGCAGGTCAGGCTGCACGGCCTCGATCTGGCCGAGCACCGTGGCGAGGTCGGTCTCGCTGGCCAGGAAGAGGGAGGCTGCCATCGCCTCGATCCGCTCGGCGCGCATCCGAACCTGGGCTGCCGACTCCTCGCCGGTGATGTAGAGCACGGTGCGGCCGTCGCCCTGGCGAGCGGCCCGGGCCGCGACGTCCAGCAACAGGGTCGACTTGCCGATGCCCGGCTCGCCGGCCACGAGGACCACGGCGCCCGGCACCAGGCCGCCACCGAGCACCCGGTCGAACTCGCTGACCCCGGTGCTGCGCGCCTCGGCGCGCCGGACGTCCACATGACCGATGGGCACAGCCGGGCGCTCGACGGGCGCTGCGCTGGTGGTGCGGACGGTGACTGCCCCCAGCTCGCTGACGCTGCCCCAGGCCTGGCACTCGCCGCAGCGACCCACCCACTTGACCGTGGTCCAGCCGCACTCGGAGCAGCGGAACCCGCTCGACTTGGTCGACGCCTTTGCTGCCATGGGCGACAACCTACGGGCCGGGACCGACAGCGGCCGCCGACCTCCGGGGCTGGTGCGACTTACGCGGCCGGAGTCGGCGTGTCGTGGGCCGGGAGCGAGCGCTAGTCGCACCGAGCGGGGTCAGGCGGACTCGGCGACCTGCTTCAGCCCGTCGAGCATCCCCTGCCAGCTCTGGGAGAACTGCTCGGCCTGGGTGGCGTCGGTGCAGCCGTCCTGGGTCAACGCGACGATGGTGACGCCGTCTGAGGACGACAGCTCATAGCGCACCGTGTGGTAGTTCTCCGGTACGTCCTCCGCGCCGGTGAGCGGGCTGTAGTGCGTGACCTCCAGCAGCCGCCCGGGATCGGCCTGCAGCACCTCGCCCTTGTCCTGGTACGCCTTGCCCTCCCACTGACCGCTCCAGGTGATGGGGCTGCCGGGCTCGTAGTCGCTCTCGACCTGGCTGCCCATCATGTACTCGGCCACCTGGGCCGGGTCGGTCATGGCCTCCCAGACGCGCTCAGGCGAGGCCTGGATCTCGGTGCGGGCGGTGGCGACATGGCCCGTCATTGCTACCTCCGGGGTTGAGTTCAGTACCGACGGTGCCACAGGCTGACGGCATAGTCGACCGTCGTGCCCTCGTGCTCGGCCAGGATGCCCTCCGCGGCCGTCTCGGGGAACTCGATCCGCACCACGTCCTCGAAGTCCGCCCGGGAGTCGAAGGTCCACGTGATCGTCAGCCGCTCGCGCGACCACCCCTGCCGGCTCCAGAACCGCTCGACCGCGAGCGGGTCGTAGGACGGGTAGGCCCGCCTGAACCAGCGGCCGAACGTCGAGCGCGTCGCGTCGTTGTCGATGACGTATGCCGTGCCGCCGGGGCGCAGGACGCGCTCCAGCTCCGCGAGGCCAGGCTCCGCGCCCGCGCCGAAGAAGTAGGCCCAGCGGGCGTGCGCGATGTCGACCGAGTCGTCGGCGAGCGGAAGGTCCTGCGCCACACCCTCGACCACCCGAGCCGTCGGGATGCCCTTGACGCGCTCGTGCGCCAGCTCGACCAGCGGTGGGTACGGCTCGACGCCGACGACGGAGGCGCATCCGAGCTCGACGAACCGGGGCAGGTGGAACCCGCTGCCGCATCCCACGTCGACGAGATCGGCACCCTGGAACGGGTGGAGGGCCGCCATGGCGGACTCGATCACGCCGGCCCGGTCGACCCCGAGGTTCTCGACCTCGTAGACGTCAGGCGTGTCCCAGATGTTCGGGCTGCGTGTGGGGTCGTTCACGGGCGCTTGCGGGCCGCTTGGGCGGTCAGGGTCGCCGGGTGGACGAGAAGGGGCAACATCTTGCGGGAGTAAGCGTTTCGCGCGGCCTTCACGCTCGCCAGGTGGGCTTCGCAGCGCAGCTCGAGCTCGGCATACGCCTTCTCGCCCATGAGCTCGATGAGCTCACCGCGGTTGCTGCGGTAGACGGGCTCGCGGCCCACGTGGGCCTCGGGGTTGCCCGAGCAGTACCAGTCGAGGTCGTGGCCGCCGGGCCCCCAGCCGCGGCGGTCGTACTCCGTGATGGTGACCTCCTGCCAGCTCGAGCCGTCGGGCAGCTCGACGGTGCGGTAGGTGCGCCGGATCGGCAGCTGCCAGCAGACGTCGGGCTTGACGGTGTGTGGCGCTTTGCCGGTGAGCACGGCGTGCTGGTGCAGCGCGCAGCCGGCCCCCGCGGGGAAGCCCGGCCGGTTGAGGAAGATGCAGGCGCCGTCGACGACCTTGGTCTTGAGCGCGCCGTCCTCGACCTCGGTCCACGCCGACTGCCTGGTCGAGCCCGGGTGCAGCTGCCACTCGTCCTCGCCGAGCTCCTTGACCACCGCCTTGACCCGCTTGACGTCGTCGTCGTCGGTGAAATGCGCGCCGAGGGTGCAGCACCCGTCGTCCGGCCGGTCGGCATAGATGCCCTGGCAGCCGTTGCCGAAGATGCACGTCCAGCTCGAGGTCAGCCACGTCAGGTCGCAGCGGAACCGCTGCGGCGTCTCGGACGTGTCCGCAGGGTCGGTGAACTCCACCCAGATGCGGGCAGTGTCGAGCGTGGTCTCAGGCACGGAGCAACCCTACGTCCCGATAGCGTTGAGTCATGCGCCTCGGGGTGGTCGATGTCGGCTCCAATACCGTCCACCTCCTGGTCGTCGACGCCCACCGGGGCGCCCAGCCGTTGCCGGCGACCTCCCACAAGCGGGAGCTGCGGCTGTCGGAGCACGTGTCCACGGAGGGGCTCATCGACGCGGCGGGGGAGCAGGCGCTGGTCCGGTTCATCACCGAGTGCCTCGCCGTGGCGGAGGACCAGGGCGTCGAGGAGGTCATGGCCTTCGCCACCAGCGCGATCCGTGAGGCGCCCAACGGTGAGGAGGTCCTCGCCCGCGTGCGGGCGCAGACCGGGGTCGCCCTCGAGGTCCTCTCGGGTGAGGACGAGGCGCGCCTGACCTTCCTGGCGGCGCGCAGGTGGTTCGGCTGGTCGAGCGGCACCCTGCTGGTCGTCGACATCGGTGGCGGCTCGCTGGAGCTCGCTGCCGGGATGGACGAGGAGCCCGACGCGGCCGTCTCGCTGCCCCTCGGCGCGGGCCGCCTCACCCGCGACCTGCTGCCGGGCAACCCACCGGGCGCTGACGTGGTTCGCGCGGCCAGGCGCGAGATCCGGCTGCGCCTGGCCGGCGCCGTGAGGCCGCTGACCAAGGCCGGACCCCCCGACCGCGCGGTCGGCACCTCCAAGACGATGCGCTCGCTGGCGCGCGCCCTCGGCGCCGCACCCAGCAGCGATGGCCCGTATGCCGTGCGGCAGCTCGAGCGCACGGAGCTCACCCTGCTGGTGGGCCGGCTGGCAGATATGACGGCCGCCGAGCGCGCTCAGCTCCCCGGCATCTCGCCTGGCCGGTCCCGGCAGCTGCTCGCCGGGGCGCTCGTGGCGGAGGCTGCCCTGGACCTGCTGGGGGTCGACCGCTTGGAGATCTGCCCATGGGCCCTTCGCGAAGGCGTGATCCTCAGCAGGCTCGACGCCCTGCGCTGACGGTCGCCGCGTCCGTCGCCCCTCCGCAGCCCTGCTCGCCCGTACGAGGCGGCTCGGTACGCTCGGTGGCATGTCCTCGGCGGTCTCGATCCCCGGCGCGACGGTGGCGCTCTCGACCGCCTCGGTCTATCCCGAGGGCTGTGCCGCTGCGTTCGCGACGGCCGCGCGGCTGGGCTACGACGGCGTCGAGGTCATGGTGTGGACCGACCCCGTCTCGCAGGAGGCCGGTGCGCTCGCCGCGCTCGCCCGCCTCCACGACCTGCGGATCGTGTCTGTGCACGCGCCGACCCTTCTGCTGACCCAGCGGATCTGGGGCCCTGACCCCTGGACCAAGGTCGACCGGTCGATCGAGCTCGCCCAGGAGGTGGGCGCCGACACAGTGGTGCTGCACCCACCCTTTCGCTGGCAGAAGGAGTACGCCCGCGACTTCGCCGAGGGCGTCGCACTGCGCGAGCACGAGACGGGGGTGCGCCTCGCGGTCGAGAACATGTTTCCGTGGCGGGCGCGGCAGCGTGAGTACCAGGCCTACCTGCCGCACTGGGACCCGGTTCCCCAGCCCTATGACCATGTGACGCTCGACCTGTCGCACACCGCGACGGCCGGTTCGGACGCCATGGAGATGGCCCGCGTGCTCGGGCCGCGGCTCGCGCACGTGCACCTCGCCGACGGCCTGGGCTCGCTCAAGGACGAGCACCTCGTGCCGGGCCGTGGCACCCAGCCGTGCGCCGAGCTCTTGGAAAGCCTTGCCGCAGAAGGGTTCTCCGGCTCCGTGGTGGCCGAGGTGACGACCCGCAAGCTCACCGCCGAGGAGCGCGAGGTGGACCTGGCGGAGGCCCTCGCCTTCGCCCGGCTGCACCTGGCCTCCCCCGTGACCTCGCCGGGTGAGGCTCGATGAGCCCGCGGGGCCGGCGCCCCGGAGGGGTGGACACCCGGGCGGCAATCCTCGACGCCGCGCGGACCGAGTTCGCCGATGCGGGCTACGACGCCACCTCCATGCGTGGCATCGCCCGCCGCGCCGAGGTCGACCCCGCTCTGCTGCACCACTACTTCGGTGGCAAGCCCCAGCTCTTCGCCGCCGTCATGGACATCCCCGTCGACCCGGCCGCTCTCATCGGCCAGGTCATGCAGGGGCCGCGCGAGGAGCTCGGGTCGGCCCTGGTGCTCATCTTCCTCACGGTGTGGGACTCGCCCTCCGGACGTGAGCGCTTCCAGGCCCTGATCCGCTCGGCAGTGACCCACGCCGAGGCCACGCGCATGCTGCGCGAGTTCCTGGTCCGTGAGATCTTCGGCCGCATCCTGGGCCAGCTGTATGCCGATGGGCCCGCCCCCACGGACGTCGAGCTGCGTGCCGGGTTGGCCGCGTCGCAGATGGTCGGGCTCGCGATGATGCGCTACATCGTCGAGTTCCCTGCGGTCGTCCAGGCCTCGCGCGACGAGCTCGCCGGACTCGTCGGGCCCACCATCCAGCGCTACCTCGTGCCCTAGCCGCACCACCCACTTCAGTGACTGACGCTGGGTCGAGGATTGACGATATACGTTAGTGAGGACTAACGTATATCCCGTGACCGACGCTCTCAGCGCAGCAGCGGAGCCCACCCGGCGTCGCATCCTGCAGCTGCTCGCGGCGGGTCCGCGTTCCGTCAACGAGCTCGCCGAGCATTTCCCTGTCACGCGTTCGGCGATCTCCCAACACCTGCTCGTGCTCGCCGACGCAGGCCTCGTCGTCGCCCGCAAGGACGGGCGGCAGCGCTTCTACAGCATCGTCCCGGGCGGCGTCGTGAGGCTGCGCGCAGAGATCGACCGCTTCTGGACCGACGAGCTCGACCTTCTCGTGGCCGACGCGACCCGGCTCGTGACCCGCTCCTGACCTCCCTCGCGCCGGACAGCAGACCCTCGCCCGCCACCTCCACCGACCAACCGGAGAGCACCATGACCAGCACGCCCACCACCGTCGCGGCCGAGAAGACCGCCTTCCTCCCGGTGCCGCCCGACGACGCCTTCGCACTCATCACCGAGCCCGACCGCCTGCGTCGGTGGAAGACCATCGCGGCGCGCGTCGACCTCAGGGCCGGCGGCGAGTACCGCTTCACCATCGTCCCCGGTCATGTGGCGCGCGGCACCTACAGAGAGGTCGTCCCGGGAGAGCGGATCGTCTTCGGCTGGGGCTGGGAGGGCTCGCCCGACCTGGGTCCGGACGCATCGACGGTCACCGTGACCCTGGAGCCGGCCGAGGGCGGCACGCTGGTCCGGCTGGTCCACGAGGGCCTCACCCCCGAGCAGGCCACCAGTCACCTCGAGGGCTGGAACCACTTCTTCGGCCGGCTCGAGCGGGCGGCGGCGCAGGGCGACGCCGGTCCGGACGAGTGGTCCTGGGTCCCGCAGGAGCTGGGCGAGCTGTCCTGTGCCGATGCCACGCTGGCGGTGCTGCAGCGGGTGCTGCTCCCGGTCACCGACGCCGACCGTGAGAGGCCCACTCCCTGTGAGGGCTTCACCGTCCACCAGCTGGCCGAGCACCTGTTCGGCACCCTGACGTTCGTCGGCACCCTGGCGGGCATCGAGGTGGCCCGCACACCGCAGCCGTGCCTGGTCGCCGCCGTCGCGGAGGTGGCCCAGCAGGTCAACGAGGCCTGGGCCGTCCGCGGGCTCGAGGGGAACGTCACGGCCGGCGACCTGACGATTCCCGCAACCATGGCCGTCGGCATCCTCAACCTCGAGTACCTCCTGCACGCCTGGGACTTCGCGCAGGCGACCGGTCAGGAGCTGCACGTCTCGGAGGAGGTGGCGCAGTACGTCCACAACCTCGGCGCCCAGATCATCCCGGGGGCCAGAGCCAGCGGCTCCTTCGGGCCCGCGGTCGAGATCGCCGGGCGCGCAGGTGCGCTCGACCGGCTCGTCGCGCTCTCCGGTCGCACCGCCTGACCCTGCCGCACCCTTTGGCCCGCCGCACGCGGCATACGCATCGCAGTCACACATCCACCGCCGTCCACGACGGCCCACCGAAAGGCACGACCATGACCACCAAGACCTCGTACGCCCAGGGCACCCCCTGCTGGGTGGACCTGCAGACCTCCGACCAGGGCGCTGCGCGCGCCTTCTACTCCGGCGTGTTCGGCTGGGAGTACGTCGAGCAGCCGATGCCCGACGGTCCGGTCTACGCGATGGCACAGCTGGGCGGCCGCAACGCCGCAGCCATCGCCCCCCAGAACCCCGAGCAGGCCGCCGCGGGCGTCCCGCCCATGTGGAACACGTACCTGGCCGTCGACGACGTCGATGCCACGACGGCGCGCGTCGCGGGCGCCGGTGGTGTCGTCGCCATGGAGCCGTTCGACGTCATGGAGGCCGGCCGGATGTCCTTCGTCGCTGACCCGTCCGGGGCGTTCGTGGGCCTCTGGCAGGCCGGCGAGCACATCGGAGCCCAGGTCGCCAACGAGCCTGGCGCCCTCACCTGGAACGAGCTGGTGACCTCGGACCCCGACGCGGCGCACCCGTTCTACGACAAGCTCCTCGGTCTGAAGGCAGTGTCGACGCCGATGGGTCCCGACGACAGCTACACGATCTTCCAGGTGGGCGACCAGCAGGTCGGGGGCTCGACGCCGCCGCAGATGGAGGGCGTCCCCAACCACTGGAACGTCTGGTTCTCGGTGGCCTCGGCCGACGAGGCTGCGGCGCGCATCACCGAGCTGGGAGGCTCGCTGCTCGTCGAGCCGACGGACATGCCGGTCGGCCGGATGGTCGTCGCCCGCGACCCCCAGGGTGCGATGTTCAACCTCCTCCAGCCGGGGGAGCAGCAGGACGCCTGAGCCCAGCCGCACGCCCGCGCACACGAGGTAGGCCGTGCCACCCGTCGGTGGCACGGCCTACCCCTGTCTGGTCTCTTGTCGACCACGACGACGCGGCGTATATTTCATCGTATGATGAAAAACGCCATCGAGATCGACCACCTCCGGGTGGTCCGGGGGGGCCGCCCGGTCTTGCTGGACCTCAGCGTCCGCATTCCTGCCGGTCAGGTGGTTGGGCTGCTCGGCCCCAGCGGGAGTGGCAAGTCCACCCTCATCCGCGCGATCGTCGGCGTACAGCTGGTGCGAGCCGGGGACGTGCGGGTGCTGGGCGAGCCCGCCGGCGCGCCGGCACTGCGCCGCCAGGTCGGCTACGTCACGCAGAGCCCGAGCGTCTACGACGACCTCACCGTGCGCGCCAACGTGCGCTACTTCGCGAGCCTGCTCGGTGCCCCGCAGACCGCGGTCGACGAGGCGATCGAGGCCGTCGACCTCGACAGCCACGCCGACGTGCTCGTCGGCCAGCTGTCCGGCGGCCAACGCTCTCGAGTCTCCCTCGCCTCGGCCCTGGTCGGCGACCCGCAGCTACTCGTCCTGGACGAGCCGACCGTGGGCCTCGACCCGGTGTTGCGCCGCGACCTGTGGGAGCTCTTCCATCGGCTTGCGGCACAAGGCCGTTCGCTGCTGGTGTCGAGTCACGTCATGGACGAGGCGAGCCGCTGCGACCGGCTCCTCCTGCTCCGGGAGGGGCAGCTCCTCGCCGACGACACGCTCACCGGACTCCTGGCGCGGACCGGCACCACCGACGCGGAGAGCGCGTTCCTCGCACTGATCGACCAGGCTCAGGAGGCTGCCCGATGAACGCCCACCGCACTCTCGTCACCGCCGGGCGCGTGCTGAACCAGCTGCGCTCGGACCGTCGCACCATCGCGCTGATGCTCGTCGTGCCCTGCGTGCTCCTGGGTCTGCTGGCCTGGATCTTCAAGGACACGCCCGTCTTCGACGCCATCGGCGCCTCGCTGCTCGGAGTCTTCCCGTTCGTCGTCATGTTCATCGTGACGAGCGTGGCGACCCTGCGAGAACGCACGTCCGGCACCCTGGAGCGGCTGCTGACGACGCCCCTCGGTAAGGGCGACTTCATGTTCGGCTACGCCCTCGCCTTCGGGATCATGGCGGTCCTGCAGGCGCTCATCGCGACGGCCTTCGCGGTCTATGTCTGCGGGCTCAGCGTGGCCGGGCCGCTCTGGCAGCTCGTCATCGTCGCAGTGCTCGACGCGGTGCTGGGCACGGCGCTGGGGCTGCTCGCGAGCGGTTTCGCCCGCACCGAGTTCCAGGCTGTCCAGTTCATGCCCGCCCTCGTGCTGCCGCAGTTCCTGCTCTGTGGGCTGCTCGTGGAGCGCGACCGGCTGCCCGACGTGCTGCGCTGGGTCTCCGACGTCCTGCCCCTGTCGTATGCCGTCGACGCGATGAAGGCGGTGACCACCAGCGCCACGCCGGGCTCGGACGTGTCCGGAGATCTCGGCGTCATCGGTCTGTGGGTTGTGGTGGCACTCGTGCTGGGGAGCCTGACCCTGCGCCGCCGCACCGCCTGAGGCGCTCGAGGAGTCGTGCGACCGGGCCGGGCCCACAGGGCGCCGTGCGTGGCCTAGCCTTGTCGCCGGCCACGAGATCCGTGGCGACGGTCGGAAGGACTCTCGTGGACGCCAGTGACGTGCTGCGCAACACCCTGCTCCAGCTCTCCAAGAGCGGCGCCGTCCGGCAGGCCGTCGAGAAGGCGCCGGTGAGCCGCAGTGTCGTGCGACGCTTCGTCCCAGGTGAGCACACGGAGGACGCCGTCGCCGCGACGGCCGAGCTACGGGCCACCAACCGGCTGGCGACGATCGACTACCTGGGTGAGGACACCACCGACCTGACCCAGGCGATCCGCACCCGCGACCACTACCTCGAGCTGCTCAAGGCACTGGCCGACGCCGACCTGAGCCAGCTCGGCATGGGAGAGGTCAGCCTCAAGCTGTCCGCGCTCGGCCAGTACCTGCCCGGTGACGGCGACAAGATCGCTCTCGAGCACGCCCGCGAGATCTGCCAGGCTGCGGCGAACGCCGGCACCACGGTGACCCTCGACATGGAGGACCACACCACGACCGACGCCACGCTGGAGTCCCTGCGCGAGCTGCGCCAGGACTTTCCCTGGGTCGGCGCGGTGATCCAGTCGTACCTGCGGCGCAGCGAGGCCGACTGCCGTGACCTGGCCTACGAGGGCAGCCGCGTCCGGCTGTGCAAGGGCGCCTACAAGGAGCCCGAGTCGGTGGCCTTCCAGGGGTCCGCCGAGGTGGACCAGAGCTACGTCCGCTGCCTCAAGGTCCTCATGAGCGGCCAGGGCTACCCCATGGTCGCGAGCCACGACCCGCGGCTCATCGAGATCGCGGGGGCGCTCGCGAGCCACCACGGCCGCGAGGCCCACAGCTATGAGTACCAGATGCTCTACGGGATCCGCCCCGAGGAACAGAAGCGCATCGCCGACCGCGGCAACCAGATGCGGGTCTATATCCCTTACGGCGAGCAGTGGTACGGCTACCTCATGCGCCGCATGGCCGAGCGTCCCGCCAACACCATGTTCTTCCTGCGCGGTCTCGCCACGAGAAACTAGCCGACCGGCGGCAGGCCCTGCTGCCAGACTGCCGCCATGGGAACTGTCGCGATCCTGGGTGCCGGAGTCATGGGCGAGACGCTGCTGTCGGGCCTCATCCGCTCGGGCCGGAGCGCGGACGACCTGGTCGTCACCGCCCGGCGCCCGGAGCGGGCCGAGGAGCTCACCCGCACGTACGGCGTGCGCGCCCTGTCCAACGTCGAGGCCGCCGAGGCCGCGGACACCGTGGTCCTGGTCGTCAAGCCCCAGGACATGGGTTTGCTCGTCGAGGAGATCCGCGACCACCTGTCGCCGGGGAACCTCGTCGTGAGCCTGGCTGCCGGAATCCCGACGACCTATCTCGAGAGCAGGCTTCCCGAGGGTGTCGCCGTCGTGCGGGTCATGCCCAACACTCCGGCACTGGTCGACCAGGGCATGGCCGCTCTGAGCGCCGGCCGTAGCGCCGACCCGGCCCACCTCGAGGAGGCCTCGGACCTGCTGCGCTCGTGCGGCCGGGTGGTCCAGGTCGCCGAGAAGCACCAGGACGCGGTCACCGCGATCAGTGGCAGCGGCCCGGCATACATCTTCTATGTCGTCGAGGCGATGATCGAGGCGGGCGTGGTGCTCGGGCTGCCGCGGCCGACCTCCACCGAGCTGGTGGTGCAGACGCTCTTCGGCGCCGCCACGATGATGCGCGAGACCGGTCAGCACCCCACCGTGCTCCGCGAGCAGGTCACCTCGCCGGGGGGCACCACTGCCGCCGCGCTGCGGCAGCTCGACGACCACAAGGTGCGGGCGGCCTTCATCTCCGCCATGGAGGCGGCAGCGGTGCGCTCGCACGAGCTGGCGTCCGGGCTCGACTGACCCCGTCGTCTGCGGCCGGCGCTCAGCCCGCTGACAGTGAACTCTGGGGAAACTCACCTGACCCCGGGGGTGGTAGTCGTGCGACAGTGGTTCGCATGAGCGACATCACGGTGCGCACGCTGACCGAGGACGAATGGGAGCGGTACCGCTCGGTGCGGCTCAGTGCGCTGGAGGAGTCACCCGACGCCTTCGCCGCAACGCTCGAGGAGGAGCGCGGCTACGACGAGGAGCTCTGGCGGGACCGGATGCGCCGCTCGCGCCGGCTGGTCGCCGAGCGTCAGGGCGAGGCGGTCGGTGTGGCCAGCCTCGGCCGGCACAGCGAGAACGAGCGCGTCGCCGAGCTGTTCGGTCTGTGGGTCGCCCCGACGGCTCGGGGCACGGGTGTCGCCAGCCAGCTGGTCCAGGCCGGCGCGGACGTCGCCCGCGCCCAGCGGAGCACGCACCTGGCCTACTGGGTGAGCACGGAGAACGGGCGCGCCGTGGCGTTCGCCAGCGGCTTCGGGTTCCGGCCGACGGACTCGCGCCGGCCCATGCGGGTGCGGACGTCGGACGCCGAGGAGGAGATCGCGATGGTCCTCCCGCTCGGCGACGACCGGGGCGTGCCCAGCCTGTAGAAGTCAGGGCGCCAAAGCCCAGGCCGCCGTCGGGAGCCGTCAGGGGCGCGAGGCGAGCCGGTCGAGCAGGTCGGTGGGTCCGCTGACGATGAGCGTGTCGTGGGCGGTCACCTTCGTGTCCGGGACGGCGTGCGTGAAGTCGGCCCCGGGGGACTTCACCCCGACGACGGTCACGCCGTACTTGCTGCGAATCGCGCTCTGTCCGAGGGTGAACCCGATCGCCTCCTGCGGCGGGCGCATCTTGACGATGGCGAAGCCGTCGTCGAACTCGATGTAGTCGAGCAGCTTGCCGTTGAGGAGGTGCGCGACCCGGCGCCCGCTCTCGGCCTCCGGCAAGATGACGTGGTGGGCGCCGATGCGCTCGAGGATGCGCGCGTGCTCGGGTGAGATCGCCTTGGCCCAGATCGTCGGTATGCCGGCGTCGACGAGGTTCATGGCGCACAGCACGGAGGCCTCGACCGAGGACCCGATGCCTACCACCGCGAGTTGGAAGCTGCGTGCCTTGAGGTTCGCGACCGCCTTCGGCTGGCTCGCGTCGGCCTGGACGACCTTGCCCACTCGGCCGACGAAGGCCTCTGCCCGCTGGGTGTCCCGCTCGACCGCCACCACGTGGTGGCCGAGCCGCTGGAGCTCGACCGCGGCGGCGGCGCCGAACCGTCCCAGGCCGATGACGAGGACATCGTCGTCGTACAGCTTCTTGCCCACAGCGGTCCTCCGCGCTCGTCGGTGAGATCAGACCAGCACGCTACCGCGTCCCACGGGAGGTACCCGGCTGTGATGACGACGGGGCCACAGGTAGCGTGCCGGACATGCCCTCACAGGTGCGGGTGGTCTGGGACCACGGCTTCACCGCCTACGACTTCGGCCCGATGCATCCCATGAACCCGGTCCGCCTCGACCTGACGGTGCGGCTCTGCGAGGCGCTCGGCGTCCTCGAGGCCGAGGGGGTCGAGGTCGTGTCTCCGCCCGTCCCGGACGACGACCTCCTGGCCACCGTGCACGACCGCGACTACATCGCCGCCGTGCGGGCCGCCTCGCAGGACCCCGCGAACGCCGACCCCCAGCGCGGTCTCGGCACCGAGGACGACCCGGCGTTCTCGGGGATGCACGAGGTCAGTGGGCGCATCGCCGAGGGCACCCGTCAGGTGTGCGCGGACGTGTGGGAGGGGCGGGCCGAGCACGGCGTCAACTTCTGCGGGGGGCTGCACCACGCGATGCCGGGCAACGCATCCGGCTTCTGCATCTACAACGACATCGCCGTGGGAATCCAGTGGCTGCTCGACCACGGTGCGCAGCGGGTGGCGTATGTCGACATCGACGTCCACCACGGTGACGGGGTCGAACGCATCTTCTGGGACGACCCGCGGGTGCTCACCATCTCGCTGCACGAGTCGGGGCGAGAGCTGTTCCCCGGCACTGGGTTCCCCGGAGACATCGGGGGACCGGATGCCCTGGGTTCGGCGGTCAACGTCGCGCTGCCCCCCGGCACGGGCGACTCGGCCTGGCTGCGCGCCCTGCATGCCACGGCCCTGCCACTGGTGCGAGCGTTCGCGCCGGAGGTGCTGGTGACCCAGCACGGTTGCGACACCCACGCGCAGGACCCGCTGGCCCACCTGGCCCTGTCCGTCGACGCGCAGCGCGCTGCCGCCGACTCGCTGCACCGGCTCTCTCATGAGGTGTGCGCCGGTCGCTGGGTGGCCCTGGGGGGCGGGGGGTACGAGGTCGTCGACGTCGTGCCGCGCACCTGGACGCACCTGACGGCGATCGCGGCGCACCGCCCGATCCCGGCGGCCACGGAGGTGCCGCCGGAGTGGCTCGCTCACGTGCGTCAGGCCTTCGGGCGTGAAGGACCACGGCGGATGGGTGACCTGCCGCCTGCCGACCTGCCGATCTGGCACCAGCCTTGGGGCATGGGCTACAACCCCCACAGCGCGGTCGACCGGGCCGTGATGGCGACCCGCGAGGCGGTCTTCGAGGCTCACGGTCTGGACGTGTGGTTCGACTGAGGTTCAGGTGATTGCCCAGGTCGGCGCGGCGTGTCGGCTGGACATTCGCGAAGAAGTTTCGCCGTTGGCTTCCCCATGAGTCACATGAGCCCCTACAGTTCACTCTGCACGAGCGTAGATATCCGCCGGAGGGGAAGCCGGCGATGCGCACGTGTAGAAGATCGAGGTTCGACAATGTCCAACGAGCGACAGCTCGCCGAGGTGCGGTTCCTGACCGTCGCCGAGGTGGCCTCGATCATGCGCGTGTCCAAGATGACGGTGTACCGCATGGTGCATGCCGGCGAGCTTCCCGCGATCCGCGTGGGGCGGTCCTTCCGGGTCCCGGAGGATGCCGTGCACAAGTACCTGCACACCTCGTACGTCGACACCGCGTGATGGTGTGCTGACTGCACTCTGAGGGCGAGCCGGGGCCAAGGTGTCCCGGCTCGCCCTCTGTTGCAGTGGCGTATGCCGCACCTCCGGGTTTGGGTAGGGACCGCAGGTCCCGCTAGAGTGGCCACCACTGTTCGGCGTGGTGCGTTCGTTGCCCCGTCCGGCAACACGACCACGACACAAGAGGACATCATGGGCTCTGTCATCAAGAAGCGCCGCAAGCGCATGGCGAAGAAGAAGCACCGCAAGCTTCTTCGCAAGACGCGCCACCAGCGTCGCAACAAGAAGTAACCTCAGGGCTCCCGCTGCGGCGGGGGCCTTTCGGTTTCTCGCGGTTGTGACGAGCGCCGCGTCCACGGTCAGGCGCACCGGCTTCGGCGGTGGGGGCGCGCTGGGTAGGGTGGCAGCGTCGCACGTCCGTAGCCTTCCGACCCGTTGGAGTGACCGTGGCTGATGTCGTCCTCGTGACTGGCGTCTCGCGCTACCTCGGTGGTCAGTTCGCCCGAGCCCTCACGCGGGACCCCTCCGTCGGCCGGGTGATCGGCGTCGACGTCATTCCGCCCCCCCACGACATCGGGCGTGCCGAGTTCGTCCGTGCCGACATCCGCAACCCCATGATCGGCAAGATCATCGCCCAGTCGGACGTCGACACCGTCGTCCACATGAACGTCATCGCCACTCCCACCCATGCCGGCGGCCGGACCTCCCAGAAGGAGATCAACGTCATCGGCACGATGCAGCTGCTGGCGGCCTGTCAGAAGGCGCACAGCATCCGCCGGCTGGTCGTGAAGTCGTCGGCAGCGGTCTACGGCTCGAGCCCTCGCGACCCGGCTCTGTTCACCGAGGACATGGGGCCGAAGTCCTTGCCTCGGGCCGGCTTCGGCAAGGACTCGGTCGAGGTCGAGGGTTATGTCCGCGGCTTCTCGCGCCGGCGCCCGGACGTGGAGATCTCCATGCTGCGCCTGGCCAACATCGTCGGGCCGGGGATCCGCACTTCGCTCACCGACTACTTCACCCTCCCGGTCATCCCGGTGCCCTTCGGCTACGACGCCCGGCTGCAGTTCGTCCACGAGGTCGATGCAGTGGGCTCGCTCCTGGCCGCCACGACCGGTCCGTCGAGCGGCATCACCAACGTGGCGGGCGACGGCGTGATCACGCTGAGCCAGGCGGCCGCGGTCGCCGGACGTCCGATCCTGCCGCTGCCCATGCCCGCGGCCGGGGTCTTCGGTTCCATCGTCAAGCGGTCCGGGGTGGCGGACTTCACCAGTGACCAGCTCCAGTTCCTGGCCTTCGGCCGAGTGCTCGACACCACGCGGATGAGGGAGGTCCTCGGGTTCGAGCCGCGCTTCACGACCCGGTCGGCCTTCGAGGACTTCGCCCACGGTGTCGGCCCGGCCATCCCCGGAGGCGCCACCTTGAGCTCGGCGGTCTCCGGTGTGGCCGGCTCCGCAGCCACCGCGATCGGCCACGTATGGGCCGCAGGGAGGGATGACTGATGGCTGCCAAGCCGGACACGTCACGAACGACGAAGCGCTCGACGAGCACCCGGTCAACCGCGAAGCGCGCGACCGCGGCGCCGGCGACCGCCAAGCGGGCGACCGCCAAGCGCGCGACGGCCAAGGCCACGAGCGCCGCGAAGTCCGCGGTACCCTCCTCGCGGCCTGCTGCCCCACGCCGTCAGGGCTCGCAGGGAGCCCTCGCCGCAGGCGCGGCGCGCGCGTCCGGAGAGCGCGCCAAGCGGCGTAGCACCCCGCTGCTGGCGACTTCCTCGCGACCCGCGGCCGCCCAGACTGCGCCGGCGCCAGCGGCCGCCTCCTCCGCGGCCTCACCGACGACGAGTCGCGCGAAGCACCGCCCCCACCCGGTCGCGAAGGCCGCCTCCATCCCCACGAAGAGGGCCGTGGCGAGGTCCGGGGCCCGGACCGCCCGGCAGCCCGTTCGTGGCCGGAACGGGTCCGCCGCCGCGACGCGGCCTACCGAAGCCGCTCCGGTCCGCGTCCTCAAGGCGGTCACCGACGACGAGGCGCTGGCGCCCGCGACGAAGCCGACCTTGTCGACGTCGCGCACGGCGCCCGGCGTCGAGGAGCTGCTCACCGCCGGGATCTCCGCGGTCCGCGTCGCAGCCGGCGTCGCCGGGGTGTCCGCCGACGACGTCGAGCGCTACCTCGCCACCATGCTGTCGTTCATCCGGCGCAGGGTGACCGGCGACTACACGGTCGACGAGTTCGGGTTCGATGAGGACTTCACCGAGAACTTCTACCTGCCCGTTCTTCGCCCGCTCTACCGGTCCTGGTTCCGGGTCGAGGTGCGAGGGATCGAGCACATCCCGAGCGAGGGGGGTGCCTTGGTCGTGGCGAACCACTCGGGCACCGTCGCGATGGACTCCCTGATGACCCAGGTGGCCGTCCACGACGAGCACCCGGCGAGACGCCACCTGCGGATGCTGGGGGCCGACCTGGTGTTCCAGACGCCCGTCGTCGGCACCCTCGCCCGCAAGTCGGGTTCCACGCTTGCCGCGAACCCCGACGCGGAGCGGCTGCTGTCCAACGGCGAGCTCTGCGGGGTCTGGCCCGAGGGGTTCAAGGGTGTGGGTAAGCCGTTCAGCGAGCGCTACAAGCTGCAGCGGTTCGGCCGGGGAGGGTTCGTGTCGGCGGCGCTGCGCACCGGGGCGCCGATCATCCCGTGCTCCATCGTCGGCGCCGAGGAGATCTACCCCATCATCGGCAACATGCGGACGGTCGCGCGGCTGGTGGGAGCGCCCTATGCGCCGATCACCCCCACCTGGCCGTTGCTCGGCCCGCTGGGCCTGATCCCGTTGCCCAGCAAGTGGATCATCGAGTTCGGCTCGCCCGTCGAGACCGCGGACCTCGGGCCCGCGGCGGCCGACGACCCGATGCTGGTGTTCGACCTGACCGACCAGGTCCGGGAGACGATCCAGCAGACGCTCTACTCGCTGCTGATGCAGCGGCGGTCCGTCTTCTTCTAGCTCGCCGAAGTTCCGCCCGTGACCATTGACGGCCTGGTGGGCCTTCTGCGCGCGCTGACCTCCGTCTGGGAGCAGCGACGCGACCACCGGGCCGTGGTCAGGGCAGGCTGATCGTGACGCCCGGGAGCGTGGCCGGTCCGACGGTCGCACTGGGCACGACGACCCCCACGCCGCCGGTGCTCAGAGACGCGCTCGGCGCCGGGAGCCGGACGGTGCTGGTGGTGCCGGGAAGCGACGCGGTGAGCGAGGGCAGCCTGACTCCCACGCCCGCGGTGGACAGGTCTGCGCCACCGTTGGGGCCACCGATGCTCACGCCGCCGGCGCTGGGAGCGGCCACGGGCCCCCCGGCCGCGGCCTGGTTGGTCAGGGGGGCCACGGGGACGGAGATGACGCTGGCGCTCTGCCGCGAAACGTTGCTGGGAGCAGGGGCCTGACCGCGGGGTGCCTGAACGGTATTGCTGACGCTGGGCAGCGCCGAGGGGTGGTAGCTCGTCGCGCTGCCGAGCGCCGAGCACTGGGCGCCGCAGGCCGCGAGCCGGCGAGCGGTGGCTGCCTGGGTGTCTTGCAGCAGTGCCTCGAGCTGGGCCAGGACGGGCAGCGACCCGGCCTGCACCTGGGTGCGCAGGGCCTCCACCTGCGGCAGGGCGCGTGCCGTGAAGTCGCGTATGGCGATCAAGGCCTGGGGGTTGCCGCTCTGGGCGTAGGCGCTGTCGAGGGAGCGCTGACCGTTGCGCACGCTGTCGACCGCCTGCCGGAGCGCGAGGTTGACCTCGCCGACAGCGGGATCGGCCGGCTGGTCGGTCAGGTCCCTGGCGTCGGAGATGTGCTCCTGCGCCTGGGCGAGGTAGGTCTGGCCACGGTCGAAGTCGCTGCCGGCCAGCTGGACTGCCACGCTGTCCAGCCAGCTCTTGACCGGGTACAGGTCGTCACCGGGGACGGCGCCGCGCGAGGCCACCCCGACGATGGCGCCGACGAGCAGCGCCGAGGCTGTGGCGCCCGCGAGCGCGCGGGGCAGGCCGTGCCCGACGACGACCACGAGCGGGGTGTTGCGGGTAGCGGCCCGCTGGGCGGCTTGGGTGCGGGCGCCCGCAGGAGTGCGCACAGGCATCGCCTTGGCCTCGCTCATGAGGCGGCCCCGCAGAGCCTCCACGAAGGCCGGGTCCGGTGCCGGCCCGGCACCGAGCTGGGCGAGACGGCGTCCGGTCGCCACGAGCGGGACGAGCTGCTCCCTGGGCTCGGCGCCTTCGAGGGCGCGCTGGAAGGCGTCGGCGGTGCGGTTCAGCACGGGCACTGCGACTCCTCCCTGCCAGGCCTGGTGGGCCGTCCTACGGTTGCCGTGGTGACGGCCTGTCGCGGTGAGAACGAGGTGGTCCAGCGGAAGTTACGCGCCGATACGTAGCGAAATCCCGGCCGGTCACAGCTCGACATCGCCGAGCTCCCGGTGCAGGGCCCGGACGGCCCGGAGCTGAAGCTGTTTGACCGCGCCCTCGGACTTGCCGAGGACCTTGGCCGTCTCGGCCAGGGACAGCCCCTGCAGGAACCGGAGGACGACGCACTCGGCCTGCTCGGGCTTGAGGGTCTTGACCGCGTTGAGGAGGCGTTCGTTGCGCAGTCGCTCCAACACCTCGCTGTCCGGCGCGTCCACCCGCCGGTCGGCGTCGAGCATGTCAGCGGTGGTGACCTCCATGCGGAACCGCGCGGACTTGGCGTTGTCGGTAATCAGGTTGCGCGCGATGGTCACGAACCACGCAGCGATGTCACGCCCCTGCCAGGAGAAGGAGTCCATCCGCCGCAGTGCGCGCAGGAAGGTCTCGGACGTGATGTCCTCGGCCAGCTGGTGACCCCCGACCCGCACGTAGACGTAGCGGTAGACGAGGTCGACATAGCGTTCGTAGAGGAGGCCGAACGCCTCGGAGTCCCCTCGCTGGGCCAGCTCGACGAGGGCGGCGATCCGCTCGAAGTCCTGAGGCGCCTCGCCCGGCCCGAAGCCCGCGCGCGTGGCAGGCGTGCCGCCCCCCTCACCCCCGGAAAGCGTGCCGGCCTCGCCCGCCAGGCTCAGCAGCACCCGCAGGGACGCCAGGAAGCTCTCGGTGGCGGCGGTCACGCCATGGTCGACAGCGGTGGCACAGGACGCGGCGCTCCCGCCCGCAGGGACCGCCAGGGCGTAACCGAAGCGGCTGCCCGTCGTTGCAGGTGATGACGGCACCTGGGCGCGACCCATCGCCGCGAGCATGTTCGCGAGCCGGTGCGCCGTGCTGCGTCGGATGGTCCACCTCCTGGCCCCCCAGTTTCCCTGAATTCCCGGCGGATGTCAGGAGACCTGCACCACAGTCGTATGCCGCCGTGCTCGGTAGGGCCCCGAAACGGACCACAACGGCCCCCACCCGACCGCAGTCAGCGGGCGCCGCGGGTCCAATGCCATGGTCCACGGGCCGGCAAGGACCCGGAAGGACCCGGAAGGACCCGGAAGGACGCGGCATACAGTGGGCGGGTGACGCCATCTCCACAGCCTCCGCGGGTCACGCTGATCGCCAAGCCCGGGTGTCACCTGTGCGACGAGGCGCGGGCCGTGATCGAGCGCGTCACCGCCGACCTGGGCGTCCGCTGGCACGAGCTCTCGATCGAGGACGACCGCGCGCTGGCCGAGCAGTACTGGGAGCAGGTGCCCGTCACGTTGGTCGACGGTCGGCAGCACGACTACTGGCGCGTCGACGAGGCACGGCTGCGCAAGGCCTTGGAACCCTGAGCGGTCTCCATCGGTGACCTGGCTCACCGCGGGGGCGGTCGGGGCCGCTTGTGACTTTGTGCATCCGTTCACAAAGGCGTAATCTGACGGGGCTCCCGTCCGCTCCAGCCAGGTGCGGGCTGCCCTGAAGAGAAGGAGCCGTAGAAGACCGTGACTGCCGACCCGAGCGCCCGTCGGGGCATACCCGACGCCACGGTCGCACGGCTCCCCGAGTACCTCCGGGCCCTGACGGGCTTTGCCGAGCGCGGCATCGCGTCGGTCTCCTCTGAGGAGCTTGCGGCGGCCGCGGGGGTGCGCAGCGCCAAGCTGCGCAAGGACCTCTCGCACCTCGGCTCGTATGGCGTGCGCGGCGTCGGCTACGAGGTCGACCACCTGGCCTACCAGATCTCCCGAGAGCTCGGCCTGACCCAGGACTGGCCCGTGGCCATCGTCGGCATGGGCAACCTCGGCCACGCGCTCGCGGCCTACAGCGGGTTCGCCACCAGGGGCTTTCGCGTGGTCGCCCTGCTCGACCAGGACCCCGCCCTGCACGGGCAGCAGATCGCCGACCTGACGGTGCAGCCGATGTGGGCGCTGGCCGACCTGGTCGCCGAGCAGGGCCTGGCCATCGGCGTCATCGCCACTCCGGCCGCCTCCGCGCAGGGCGTGAGCGACGCGCTGGTCGCTGCGGGAGTGCGCTCGATCCTCAACTTCGCCCCCTGCGTGCTCAACGTCCCCGACGACGTCGACGTCCGCAAGGTCGACCTCTCCACCGAGCTGCAGATCCTGGCCTTCCACGAGCAGCGCAAGGCGCTGGCCGAGGGTGGCCTGGGCGCCATCGCCAAGGCGGCTGCGCGATGAGCCTGGTCGTCCTGGGTCTGTCACACCACACGGCCCCCCTGCCTCTCCTCGAGACCATGTCACTCGACGCGGCCGGCCGCGCTGCGCTCGGCGACAGCCTCACCCGTCGCGACAACCTCTCTGAGGCCGTGGTGGTCTCGACCTGCAACCGCACCGAGGTCTACGTCGAGTCGCAGACCTTCCACGGCGCGGTCACCGACATCGCCGAGGCGCTCACCGATGTCACGGGTGTGGCGAGCGAGGCGCTGCGCGAGCACCTCTACGTCCACTACGAGGACCGGGCCATCGCGCACGCCTTCACCGTGGCCTGCGGCCTCGACTCCATGGCGGTCGGCGAGGCCCAGATCCTCGGCCAGATGCGGACAGCCCTGCGCGAGGGCCAGCGCTCGGGTCACGTCGGGCCGGCGCTCAACAACCTCTTCCAGCAGGCCCTCCGGGTGGGCAAGCGCGCACACACGGAGACCGGCATCGACTCCGTCAGCGTGTCCCTGGTCGAGGCCGGGCTCGCCCGCGCCGAGCGCGAGCTCGGGCCGTTGGCGACGCTCGACCTCCTGGTCGTCGGCGCCGGGGGCATGAGCTCACTGGCGGCCACCACCGCGAGCCGGCTGGGAGTCCGCAGCATCACCGTCGTCAACCGCACGCATGCCAAGGCTGTCCGGCTCGCCGAGCGGGTCGGGGGTGTGGCGCTCCCGCTGTCCGAGCTGCCGGCGGCGCTCTCGATCGCCGATGTGGTCGTGTCCTGCACCGGTTCGACCGGGGTGGTGGTCGACCTGGCAGCCGCCGGCGACGCGCAGGTGGCTCGCACCGGCCGTCCCCAGGTCTATGTGGACCTGGCTCTGCCGCACGATGTGGCCACCGAGGTCGACTCGCTGAGCGGCGTGAGCGTCGTCGGCCTGGCTGCCCTCGGCGAGGAGCTGTCCGGGGGCACCACGCCACCCCAGGTCCAGGAGGTGGCCGACCTCGTCATCGGTGAGGTTGCGGCATACCTCACCGACCGTGCTGCCGAGTCCGTGGCACCCACGGTCGCCGCTCTGCGCTCGCACGCGGCTGACGTCGTGGCCGGCGAGCTCACCCGGCTCGACCAGCGCCTTCCCGACCTCGACGACCAGACCCGGGCCGAGGTCCAGCTAGCCGTCCACCGCATCGTCGAGAAGCTCCTCCACACCCCCACGGTGCGGGTCAAGGAGCTGGCGGTCGGCGGGCAGGGCGACGACTACGCCCAGGCCCTGCGCCGGCTGTTCGACCTCCGGCCGGGCGAGGCCGTCACGGCCTCTGTGCCACCCGAGCGAGGTGGTCTGGCGTGAGCACCGTCCTACGACTCGGCACGCGCCGCAGCGCCCTGGCGACCACCCAGTCCGAGTGGGTCGCCGCGCTGCTGCGCGAGCGCGGTCACGAGGTCGAGCTGGTCGAGATCGTGACCGAAGGCGACACGTCCACGGCACCCCTGAGCACCCTGGGCGGGACGGGCGTCTTCGCGGCCGCCCTGCGCCAGGCGTTGCTGGCCGGCACGGTCGACTTTGCCGTGCACTCGCTCAAGGACCTGCCGACCACCCCCGAGCCCGGGCTGGTGACCGCGGCGATCCCCGTTCGTGAGGACCCCCGCGACGTGCTCGTCAGCACCTCGGGCGCGAGCCTCGGTGAGCTGGGCGACGGTGCTGTGATCGGCACCGGTTCCCCCCGTCGCGTGGCCCAGCTCGCCGCCCTCGGCCTCGGGCTCGAGTTCAAGGACATCCGCGGCAACGTCGACACGCGGATCGGTCTCGCTCGCGAGGGCGCCGTCGACGCGGTCGTACTGGCCCGGGCCGGTCTGGCTCGTCTGGCCCGACTCGACGAGGTCGCCGAGACGCTCGAGCCGCTGCAGATGCTGCCCGCGCCCGGTCAGGGGGCGCTGGCTGTCGAGTGCCGCGCCGACGACCTGGCGACAGTCGATCTGCTCCACGCGCTCGACGACCCCGACACCCGAGCGGCAGTCACGGCCGAGCGCACCCTGCTCGCTGCGCTCGAGGCGGGCTGCTCGGCTCCGGTCGGAGCGCTCGCCGAGGTCGTCGACGGTGAGGACGGGCTCGAGCTGTCGCTGCGTGCCTTCGTCGGGGCGGTCGACGGGTCGTTCGACCTGCGCCGCTCCCTGGTCGGCCCGGTTGCCGAAGCCGAGTCCATCGGTGTGCGCCTGGCGGCCACCCTGCTCGAGGACGGCGCAGGCTTCCTCGTCTCGCCTGGCGGCACACCACTGACCAGCCATTCCGCCCCCGACCACGGCGACTGGCACCCAGAGCCACCCGAGGCGACCGGAGACGATCCGCTCGCCGCCCCCGACCGCAGCCCAGCACCCAACAGCACGGAGCGTGCATTGTGAGCCCCACGCGCTCGACCACCCCCACCCCCACCGCAGCAAGCGCTGCCAAGACCACCCGCCAGCCGGGTCGGGTCGCCTTCGTCGGCGCCGGCCCTGGTGACGCCGGCCTGATGACCGTGCGCGCCGTCGAGCTCCTCGCGGGCGCCGATGTCGTGGTCATCGACCAGGTCGCCCGGGAGGCTGTCGTGTCCCGCTACTGCCGCGACGACGTCGAAGTCGTCGACGCGGGGCATGGGGACCACGGCCAGCCTCTGACCCACGCCATGCGGGCCAAGCTCGTCGTCAAGGCAGCCAAGGCGGCCCGCGGCGGGCTCGTCGTGCGCCTGATGGACGGTGACCCGGCCATGTTCAACGGGCTCGCCGAGGAGGCGCTGGCCTGCCACAAGGCGGACATCGGCTTCGACATCGTCCCGGGCGTCAGCACGGTCTCGGCCGTCCCGGCCTACGCCGGCATCCCGCTCACCTCGAGCAGCTCGCCCGCGGTGCACGTGATCTCGGCCAACGACCGCGCCGTCGACTGGTCCTCCTCCGTCGCCGACTCGGTGACCGTCGTGCTGCTCGGGCCGCCCGAGGACCTCGCGGTGGCGCTCGGCAAGCTACTCGCCGCCGGTCGCTCGGCCGACAGCCCGGTCGCGCTGACCGAGAAGGGCACCACCACCGGTCAGTCCACCAGGGTCTCGACCCTGGGCAAGGTTGCCTCGGTGATGAAGACCGTCGAGTTCCCGGCCCTGGCCGTCGTGGGCTCGACGGTGACGCTGCGCGAGAGCCTGTCGTGGTTCGAGACCAAGCCGCTGTTCGGCTGGAACGTCCTCGTGCCCCGCACCAAGGAACAGTCCGGCTCGACCATCTCCCGCCTGGCCTCCTACGGCGCCACCGCCGAGGTCGTCCCCACGATCTCGGTCGAGCCGCCGCGCACGCCCCAGCAGATGGAGCGCGCGGTCAAGGGCCTGGTGACCGGCCGCTACGAGTGGATCGGGTTCACCTCGGTCAACGCCGTCAAGGCCGTCCGCGAGAAGTTCGAGGAGTTCGGGCTCGACGCCCGCGCCTTCGCCGGGCTCAAGATCGCGGCCGTCGGCGGCGTCACCGCCGAGGCGCTGCACGAGTGGGGCATCGTCCCCGACCTCGTGCCCTCGGGCGAGCAGTCGGCCAACGGCCTGCTGGCCGACTGGCCGCCGTTCGACGAGGTCCTGGACCCCATCAACCGGGTGTTCCTCCCGCGCGCCGACATCGCCACCGACACCCTCGTCGCCGGCCTCCAGAACATGGGCTGGGAGGTCGACGATGTCACGGCATACCGGACCGTCCGGGCGGCTCCTCCGGCCGCGCACATCCGCGAGGCCATCAAGGGCGGCCAGTTCGACGCGGCCGTGTTCACGTCGTCCTCGACCGTCCGCAACCTCGTCGGTATCGCCGGCAAGCCGCACCCGTCCACCGTGATCGCGTGCATCGGGCCGGCCACCGCGAAGACGGCCGAGGAGCACGGGTTGCGGGTCGACGTGCTCGCTCCCGAGGCCTCGTCCGACGCTCTGGTGGACGCCTTGGCCGACTTCGGTCTGGGGCTCGCCGCGGCAGCCGCCGAGGCCGGTGAGGCTGCGGTGCGTCCGAGTGCCAAGAAGGCCTCGGCGAGACGGCGGGCCAAGTGACGGATCGCGTGTCGCCGCTGGGGCCTGTGATCAGGCCCCAGCGGCTGAGGCAGTCGGCGGCGATCCGTCGGCTCGTCGCGCAGACCCGGCTTCACCCGGCCGAGCTCGTGCTCCCGGTTTTCGTGCGCGAGGGCGCCTCCGAGCCCCTGGCCATCTCCGCCATGCCGGGCGTCGTCCAGCACACCGTCGAGTCGCTGGTGGCCGAGGCCATCACCGCTGCGGACGCCGGGATCGGCGGCATCATGCTGTTCGGTGTGCCGTCGACCAAGGACGCTGTGGGCTCGGGGGCGGACGACCCCGATGGCATCCTCAACGTGGCATTGCGAGCCGTGGCTGACGCCGTGGGCGACCGACTCGTCGTGATGGCCGACCTGTGCCTGGACGAGTTCACCGACCACGGGCACTGTGGGGTGCTCGACGATGCGGGGCGCGTGGACAACGACGCCACCCTCGAGCGGTATGCCGCGATGGGCCTCGCACAGGCTCGCGCGGGTGCGCAGGTGCTCGGGCTGTCCGGGATGATGGACGGTCAGGTGGCCTATGTCCGGGCGGCACTCGACGCCGAAGGCTTCACGGACACGGTCATCCTCGCCTACTCGGCCAAGTACACCTCGGGGTTGTACGGTCCGTTCCGTGAGGCCGTGCAGTCGTCCTTGGAGGGCGACCGCGCGACGTACCAGCAGGATCCGGCCAACGCCACGGAGTCGCTGCGCGAGCTCGAGCTCGACATCGCCGAGGGGGCCGACATCGTCATGGTGAAGCCCGCCATGCCCCATCTCGACATCGTCGCTGCGGCTGCCGAGCTGTCGCCGGTTCCGGTGGCGGCGTACCAGATCTCGGGCGAGTACTCGATGATCGAGGCTGCGTCGGCTCAGGGCTGGATCGAGCGGGATCGCGCCATCATGGAGTCGCTGCTCAACATCCGGCGGGCCGGGGCGCAGATCATCCTGACCTACTACGCCCTCGAGGCGGCCGCGCTCCTCTGACCCCCTGACGCACTTATTGCCCCGAATCCACCGTCAAAGCCGCTTGCGCGGCCTCGGACGGTGGACTCAGGGCAATACGTGGCTGTGATGGTGGGGTCAGGCTCAGGCAGCCTTGAGGAGCTGGATGTCCAGGTTGATCTTGATCTTCTCGGAGACGAGCACGCCGCCGCCCTCGAGAGCGACGTTCCACTCCAGGCCCCAGTCCTTGCGGTTGATCTCGGCCGTGGCCTCGAAGCCGGCCTTCTGGTTGCCCCACGGGTCCGTGGCGAGGCCGCCGAACTCGAGGTCGAACACGACCGGCTTGGTGACGCCCTTGATGGTGAGGTCGCCCTTGAGGGAGTCCGCGGTCACCTCGGTGGAGGTGAAGCTCATGGTGGGGTTGTTCTCCACGTCGAAGAAGTCGGCGGACTTCAGGTGCGCGTCGCGGTCGGCCGAGCCGGTGTCGATCGACGCGAGCTGTGCGACGGCGCTGACCTGGGAGTCGGTGAGTGAGTCGCCGACCTTGACGGTGCCCTCGAACTCCTTGAACTGGCCGCGGACCTTGGTCACCATCAGGTGGCGCGCGACGAAGCCGAGCTCGCTGTGCGAGGCGTCGACGGTCCAGGTGCCGGTGGGGAGTTCGGTGATGCTTGCCATGGAAGTCTCCTAGGGGGTGTGGCGTCGGGGCGGTCCCGATCGCTTCGACGGGTTCAACATAGCAGGCATCATTTATATTTCAACTATCTGTCCAGGGATGCCATACTTCGGGTCATGAGCACGACGACCGCACAGCCACGATGGCTCAGCGATGAGGAGCAACGCGCCTGGCGGGCCTACCTGCGCGGCAGCCGCCTGATCGAGGAAGCGCTCGACCGCGACCTGCAGGCGCATGGCGTCCAGCTCACCGAGTACGAGATCATGTCCATGCTCTCCGAAGCCCCGGGCCGCCGCCTGCGGATGTCGAGCCTGGCGGACCTGGTCGTGCAGTCGCGCAGCCGGCTGACCCATACGGCGACCCGGCTCGAGCGCCGTGGTTGGGTCGTGCGCGAAGCGTGCCTGCAGGACAAGCGCGGGGTCGAGCTGGTGCTCACCTCAGCCGGGTTCGACGCGGTGCGTGAGGTCGCCCGGGTCCATGTCGAGAGCGTGCGCCGCAGTGTGATCGACAACGTGCCGCCTGAGCTGTTCAGCTGCCTGGGCGATGCCATGGACGCCATCCGGAAGGCGCTGGCTCCTGACGGCGGCGCTCATCCAGCCGTCGTCGAGGAGGCTGCGGCGCACGAGCCGGCGAACTAGCGCACGCCGCCCGGCCCGCGCGCAGGTCCGGCCCCATCCAGGGAGCGCACAACCGAGCCTGTGACAATGGGGTCATGACCGCGCACCCCTCGGCCTACCCCTATGCCGCCCCCGCCTCCGAGGCCCTCCTCGAACGCGCCCTGGCCGTCACGCCTGGCGGGGTGAACTCTCCCGTTCGGGCGTTCCACGCGGTCGGCGGCACGCCGCGGTTCATGGTGTCCGGCGAGGGTGCCTACCTGCGCGACGCCGATGGCCGCGACTACGTGGACCTCGTCGGCTCCTGGGGCCCGATGATCCTGGGTCATGGCCACCCGGCGGTCCGCGCGGCCGTGCACGAGGCAGCCGCCAAGGGGTTCTCCTTCGGGACCCCCAGCGAGAACGAGGTGGCGCTCGCCGAGGAGATCGTTCGGCGCGTCGAGCCCGTCGAGCAGGTCCGCCTGGTGTCCAGCGGAACCGAGGCCACGATGAGCGCGATCCGCCTCGCTCGTGGCTACACCGGCCGCTCCCTCGTCGTGAAGTTCGCCGGCTGCTACCACGGCCACGTCGACTCCCTGCTGGCGCAGGCCGGGTCCGGAGTCGCCACGTTCGCCCTGCCCGACTCCGCGGGGGTCCCCAAGGAGATGGCGGCGGAGACGATCGTGCTGCCCTACAACGACCTGAGCGCCGTCGAGGCAGCCTTCGCCGAGCGTGGCCACGACATCGCCGCCCTCATCACCGAGGCGTCGCCAGGCAACATGGGGGTCGTCCCGCCGGCCCCGGGCTTCACCGAGGGGCTGCGCCGCATCACCGCCCAGCACGGGGCGCTGCTCATCTCCGACGAGGTGATGACCGGCTTCCGCTGCTCGGCCAGTGGGTGGTACGGCCTCGAAGGCCCGTATGCCGCAGGCGCGCCCGACCTGTTCACCTTCGGCAAGGTCATGGGTGGCGGTTTCCCCGCGGCGGCCTTCGGGGGGCGCGCCGACGTGATGGGGCTGCTGGCGCCCGTCGGCCCGGTGTACCAAGCGGGCACGCTCTCGGGTAACCCCGTGGCCACCGCCGCCGGTCTGGCCACCCTCCAGCACTGCACGCCCGACCTCTACGCCCGGCTGACCGAGGTCGCCGACGCCCTGACAGCCGCCGTCGGCGAGGAGCTGACCGGGGCAGGCGTGCCGCACGTCGTCCAGCGGGCAGGCAGCATGTTCAGCGTCTTCTTCCGCGATGGAGCAGTGCGCGACTACGACGATGCGCGCGCCCAGCACGTGCCCGCCTTCACCGCGTTCTTCCACTCCATGCTCAGCCAGGGGGTCTACCTGCCGCCCAGCGCGTTCGAGTCCTGGTTCGTCAGCGGCGCCCACGACGACGCCGCCGTCGAGCGCATCGTGGCCGCTTTGCCGGGCGCGGCGTCGGCCGCCGCCGAGGCGTTTGCGACAATCTGATCGTGAACCCGCCCATCCGTACTGTCGTGCACCTGCTGCGTCACGGCGAGGTCCACAATCCCGAGGGCGTTCTCTACGGCAGGATGGTCGGCTTCCATCTCTCCGATCTCGGGCACGAGATGGCACGAGCCGTCGCCGACCATCTGGCCGACCACGACGTGACCCACGTGGTCGCCTCCTCGTTGCAGCGCGCGGTGGAGACGGCTACTCCCGTGGCTGAGGCGCACGGCATACCGATCACGGTCGACGACCGGGTGATCGAGGCGGCCAACCGGTTCGAGGGGCGCCGGGTCGCAGGCATGAGGCCTGCGCAGTTCGTCCATCCCCGCAACTGGTCGATGCTGGTCAACCCGCTCCGGCCCTCGTGGGGGGAGCCCTACACCGAGATCGCGCAGCGGATGACCGCGGCCATCGACGACGCCCGCACCGCGGCGCGTGGCCACGAGGCGGTCATCGTCTCCCATCAGCTGCCCATCTGGACCGCCCGCAACGCGCTGCTGGGCAGGCGGCTCTGGCACGACCCGCGCAAGCGAGAGTGCCGCCTCGCCTCCCTCACGACGCTCACCTATGCCGGCGACGACCTCGCGTCAGTGACCTATGCCGAGCCCGCCGCAGCACTGCTGTCCCAGACGTTCGGAGGCACCGGGTGAGCCTGTCCCGTATGCCGCGTGCCCTCGCCCTGCTTGCTGCCCCTCTGGTCGTGCTGGCCCTGGGGGCGTGCTCGCAGGACCCCAACAGCATCGCGGCCCAGGCCAACGACGGCAGTCGCAAGGGCTACATCTCGGGTGACGGTGCCGTCGAGTCCATCCCGGCGGCTCACCGCGCGTCGCCGGTGGTGCTCTCGGGGCAGACCCTGAGGGGCCAACCGTGGTCGGTGAAGTCCGCCTCCGGCAAGGTGGTCGTCCTCAACGTCTGGGCGTCGTGGTGCGGCCCCTGCCAGTCCGAGGCGCCGCAGCTGGAGCAGGCCTGGACGTCCCTGTCGAGCAGCCACAAGCCCGTGGTGTTCATGGGCATCAACACCCGCGACAACCCCGACTCGGGCCTCGCCACCGCCGCCAAGCACGGGCTGACCTATCCCTCGCTCAACGACGAGTCGGGCCTGCTGATCCTCAACCTCCAGGGCAAGGTCTCCGCGCCCCCGACGACCCTGGTCCTGGACAAGACCGGTCGGATCGCAGCGCGGGTCAACGGCGAGGTCACGGCCTCGACGTTGACCGGGCTCGTCGACGACGTCCTGGCCCAGGGCTAGGACCTCTTGTCGATGACTGCTGACGTCACAGGCACGGTGACCTCCGGCGCGCTCCCGGTGGCGCTGGCGGTCGCTCTGCTCGCGGGCATGGTGTCGTTCGCGTCGCCCTGCGTGCTGCCGCTGGTGCCGGGCTTCCTCGGCTACGTGACGGGTCTGTCGGACGAGACGCTCGAGCAGCGGCGGCGACACCGGATGGTGCTGGGTGCGCTCCTGTTCGTCCTGGGGTTCAGCGTCGTGTTCATCCTCACGACGGCGTTCCTCGCCGGCATCGGCGCGGTCCTGGTACGGCACCACACGCTGCTCATGCGGCTCGGCGGCGTGCTCGTCATCCTCATGGCCCTGGTGTTCCTCGGGGCGGGCACCCAGCGTGAGCTCAAGCTGCACCGACGCCCCGCTTCGGGTCTGGCGGGCGCCCCGCTGCTGGGTGCCCTCTTCGGGCTCGGCTGGGCACCCTGCACCGGCCCCACGCTGGGTGCAGTCACCATCCTCGCGACGACGACACAGAACCAGTCGGCGGTGACGCGCGGCATCCTCCTGGCCATCGCCTACTCGCTGGGGCTGGGTGTGCCCTTCCTGCTCATCGCCGCGGCATACGAGCGGTTCGGCGCGGTCTCGGCGTTCCTGCGCCGCCGCCAGCGCGGTATCCAGGTCTTCGGCGGCGGACTGCTCCTGGTCATCGGCATCATGCTCGTCACCGGCGTCTGGGAGAGCTGGACCCACTGGCTCCAGACCGCGCTGGTCAACAGCTTCGTGACGGTGGTCTGAGTGGCGGCTGACACGGTCACCCAGCCGGCGCTGGGGGTGCTGGGCTGGCTGCGCTGGATGTGGCGCCAGCTGACGAGCATGCGCACGGCCTTGTTCCTCCTTCTGCTGCTGGCCATCGGCGCGTTGCCGGGGTCCATCTGGCCGCAGCGCAGCATCGACCCGGCGCGCACGGCCGACTACATCGCCCAGCACCCGAGCCTGGGCCCGTGGCTCGACAAGCTCGGTTTCTTCGCCGTCTATGCCTCGCCGTGGTTCGCCGCGGTCTACCTGCTGCTGTTCATCTCGCTGGTCGGCTGCGTCCTGCCGCGCAGCCGGATCCACTGGCGCGCCGTCCGCTCGACGCCCCCGCGCGCGCCGCAGCGCCTCGAGCGGCTCGGCGCTCACCGCGAGGGTGAGCTGGCGGCATCCGACGCCGACCAGGCTGAGCTGCTCGCGGTGGCACGAGAGGTGCTGCGGCGCAAGCGGTTCCGCGTGCACGCCCATGACGGCCAGTCCCTGAGTGCCGAGAAGGGCTACCTCAAGGAGACGGGCAACCTCGTCTTCCACCTCGCCCTGATCGGCGTCATCGTCGGGGTGGCGATCGGCCATCTCTTCGGGTGGAAGGGCGATGTCATCGTGCCCGTCGGCGAGACCTTCGCCAACACGCTCTCCCGCTATGACACGTTCGCGCCGGGCCCCTGGGTCGACCCTTCCAACCTCGCGCCCTTCAGCGTCAAGGTCACGGCGCTCGACGCCACCTTCGAGGAGACGGTCACCGGTCGCGGGCAGTTCGGGCAGCCACGCGACTTCACTGCTCACGTCGTCGCCCAGGCCTCGCCGACCAGTGCCCCCGACGACACCATCATCAAGGTCAACGACCCGCTCGAGATGGACGGTGCCGGCATCTTCCTGCTGGGCAACGGCTATGCCCCGGTCGTCACGGTCCGCGACGCCAAGGGCACGCCGGTGTTCAGCGGCGCGGTGCCGTTCCTGGCTCAGGACAACAACTACAAGTCGGTCGGCGCGATCAAGGTCTCCGGTGCGCAGCCCCAGCAGCTGGGCTTCTCCGGCCTTTTCCTCCCGACCGCCATCATCGACAAGAGCCTGGGCCCGATCTCGGCGTTCCCCGACGCGAAGCACCCGGCGCTGGCCCTGACCGTGTTCGAGGGCGACCTCTTCCCCGGGGGGCGCCCCCAGTCGGTCTACACCCTCGACACGTCCAAGATGACGCAGGTCAAGCAGGCCGACGGCCAGCCGCTGCGCATCTGGCTCGAGCCAGGCAAGACGGTCCAGCTGCCCGGTGGCCGCGGGTCCATCACCTTCGACCGGGTCGAGCGGTTCGCCGGACTCTCCGTCCGGCACGACCCGGGCAGCCTGGTGACGCTCATCGCGGCCCTGGCCGCGCTGGCGGGGCTCATCGGCTCGCTGGTCGTCCGCCGTCGCCGCGTCTTCGTCCGGGTTTCCCCCGGTGCGACCGACGGACGTACCGTGGTGTCCGTCGGCGGCCTCGCCAAGGGCGACGACGAACGGCTTCCCGAGGTGGTCGAGGACGTCCTTACCGCCGTGCACGAACGATGGGCCAGCAGATTGGACCGCACGCCATGACCAACGAGACCCTCGCCGGGTACGCCAACCTCAGCCTCTACTCGGCCATGGGCGTCCTGACGATCGCGATGCTCTGTTACGCCGTCTACCTCGCCGGCCTTCTGCCGGCGCGCGACCGTGCAGCCGACTCGGCGCGGGAGCGCGAGCTCGTGGGAGCCGGCGCCTCGGCCGGCAACGCCTCGGGCGGCGGCAACGCCTCGGCCACCGCCCCCGTCGACGGTATGCCGACGAGCCCGGCCGCTTCGTCAGAGGCGCCCCCGCGGGCGCGCAAGGCGGCCGGTATCGCCTCGACGACGACCTGGCTGGGCGGCCTGCTACTCGTGGCGTCGGTGGCCCTGCGTGGCCTGTCGGTGCAGCGGTGGCCGCTCGGGAACATGTTCGAGTTCGCCGTCATGCTCTCGATGTTCGTGGTCATGGCGTTCTCCATCTGGTCCACCCGCCGCGACCTGCGCTGGCTCGGCGTAGTGGTCACCGGAGCGGTGCTGCTCGTCCTCGGCATGGCCGTGATCGTCTGGTACACCCAGGCGGCGGAGCTGATGCCGTCCCTGAAGAGCTACTGGCTCATCATCCACGTGACGGTCGCCGTCCTGGCCACGGCGGTCTTCACCCTCGGGGCAGCGTCGAGTGTGGTGTACCTCGTCAAGGACGCCTTCGAGCGGTCCGGCCGCGCCAGCCTGCTGGACCGTTTCCCCGCGACACCCTCGATCGAGCGGACGGCCTACGGGCTGCACATCGTGGCCTTCCCCCTCTGGACGTTCACCCTCATCGCCGGGGCGATCTGGGCGCGGCAGGCGTGGGCCTCCTACTGGAACTGGGACCCCAAAGAGGTCTGGACGTTCATGATCTGGGTGGTCTACGCGGCATACCTGCACTCGCGGGCGACCAGCGGCATCACCCGGCAGACCGCCACCTACATCGCCCTGGCCGGCTACGTCTGCATCATCATGAACTTCGCCGTCGTCAACGTCTTCTTCGTCGGTCAGCACTCGTACTCAGGGTTGTAATCCATGCTTCGTTACTCGGTCTTGCGCGTCCTGATGTTCTTCGGTGTGCTGTCCGCGCTGTGGCTGGCGGGCCTGCGCGACCGCAGCCAGGAGATCCCGCTGCTCGTCCTGAGTGCGCTGATCTCCATGGTGCTGTCGTTCTTCGTCCTGAAGCGCTTCCGGGAGGAGTCGACCCAGAAGCTCGCGGCCGCGGTCGAGCGACGGACCGCCGCGCGGCAGGCCAAGGCGGGGGACTCGGACGAGGCCGCGGAGGATGCCGAGACCGACGGTGAGGGGACTGCTCAGTACCGCTGAGCGGTCAGTGGCGTCCGTCGCTGAGCCCGAACCCGACCGCCAGCAACACGGCATACGCGATCTCGAACGCGCCGGTGGCGGCGAGCACCGCGACCAGCTCACGCCCGGTCGCGCCCGAGCGAAGGGTCTGCAGGGGCTTCCAGAGCAGGCCGAGCGCGAGGAGCGCCAGGAGCGGCCACGGCGCCTGCAGCGCGACGGCCACCACCACCGCCATGGCCAGGGACACGAGGACCAGGGCGGCATAGAGGACCCGGGTGCGCCCGTCACCCAGGCGGACCGCCAGCGTGCGCTTGCCGCTCTCGCGGTCGGTCGGGATGTCGCGCAGGTTGTTGGCGACCAGGATGGCCGAGGCGACGGCGCCGACGCCGACCGCTCCGGCGAGGCCGGCGCCGGTCAGGGTGTGGGCCTGGGTGTAGAGCGTGCCCAGCGTGGCCATCAGCCCGAAGAAGACGAAGACGTAGAGCTCGCCGAGCCCGCGATAGCCGTAGGGGTTGTCCCCTCCCGTGTAACGCCAGGCGGCCACCACGGCGAGCGCCCCCAGGGGCACCATGACCCAGGCCTGGCTGAGCGCGACGAGGGCCAGTCCCACGAGGGCGGCGAACCCGAAGAACGAGAAGGCCATCAGCTTGACGTTGTCGGGGTTGGCGAGGTGCTGGCCGACCAGCCGCACCGGCCCGACCCGCGCGGTGTCCGTTCCACGGATGCCGTCGGAGTAGTCGTTGGCGTAGTTGACGCCGACCTGCAGCCCCACCGAGACCAGCAGGGCGAGCAGCGCCAAGCCGAGGTTGGCCTTCTCCAGGGGGAGGGCGGCGGCGGTGCCGATGACGACGGGGGCGACTGCGGCGGGCAGGGTGCGCGGGCGGGCGCCGGCGATCCACTGGGACAGGGTGGCCATTCGGAGTGCTGTTCTCGCTCTGTCGACGGGTCTGGTGGCTAGAGCCTACGGAGGAAGTCCGGGTCGTCGTCGGGGCCACGCGGGGGCGCCGGCGGGTGAGATGGCCCACGGCGGCGTTGCCCTTCCCCGGTTCGGCCGGCGAGCAGCCACGTCAACGACCCCACAAGCGGGAGGAACACGATGACCAGCACCCAGATGACCTTGGGCACGTAGCGGATCCGCGAGTCATCGCACTGGACGCAGTCGACGAGGGCGTAGACGAGCAGGGCGATCGTCAGCAGCCAGGGCAGCAGCCGGATCATGGCTTCATCGTGTCACGCGTCGAGAGTGACGCGCGGATCGCTCGGCGATCGGGTTTCCCGGGCCCACGCAGCGGGAGTGCGTCGAGCACCAGGAGCTTCCTGGGGAGCGCATGAGCGGGCAGTATGCCGCGCAGCGCATCCCTGGCGCGGCTCACGGTGGGTGCCTGCGCGCCTGGCCTCAGAGTGACGACGGCGCAGACCACCTGGCCCCACTCGGGGTCGTCGACGCCCACGACGACAGCCTCCGCCACGCCGTCGATATGGTCGAGCAGGGCTTCCTCGACGAGGCGGGGTGCCACCTTGAGGCCCCCGCTGGTGATGAGGTCGTCGAGCCTGCCGTCGACCTGCCAGCGACCGTCTGGGTCCTGGTGGCCGGTGTCGTCGGTGCGGAACCAGGGCGCTCCGTCGGGGTCCGTCCAGAACGCGCTGCGGGTGAGGTCGGGTCGTCCGAGGTAGCCGGTGGCGAGCGTGGCGCCCCCTAGGTGCAGGCGGCCGTCGTCGTCGGCTCGCACGGCACTTCCGCGAAGAGGGATCCCGTCGTAGACGCAGCCCCCCGAGGTCTCGCTCATGCCATAGGTGGTCATCACCGGCAGGCCGGCTTCACGGGCCCGGGCCAGGACCCCCGCGCTCGTCGCCGCCCCGCCCACGAGGATGCCGTCGAGCGCGGCGGCGGCTTCTCGCGCCTGGCCGTCCGCGAGGATCCGGACCAGCTGGGTGGGCACGAGCGCGGTGTACCGACGGGCGCCGTTCAGGGCGTTCGCCGCCTCGGCGAAGGCTCGGGGCGTGAAGCCGTCGCTGAGGTCCACGAAGGCTGGCTCGGTGCCTGCGGCGACGCACCGCAGCATGACCTGGACCCCGGCGATGTGGTGGGGCGGCATCGCAAGGAGCCAGGTGCCGAGACCACCCAGCCGATCGTGGGTGGCGTCGGCGCTGGCTCGAAGTGCCGTGGCCGGGAGCATGGCCAGCTTGGGCAGGCCGGTCGAGCCGGACGTGCCCACGACGAGCGCCGTCCCATCGTCGGGGTCTGTCGTCCCGTCGGGGGTCCGAGGTGGGGTGCTGCCGGCGGCATACGGGAGCACGGCGCACTCGCCGTCCAGTGCGCGTCGCAGGTGCGGGAGAGCGGCTGCGGCGGCGGGGCCCGGCTCGATCGCCAGGGGCCGCAGGGACGTCACGAGTTCAGGGTAGTTGGCGCCCGTTCGGTCTCGAGGCTGGGTCGGGCTGGGGCTGGGCAGCCCCCTGTCAGCGCGTCACGAGGCGGGCCGGCGCTTCCTTGACCTGGAGGACGGTCACCGGCTCGTTCTGAAGGGTGGCGACCGTGTCGACGTCGACCCACGCGCCGCCGTTGGCGCGGAACTGGCCGGTGAGGGTGGCGTCGACACTGACCAAGGCGTGTGGGACCGCGCGGGTGAAGGTATGCCGGATGGTTCCGTCGGGATAGACCCCGCCG
>NZ_DASYGF010000034.1:0-20408 GCF_036000045.1 Pedococcus sp.
ATCCGGGCGGCGGGCGGCGGCAACAGCGACCTGGACCGCGCGACCAAGGACCTCGAGTCCCTGCTGGCCGACCCGGCGACGGTGCACGACGCCGCGGGGGCCCGGTGGACGGTCCAGCGGCTCGCCACGGCCCTGCAGGCCTCCCTGCTGGTGCGGTACGCGCCGACCGCCGTCTCGGACGCGTTCGTGCGTACCCGCGTGCTCGGCCAGGGCGGGTCGACCTTCGGCGCGCTGCCGCCCGGCGTGGACGTCCAGGCCGTGGTCGGGCGCGCTCTGCCAGGCTGAGCCCGGCCCGGCCTGTGCAGGGCCGCAGGCGGCTGAGGCCGACGTCGGGCACAATCAAGGCGGCACGCTCGGGCAGCCCTGAGCCCGCGGGCCGCGCGACGCTGACGTCGCTTTTGCCCTCCAGCAGAGAGTTCGTGATGCAGACCTGGCCCGGTAAGCCCTATCCCCTCGGCGCGACGTTCGACGGGACAGGGGTCAACTTCGCCCTGTTCTCCGAGGTCGCCGACCGGGTCGAGCTCTGCTTGATCGACGACTCCGGCAAGGAGACCCGGGTCGACATGCCCGAGCTCGACGGCTTCGTCTGGCACGCCTTCGTGCCAGGCATCCAGCCCGGCCAGCGCTACGGCTTCCGCGTGCATGGGCCCTACGCGCCCAAGGAGGGCCACCGCTGCAACCCGGCCAAGCTCCTGCTCGACCCGTACGCGACCGCGATCGACGGCCAGGTGGACGGCGACGAGTCGCTCTTCTCCTACCGCTTCAAGGACGCCGACGCCAACGGCGACGCCCCGCGCAACACCCAGGACTCGCTCGGCCACACCATGCTGTCGGTCGTCACCAACCCGTTCTTCGACTGGGGCCAGGACCGCGCTCCCGAGCACGAGTACCACGAGAGCGTGATCTACGAGGCGCACGTCAAGGGGCTGACGCAGCGCCACCCGGACGTCCCCAAGGAGATCCGCGGCACCTACGCCGGGATCGCTCACCCGGCGGTCATCGACCACCTGACGGACCTCGGGGTCACCGCGCTGGAGCTCATGCCGGTGCACCAGTACGTCCAGGACTCCCACCTGCTCGACCGGGGCCTGTCAAACTACTGGGGCTACAACACCATCGGCTTCCTCGCGCCGCACAACGCCTATGCGGCCTACGGGACGCGGGGCCAGCAGGTCACCGAGTTCAAGGCCATGGTCAAGGCCCTGCACGAGGCGGACATCGAGGTCATCCTCGACGTGGTCTACAACCACACCGCCGAGGGCAACCACATGGGCCCGACGCTGGCCTTCCGGGGGATCGACAACAGCTCGTACTACCGGCTGGTGGACAACGACCGGGCGCACTACTACGACACGACCGGCACCGGCAACAGCCTGCTGATGCGCCACCCGCACGTGCTGCAGCTGATCATGGACTCGCTGCGCTACTGGGTCACCGAGATGCACGTGGACGGCTTCCGCTTCGACCTGGCGTCGTCCCTGGCCCGCCAGTTCCACGAGGTGGACCGCCTGTCGGCATTCTTCGACCTGGTGCAGCAGGACCCGGTCGTCAGCCAGGTCAAGCTGATCGCCGAGCCGTGGGACGTCGGCGACGGCGGCTACCAGGTCGGCAACTTCCCCCCGCTGTGGACCGAGTGGAACGGCAAGTACCGCGACACGGTCCGCGACTTCTGGCGCGGCGAGCCCGCGACCCTCGGCGAGTTCGCCTCGCGCATCAGCGGGTCCAGCGACCTCTACGAGCACAGCGGTCGCAAGCCGATCGCGTCGATCAACTTCGTCACCGCACATGACGGCTTCACGCTCCGGGACCTGGTGTCCTACAACGAGAAGCACAACGAGACCAACGGCGAGGGCAACAACGACGGCGAGAGCCACAACCGCTCGTGGAACTGCGGGGTCGAGGGCCCGACGACGGACCCCGAGATCCTCGCCCTGCGTCTGCGCCAGCAGCGCAACTTCCTTGCGACGCTGCTGCTCTCGCAGGGTGTGCCGATGATCCTGCACGGCGACGAGCTCGGCCGCACGCAACAGGGCAACAACAACGGCTACTGCCAGGACGACGAGATCTCGTGGGTCAACTGGGATCTCGAGCAGCCTCAGCTGGACCTCATGGCGTTCACCCAGCGGCTCGTGCAGCTGCGGCGTGACCATCCGGTGCTCCGCCGTCGCCGGTTCTTCGCGGGCTCGGCGGCCCACGGTGGCGAGAGCGAGATCGGCGAGATCGCCTGGTTCGAGCCCGGTGGCAACCACATGGACGAGGAGTCCTGGGCCAACGGCTACGCCCGCTCGATGATGGTGTTCCTCAACGGCCAGAAGATCGAGGAGCTGGACGCCCGTGGCCAGCACGTCGTCGACGACCACTTCCTGATCATCTTCAATGCGCACAGCGAGCCGATCGAGTTCACCCTGCCCCCCGCCGACTATGGCGATGGCTGGCACGTCCTCGTCGACACCGCCGCCGAGGAGCAGATCGAGGCGACGACGCACGCGCCGGGTGACACGGTGGTGGCCCAGCACCGGAGCACCGTCGTGCTGTGCTGCCCCCGGCCCGCGCCATCCGGCTCGCCCGCCGGAGCCGCGATAGCCAGGAGGTGAGCCGCGTGGCCAGCCACGACACAACGAGCCGTATGCCGTCTGCCCCCGTCGCCCACCGCCCGCCCGCTGGGCGCGTGGTGCCGACCTCGACGTACCGGTTCCAGATCCAGCCGGCGTTCACGTTCGAGCAGGCCGCCCAGCAGGTGGACTACCTTGCGGCGCTGGGGATCTCGCACGCCTACCTCTCCCCGGTGCTCGAGCCGGCTCCTGGGTCGACGCATGGCTACGACGTCGTCAGCCATGACGTGCTCAACGAGGAGGCCGGTGGGGCGGCAGGCTTCGACGCGTTGGCGACCGCGGCGCGCGCCCACGGGCTCGGCCTGGTCGTGGACGTGGTTCCCAACCACATGACGACCCCGACGCCGGCGTGGCTCAACCACCCTTGGTGGCTGCTACTGCGCGACGGGCGTGAGTCCGACCACGCGCGCTGGTTCGACGTGGACTGGGACGCCGAGGACGGGCGCGTCCTGGTTCCCGTGCTCGGGCAGAGCCTGGAGGCGGTGCTCGCGGCGGGCGAGCTGTCCCTGGACAAGGACGGGGGGCGTCACGGTGACGAGGTGGTCGTGAGGTACTACGACCACGTGTTCCCGGTCCGGCCCGGCACCGAGTCGCTGGAGCTGGCCGATCTCGTTGCAGCGCAGTGCTATCGGCTCTGCGACTGGCGCGAGGGCGGGACCCGTCTCAACTACCGGCGCTTCTTCGACGTGACCACTCTGGCGGCGATCCGGGTCGAGGACCCCGAGGTTTTCGACCAGTCGCATCGGCTGCTGCTCGAGGAGTTTCGGGCCGGCTCCATCGACGGCTTCCGCATCGACCACCCGGACGGGCTCGCTAGCCCGGCCGGCTACCTGGCGATGCTCGCCGAAGCGACCGGCGACGCCTGGGTCGTCGCCGAGAAGATCCTGGAGGGCCACGAGCAGCTCCCGGACGACTGGCGGTGTGCCGGGACGACGGGCTACGACACGTTGCTGCGCGTGCAGCAGGTGTTCGTCGACCCGGCGGGTGCGGAGCCCCTGAACGACCTGCTGACCGAGCTGGCGGGGGAGCCGCAGGACCTCTCCGTGATGGTGCAGGCGGCGAAACGACAGGTCGTCGCGCAGGTCCAGGCCGCCGAGGTCAACCGCCTCATGCGGCTGCTGGTGCGAGTGCTGCCCGGCGAGGACCAGGCTGCCCTGCGACGCGCCCTCGAGGCGCTGCTCGTGGCGATGGACCGCTACCGCGCCTACCTCGCGCCCGGTGGGCCGGCCGACCCCGCACAGCTGCAGGTGCTCGCCCAGGCTGAGGCGCGGGCCGCGGCATACCTCGAGGATGGCGATCTCGACGCTCTCGCGCTGGTCGGCCAGCTGGCGGCCGGTGGCACGGTGCCCCAGGCAGGCGCCGGCTCGGAAGCGGCGCGTGACGAGCTCATGGTGAGGTTCCAGCAGACGTGCGGGCCAGTCATGGCCAAGGCCGTCGAAGACACTGCGTTCTACCGCTACGCGCGGCTCACCGGTCTCAACGAGGTCGGCGGGGACCCGGCTCGGTTCGGTGTCGGAGCCAAGGAGCTGCACGCCTTCGCCGGCCACCAGCTCGAGTCCTGGCCCACCACCATGACCACGCTGTCGACGCACGACACCAAGCGCTCGGAGGACGTGCGAGCGCGCCTGTCCGTGCTGTCCGAGCTGCCGAACGAGTGGCGCACATGGGTGCTGCGCGCGCGCGACTTGGTGCAGGCGCAGCGCCGGCCTGCTCTCGACGCGGCGACCGAGTACTTCCTGTGGCAGACGCTGGTGGGGGCTTGGCCGATCAGCGCCCAGCGGCTGCAGACCTATGCCACCAAGGCGATCCGTGAGGCCAAGCTGCACACCGACTGGCTCGACCCGGACGAGGGCTACGAGTCGGCCGTCAGCGCGTGGGTCGAGGCGGTGACGACAGACACGGCTATCGCCGCCCACGTCGAGGAGTGGGTGTCGCGCACTGCCGACGCTGCTCGGGCCGTGCTGCTCGGGCAGAAGCTCGTCCAGCTGGTCATGCCCGGGGTGCCCGACGTCTACCAGGGCACCGAGCTCGTCGACCTCTCGCTCGTGGACCCCGACAACCGTCGCCCCGTCGACTTCGGGCCATGCCGCGAGCGTCTGACCCGGTTGGACGGTGGCGCGGCCCCGGATGACCTCGACGACGAGAAGCTGCTCGTCACCTCACGCGCGCTGCGCCTGCGCCGCGACCACCCCGAGTGGTTCACCGCCCCCGGAGCCACGTATGCCGCGGTGCCCACCTCCACGGACCACGCGCTTGCGCTGGGGCGCGGCGACGGGGAAGGCATCCACCTCGTCGCCGTCGCGACCCGACTCGCTCAGCGCCTCACGACGACCGGAGGCTGGGGCGACGGTGTCGTCCGCCTGCCGACCGGTGCGTGGGAGGACGCCCTCACGGGCCGGTCGGTGACGACCGACGCCGACGGCGAGGCGCGTCTCGACGCCCTGCTGGCGGACCTCCCCGTCGCCCTGCTCGTCCGGCATGGCAGCCTGGTCCGCGATGAACACGCCTGAGCCCCACCACCATCCCGCACCCGTACATCCCACGCCCGAGCTCACTGTCTGGGCGCCGACCGCCGGTGTCGTTCAGGTCGAGTGGTCGCTTGACGGGGCGCCCGCGCGGCGCGACGCGATGGAGCCCAAGGGTGACGGCTGGTGGCGTTGGGAGGCGCCGGCCGCGAGGAGCTCCGACGCGGCATACCCACAGTTGGACTACGCGTTCTGCGTCGACGGCGGGGAGCCGACCCCCGACCCCCGCACGCCGTGGCAGCCCGACGGCGTGCATGCGCCCAGCCGCTGGTTCGACGCGGGGGCCTACCCGTGGCACGACGCCACGTGGGCCGGGCCGCAGCACGGCGCGGGGCTGCTCGGAGGGGTCGTCTACGAGCTGCACGTCGGCACCTTCACTCCCGAGGGCACCCTCGACGCCGCGCAGGAGCGGCTGGGTCATCTCGTCGACCTTGGCGTCGACGTCGTGGAGCTCATGCCGGTCGCGGCCTGGCCCGGACGCTGGAACTGGGGCTACGACGGCGTGGGCCCCTGGGCGGTCGTCGAGGCCTACGGCGGCCCAGCGGCGTTGCAGCGTTTCGTCGACGCCTGTCACGGCCGGGGCCTCGGCGTGTGTCTGGACGTCGTCTACAACCACCTCGGGCCGGTGGGCAACTACCTGTCGCGGTTCGGTCCGTACTTCTCGGACCGCCACCCGACGCCGTGGGGTGAGGGGCTCAACCTCGACGGTGAGGGCAGCTTCCACGTGCGCCGCTGGGTGGTCGACAACGCCCTGCGATGGTTCGCCGACTTCCACATCGACGCCTTGCGCCTCGACGCCGTCCACGAGCTACACGACGACTCGGACCGGCATCTGCTGGAGCAGCTCTCGGACGAGGTCAAGGCCCTCGCGCCCAGGCTCGGCCGGCCACTGACCCTCGTCGCCGAGAGCGATCTCAACGACGCCGTCATGGTGGCGGCTGTCGCCGAGGGCGGTCGCGGGATGGACGCCCAGTGGGACGACGACGTCCACCACGCGCTCCATGTGGTGCTGACCGGTGAGACCCAGGGCTACTACCGCGACTTCGCCGGTCACTGTCGCGCCCTCCCGGACGGGGGACCGCTCGCGGTGCTGGCGAAGACGTTGACCCGCGCCTTCCTGCACGACGGCACGTGGTCGAGCTTCCGGGGCAGCGACTGGGGTGCCCCGGTCGACCGGGCGAAGGTCGACGGGCGTCGCTTCCTCGGCTATCTGCAGACTCACGACCAGGTGGGCAACCGTGCGCGCGGAGAGCGGATCAGCGCCCTCGCGACGCCGGGGCAGCAGGCCATCGGCGCAGCCCTGTACCTCACCTCCGCCTTCACACCGATGGTGTTCATGGGCGAGGAGTGGGCAGCGGCGACGCCGTTCCAGTTCTTCACCGACTTCGACGACCCGGCGATGAGCGCGGCGGTCTCCGAGGGCCGGCGACGTGAGTTCGCGACACACGGCATGTCCTGGGACGACGTACCCGACCCGCAGGACGAGGAGACCTTCCGCCGCTCACAGCTGCAGTGGCAGGAGCTCGACGAGCGGGGACATGCTCGGATGCTGCAGTGGTATCGCGACCTGATCGCGTTGCGGCGTAACGAGTGCCAGCTGACCGATGGTCACCTCGATGGCGTCGAGGTCGACTTCGACGAGGACGCCCAGTGGCTGGTCGTCCGGCGCGGGACCCTGCACACCGTGGTCAACCTCTCGGGGTCCTCGCGCTGGCACGTTCCGCTGCGGGGCGTCGCGGGTGGAGCCGCTGGTGCGGCCACGGCCGCGGGTGGGGCCTCCGGATCGGCGGAGGCGGGCAGCGAGGGGACGACGGTCGAGGTCGTACTCGCCTGGGACCCCGAGCGCACCAAGGTGCAGCGCGACGGCCTGCACCTGCCGCCGCAGAGCGTGGCCGTGGTGCGGGTCGCCCCGACGGCATCGGGTACGTAGGTCTCCCGGCACGTCGCAGGTCCAGCTCGGCGGCAACCCCGCCTCAGGACTCCTTGACGCGGACCATGCCCTCTTGGGCGACGGTGGCCACGAGGGTGCCGTCCGCGGCGAACATCCGGCCCAGCCCCAGGCCCCGGCCGCCGGACGCCGAGGGCGACTCCTCGTCGTAAAGGATCCACTCGTCGGCCCGCACGGGGCGGTGGAACCACATGGCGTGGTCGAGGCTGGCAGGCCGCAGCCTGGGGTCGCTCCACATCAGCTCGTGACGGCGTAGGACCGGCTCGAGCAACGTGTAGTCGGACGCGTACGCGAGGACCGCGGCATGGATCAGCGGGTCGTCGGGGAGTCGGCCGATCGCCTTCATCCACACGCTCTGCCGCGCGACGGGCTCGGCGACGGGCGTCACGAACAGGTTGCCCTCCACGTGACGCAGCTCGATAGGGCGGTTGACGAGGTGACGGGCTCCGGGGTGGTCGATGCCATCGAGCAGGCTCCCCAGCGAGGTCAGGCTGTCTGGCCCCGGGACGTCGGGCATGGGGTCCTGATGGTCCAGGCCGCCGGCCTGCTCCTGGAAGGACGTGATCATCGACAGGATGGGCATGCCGTCCTGGATGGCGTGGACCCGCCGCGTCGAGAACGACCTGCCGTCCCGCATCCGCTCCACCGCGAAGCGGATCGGCTGGGTGTCGTCGCCGGGTCGCATGAAGTAGCCGTGCAGAGAGTGGATCCGCCTCGGGCCGTCGCCGTCGTCCACGTCGGCCATCGTGCGACCGGCAGCGATGATGCACTGGGCCAGCACCTGGCCGCCGAACACTCGACCGTGGGGCATCCGCTGGCTGCGACCGAGGAACACCGTTGCCCCGGACTCGCCGAACTCGGTGGAGTCGCCCACGCCCTCGACCGTGATCCGCGCGGTGCCGAGCTCCTCGAGGTCGAGGGTGTCGAGCAGGTCGGTCAGCGGGTCGGCCAGCGGGTCGACCGCTGAGTCGGAGGGCGCGTTGGACCCGGCAGGGTTCTCAGAAGTCACGACCCGACCCTAGCGGGCGCGCCTCAGGCGACCAGGGGTGAGCGCGCCGAGCGAGCGGGCCGTCCCGAGAGGGCGTCGTCCCAGGCGAGTGCCAGGCGATCCACGGCCTGGGTGACGATCTCGGCAGAGTGACCCGTGAAGGGGAGTCGGAGGTAGCGCTCCAGACCTCCCTCGACCGCGAACTGCGATCCGGGCGCCAGGACCAGACCACGCTGGTCCGCAGCCGCGCACAGGGGCGTCGAGAGCGGCTCCGGGAGCTCGGCCCAGAGGCAGAGGCCGCCCTGCGGCATACGGAACTGCCACTGCGGCAAGCGATCTCGCAGCGCGCTGACGAACACGTCACGGGTCGCCACCACCGCGGCGCGGCGCTCACGCAGGAGCCCCTGCCGCCGTTCGAGGAGGTCGGCGAGGACGAGCTGTTCCAGCACCGGCGCCCCCAGGTCGAGGGTGAGGCGCGCGCTCACCAGCGCGGGCATCAGCTCACGCGGCGCCCGGACCCAGCCGATCCGCAGTCCGCCCCAGAAGGACTTGCTGGCGCCGCCCAGGGTCACCGTGCGCGGGTGGTACGCCGCGAGCGGGCGGGGCATCGACAGCGCTGCATCGTGGGCCAGGTCGACCAGCGTCTCGTCCACGATGCCGACCGTGTGGGAGCCCGCGAGCGCGCGTCCGAGCTCGGCGCGTTGGGCGTCGGGCATCAGCGCGCCTGTCGGGTTGTGGAAGTCGGGGATGAGGTAGGCCGCGCGAGGTGCCGTCTGGCGCAGCGCGGCGTCCGCCGCCGCGATGTCCCAGCCACTGCCTTCGAGCGGCAGGGCGACCGCACGGGCCCCGCTGCGGCGCAGGGTGTCGATGGCGTTCGGGTAGGTCGGGTGCTCCAGCAGCACGCGGTCGCCTGGCGCCAGCACCGCCCGGGCCGTCACGGCCAGCCCCGCGAGGGCGCCGGTGGTCACCATGACCTGGTCGGGGGCAGTGGGCAGTCCGCGTTCGGTATAGCGCGCGGCGAGCGCCTCCCGGAGCGTGCTCAGGCCGAGGGGGTGGTAGCCGGTGCCACCGAGGTAGCGCGGCAGCTCGGCCACCGCGCGCTCGTACGCGGCGACGGTGCCCACCGGTGCGCTCATGGCCGCGCAGGTGAGGTCGATGACGTCGCCCGGAAGAGACTCCGAGGACGGCTCCAGGGCGGTGCCGCGCCCCCGGCCGGCGGCGCCCCCGGGCAGCGTGACCACGCTGCCCGAGCCCTGCCGCGAGGTGAGGAAGCCGCGGTCGCGCAGCTCGGCATACGCACGGGAGACGGTGGTCCGGCTCACCGACAGCGCGGTGGTGAGGTCGCGCTCGCTGGGCAGGCGCGTGCCGGACGGGAGCCGCCCGTCCGCCACGAGCAGGCGGAGCGCATCGGCGAGACCTCGGTAGGCGGGGGTCACCTCGAGTGCGGCGCCGAGCATGGGAACCAGACGGGAGGCGGAGATGCTGCGGGACGCCATGCCGGGTGACACCATGAAGGCCACTTTCGCACGATTGGCTATGGAAAACCAGGCCAATGCCAGCCAATCTTGACCCTATGACCAGGACGAGCCTCGCACCCCTGACCCCGATGCAGCAGCTGCGCGCCGGACGGACCGTGCGCCGCCTCGTCCAGCTCGCCCTCGGCCTGACCCTGTATGGCGTCTCCATGGGCATGATGGTGCGCTCGCGGCTCGGCCTGGACCCCTGGGACGTCTTCCACTACGGGGTGGCGCAGCACCTCCCCGTGAGCTTCGGCACGGTGGTGATCATCATCGGGGTGCTCGTGCTCCTGCTCTGGATCCCGCTGCGCCAGTGGCCGGGGTTGGGGACCGTGGCCAACGTGGTCGTGATCGGGCTCGCGACCGACGCCACGCTGGCACTGCTCGGGGCCCCCACGGGGATGCCGGCTCGATCCGGGCTGCTCCTTGGGGGAATCGTGCTCAACGGCCTCGCGGGTGCTTTGTACATCGGCAGCCAGTTCGGCCCCGGGCCGCGCGACGGTCTCATGACCGGGTTGGTGCGCCGGACGGGCCGGAGCTTCCGGCTGGTGCGGACCACGATCGAGCTGACCGTGTTGGCCGTGGGGTGGTCCATGGGCGGCGTCGTGGGACTGGGGACGGTGCTGTATGCCGTGCTGATCGGTCCGATCGTGCAGGTGTTCCTGCCGCTGCTGACGGTGGAGGTCCTAGCTGGCGACGATGCGGCGAGCGAGGTCCTGCCAGCCGGCGATGAACTGCTCGACTGGGAAGCCGTCCCTGGACATGGCCTGCTCGACGACGACGCTCTCCAGCGGGGCCAGTAGCGCCAGGCCCAGGAAGGCCCGGTCACCCCGGACCTCGAGCAGGCCGAGTAGGTGGACGACGTGCTGGGCCGTGAACGAGCGCGCCGCCAGCGAGCCGCGTCCGATCTGACCCGATGCGGCGATGAGCTGAGCCGCCCTGAGGTTGTACTCCAGCCGGGAGCGGCCGAACGCCAGCAGCCGGTCCATCGGGGCGGCGCCCGGGCCCAGGGGTGGGGGGCCACTGATGACGAGGCTCTGCCAGGTGGCCTCGAGCTGGTTGAGCAGAGCGCCCATCAGGCCGGCCCGGCTCTCGAACCGGCGGAAGACGGTGCCCTTGCCGACGCCTGCCTCGTGGGCGACCGCATCCATGGTCATGGCATCGACGCCGCAGCGCTCGACGAGGCGGCTCGCAGCAGCCAGCAGCGCCTCGCGGTTGCGGGCCGCGTCGGCACGCTCGGGTGGCGGGCCCCCGAGCAGCGAGAGCGGCGTGCTCGACATGGCGGCAGTCTAGGCAGCGAGGCGCCTCTGACCTGCGGGGAATGTAAACGGACTATGGTCCGTTTACGAAGGCGTCCCCCGAACTTTCTCCCCGAAAGGGTCCTAGATGTCCCAGTCGTCTGACATCCGCATCGTCGTCCTCGTAGGAAGCCTGCGTGCCGACTCGCTCAACCGCCAGATCGCCGAGAAGCTCGTTGAGCGCAGCCCCGAGGGCGTCTCGGTCGAGATCGCCGAAGGCCTGGGCGAGATCCCGTTCTACAACGAGGACCTCGACGGCGCCGACGTGCCTGCCGCGGCTCAGCGGCTGCGCGACCTCGTCGCCAGCGCCGACCGCGTCCTGGCCGTGACGCCGGAGTACAACGGCACGATGCCGGCCGTGCTCAACAACGCCATCGACTGGCTGTCCCGCCCGTACGGCCGCGGCGCCATCAAGGGGAAGCCCTTCGCCGTGGTCGGTGCCACCCCCACGCCGTATGGCGGCAAGTGGGCCCACGAGCACGCGCGCCACTCGGCGACGATCGCCGGTGCGGTCGCCCCCGATCACATCGCGGTGTCGCAGACCTCGATCGACGTCGACGTCCTGGGTGACGAAGAGGTCGTGGGCCGGCTGCTGGCCGCAGTAGAGGCTCTGGTCGCCGTCGAGCCCGTTGCCGCTGTCGCCTGACGCGCTGAGCTGCATCGACGGCTGAGCCTCGCCTCAGCCGTCGATGGCGAGGACGAACGGGAGCACTGTCGCCGCCCCGGCCTGACGAAGGGCCTGGGCGGCGACGGTCAGCGTCCATCGCGAGCTTGCGACGTCGTCGACGAGCAGAACCGGACCGTCGAGCGTTCGGAGACGGTCGCGGAGTGCCGACCCTGCTGTGAGCCGGCCCCAGACGCCGGCCAGCCGGAAGGCGCTGTTGCCGCCGGCCTCCCCGACCGGGCCGCCCGCGACCGGCTCGAGCGAGCCCAGCCACTCGAGCCGCCCGAGCTGGGCGATGCCGCGACCCACGGACTCGACGAGCTGCGGGCGCCGCCGCGAGGGGACGGTGACGACGGCGGCCGGCCGCTCGCTCCAGTCCCAGTCGCGAAGGATCGGGATGCACGCCTGAAGCAACGCCTCGGGTGCCGCAGTGTCTGGCTCACGCAGCAGTGTGCGCAGCTGCTGGCCCCAGCCGAGGTCCGTCAGCCGCGCGACCGCGCGGCCGGCGGACATCGCCTCGTCCGCCGCGATCCTGCCCTTGAGGGGGACCCCGAGGCGCTCCATGCCGGACGGCCACTGTGCTCGCGGCTCGAGCTCGACCCCAGCGCGCTCCAGCCGTCCGCGAGCGGTGGTCAGCGCCACGTCCGGGATCTCGGAAGGGAACCACGGACCCGCGCACGAGTCGCAGCGCCCACAGGGCTCCGCGGTGTCGTCGTCGAGGGCCTCCTGCAGGAACGCCATCCGGCACGTGTCGGCCTGCTCGTAGGCGACCATCAGCTCCTGCTCGCGCACCCGAGCCTGGCTCACCCGTGCGTACCGCTCGACGTCGTAGGTCCACGGCTCACCCGTCGAGGTCCACCCCCCGGGGACCCGCCGGACCGCACCGTCGACGTCGAGCACCTTGAGCAACAGCTCGAGCCGCGTGCGCCGGATGTCGACCATCGCCTCCAGCGCCACCGTCGACAGCGGCCTGCTGGCCTCCGCCAAGGCGCGGAGCACGGCATCGGCCTGCTCCTGCTGCGGCATCGAGGCCGAGGCGAAGTAGGCCCAGATGTCCTTGTCGTCAGGCCCCGGCAGGAGCAGCACGTCGGCCCGCTCGGTGGCCCTGCCCGCACGCCCGACCTGCTGGTAGTACGCCACCGGCGATGAGGGTGCCCCGAGGTGCAGCACGAACCCGAGGTCGGGCTTGTCGAACCCCATGCCGAGCGCCGAGGTCGCGATGAGCGCCTTGACCTCGTTGTCGCGCAGGCTCGCCTCGAGTTGCTCACGGTCCGCGGGGTCCGTGCGGCCGGTGTAGGCCCGCACCTCGTGTCCCGCCTCGCGCAGCGCCACCGCGATGTCCTCAGCCGCGCTGACGGTGAGCGTGTAGACGATGCCACTACCCGGCAGCGAGCCGAGATGGGCCAGCAGCCACGCGAGCCGCTGCTGCGGGGAGGCCAGGCGCATCACGCCGAGCCGCAGGGACTGTCTCGCGAGGCCGCCGCGGAGGGTCAGCACCTCGTGGCCGCCCGCACCCAGCTGCTCGACGACGTCGGTGACGACCCGGGCGTTCGCGGTGGCCGTCGTCGCCAGCACCGGGGTGTCGGTCGGCAGCGTGGTGAGCAGGTCGCGGATCCGACGGTAGTCGGGCCGGAAGTCGTGGCCCCAGTCGGAGACGCAGTGCGCCTCGTCGACGACGAGCAGCCCGCAGCGCCGCGCGAGGTCGGGCAGCTGCTCCTCACGGAACCGCGGGTTGTTCAGCCGCTCCGGGCTGACCAGCAGGACATCGACCTCGTCACGCGCCAGCGCCGCTGACACCTGACCCCACTCCTCGGCGTTGGCGGAGTTCATCGTCACGGCCCGGATGCCCGCTCGTTCGGCGGCCGCGACCTGGTCGCGCATCAACGCCAGGAGGGGCGACACGATCACGGTCGGACCGGCTCCCTCGGCCCGGCGCAGCACGGTCGACACGAAGTAGACGGCCGACTTGCCCCACCCGGTGCGCTGCACCACGAGCACCCGGCGGCGCCGCCCCACCAGCGCCTCCACGGCCTCGAGCTGGCCCTCGCGGAAGTCGACGTCGGCGCGCCCCACCAGCCGCCGCAGCACCTCGGTGGCGCGCTGGTGCAGGCCCGTCAGCGCCTCGGTGGGTGGCTGCGTCAGTGTCTCGCTGGGTGCTCCCATGCCGACCACCGTATGCCGGGTGGCCGACACCCCTGCCAGGATGTCCACATGCCCCAGCAGCCGGAGACCGCCTCGGCCGAGCGCTACCGCGTCGACGTCCCCTTGCGGTGGAGCGACATGGATGCCTACGGCCATGTCAACAACGTGCAGTTCCTGCGCCTGCTCGAGGACGCCCGGGTGATCGGGTTCGAGAGCTGGTTCGGGCAGGACCGGTCAGTCCTGTCCGAGGGGATCCTGGTGGCCAGACACGAGATCGAGTACCTCGCGCCACTGCAGTTCCGCGTGCCGCCGATCGTCGTGGAGATGTGGGCGACCCGGATCGGCGGGGCTGGCTTCGACCTGGCCTACGAGGTCCGCGACGGTCGGTCGAACCCCGACACGGTCTACGCACGGGCCGAGACGACCCTGGTCCTCTACGACTTCGCCACGGCTCGCCCGCGCCGCATGGACGAGGCACTACGGGCCGTGCTGGACCGGCACTCGGGTGACCCGGTGCCCTTCCGGTGGCGTCGACGCTGATGGAGCTCGTCTTTCCCGATGCCCAGGGCCTGGCTGACCTGGGGACCTTCGTCGGCCGCGCGCGCGCCGCGGACCAAGACGGCGCCGTCCGCCTCCAGGCCGACGGCACCACCCTCGCGGCCTATGTCGGCGTGCTGCCGGGCAGCGGACTCATGGGGGACGGGGCCGTCCTCGGTCTGCGCACCATGCCCCTGGCCGAGGCCACGACCCTCGACACCACCGTGGCGCTCGCCGCGGTCGGGGACCGCGTCGCGCGCACGTCCGGGGTCCGACTGCCCGTCCCTGCGATGACCGTGGCTGTTCCGTGGTCGGCCGTGGCGCCTCCCAGGGCCGGCTGGGAGCGGGTGGGTACGGTCGCTGTCGAGGACCTGGTCGAGGCCGCGCGCCAGGGCATCGCGGAGATCGCCCAGGGTGCGCCCGCCGACGCCGGCGCACAGGCGGTGACGGCGCTGCGACGCCAGGTGTGGGGCCGCTCGACCACGACCGTCCCGCCGGTGCGCACGGGTGGCGCCTTCGCGGCATACGTGCTGGGGTTCGTGCCCGAGGGAACGGCGGCGACGGTGTGGGCGCACGGCCGCTGGACGCGGCTGTCGACGCCGGCAGGTCACGTCCTGATGCGCTGACCCGCCACCACCACGAGCGCCGCCACGGCGCTCAGGGCCAGCCACATGCCGACATACACGGGGACGTCGTGCCCGGCGGCCGTGTGCAGGGCGGCGAACGCGGCGCCTGCCGAGGCGATTCCCAGCACCGAGCCGAGCACGTCGGCGAGCTGCAGCGAGGACGACGTCGAGCCGTGGTCGGCCGGCGGTGTCAGCAGCAGCGAGAGGACCGACAGGCTCGCGGTGCCGAGCCCCATGCCCATGCCGCAGGCCAGCAGCGCGACCCCCACGAGGTAGGGGTTCCAGGCGAAGTGGGTGATGGCCACGACGGCGAGCAGGCCGGCGCAGAGCAGTGCGCCACCCAGGGAGACCAAGCGGTGCCGCCGGCCCGACCAGCGGTCGCGCCCCTGCACCCACGAGCCGGCCGACCAGCCGAGCGAGCCCACGGCCAGGATTGTCCCTGCGGCGCCGAGCGAGAGGCCGCGCTCGTTGACCAGCATGAGCGGGATGTAGGTGATCGTCCCGAAGAATGACGATGTCAGCAGGAACCGCGCGATCATGACCGAGGGGAGCCCTCGGCGCATGAGCCAGGTGCCCCGCGGGAGCAGCAGCGGCGCACTGGCGGCGACGCCCACGATCCCCACCAACGCGACGACGGTCGCCACGGACCAGGTCAGCTCGAGGTCGCGAGTGCCCCACTCCAGCGCGCCCGCCGACGCGGCGATGAGCAGCCCGGCCCACGCCGCGCGAGTGTGCTCGCGGCGGTCTCGGCTGGACTCCTCGACCTGCTCGTCGGCGCCGGCGATCTGCCCGCGCCGGGCGAGCACCAGCAGGAGTGCCACCACGACGGGCACCACGACGAGCCAGAAGACCCAGCGCCAGGACCAGGTCGACGTGACCCAGGCCGCGATCGGCGGCCCGAGCAGCGAGGGCAGGATCCACGCGGCCGAGATCACGCTGAACACCTTGGGGCGCAACGACTCCGGGTAGGCGCGCCCGATGACGACGTAGGCCGCGACGATGATCAGCCCGCCGCCGAAGCCAGCGACACCACGCCCGACGAGGAAGGTCCCGAACGAGTGCGCAGCGCCGCAGACGCCGCAGCCGGCGGCGAAGAGGGCCTGGCCGGCATACAGCGAGGGCAATGCTCCGGACCGGTCGCACCACACCCCGGCGAGCACGATGCCGAGGAGCTGGGTCGTGAGCATGACAGAGAAGGCCAGGCCGTAGGAGCGGACCGCGTCCAGCTCGCGTGCCGCCGCAGGCATGGCGGTGGAGACGGCCATGCCCTCGAAGGCGATGACGGTGATGAGGGCGACCAACGCCAGGGAGACGAGCGCGTATGCCGGGTGGAAGACACCGGTGCGCGTCGGGGCTGGGGCACTCACTGGCGCAAGGGTACGCCGCGCTGGGCGAGCACCGCGGCGAGGGTGTCGATGCGGTCGGAGACGATTCCGTCGACCCCGAGGTCGAAGAGGCGGTGCATCTCCGCGGCGTCGTCGATGGTCCAGACGTGCACATGCTTGCCGAGGGCGTGGGCACGATCCAGCAGCTCGGGCGTCACGAGGTCGAGTCGGCGGCCCGCCACGACGTGCCCGGTCGGGATCTGCAGGACGGGCGCGGGGGAGCGCAGCCACCGGAGGATGTGCTCAGGAGCAAGTCGCAGGGCCGCCACCTCTGCCGGACCCGCGGCCGTGGCCAGCCGGGGGCCGAGGAGCCGCCGCACGGTCTGGAGCCGCCGGTCCGAGAACGACCCGACGCAGACCCGGTCGAGGGCGTCATGCCGGCGGATCACCTCGGCGAGCGGGTCGAGGGCTCCGCGGGCCTTGACGTCGATGTTGAACCGCGTCGAGGGGAACTCCTCGAGCAGCTCGGAGAGCAGCGGGATCTCCTCGGTGCCGTTGATCCGCGCCCTGCGCACCTCGGCATACGGGAGGCGGGCCACCAGCCCCGCACTGGTCGTGACGCGGTCGAGCCGGTGGTCGTGGAGGGCCAGGAGCACGCCGTCCGCCGTGGCGTGCACGTCGGTCTCGAGATAGCGGTAGCCCAGGCGGACGGCCTCGCGGAAGGCCGCCATGGTGTTCTCAAGCCGCAGGTTCGCGGCGAGCTTCGCCCCGCCACGATGCGCCAGGCCGATCGGGGTCGAGGCGTCGAAGTACGCGAAGTCGGCGGCTCCCACGTCGTCAGTCTGCCGTGGGAGCCGCCGGACCGCTCAGAGTGCTGCCCAGACCGTGGTGTCGGTCGGGATCTCACCGCTCGCGGTGAGGGGGCCGGACGACACCAGCACGGTGGCGCCGTCGGGCAGCGCCACGGGCTGGTCGCCCAGGTTGGCGAGCACGAGGGTCTGCTCGCCCTGGCCGGTGTTGAGCAGTGCCACCACGTCGTCACCGAAACCGTCCACCGACTGCAGGCCGCCGGTCCCCAGGCTGCGCGCGCGGCGCACCTGCAGCAGCGTGCGGTAGAGCTCGAGTGTCGAGCCGTCCACGCCGTCCTGCTGGTCGACGGCGTAGTCGCCGTAGACCGCCGGCTGCGGTAGCCACGACTGCGACGACGGGCCGAAGCCGAACGACGGCGCTTCCTTGGCCCACGGCATGGGGACACGACAGCCGTCGCGGCCGATCTCCTCGCCCTTGCTGCGGACGAAGGTCGGATCCTGGCGGAACTCGTCGGGCATGTCGGTGGACTCGGGGAGGCCGAGCTCCTCACCCTGGTAGAGGTAGGCGCCACCAGGGAGCGCGAGCATCAGGGCCGTCGCCGCACGCGCCCGGGTCAGGCCGAGCTCTCGGTCCGGCTGCGGGTCGTCGGCGGCGATGCCGTTGGGACGCCGCTGGCCCACCGGCAGGCCCAGGCGCGAGGCATGCCGGACGACATCGTGGTTGGACAGCACCCAGGTGCTCGGCGCTCCGACACTGTCGGCGGCGGTCAGCGAGGAGCCGATGACCTCGCGGAGGTCGGCGGCCCGCCACTGCGCCTGCAGGAAGTCGAAGTTGAACGCCTGGTGCATCTCGTCCGGACGCACGTAGTGCACGGCCCGCTCCTGGGGACGCACCCAGGCCTCGGCGCAGAGGATCCGGTCGGGCTGGCCGTAGCTGTCGAGGATCTTGCGCCAGGCGCGGTAGACCTCGTGGACGCCGTCCTGGTCCCACATCGGCGGCTTGGGCGCCCCGGGCTGGAGCTCGCCGTCGAGGATGTGCAGCTCGGTGTCGTAGTCGGGCAGGCCCGGCTCCTTGACCAGGCCGTGCGCGACGTCGACCCGGAACCCGTCGATGCCCCGGTCCAGCCAGAACCGCAGGACGGCCTCGAACTCGGCGCGCACCTCTTCGTTGTCCCAGTTGAAGTCGGGCTGCTTGCTGTCGAAGAGGTGCAGGTACCACTGGCCGGGCGTGCCGTCGGGCTCGGTGACGCGGGTCCAGCCGTCGCCACCGAACACGGAGTGCCAGTCGTTCGGCGGCTCGTTGCCGTCGACGCCTCTGCCGTCCCGGAACATGTACCGGTTGCGCTCCGGGCTGCCGGGCTCGGCCGCCAGGGCGGCCTGGAACCACACGTGCTCGTCGGAGCTGTGGTTGGGCACGAGGTCGACGATCACCTTGAGTCCGAGGCCGTGCGCCTTGGCCACCATCGCGTCGGCGTCGGCCAGCGTGCCGAAGAGGGGGTCGATGTCGCGGTAGTCGGCGACGTCATAGCCGGCGTCCGCCTGGGGGGAGGTGTAGAAGGGGCTGAACCAGACCGCGTCGACGCCGAGGGCCTTGAGGTACTCGAGCCGGGCGGTCACACCGGGCAGGTCGCCGATGCCGTCACCGTCGGAGTCGGCCCACGACCGCGGGTAGATCTGGTAGATCACCGCGTGACGCCACCAGGCGGCATCCTCGGCGGCGGCAGGGTGGATCAGGTGAGTGGAGAGGGAGCGAGTCACGGGCATCAATGCTCCACTATCGGGGCTCTGACACGAAACCGGGATATCCCCGTCTTGCCTCGTGGACCGGGCCCTCTCGGGAGTGCGGCTCAGTCCTCCAGCGTGTTGACCATGGAGTATGCCGCCCGCTCCAGATAGTCGCGCAGCAGCAGGTCGTTGGCGGGGGGAAGGTCGAGCGAGTCGACGGCGGCCATCATGTGGTGCAGCCAGCGGTCGCGCTGGGTGGGCGTGACCGCGAAGGGGTGGTGGCGCATCCGCAGCCGAGGATGGCCGCGCTGCTCGGAGTACGTCGTCGGTCCGCCCCAGTACTGCTCGAGGAACATGCGCAGGCGGTCCTCGGCAGGACCCAGGTCCTCCTCGGGGTACATGACGCGCAGCGGAGGGTCGTCCGCGACACCGCGGTAGAACTCGGAGACCAGCTTCCGGAACGTCTCGTGCCCACCGACCTGGTCGTAGAAGCTCTCGAAGGGCGCGTCTCGTCCGATGGTCATGGGCTCACCGGTCCGAAGGGGGCGAACGTCGGCGCCTTGATGCCGTGAGCGTCGAAGGACGCCTTGACGCGCTCGCGGATCTCGCGGGAGATGCCGTACTGCTGCTCGGGGGCGGTCTTGACCACCACCCGGACGGTCACGACCCCGCCGGCGATCGACTCCACGCCGACGACCTGAGGCTCCTCGAGCAGCACGTCCCGCCACTGGGGCGACTGGTCGACGGCGTGGACGACCTCGCGGATCAGCGGGATGACGGCCTCGAGGTTCTCGGAGTACGACACGGGGATGTCCACCGTGGCCGTCGACCAGCCCTGGCTCTTGTTGCCGATCCGGACGATCTCGCCGTTGCGGATGTACCAGACGACGCCCGACCCGTCGCGCACCCGGGTGACGCGCAGGCTGACCTCCTCGACGGTCCCCACGGCCGTGCCGGTGTCGATGATGTCGCCGACGCCGTACTGGTCCTCGAGGATCATGAAGATTCCCGACAGGAAGTCCTTCACGAGGCTCTGGGCGCCGAAACCGAGGGCCACGCCGCCGACACCGGCGGAGGCGAGCAGCGGCGCGAGCGGGATCCCGATGATCGCCATGACGGTGAGGATCGTGATCAGCGCGACAACGAACGTCACGATGCTCTTGAGCAGCGAGGCCATGGTGAGCGTGCGCTGCCGCTGGCGCTCGCGGTCGAGGCCGGTGGCGTGGGCAAGGGCCCTGCTCGCGCGGCCGGGCTCGCGTGCGCGTCGGGCGTCGGACTTGGCCATCGTGACATTGATGACTTGCCCGATCGAGCGGAGCAGGACCCATCGCAGGATGGCGGCGCCGATGACCGTCACGAGGATCTGGAGCGGTGCTCCGAGGAACCATTCCCAGACCTTCTCGGGGGTGAGCTGCGCGAGGCGGTGCAGGAAGGCCTCAGGCATGGGCGCCCCGGCTGTCGCGGGCCTGGGCTCGCAGGGCGCGTGCGACCGCATCGCGGTTCTCGGCCACGAGTCGCGTCAGCCCGGCCGGAGCCGAGGAGCCGTGCGCCGCGAGCCAGCGTTCCGACGCCTCGAGCAGCTCGCCGCTGGCCAGGACGGTCGGGTAGTAGGTGACGAGGATGGCCTCGGCGATGGCGTGGGTGCGCGACTCCCAGACGTGCAGCAGCACCTCGTGGTACTTCTCGATATAC
>NZ_DASYGF010000001.1:0-8320 GCF_036000045.1 Pedococcus sp.
AAGCAGCATCAGCTGGCGGGGTTCCTGGCCGGGACGGCGGGGTTCGCGAACACGACGGCGGACTTCCTGGACGCCAACGGGCAGCGGATCATCCAGGTGGGTCGGGTGCAGCGGCCGACCGCCGAGGTGTTCGCCAAGTACGCCCCCGAGTACCCGTGCCTGGCGGCGGCGCTGACCAACTGGGTGCCGCGCATCGACGATGCCTGGAGGGGCGACGTGTTCCACCTGACCATCGAGACCTCCCCGCAGCGGCCCGGCTACCACCCGGGTGAGGAGCCTCGCTGGGGCGACTCGAGGGGACCCAACTGCTACGGGCTGCCAGATCACTACGGCAACCAGCAGCACCCTCGCGCGGGCATCCACTTCAACGACGGCACGTCGGGCTCGCCCTCGGGCGCAGGGAGCGCACTGCCCACCATGTTCGCCGGTCAGGCCGGGCTCTCGATCCCCGAGGCGGACTCGGGTCTCGCAGGCACCCAGCAGGAGCAGAATCTCGTGGCAGCCCTCCTGTCCCCGGATGGCACCGCGCGTCCGTCGGCCATCACGACGCTGCTGGCGGGGCCCATGCTGCGCGGAGCGGTGGTGAGCCAGCCGTGAGCACCCGAGCCAGCCTGGTCAAGTTCCTCGTGTTCGTCGCCGTGACCCTCCTCGCCACGGGCACGTTGGCGGCCACCATCGCCAACGTCCAGTTCGGTGACAAGGCCCACTACCAAGCAATCTTCACCGACGTCACGGGGTTGGCACCCGGGCAGGAGGTCCGGATCGCCGGCGTCCGCGTCGGGGAGGTGACCTCGATCCAGGTCGCGCCGGACCGGATCCACGCCAAGGTGGGTATGGACGTCCTCAAGACCAGCGTCCTCACCCAGGGCACCAAGGCCACCATCAAGTACCGGAACCTCGTCGGCGAGCGGTACATCGCGCTGACCCAGGACGTCGGCGGTGCCACACCGCTACGCGACGGGGCGACGATCGGCCTCGACCACACCCAGTCGGCCCTGGACCTCACGGTCCTGTTCAACGGGTTCAAGCCGCTGTTCGCCGCGTTGTCCCCCAAGGATGTCAACGAGCTGTCCGGCGAGATCATCAGCGTGCTGCAGGGCGAGGGTGGCAACGTCAACTCGCTGCTGGCCACGACTGCCTCCCTCACCTCCACCCTCGCGGACAGGGATGCCGTGATCGGCCGCACGATCACCAACCTCAACACGGTCCTGGGCACGGTCGACGCCCACGACTCCGCCCTCAAGCAGCTCATCGACCAGCTGCAGCGGTTCGTCTCCGGGCTGGCGGCGGACCGCCAGACCATCGGAGCCTCGCTGACCAACATCAACTCGTTGACGGCCCAGACCGCCGACCTGCTCCAGCTCACCCGCCCTTCGATCAAGAGCGACATCGAGAACTTGAGAGCCTTGACCACCAACCTGAACAAGCCGTCCAACACGGCCATCTTCGAGAAGTTCCTGGCCACCTCGCCCGCCAAGATCGACCAGATCACCAAGACGGGTTCGTACGGCTCCTGGTTCAACTTCTACATGTGCGACTTCTCCGGCACGATCAAGGTCCCGGTGGGTCCGGCGATCCAGCTGGGCAAGCCGGGCGGCGCGACGGCAGCGAGGTGCAAGTGAGCATCCCGTTCCGCGAGCGCAACCCGGTCCCCATCGGGGCAGCGGGTCTGACCCTCATCGCCCTCCTGCTGGTCCTGGCGTTCAACGTCGCCAACCTGCCGCTGATCGGTGGTGGCGACGAGTACCGAGCCGACTTCAGTGAGGCCGGCGGCCTGCTGGCCGGCGACGACGTCCGCATCGCCGGCGTCAAGGTCGGCAAGGTGAACAGCGTCGACCTCGCCGGCAACCACGTGGTCGTCGACTTCAAGATCACCGAGCCTGTGGCGTTCGGCGACCGGACCGGCGCGTCGATCAGGATGAAGACCCTGCTGGGCCAGAAGTACCTCTCCCTCGAGCCGGCCGGCTCCGGCCAGCTCAAGACCGACTCGGTGATCCCGCTGGACCGCACCGTGTCGTCCTACGACATCGTCAACGCGTTCTCCGACCTTGCGACGACCGCCGGTGACATCGACACCGGCCTCCTCGCGAAGTCACTGACCACCCTCGCGACCACGTTCAAGGACAGCCCCCCCGAGGTCAAGGCGGCCCTGTCGGGCCTGACCCGGCTGTCAGGCACCATCGCCTCCAGAGACACCCAGCTCAAGCAGCTGCTGGCCTCCGCCAACAGCGTCTCCGGCACCGTGGCCCAACGCAACAAGGCAGTGGAGTCGATCATCAATAACGCAGACCTGCTCATGGTCGAGCTGAACGCCCGCCGCGCCGCCATCCATACGCTCTTCACGAACACCTCGGCCATGGCCCAGCAGATCACCGGCCTGGTCCGTGACAACCGGGCGCAGCTCAAGCCCGCCCTCGACCAGCTCACCCGGGTGCTCGCCGTCCTGCAGAAGCACGAGCAGGACCTCGGCAACACCATCAAGGCGATGGCGCCGTTCACACGCCTGTTCGCCAACGTGCTCGGCAACGGCCGCTGGTTCGACACCTACATCGAGAACCTGACGACACCGGCGGGAGGCTGACGATGGCTAGACTTCCCAGGCTTCCTCGCCTGCCTCGGCTGGGGCTTCTGCCCAAGCTCGTGGCCGCCCTGGCCGTGGTCGCCCTCGTCGCCGGGTTCTACGCCTTCTGGCCGCGCCACGACTCGGTCAAGGTGACCGGCGAGTTCGTCCGCGCCGTCGGCCTCTACCCGGGGTCCGACGTCCGCATCCTCGGCGTCAAGGTCGGCACGGTCGACGACGTGGTCCCCGAGGGGGACAAGGTCCTGGTGACCTTCGAGTACGACGCCAAGTACCGCGTCCCGGCGGACGCCAAGGCGGCGGTGGTGGCTCCCTCGCTGGTGAGCGACCGCTACGTCCAGCTCTTCCCGGCATACACCTCGGGCCCGGTGATGCAGTCCGGCGCCCAGATCGGGCTGGACCGCACCGCGGTCCCGGTCGAGCTCGACCGGATCTCGCAGAGCCTGGACCAGCTGCTCGTCGCGCTGGGGCCCACCGGCGCCAACAAGAACGGCGCGTTCCAGGACCTGCTGCACACCGGCGCCCAGAACCTCGCCGGCCAGGGGCAGAACCTCCATGACACCACCCACAGCCTCTCGCTGGCGCTGCAGACCCTCTCCGGAGGACGCAACGACCTCTTCGGCACGGTGAAGAACCTCCAGAGCTTCACCACCATGCTGGCCACCAACGACGGCCAGGTCCGACGCCTCAACAGCGACCTCGCCAACGTCTCGGTCCAGCTCGACGGTGAGCGCGGTGACCTGGCCGCGGCCCTGAAGAACCTGGCCATCGCCCTCAACGAGGTCTCCTCGTTCGTCCACGACAACCGTGCCGGCCTGACCACCAACCTCAACCAGCTCGCCAGCGTCACCGGCACCGTGGCCGCGCAGCGCGACGCCCTGTCCGAGGCGCTGACCAACGCGCCGGTGGCCCTGAGCAACCTTCAGAACGCGTACAACCCGGCCGCGGGCACCCTGGACACCCGGGCCAACATCAACGAGAACCTCAAGGTCCAGAACCTGCTGTGCGACCTCATCGTCGCCAGCGGACAGCCCGCCAGCGCCTGCAAGACCGTCACCGGAGCTCTCAAGCCGGTCACCGACCTGCTCGGCAGGCTCCAGGGCTCGGGCGTGCAGCTGCCGACCAACCTGCTCTCGGCCGTCCCCAGCGCGGTCCCGACGACCCAGTCCGGTTCCACGACCGTGCAGATGCGCGGCGCGGACCCGACCCTGGGTGGATTGCTGAAGGTGTCCCAGTGAGCGCGATGACGGCCCGTATGCCGCGAGCCCGCCGCAGCCTGGTGGCCCTGGCCACGGGCGCCGCCCTGCTTGGCGTCAGCGGCTGCCAGGGGGCGTTCGACCTCCCGCTGCCCGGTGGCGCCGCGCAGCGCGGCGACATCATCCGGGTGACCGCGGAGTTCGCCGACGTCCTCGACCTCGTCCCGCAGTCGTCCGTCAAGGTCGACCAGGTCACGGTCGGCTCGGTCGAGAAGATCGAGCTCAACGGATGGACGGCCCGGGTCACCATGCGCCTGCCGCGCAGCGTGAAGCTGCCCGACAACGCGATCGCCCAGATCAAGCAGACCTCGCTGCTGGGTGAGAAGTACATCGAGCTCTCGCCGCCGCCGGCCACCGCGCCGGTCGGCACGCTGAAGGACGGCGACAACATCCCGCTCGACCGGACGGGCCGCAACCCGGAGGTCGAGGAGGTGCTGTCGGCGATGTCGCTGCTGCTCAACGGCGGCGGTGTGGCCCAGCTCAAGGTCATCGAGACAGAGCTCAACAATGCGATGCACGGCAACGAGCCGCAGATCCGCGACGTGATCAAGCAGCTCAACACCTTCGTCGGGGGCCTCGACGCCCAGAAGGCCGACATCGTCAGGGCGATCGACAACGTCGACAAGCTGGCCGCCAAGCTCGCCGCCCAGAAGGACGACCTGGCCCGGGCCCTCGAGTCCATGCCCCAGGGGCTCAAGGTGCTGGCCGACCAGCGCCAGCAGCTGGTCCGGATGCTCTCGGCGCTCAGCCGGCTGGGGGCGGTGGGGACGACCGTCATCCAGCAGAGCAAGACGGACACCGCGGCCGACCTTGCGGCGCTCAAGCCGATCCTGGGAGAGCTGACGGCTGCGGGGGACAACCTGCCCAAGTCGATGCAGCTCCTGCTCACCTACCCCTTCTCCGACGGGACCCTCGGAGCGATGAAGGGCGACTACACCAACATGACGGCCAACCTGCAGCTCGACCTGACCGACCCCAAGGCCTTCGTCGGCAGCCTCGGCCAGCCCACCCCGCCCCCGGGTGTCGTGCCCACCGGCGGGACCCCCAGCCTGCCCGTCCCCCTTCCGACCACGCTGCCACCCCTGCCGAAGCCGTCCCTGCCGGGCGGTCTGCTGCCGGGCAAGTCATCGACCAGCCCCAGCTCGTCCTCGACCAGCAGCTGTGTGATCCTCTGCCCGCTCGGCGCGCCGGCGCAGTCCTCGTCGCAGTCGGGGTCGGGCAGCTCGGACAGCTCGTGGCGCTCCCTCTACGGAGGTGACGCATGATCCGGCGCTCGGTGCAGGTGCAGCTCTTCGCCTTCCTGCTCATCACCCTGCTCACCGTCTCCGTCCTCTCGGCGAAGTACGTCGGGCTCTACGACCAGGTGGTCGGCGGCCAGATCCACGTCAGCGCGGACTTCGCGCAGTCGGGCGGCATCTTCGTCGGGTCCGAGGTGACCTACCGGGGCGTCACCGTCGGGCGGGTCGACGGACTGCGGCTCTCCAAGGACGGTGTCGTCGTCGTGGCCAAGCTCCAGCGTGGCACCGAGATCCCCAAGGACACCCACGTCGTCGTGGAGAACCGCTCGGCGGTCGGTGAGCAGTACCTCGACTTCCAGCCGCAGCGGACGGGTGGCCCGATGCTCAAGGACGGCGACACGATCCCGCGCCAGGACACGGCATACCCCCTGCGCGTGGACACCCTGCTGCTGAACCTCGACCAGACCGTGAACTCCGTCAACCGCGACGACCTGCGCACGGTCGTCGACGAGCTCGGCACCGCCTTCGCCGGCGGGGGGACCGACCTGCAACGGCTGCTCGACAGTGGCGACGCCCTCACGAAGTCGGCCACGGAGGCGCTGCCCCAGACCATCAAGCTGCTCGACGACGGGCGCATCGTCCTCAACACCCAGCGCGACACCTCCGGTCAGATCAAGACCTTCGCGAGCAGCTTCGCCGACCTGACCGCCACCCTCAAGACCTCGGACCCGGACCTTCGGCTCGTGCTCGACCGTGGTGCCCTGGCCTCGCAGGAGCTCCAGACGCTCATCCGCGACAACCAGGGCAACCTGGCGGCGCTGATCGCCAACCTCATCACCGTCGGGCAGGTGACCACGTCGCACGTGGCGGGGATCCAGCAGCTGCTGGTCACCTATCCCGATGTCGTGGCCGGTGGCTACACGGTCGTGCCCGGCGACGGGACGGCGCACTTCGGGCTGGCCATGGCGCAGAGCCCGCCCGTGTGCACGCAGGGCTACCAGGGGACCGTGCGGCGCAGCCCTCAGGACACGAGCAGGGGCACGACGAACACCTCGGCCCGGTGCACGCTCCCGCGGGGGTCGGCGTCTAGTGTGCGAGGTGCCCAGAACGCTCCTGGGCCTTCAGGCAGCCCCAACAGCACCATGCCCGTGGCTTTCGGTGACCAGCCCGTATCCCCTGGCATGGCGGCTTCGTTGGGCATGACGATGCCACCGGTATCGGTGCCACTTCCCCCGTCGGGGGCGGCTGGCCCGGACTCCTCGTGGCTGTGGATCATGAAGGAGGCTGCTCGATGAGCACGATCACCACCCACGCCGGGCGGGCGGTGAAGGCAAGGGAAGGGACGGCGGGTACGACCGTGGCTGCCCAGACCTCCGACGCAGGACCCCGTCAGCGGGCCGCGGCGGCGCTTCGCGTCACCCCTGGGTTGCTGTGGGTGCTCGTCGCCCTGGCGCTCGTGGCCTCCCTCGCCCTCGGGGCCACCCGGGGACGGGCCTGGTATGCCGCGCGCCAGACCTCCGAGGCCAACGCCGCCGCGTTGGCCGCGGCCCGCCAGCTGGCGGTCAACTTCGTGACGGTGGACTACACCCACGTCGATGCCGACATCGCGCGCGTCAAGGCCGGGGCCACCGGACAGTTCCTGTCGAGCTACTCGACCTCGGTGAACGACCTCAAGAAGGTCCTGGTGGCCAACAAGACCCAGTCGAGCGTCAACCGCATCGAGGCGGCGCTCGTATCGGGCGACCGCGACTCCGCGGTGGCCCTGGTGGGAGTCGTCGCGCCGACCAAGAACACGTCGGTGCCGAACGGCGAGACCAAGACCTACCGGATGCGGCTGCAGCTGCGCCTGGTCGGGCAGGCCTGGAAGGTGGAGAACCTTGAGTTCGTCGGCTAGCCGCCCCCGCCGGCCGGTGGCAGGGGAGCGGGCCCGGTCGCGAGCGGCCGGAGATGCCGTCGGCCCCAAGGCCACCGCTGCGCCGCCCTCCCCGCACGCCGCGCCGCCCGCAGTCCCCCTGCCTGCCCCGGCGCCACCGGTGGCCGCTCCGCCAGCTCCGAAGGCGCCCGAGACGGCACCGGTTGCCTCGGGCTCGCGCCGCTGGGCCGCCCCCGTCGCCGCGCTGGTCGCCAGCCTCGCCCTGCTGGCCGTCCTGCTCGGGGTGACCTGGCAGGACCCGCAGCAGCAGAGCAATACCGACAGGGTCGCGGCGAGCGCCGCGCGGGCCTCGATCGAGCAGATGCTGAGCTACAACTACAAGACGATCGACGCCCAGGCAGCGCAGATCGAGACCCTGCTCACGGGGCCGTTCAAGGCCGAGTTCACCTCGGCGATGGACAAGGAGATCAAGCCGCTGGCCGTCAAGAACCAGACGGTGGTCGAGGCCAAGGTCTCCGACATCGGCGTCATGAGCTCCTCCGGGTCCACCGTCCGGGTGCTGGCCTTCGTCAACCAGGCCCGAGTCGGCGCCGACCACACGACCCCCGCGGTCGACCAGAACCGCGTCATCGCCACCATGTCCAAGGTGGGCGACCGCTGGCTGGTGAGCAAGGTCGAGGCCTTCTAGGCCCATCCTGCGTCAGACCAGGCACGCGAAACGCCTGGGACCGCCTTGACGCAGAGCCCGCGGGGGGCCATCCTCGTCTGCGTCGAGAGACCCGGGGCTTGAGGCCTCGGACGAGACCCCCGTCGACGGTGCGGCGCATGCCGAACTGGACACGGTTGGACGAGGCTGCCCTTCTACGTGTATGCTCTTCCTTTGCGCTGCCCTCTGTCGTCGACCCCCTCTGAGACCCACGCCCTTTGTCGTGCCCTGCGGCACGAAGTCGCGGCTGGTTCCAGGCGAGGCCGTAGGCCGGTGGTGGACGCGACTTCGGTTTCGAACCATCAGTTTTAAAGACAGGCCCGTGGAAGGACCCCTCCTTGGCTGCCTCGCGCAACGCGACTCAGACTGTGTCCACCGCACGGACGGCCTCTGGCCGTCTGTCGTTCGCGAAGATCCGCGAACCCCTCGAGGTCCCCGACCTCTTGGCGCTGCAAACGGAAAGCTTCGACTGGCTGCTCGGTAACGAGCGCTGGCAGGCCCGTGTTGCAGAGGCCAAGGCCGCGGGCAGAGGGGATGTGCCGGATCGCTCCGGCCTCGAGGAGATCTTCGAGGAAATTTCCCCCATCGAGGACTTCAGCGGCTCCATGTCGCTGTCGTTCCGCGACCACCGCTTCGAGGACGTCAAGTACTCCATCGAGGACTGCAAGG
>NZ_DASYGF010000010.1:0-32254 GCF_036000045.1 Pedococcus sp.
GACGTAGGTCAGCGGTGGCAAGCAACGGCCAACTCAGCGAAGCCGGCGCCAAGCCCAAGCCCAAGGCCGAGCCGACCCGAGGACAGCGACGCGAGAGCCCTAGGCCGCCGGCGAGGCGAAGACGACGATGTTGTCGAGGTAGCTGCGGGCGGAACGGTCGAACGGGCCACCGCACGTGATGAGCACGAGCCCGGGTGGGCCATCGGTGCGGAAGAGGTCGGGCGGCAGGCCGTCGACCTTCAGGTACGTGCGGCGGGCCGTGACGACGAAGCGGACCGTCCGACCCGGGGTCGTCGTCACGAGCACCGCATCACCGACCTGCAGCCGGGTGAGGTCGAACAGCGCGCCCTCGCCGGACACGGCCGAGTCGACGTGACCGTCGAGGACGACGGTCCCTGTCGCGGCACCGGCCGGCGCCCCGTCGGCCCACCACCCGAGCTCACGGGGGTCGCCGGGCACCCCGAGCACCCCGTTGACGGCGTGCACGGCCAGGACCGCCGCCCGGACCCCGATGGCCGGGATCGCGACAGCGCTCGGCGGGGCAGGCGTGACCCGCGCCGTCGGGGCGCGGTCCGTCGTGCCGACCGTGGTGGTCGTGGCGGTCGACGCCGACGCCGCCGACGCCGGGGTCGGCGGCGGCGTCACGGCGGGTGCCGGGGTTGCCGCCGACGCCCCCGATGCCGTGACCGGCAGCCGGCCGAAGTCGGCCGGCAGGGGCCGGTTCTGGGCCGACATGGTGACCGCGAGGGCGAGCAGGCCCGCGCCCACGGTCACACACGCCGCCGAGCCGACGGTGAGCACAGCCCGGTATGCCGAGGACATCGGGACCGCGCTCTAGCGCCGGCTGCGCCGCGCCAAACCGACGCCACCCGCCAGGACGAGGGCCCCACCCAGCGCTGCAAGCTCGAGCTCGAGCGGGGTGGTCCCGGAGCCAGTGGCGGCCAGCCCGCCGGTCCCCGCAGGCACCTGGGTGGGCGCGCTGGGCACGCTCGAGCGGGAGGTGACCATCACCGTCGCGGTGACTCCGATGTTGCCGCCACCACAGCGGGCTGACACGGTGTAGCTGCCGGGCGTCGTGGCGCTGGCGATCATCGCGGTCGTGGCGAATCGGCCCTGGCTGTCGGTCGTGAACGGCGCCGCCCCGACACCCGCGAAGTCGTGCGTCGCGTCGTGGACGAAGGCACTGGAGATCGCGAAGCCGGACGTGCCGGCCTCGCAGGTGCCGCTCACCTGCACCGAACCGCCGGCGTGCTGGGACGAGGGTGAGACGGCGAGAGATGCGCCGGGCGCCGCCAGAGCGGGAGCGGCCAGACAACAGATGACAGTGGTGAGCGCTGCCGTACCGAGAACCTTGTGCATCGAGACCTCCTGAAGAAGGGTTGTGCCTCTGAGACGCCCGATGCACCACGGAGGTTGGCGCCCTGGCGGCTACCGTGGCGCGGATGGACCTCCTGCAGCCGACCACCCGCCCTTTTGACGTCTGCGTAGCGGCGCCGGGCCCGGGACCGGGTAGCTGGGCAGGCGCCTCGAGCGCGGTGGCGCTCGAGGACGGTGGCTTCGTGGTCGCCTACCGGGTCCGGACCGCACAGAGTCGGGGCGGTCGGGTGGTGCTCGCCCGTTCCCCTGACGGCGTGGCGATGACACCCTTCGCCGAGCTCACCAAGGAGCAGCTCGATGCCGAGTCGCTGGAGCGCCCGGCGCTCGTCCGGACCGATGACGGCGCCTGGCGGCTGTACCTGTCATGTGCGACTCGGGGCACCAAGCACTGGCGCATCGAGCTCGTCGAGGCCGCCACTCCCGAGGCTCTCTCGGTCGCCGAGCCCGTGACGGTCCTGAGCGGTGACCAGAGCACCGGCGTCAAGGACCCGGTCGTCCGACGGAGCGCGGGCAGCTGGGAGGCCTGGGTGTGCTGCCATCCGCTGGAGGTGCCGGGCGCCGAGGACCGGATGGTCAGTCGCCTGGCCATCAGCGATGACGGCGTGCGGTGGAGCTGGACCGCGACGACGCTGCAGGGGCGCCCCGGCGTGTGGGACGCGCGAGGAGCGCGGGTGACTGCGGTGGTCGACGACCGGGTCTACTACGACGGGCGCGCCAACCCCGAGGAGAACTTCAGGGAGCGGACAGGTGTGGCGCTCCGACGTACGGACCGGGTCGTGGCGCTGGGGGAGCAGCCAGTCGCCGACCTCCGGTATCTGGATGTCGTCGCGCTGCCAGGCGGCGGGTATCGGCTCTGGTACGAGGCGCCCCTCGCCGACGGCAGTCATGAGCTGCGCACCGAAGTGATTTCCACGACGGCCTGAGCGCCACAGCCACGCTCCGGCCGTACGCTCGCACCCATGACGACGCCCGCGCCTGCCCTGACTGCCACAGACATCGCAGCGGCGGTGCGCAGCGGCGCTCTGTCAGCCCCCGATGTCGTGCAGGTGACGTTGCAGCGGATCGCCCAGCAGGACAAGGCCATTGGCGCCTTCGAGGTCGTGCGCACGGAGAAGGCGCTGGCAGAGGCGGAGGCGGTGGCGCGCCGCCCGGACCTTGGCGAGCTAACCCTCGCGGGTGTTCCCCTCGCGGTCAAGGACAACGTCCCCGTGGAGGGCGAGCCGATGCGCAACGGCTCGACCGCCACCTCGGCTCACCCCCGGGGAGCCGACCACCCGGTGGTCGCGCGGCTTCGCGCGGCCGGTGCCGTCGTGGTCGGCCTCACCCGGGTGCCCGAGCTGTGCGTCTTCGGCGCGACCGACTGCGCTTCCGGCATCACCCACAACCCGTGGGATGCCGGCCGCACCGCGGGCGGGTCGTCGGGCGGTTCCGCTGCTGCCGTCGCCTCGGGTCTAGTGCCGGTGGCGCATGCCGCTGACGGGATGGGCTCGATCCGCATCCCGGCGGCGAGCTGCGGTCTGGTCGGCCTGAAGCCGGGCAGCGGCCTCGTGCCCGCCCAGCTGGGGCCCAACGACTGGTACGGCATGGCGGAGAACGGCCCCCTGGCGACGACAGTGGCCGATGCCGCACTCGTCCTCTCGGTGATGGCCGACAAGCCGGTACTGGCCGACGTGCGCGAGCCTGACCGCGCCCTCCGTGTCGCCGCGTCCACCAAGCCCCCCATCGTCGGAGTCCGTCCCGACGTCGAGCACGAGCGTGCGGTCGTGCGGACCGTCCGGCTGCTCGCGGGCGCCGGCCATCGGGTCGAGCGGGTCGACCCGCCCTACCCCGCGAACCCGCTGCCGCTACTGGCCCGGTGGGTCGGTGGCACCTCGCACGACGCCCAGGGTCTGGAGCGGTCGCGGCTGGACCGTGCCGTGCGGTTCCACGCCGCTCTGGGCGACGTGGTCCGCGCGGCGCAGCTCGTCCACGACCGCGACCGGGACCGGTTCCGGTCGCGGCTGGCCGAGTTCTTCACTCACCACGACCTGCTGGTGACACCGACGCTGGCCGCGCCTCCCATCGCGGCCGCACGGTGGGGCCAGCGCTCGTGGGCGCGCGTCTTCGCCGCCAACGCCCGCTACGCGCCGTATGCCGCGCCCTGGAACTTCGCCGGGTATCCCGCCCTCTCCCTCCCTGCCGGCGTCCACCCCCGGACGGGGACGCCGCTGGCCGTGCAGCTGGTGGCGCCCGACGGCGGCGAGCAGCTTCTGTTGGGGGTGGCGGCGCTCGTGGAGCGGCTCGCTCCGTGGGAGCGGCTGGCGCCCGCATACCGCTGACACGGCATACCGCTGAAATGCTGCTGAGACGCCGCTGGAGGGTGAGCTGGCCGACCGCTACGGTGAGCCGACCTGCCCAGCGGCACCCATCCCCGTCGCCGCCGACCGCCCGAGGTGATCGCGCTTGAGCCTGCTCGCTGTGACTCCGTCCGGCCTCGACACCGGCGACACCGCCTGGTTGTTGGTCTCCTGCGCGCTCGTGCTGCTCATGGCGCCCGGGCTGGCGTTGTTCTACGGCGGCATGGTGCGGGCCAAGAGCGTGCTCAACATGATGATGATGACCTTCGGTGCCCTCGCCGCCGTCGTCATCGTCTGGACCGTGGTCGGGTACTCCCTCGCGTTCGGCAACGACGTGGGTCACGGTCTGCTGGGCAACCCGATGGAGCACCTCGGCCTGCGAGGGCTCATGGCGGCGTCGAGCAACGGCTCGGCGCCCATCCCGGTGATCCTCTTCGCGGTCTTCCAGGGGCTCTTCTGTGTGATCACGGGTGCGCTCGTCTCGGGAGCCATCGCGGACCGCGCCCGGTTCGGCGCCTGGATGGCGTTCATCACCGTGTGGACCGTCCTGGTCTATGCGCCGGTGGCGCACTGGGTGTTCGACGGCAGCTCGCCGCGGCATGTCGGCGGGTGGCTGGTCAACCAGGTGCACCTCATCGACTTCGCGGGTGGCACCGCCGTCGAGATCTGTTCTGGCGCCTCGGGTCTCGCGCTCGCCCTCGTCCTGGGGCGCAGGCACGGGTTCGGCAAGGACCCCATGCGCCCGCACAACCTGACGCTCGTGATGATGGGCGCGGGGCTGCTGTGGTTCGGCTGGTTCGGCTTCAACGCCGGCTCCGCGCTCGCGGCGAACCAGAAGGCCGCCGACATCTTCACCACCACACTCCTGGCGGGCGCGGCGGGCACTCTGGGCTGGCTCCTCGTCGAGCGGTACCGCGACGGACACGCCACCTCGCTCGGCGCGGCGTCGGGGATGGTCGCCGGCTTGGTGGCCATCACGCCTTCGTGTGCCTCGCTGTCACCGCTGGGCTCGCTCGCGATGGGCGCCGCCGCCGGTGTCGTCTGCGCGTTCGCCATCGGTCTCAAGCACCGGTTCGGCTACGACGACTCCCTCGACGTCGTGGGGGTGCATATGGTGGGCGGCCTGGTCGGCACCCTCGGGATCGGGCTGCTGGCAACGGCTGCCGCCCCCACGGGCGTCAACGGACTGTTCTACGGCGGCGGCCTCGGGCAGCTCGGACGCCAGGCCGTGGGGTGCGTCGTGGTCATGCTCTACGCGTTCGCCGTCTCGGGCGCCCTCGGGTGGGCCGTCGACCGCCTGATGGGCTTCCGCGTGCACGTCGACGACGAGGTCAGCGGCATCGACCTGGTCATCCACGGCGAGACGGCCTACGACCTGCACCACCTGGCCACGGGGCGTGCCTCGTTCCACCACGGGCTCTCGCACGCGGAGGCCTCGTCCGAGGCGCGCCGCTGAAGGCACCATCGGCAACCATCACAGCGGCAGGGGAGGCTCGACCCACCACGGGCGGTCGTCGTGCTCGATCCTGACCACCCACTTGACCCAGTGGTAGCCACGGCGGCCCGGGACCACGAGACGGACGGGCGAACCATGCTCGGGTGACAGCGTGACGCCCCCGACCGCGGTGGCGAGCAGCAGGTCGTCGGTGACCGGCAACCGCCGGAAGTAGCCCGTCGCACTCACCACCGCGACGCTTCCGTGGGTGCCTCCGTAGGTACTCCCGGGCAGCAGCCGGGTCAACCGCACCCCCGACCATTCCTGCTCGGTCCACCACCCCCCGGTGCAGTCCAGGACGGCGACCTGCCGGTCACCCCACTGGGACAGCTCGGCCAGCGACCACTCGCGTGAACTGCCGGCCGAGGTCACCGACAGCCGCCAGGAGGCCGGGTCGACGTCGGGCACCTGGTCGAACAGCCACGAGGTGGCGGGGATCGCTGCAACCGAGGACGAGGCCAGCCGATACGAGCCGGTCGACCGGCGTATGCCGCGTTGCGTCGTGAGCGCGCTGGTGGCCTGGACGCACGCCTCGAGCGCTCCCGCCGCCGCGGTGACTCCCGCAAGACGGACGAACGTGCGCCGCGACAGGTCGGTCCGCCGGGGATGGACCCGTCGCCGGACGGCGTGAGCGAGCGTCAGGATCACCGCCAGGATCCCGGCCCCCACATGCAGCTGCAGCACCGTCGGTGACGCGCCGCCGGCCCACGCCCCGTCGAGATGGGCGACACCCGTCACGAGGGCCAGCACGACCGTGGCCCCGAGGGCCAGTGACGTGACCACGCCGGGACGGCGCAGACGCCGCAGCCCCCGGCGCACGACCACCGACTTCCACGGGACCAGCACGACCACGAGGAGGCCGACGACTCCGTGCAGGATGGCGACGGGCCAGACCGGCCCGCTGCCGAACAGAAACATCGCGAAGCCGGTCGCGGCTGCCAGCGGCGCCACCACCAGCAGGGTCAGGTTGGCCAGCCGGCCGCTCATCGCCGTCGCGCCGGGCCCTTCCACCGGAAGTGCACGAAGATCCGGCCGTGGTTGTCCACGTCCTTCTCGACCCGGTGGTAGAGCGCGCGGTTCTCCTTCTGGTCGAGGAACCGCAGCACGCGCTTCTTCAGCGCACCAGACCCCTTGCCGGGGATGATCTCCACCAGCGGAGCCTTCTTCGCCACCGCCTCGTCCATGACCGCCCGCAGCGCGCGGTCGATGTCGGCGCTGCGGTTGTAGATGTCGTGCAGGTCGAGGGTGAGCTTCACCCTGTCATCGTGCACCCTCGGACAGGGCGCGCGCCTAGACTGCGGATGTGAGCCCTCGCATGCGCCTCGTCATCGGTGTGGTTCTCGCCCTGGTCGGCCTGGTCTGGGCGTTGCAGGGGTTCGGCGTCGTGGGCGGCAGCGGCATGAGCGGCCAGGGGATCTGGGCCGTGATCGGGTCGTTCCTCGTCGTGGTCGGGGTCGTGGTCGCCCTCAGCAGCCGCCGCCGGGCCTGAGCACTCTCCCATTCGGATCCTCAGGCGGCGCTCAGGGGCGGTGCGGCACGCTGCACCGTGCTTACTTATCTCCAGGCCGTCGTGATCGGTCTCGTCCAAGGCGTCACCGAGCTGTTCCCCGTGTCGAGCCTGGGCCACTCCGTGCTCCTCCCGGCCCTGGTCGGTGGCAGCTGGAAAGCGCTGGTCACCCAGTCGACGACCTCTTCGTCGGAGAGCAGCCCCTATCTGGCCTTCATCGTGGCCCTGCACGTGGCGAGCGCCGTGGCGCTGCTGGTCTTCTTCCGGCAGGACTGGATCCGGATCATCTCCGGGTTCCTGCGTACCCTGCGTCCCTCGGTCGCGGCCCGCAGGATCGTCACCCGAGACGCGGACGAGCGACTGGCCTGGCTGCTGGTCGTCGCGACGATCCCGGTCGGGATCACCGGCCTCGCCCTCGAGCACACCTTCCGGACGCTGTTCGCGAAGCCGCTGGCTGCCGCCGTCTTCCTGACCATCAACGGAGTCATCCTGCTGGCCGGCGAGCGTCTGAGGCGCCGGGCACCGGGCGACGACGACCAGCGGGCCGAGCCCGAGGCCACGGGTGTGGCCGGAACCGACGCATCGCAGGTGGCCGTGCAGCAGCGCGTCACGCCCCGTCGGCAGCTCGCCACCCTGAGCTACACCGAGGCCGGCATCATCGGTTTCTTCCAGACGTTCGCTCTGCTGGCCGGGATCTCCCGCTCGGGCATCTCCATGGTGGGCGGGCTCGCCCGGGGCCTGTCCCACCGAGATGCCGCCCGGTTCTCCTTCCTGCTCGCGACACCGGTCATCCTGGCTGCCGGGCTGCTGAAGCTGCCGAGCCTCGCCGGGCCGGCCGGCGCGCAGATCCATGGGCAGGTTCTCGTCGGGGCGGTCGTGGCCGGTGTCGCGTCGTACGTCTCGGTGCGCTTCCTCACGCGGTGGTTCGAGACACGGACCTTGACGCCGTTCGCGATCTACAGCCTCGTGGCCGGCGCGGCCTGCATCGTCGTCTTCGCCTGACTCCTGGTGTCATCACCTGTGGCGGACGCCGCTATGTCACCCGCTACTTGAGGATGTTGACGGCCCGGGCGATGACCAGCGCCGTCGTCGAGAGGGCCACGACCGACTGGAAGGCCATGAGCGACTTGGCCCAGCGGCTGAGCGGCAGCGTGTCCGTGGGGGAGAAGGCCAGCACGTTGGTCAGGCTCAGGTAGAGGTAGTCGACGAACAGCGGCTCCCAGTCGGGCGGCGCGAGGTGCGCCGCCGTCATCTGGGGAAACAGGAAGTCGGGATGTGGGTCCATCCCCTGCGCCCGGTTGAAGGGTCCACCTCGGTCGAGCTCCCAGTACCAGACGCCGAACACGATCACGTTCGTCGCATAGATGGCTGCTCCGGTCGCCAGCAGCCCGATGGCATCCAGACCCGTCGAGCCCCGCACGATGTGGAGATCCAGCGATCCTGCGGCGATGCCGTTGTCGATGGTGATGGCTGCCACGATGGCGATGCTGGCCAGCCGTCCCAGCCGCGTCGAACGGTTGAGCCGGATCGGGTTGATCGCCGTGAGGATGCCCAGCAGGACCAGCTCGAGGGCGGCCATCAGCCATCTCGGCTGCAGCCCGTAACGGTCCGGCAGCCGCAGCTGCAGGCCGATCGCCACGAGCAGCGCCAGGCCGACGGGGAGACGGTTCTCGGGGCTGGTGGCCCGCAGCCAGGCGGGGACGTGCGCCTCAGTGTGCTCGATCTCCGCCAGCAGCTGGGAGATCCGTCTGCGGGCTGGCGCCGGCCGCGTGGGTCCAGGCTCAGGTTCGTGTTCGGCCATGCCTGCCAGTATCGGGCCTCGAGAGACCGAGGACGCGGTCCAGCTCGGGTGTCGTCAGGGAGTGTCCCGCACGGGCGACTGCGTCCATGAGCTCACCGAGCAGGGTGATCTCCTGGTCGAGCACGCTGTCACGAAGCTCGCCGGTCGGGTCGACGGGAACCATGGCGGGCCTTTCTCTGGGCGGTGTCTGGACGCTACCCCTCCCAACGAACCAGGCAGGGTGCCGTTATCGCCTGCCCGTTGATTTCAGCCGTTTGGCTGAGCGGGTGCCGACTCTTCGGCTGCCTTTGCGACGGACCGCGACACGACGGCGACGAGACCGATGGTGAGCAGGGCACCCAGGAGGATCGCGGTGTTCTCACCGGGCGCGAGCACGCCCAACGTCGACCCGAGCGTGGCTGCCGCCACAGGGACCCCGAGCTCCGCGGACGTCACGAGCGCGACGGGCCAGGGCTGGCCGGTCAGGGCCATCGCGCCGTGGACGACGGCGGCGGACACTCCCAGGGCCACACCGAGGGCGATCGCCGAAGGATGTTGCGCGAGCTCGCGCAGGTTCAGCGAGCTACCGAGCCACACGAAGAAGATGGGTGCGAACAGGCCCTCGGTGAGCGCGAACACCTGCTTGGTCAGGCGACGAGGCTCACCGATGGCGGCCACCCCCAGGCCGAGGGCGAAACCGGCCAGCATGATCGAGACGTGCATGGCGGTCGCGATCGCCGCCAGAGCGAACAGCAGCGCGAGCGTCGACCGGAGCTCGACAGCCAGCCCGTTCTCCTCTGAGACATCGTGGATGCGCTGGCGCGTCCCGCGACGCTCGAGGGTGCGTAGCCCCAGGAAGACGACCACCCCTGCCACGATGACCAGGGCAGCGCCGAGCGCTGCGCGACGGACGTGCGCTGAGTCGATCACCAGGGGCAGCAGCACGATGGACGCTGCATCGGCGATCGCGATCTGCGGCAGCATCTGTTCGATCGCCTTGCCCGACAACGGGACTCCCGACAGCGCAGGCATGATGAGCGAGGCGGATGAGGAGGTGAGCAGCACGGCATACAGGGCTGTGTGGCCGGTGCCGAAGAGGTGCGCGAGCACGAGGGCCACGGGCACGGACAGTATGCCGATGCCCACCGCCCGGGTGAGGCCCCAGACGGCGCCGGCCCGCAGGGCAGGGTCCCGGACCGGGACGTGCGATCCCGCGACGAACATGACCAGCGCGAAGCCCACCTGGGCGAGGAACGAGAAGGTGGCGCTCGAGCTGTCGAGCACGCGAAGTCCGGTGGCGCCCAACACGATCCCGACGATGAGCTCGCCGATCACCACGGGGACCCGGGCCAGCCCTTGGACGGCAAGCATCGGCCCGACCAGCGCGACGGCGCAGACGAGGGCGAGCTGGGCGAAGGTCACGGGCGGGGCGCGGCAAGGTCGACGAGCCGCACGGAGACGTCGGTGTTCTCGTCGGTGAGGTACGAGGCGCAGACCCGGTGGTAGCCGTCGGCGATCTGCGCGGGATGTCCCGCCGACGCATCGCCGCGCACCATGAGCACGGGCGAGAGCGGCTTTGCGTCACGGACCTTGGCCAGGTCCGACCGGACGTGCGGGTTGGTCTCGGGCAGCAGCGGCAGCCGGGCCGCACGCAGGATGTCCTTGGCCTTGTAGTGAGCGGTCGTCGCCGTGTGGAAGGCCTCGACGGTGGCGGCCACGGTCGCCGGGTCGGCGACGAGCGACAGGTAGGAGGCCGCGGCGGGGTAGTCGTGCTCCTCAGGATGGTCCTGCCAGGTGACCGCCGGGGGAGCGGCATCTCGGTGCTTCGCCATGGTCGTCTCCTTCGTCGTTCGGCGCCCACAGCAAAGCGGACGAGAGCCTCACCCGTCTACGGGGCGCTGCGGCCCCCGGCTTCGTCTCCTCGGCAAGCCGTGGTTAGATAGGTAAGCCTCACCTCACCTGACCTGTCCCCGTGTTCCAGGAGCTGTTGATGTCCGCCACCCAGATCGCCCTCTTGGGTCTGATCGCCGGTTTCACGATCTTCCTCGGCCTGCCCGTCGGTCGGCTGCACCAGCCCGCGCCCCGCGTCAAGGCTGCCCTCAACGGGGTGGCCATCGGGGTCCTGGTGTTCCTGGTGTGGGACATCCTCTCCCACGCCTGGGAGCCCACCGACTCGGCGCTGGCCGCCCATAAGTGGGGCAGCGCTGTCACCGGGGCGGTCGTCCTCGCGGTGGGGCTGGCGCTCGGCATGGCCGGCCTCGTCTACTACGACAAGCTCATGGCGGCCCGGCGCAGCCGCAAGGCGGCTCAGCCCGCTCCGGTCGCGGTCCCCGTGGGTGCGCCGGCTGTCCCCGCCTCGGTGGGTGCCGCCGGTGTCCAGAGTGGCGCCCCCGCGACCTCCTCGCCGGTCCCCACCTCCGGCCCAGCGGCAGCCCTGACCCCCTCGGCTGCGGCTGACCTGGCACTGATGATCGCGGTGGGCATCGGCCTGCACAACTTCGCCGAGGGCCTGGCGATCGGCAACTCCGCGGCCGGTGGTCAGCTGTCGCTGGCCGTCCTTCTGGTCATCGGCTTCGCCCTGCACAACGCCACCGAGGGCTTCGGCATCGTGGCGCCGCTGACCGGCCAGGCCGAGCGTCCGAGCTGGGGCCGGCTGGGCCTGCTCGGCCTCATCGGCGGCGGTCCGACCTTCGTGGGCACCCTCATCGGCCAGAGCGTCGTCAACGACACGCTGGCCATCGCCTTCCTCGGTCTGGCGGCCGGCTCGGTCCTCTACGTCGTCATCGAGCTGCTCGCCGTGGCCCGCCGCGCGGGGCTCAAGGAGCTGACCACCTGGTGCATCCTCCTGGGCGTGATGCTGGGGTTCCTGACTGACGGCATCCTGGTGGCCGCGGGAGCGTAGCGTCGAACCGTGCGCAGCTTCGTGGTCACCGACGAGGTCCGTTCGTATGCCGTGGAGCACGGCTCCTTCCGACCGGACGAGGTGATGCGACGGCTGCGCTCGGAGACCGCGGCCCTCGGGGACGCGGCCGGGATGCAGATCGGGGAGGACCAGGGCCAGCTGCTGACGATGCTCACCGGGCTGGTCGGCGCTCGGCGCGCCGTCGAGGTCGGCACCTTCACCGGGTACTCCAGCCTGTGCATCGCTCGTGGTCTTGCCGACGGTGGGAGCCTGCTGTGCTGCGACGTCAGCGAGGAGTGGACCTCCATCGCTCGGCGTGCCTGGTCCGAGGCGGGTCTGGCGGACCGCATCGAGCTGCGGCTCGCTCCTGCGCTCGACACGCTGCGGGCACTGCCGTCGGAGGCCGACCTCGACCTGGTCTTCATCGACGCCGACAAGCCGGGGTACTCGGCATACTGGGCCGAGCTCGTGCCCAGGGTTCGTCCCGGGGGCCTGTTGCTCGTCGACAACGTGCTGTGGAGCGGGCGCATCGTCGACCCCGATGTGTCGGACACCAACACCGACGCGCTACGTCTCTTCAACGACCTCGTGGCCGCTGACGACCGGGTCGAGGTCGTCGTGCTGACCGCGTTCGACGGCCTGACCCTGGCGCGGCGCCGGTGACGGCGTCCGGGCAGGAGCGGGAGCCCAGCCCCGCGCTCGTCGCGCAGCGCCTGGCGGGGGAGCGGGCGCTCGCCCTGGACCAGCTCGCCCGCTTGGACGCGGACCTGCGCTCGCTCATCGACTCCTCCCAGGACTCGAACGCCGACGACGAGCACGACCCCGAGGGGCACACGATCGCCTACGAGCGCTCGCAGCTCAGCGCCCTCGCCGAGCACGGGCGCGCGCACCTGGCGGCGATCGAGGCGGCGACCGCACGGCTCGCAGACGGGACGTACTGGTTCTGCGAGGTCTGTGGTGAGCCCATCGGCGAGGGGCGGCTCGAGGCGCGCCCCAGCACTCGCACCTGCGTCCGCCACGCGACCGCCGCCGGTTCACGAGGGATTCGCCGGCGGCGCACCTAGACTCGAGATGGCCCTGCGACCCAGTAAAGAGGCTGTCATGGACGTGTACCTGATCGACGAGTCCGGGTTGACCCGTCGCCACGAGGAGGAGCTGCCCGACCTGCTCGTGGCCGACGAGGGCGTGGTCTGGGTGGACATCCCCCAGTGCCGCCTCTACGAGGCCGAGGTCCTCGGGCGCGTGTTCGGCTTCAGCGAGGTCGCCTTGCACGACTGCGTGAACCGCAACCACGTCTCCAAGATCCAGGCCTACGACGACCACGTCTTCACGGTCCTGCACGCGCCACAGCCCGGCGAGCACGGTCACGTGCACTACATCGAGCTCGACCAGTTCATGGGCGTGAACTACCTCGTGACCATCCACGGACCGCTGAACCCCAAGGCCGACCCGTCAGTCGCCTTCCTCGACACCAACGCCGTGATGGAGCGGATCGTCAGCGCGAAGTTCCGCCCGAAGACGGCCTTCGAGCTGTCGTCGGCGATCATCGCCGCGATGACGCGTCGCGAGATCGACATGATCGCGAGCCTGGCCGAGGAGTCCGGGCACCTCGAGCAGCGAGTCATGTCCGGTGAGGTCATGAAGGACTCCGAGGGCTTCCTCACCGACCTGTTCCAGGTCTGGTACGAGCTGCTCGCGATCCGCACGATCGCGGTGCACAGCAGTGCGACCTATGACCGGATGGCGAGCCTGGCCCGGTTCCTCCCGGCCGACCACGGACCGCTCGTCGCCGACCTCGCGGACCGCTTCGAGATGGTGTCGAGCATGGCCGACGGCCAGCGCGAGTCCCTCCACGGCGTGATCGAGTTCTTCCAGACCCGGGTCAGCACGCACCTCACGATCGCCTCGGACGAGCTCGCCAAGACCTCGATCCAGCAGAACGACGACATGCGCAAGATCTCGGCCTGGGTCGCGATCATCGCCGTGCCCACCGCCGTGACCGGGTTCATGGGGCAGAACGTGCCCTACCCCGGCTTCGGCACCGAGGCGGGCTTCTTCGCGTCCACGACCGTCATGCTCGTCATGGCGATCGTTCTCTACGTGTTCTTCCGTCGCAAGAACTGGCTTTGACGGCGGGAGCGGATGACCGCCCCCGCCGCCCCCCTCACGGCACCGACGACGGCACCGGGGCAGCGCCCGTCCCGCGCGACATCGCACACCCGCCCGCACCCGCGTTGGCCTCATTGCTCCACATCGGCTGCACGGCGAAGTAGTACTTGCCCAGGGTGATGTTCGCGGGGTGGAAGTAAGCGCACTTGTCGCCGTTCTCGGAGGTCTGCGCGTCGTTCCAGCCGTCCTGGGTCGGCCACGCGTCGGGGTCGGTCACCGCTTCGGCGTACTCGTGGCCACCGGCCAGCGAGTAGCTGTCGAGGTAGCCGTGCCCGAAGGCGTCGTTCTTGGTGTTGACGCTGTTGCCGCCACAGCCCGCGCCCTGCTCAGGGGTGAACGGCATGAACGCATACCTGATGCCATGGCCACCGACGTTGGTCACCTCGGAGTGGTAGGCGCAGTACACCGACCCGTATGCCGTGGCCGCGTGGCCCGGAGGCGTGAAGACGAAGTAGGTCGCGTCAGGCACGTAGCCGAAGTGCTGCGCGGCCCGGACCGCTTCGGTCGCGATCGGGTCCTGCGTCAGGTTCTCGGCCAGACCACTGGTGACGATCGTTGCCGGCGCCGCGGTGCCGTCCACCCAGGTGCCACCGAGGACCTTGGACGGGTTGGTGATGTACTGCGCCAACGGGTTCCCGTCGCAGGAGGTGCTGCCCGGCGCGATGTTGTCGCAGTACTGCGTCTGGGTGCCGTTCCAGGGGCTACCGCCGACGTTGGTGAAGAAGTCGTTGACGTAGGTCATCGCGGTGCGGTTGCTGTAGGCGTTGTTGGGGCCGGTGTGGAAGCCGTTCTTCCACTCGGTGCCCCAGTACGTCACGAACACCTTGGGTGTGTGCTCGACCGCTCCGCCGTGGAAGATCAGGTTGCTCGCCAGAGAGGTCGGTGAGGGGGTGGGCGCCGCGGCCGGAGCTCCGGTGGTCGGCCACAGGATCGCCTTGGCGCCCGACATCGACCCGGTCGTGTCAGCGGTGGCAGTCGTGGCGCTCGACGCGGCGGCGGCTACGGCGACGGCCGTGGCGGCAAGGGCGAGGCAGGTGCGGGCTCTCATGGGTTCTCCTCCGGGGACGACGGGTCGCTCACCGGGGGCAACGAGGTGACCTGCGCCGGCGTTACGGTCGGGTAGCCTCGCGGCCATGTCGTTGGCGGTGGCGGTCCCGGCTGCCGTCCTGTCGGCGGCGGCCTATGGCGTGTCTACGGCGGTGCAGCACCGTGCGGCCCATCGCAGCGCCGGGCACGCCGACGCCCGTGGGCTGGTGAGCCTGCTGCGAGACCCCCGGTGGCTCGCCTCCGTGGGCGGTGACGGGCTCGGCCTGGTCCTGCAGGTTCTGGCTCTGGCCACCGGTCCCGTGGTGCTGGTCCAGCCGCTCCTCGTGCTGGCGGTCCCCGTCTCGCTGCCCGTGGGCTGGCTGCTCGGTGGCCCGCGCCCCGGCTCGCGCGACTACGCGGCCTGCGGGGCGATCCTCGCGGCCCTGGCCACGTTCTTCGTGGTCATCGGCGACCCCGGGAGTGCGCGTCCCCTGGCTCCGACCACGGCGGCGGTGGCCGTCGTGGTGGCGGGTATCGGTGGCGGCGTGGTCATCGCTGCCGTTCGAGGTGCCGGAGCCACCGTCCGTGCGGCCGCCTACGGCGCGGTCGCGGGAGCATGGTTCGGCCTGGTGGGCGTGCTGCTCGACGGCGTCGCGACGGCCTGGCAGCACGGGTCCTGGCGGGCGCTCGAGACCGCCGGCGGATGGGTGCCGCTGGCCGGACTGCTCGTCATGGGCGCTTTGGCCCTGACCTTGACCCAGGTGTCGTTCCAGGTCGGGGCGCTGGGCGCCAGCTTCCCCGCCAACGAGTCGGCCGCGCCCGTCGTCGCCGTGGTCCTCGGGGCGGCCCTCCTGCACGAGCACGTGCCGTTCACACCGCTGGCCGCGGCGGCATACCTGCTCTGTCTGGTCGTGGTGGTCGGCGGCACGGTCCGGCTCGCGCGCGCCCTCTAGCCCTCACGGGCGTCGCGGCAGGTAGCGGTGCTCGGGCCGTCCGGTGGCCCCGTAGGTCAGGTCGAGGTCGAGGAGCTGCTTCTTGACCAGGGTGGCGAGGTAGCGCTGGGCCGTGGGCCGGCTCGCACCGAGGATGTCGGCGACCTCGGCCGCGCCGATCGGGGAGGCCGCCGACGTGACGATCTCGAGCACCCTGGCCATCGTCGGCTGCAGGGTGCTTGTGGCGGCGGCACGTCGTGAGGGCGTCGCGCGCAGGCTGAACAGTGTGTCGATCATCTGCTGGTCGGCGTGCGGGGCGCGGTCGACCCGTTCGGCCCACGTGCGATAGGCCTCGAGCTGCTCGCGCAGTGCCGCGAAGCTGAACGGCTTGACGAGGTAGTAGAAGGCGCCCAGCTGCATGGCCGTGCGGACGGAGTCGATATCCCGGGCTGCCGTGACGAGCAGGAAGTCCGGAACGCGCTCCCCGGCGGCCGAGAGCTTGCGGACCAGCTCGAGGCCGCTGAAGTCGGGCAGGTACATGTCGAGCAGCAGCAGCTGAGGCCGGGCAGAGACGACGAGCTCCTGAGCCTCGGCTCCACTGTGGGCTTCGCCGACCACCTCGAAGCCGGGGATGCGGCTGACGCTGAGCGCATGGGCGTGCGCGACGTGGTAGTCGTCGTCGACGACGAGGACCCGGATCATGACGCTGCCTCCCGGACGCGTGTGGGCAAGGTGACCTCGAACCGCGCGCCGGCAGGGGAGCTGGCCACGATGGTTCCTCCGGCGCGGGTGACGAGGCGGTGGACCAGGGCCAGCCCGACGCCGCGGCGCATCGCGCCGCGCGGCTCCTTGGTGGAGTAGCCGTCGACGAACACGTGCTCGAGCCGGTCTGGCGGTATGCCTGGCCCGCTGTCCTCGACGGCGAGGTGCAGGGTGTCGTCGACGCACGTCAAGGTCACGTCCACGGTGCCTCGTGGCGTGTGCCCGGCCGTCCTCGGGTCGTCCGCCACGGCATCCACCGCGTTGTCGATGAGGTTGCCCAGGACGCTGACGAGGGGCAGGTCGGTCACCTGCTGGACGTCGATGCGGCTCGCAGGGTCGAGGCTGAGGACGACGTCACGCTCGGCTGCGACGGTGGCCTTCGCCACCAGGAGTGCGGCCACGACGGGGGAGCCGACCCGGGCGCGAATCTCCTCGCTCGCCATGGCCGTCTCGGTCCGCAGCTGGCTGCTGTAGCGCGTGGCCTCGTCGACCTCGCCGAGCTCCAGCAGCACCGACAGCACATGCAGCCGGTTGGAGAACTCGTGCTCCTGCGCGCGCAGGGCGGTCGACAGGCCCTCCATGGAGTCGAGCTGCCGCAGCAGGGCTTCGAGCTCGGTCCGGTCGCGGATCGTCACGACCCATCCGGTGTTGCGGCCGGCGACGGAGACGGGCATCCGGTTGAGGACCAGCAGGTGCTCGTCGGTGACCGCGATCAGGTCGGAGCCGGAGATCTCGCCGGTGACGATGCGTTGCAGGCGCCCCGGAGCGAGGACGTCCTCCACGCGCTCTCCGAGCCGTGCGCTCGGCAGGTCGAGGAGGCGTCGGGCCTCGTCGTTGATCACGTTGATGGCGCCCTTCGCGTCGACCGCCAGCACGCCCTCGCGGATGCCGTGGAGCATCGCCTCACGCTCCTGCATCAGCGCGACGATCTCGGCCGGCTCGACGCCGAACGTCACCCGCTTGATGGCCCGGGCCAGGAGCAGCGAGGCGGCCACACCGAGCGCCAGGGCGATGCCGGTGTAGAGCGCGATGTCGGTGAGCTCCGCGTTCAGGCGCACGCTCAGCACCGCCTCGCGGACGCCGACGGACACCTCGCCGACGGGGCGGCCGGCGGTGTCGAGGATGGGTGCGCGCGCGTTCGCCGAGCGACCGAGGCTGCCCTGGTCGATACCGGTGTGGACTCGGCCGTCGAGGGCCACCACGGGCTCCTCGATGTGCTGTCCGATGAGTGCGGGGTTCGGGTGCGAGTGGCGGATGCCGGACCGGTCGATGATGACGACGTAGGACGCCTTGGTGTCCTCGCGCACCTGCTCGCCGAGGCGGGGCAGGATCCGTCCGGGGTCGCCGTCCTGGACGGCTCTGGCGACGGCAGGGTCCCGCCCGAGCGTCATGGCGATGCTCGAGACCTCGTCGATCGCGTGGGCGTCGGCGTTCTGGCTCGTCAGCCGGGTGAACAGGGCGAACCCGACCGCCAGGGTCACCACCACGATCCCCAGCACGCCGACGAGGATGCGCGCCGCCAGCGTCCTGCCCAGTCGCGGCATACCTCTCCTTGTCTGACACCCGCGCGACGCTCACGTCCACACGCAGGGAGACGCCACCATTGGCGTCGCCTCCAGCATGGCTGAACAGATTGCACAAAACCATCGCTATTGCGGCTATCGGGGCCAACGATCACAACGCTTCCGCCGCCTCCTGTGCCGCTCCTACTGTGACGCAACTCAACGAGGAGAGAGGGTTCAGGCCAATGGCGGCCATCGAGCTACGCAACGTCACCAAGAAGTTCGCCACGGCGGACGGAGGCACCTATACGGCACTCAAGGACCTCTCGCTGACGGTCGAGGACGGGCAGTTCTGTGCTGTCGTCGGTCCCACCGGCTGTGGCAAGTCCACCACCTTGACCCTGGTCTCCGGGCTGGAGCGCCCCTCTCGCGGAGAGGCGCTCGTGCATGGAGAGCCGGTACGCGGGATCGACACGGGAACGGGTTTCGTGTTCCAGCAGGACGCCGTCTTCCCCTGGCGCTCGGTCCTCGACAACGTCTCCGCCGGGCCGGTCTACCGCGGTGCCAGCCGTTCCGAGGCCATCGCCCTGGCGCGCGACTGGCTGCGCCGGGTCGGCCTCAGCGGCTTCGAGGACCGCTACCCGCACCAGCTGTCCGGCGGCATGCGCAAGCGCGTCGCACTCGCACAGTCGCTGATCAACCAGCCGCGAATCCTGTTGATGGACGAGCCGTTCAGCGCTCTGGACGTTCAGACGCGGTCGATCATGTCGACCGAGCTGCTCCAGCTGTGGGACCAGACCAAGCCGGCGGTCGTGTTCGTCACGCACGACCTCGAGGAGGCCATCGCCCTGGCCGACAAGGTCGTGGTCCTGACCGCGGGACCGGGGACGGTCAAGGCCGAGTTCGAGATCGACCTGCCGCGTCCTCGCGTCGTCCAGGAGATCCGCTTTGACCCGCGCTTCACCCGGTTGTACGAGCAGATCTGGGAGGCCCTTCGCGCCGAGGTGGCCGAGGCCTACGCCCGCACCACCCGGATGGCGGAGGTGGCGTCATGATGGACACCCACGCATCCACCTCGGGGAGCATGGACGCCTTGGCGGCTCAGTTCCCGCCCACGGAGGTCCCCGACTCCACCAGGACACCGCGTCAGCGGGCGATGAGGCGTCGGCTGACGCTCGCGGGCGTCCGCCTGGCCATCCTGGCGGCGCTGCTCGTCACCTGGCAGCTGTGCGTCAACGCCAAGATCGTGGACCCCTTCTTCTGGGGGGAGCCGACCGGCGTCTGGACCACCCTGCACGACTGGGTGACCATCGGGACGGCGCAGGGCTCGCTGCTCGAGCAGATCCTGACGACGCTCGAGGAGGCGGTGCTCGGCTTCGCGATCGGCTCGGTCCTGGGTGTCGTCTGCGGTATCGCCCTCGGCCGGGTCAGGCTGCTCTCCGAGCTGTTCGCGCCCTTCCTCAAGGCGGCCAACTCCATCCCGCGCATCATCCTGGGCTCGATCTTCACCGTGGCGTTCGGCTTCGGGATCCAGTCCAAGGTCATGCTCGCCGTGGTCCTGGTGTTCTTCGGGGTGTTCTTCAACGCCTTCCAGGGAGCCCGTGAGGTCGACCGCAACCTCATCGCGAACGCCCGGCTCCTCGGTGCCTCGCGCTGGCAGGTGACCAAGGACGTCGTCCTGCCCTCGGCCTTCACCTGGATCCTGGCCAGCCTGCACATCAGCTTCGGGTTCGCCCTCATCGGTGCGCTCGTCGGGGAGATCCTCGGCGCCAACAAGGGCCTCGGCCTGCTGATCCGCTCGTCCCAGAACAACTTCGACATGAACGGCGTCCTCGCCGGCATGGTCCTGGTCGCTGTGATCGCCCTGACCGCTGAAGGGTTGATCACGCTCCTGGAGCGTCGCCTCCTGAGGTGGAGGCCGCCGCAGATGCACGGAGGTGCGGCCATCGAGTGACCCTGCTCCGTCTGCCCCATCCAGCATCACGCATTCCACGACAGCGTTCCCCGCATTACTCAAAGGAGAGTTCATGAACACCAAGCGCATCAGTGCCGTCGGCGCGGCGCTCCTGGCCGCCACCACGATGGCCGCCTGTGCCAACAACGCGTCCGGCTCGTCCGGGGCGGCCAACGCCGGCGGCGCGAGCAGCTCTGGCAGCGGCTCCAGCAGCTCAAGCAGCAGCTCGGCCGCCAGCGGGCCGGAGGTCACCATCATGGTCGGCGGTATGAGCAAGCAGATCTACCTGCCCTTCATGCTCGCCAAGCGCCTGGGCTACTACGACAAGGCCGGCGTCAACGTCAACCTCATCGACGAGCCCGCTGGTGGCGACGCCACGCAGAACATGCTCGCCGGCCAGGTCCAGGGTGTGGGTGGCTTCTACGACCACAACATCGCGCTCCAGGCGCAGGGCAAGTCCTCCGAGGCCGTCGTCTCGATGCTGCAGATCCCCGGCGAGGTCGAGCTGTGCCGCAGCGACCTCAAGGGCAAGGTCAAGAGCCCGGCCGACTTCAAGGGTCGCTCGCTCGGCATCACCGACACCGGATCCTCGACCGACTTCCTCACGCAGTACCTCAGCAAGAAGAACGGCGTCGACCCCACCCAGGAGACCCGTCGTGGCGTCGGTGCCGGCCAGACCTTCATCGCTGCGATGAAGCAGAAGGCGATCGACTGTGGCATGACCACCGAACCGACCGTGTCCAAGGCTCTCTCGGACGGCACCGCCTTCATCCTGCTCGACATGCGCACCGCTGAGGGCTCCAAGGCGGCGCTGGGAGGCACCTACCCGGCGACGTCCCTGTACATGGAGACCGACTGGGTCAACGCCCACAAGGACACTGTCCAGAAGCTCGTCAACGCCTACGTCGCCACGCTCAAGTGGATCCAGGGTCACACCGGCGCACAGATCGCCGACCAGATGCCGGCCGACTACTACTCGGGCGTCGGCAAGGCCGCCTACGTCAAGGCTCTCGACAGCGAGCGCGGAATCTTCAACGCCACCGGCCTGATGCCGGCTGACGGTCCGCCCACCTGCCTCGCGGTCCTGTCCGAGTTCAACCCGAAGGTCAAGGGCAAGTCGATCGACCTGTCGAAGACCTACACCAACGAGTTCGTCCAGGCGGCCACCCCGCTCAGCTGACCAGACGCGCCCGACGCGAGTGGGCCCAGCCGAACCTCGGCTGGGCCCACTCGTCTGTCATGGAGTTTGGCCTGCTCTGTCTACAGCTTGTTCTGCCGGTCCACTGCCACTGCGTCATAGGCGCCGACGGTGACCGTGGCCGACCCATCAGGCCCGACCTGCACCGGGGCCAGGCCGTTGGAGCACTGCCCGCCCGCGGCCGGGCTGTGCACGACGTCGCAGTAGCTGCCGCGCGGCAGCCCGGTCTGCACCGTGATGGTCTGCGGGGTGGCGTTGTTGTTGAACGCGGCCCACCCGCGGTTGCCCCGGCTGAACGCGATCACGTTGTCGCCGTCGGTCCAGAAGTTCGCCTGGGGTGCGCCGCCGACCGCGTTGTGCCAGCCCACCATGCCGAGGATGCCGGCGTTCCGGTCGGTGCACGTCCACTGCCCGTTGGTGCAGCTGGTATCCGTCACCATGCCGTTGGCGTCGGAGGGCGGCGAGTCGTCGGCCGTGGTCCACGTGAACCCGGAGAGGACCTGTGGGTGGCCGTAGCCCTGGGCCAGGAGCCACTCGTTCGCGAGGATGTAGCGCGCGCCGTCCTTGTAGCTCAACGCATCTCCGTTGCGCTCCGTGTCGTGGTTGGCGACGAAGGACAGGGTCCTGGCGCTCGGTGTCAGGCCGGACCCGGCACCGAAGACCTCGAGGGCCGCCAGGCTCCCCACGTGTGCCGCGGGGTAGCTCTTGAAGGCGTCACGGATCTGCTTGACGTCGTCGAGGCCGAGGACGTTCCCGCTCGTCGTGAAGCCCTGGGGCGACAGGATCCCGGGGCCACCGCCGAACACCTCCAGCGCCCAGTAGGGCTTGAGACCGTCCTTGGTCCGGTGCAGCTGCGCGTAGATCGCGTCAAGGTCGCTCTGGCCGACGTGCTTGGCGGCGTCGACGCGGAAGCCGGACACGCCATACCCGATCAGCTTGTTGAGGTAGCCGGTCAGCTGGCGCTGCACGGTCGGGCTCGAGGTGTCGAGGTCGGCCAGCCCGAGCAGCTCGCACTTGAAGACCTGGTGCACGTTGTTGAAGTCCTCGATGCCACCGGACGCGGACGGGCAGTCGTCGGCACCGGTCCCCTTGTGGTGGAAGTCGGTGGCGGAGTACACGCCCGGGTAGTCGAAGTGCGTGTAGGCCCGGCCGCCGTAGGACGTGCTGCCCTGGCCGGTCATGTGGTTGATCACGGCATCGACATAGACCTTGACGCCGGCCTTGCGACACGTGGCCACCATGGAGGCGAACTGGGCCTCGGAGCCCATCCGGCTCGTCAACCCGTAGTCGACCGGCTGGTAGACCTCCCACCACGGGTGCAGGATCGTGGTGCTTCCGTCGCCCAGGGCGGTGCGCTTGAGGGAGTCCTGCGGCGGCGCCACCTGGACGCCGCTGTACCCGCCCGGGCCGAGCACGTCGGTGCACTCCCTGGCCACGGAGGGCCAGTTCCACTCGAAGAGGTTGGCGGTGACGTCTGGGGTGTCGGTGCGCTGGGAGGCCCCGTGGCTCCCTTGGGTCTCCTGGGCCTGGACCGTCGAGGTCGCGACCCACATGGTGAGGCCGGCGGCCACGGCGGCGGTCGCGACGATGGCGGTATGCCGGGTCCCTCGGGACAGTAGGCGGGCGGCGGAGTTCGTCTTCATGGGTTCCTCTTCGGCTCGGTTCAGGGCCGTGAAGAGCGGCCCGGCCTCGTCATAGTGACGCAGTTCACGCGTTGCTGCCCACTGAGGCGCTCGCGCTGCTGGGGTGGTTAGGTTGGCGGGTGCCTGCCTATTCGATCTGTCCTCGAACGCCCGGTTCGGGAGTGGGTCCGACGCCGTGACCCTGCGCTCACGCCTCGACGCGTCCTGGGCCTCACCCCGCCAGACCGGGGTCCGGGTGGCGCTGGTTGCGGTCGTGCTCGCCGTGGCGGCGGTGCCCTTCCTGCTGCTCCTGCTGTTCGTCGAGTCCCGGTGGGGACCCCTCCTGGAGCTCGACAACGGTGCGCGCGACGGGCTGCACTCCTATGCACTGGCGCACCCGACCTTCGTCACGATCATGCGGGTGATCAGCAACAGCGGTTCGGGGCCGGCGTGGATGGGCGTGACCATCGCTCTGGCTCTGGTGGTCCTCGTACGCAGGCAGATCCGGCTCGCCCTGTTCGTGCTCGTGACGAACGCGGGGTCGTCTCTGCTCAACGGTTTCGTCAAGACGGCGGTGAACCGGGCCCGCCCCGTCGTCAACCACCCGCTGCTCCACGAGCCGGGCATGAGCTTCCCCAGCGGACATGCCCAGGCGGCCGTCGCCGGTTATGGCGTCCTGCTCTTCGTGGTCCTGCCTTACGTCCGAGGGGTGTGGCGCCGGGTCGTCCTCCTGGTTGCGGTGCTGATGGTGCTCGCCATCGGCTTCTCCCGCATCGCCTTGGCGGTCCACTACGTGTCTGACGTGCTCGCGGCGTACGTACTGGGCCTGGCCTGGCTGGTCGCCATGGCGTCGGTGTTCCACGTCTGGAGGCGTACCGAGACGCGCGCAGCGCAATAGCCTGGACGCCTACAACCCCAAGGACACGGAGATCCCCCATGCAGATGCGTCTCGAGCTCGTCCCGCTTCCGACGCGTGACGTCGAGCTCAGCAAGGAGTTCTACGTCGACCGGGTCGGGTTCACCCTCGACCACGACGTCGAGCCGGGCAACGGCCTGCGGGTCGTGCAGCTGACGCCTCCCGGGTCGGCGTGTTCGGTGGTCATCGGTGTCGGCATGAGCGACCCCGAGGCTCCCCGCGTGCAGAACCTCCACCTCGTTGTGGACGACGTCGAGCAGGCGCGTGCTGAGCTCGCGGCGAAGGGGGTCGACGTCTCGGGGGTCAGCGACCTCGGCGGGGGCGTCAAGTACGCCTACTTCAGCGACCCGGACGGCAACTCGTGGGCGCTGCAGGAGCTCCCGCACAGGCAGTGAGCCGGTCCGTCCTTACAGCAGTCGCGCCTTGCGCCACAGGCGGACCGAGGACCCGCCGATCAGGCCGGACTCCTGCAGGAACGTCGTGAGGTTCTCGGCGCTGGAGCGCAGCTTGGCCCGGTAGTGCTCGTTCTGGCGAGCTGCTCGCAGGGCGACGTCCGGGTCGAGGCCGACGGCGGCATACACGCCGGGGTTGACCAGGTTGTCCACGATGATGTTGGCGACCACGCCGAGCACGAAACGCTGCTCGCCCCGGTGTCGCCTGGTCATCCCCGCCGCCCGGCGGGCGATCTCGTCGCGGGCGAAGCGCATGTGCCGCGCCTCCTCGACGACGTGGATGCGGCTGACCGCCCGAGTGAGCGGCTGGACGCGCTCGTCGGCGATGAGCTCGCGTTGGAAGATGTCGAGAACCTCCTCCGCGACCAGGATCGCGGCATACAGGTCGGGCCCGTGGGCCAGCGTCTTGAACAGGCGCCCCCAGCGGTGGGCGGAGGGGGAGGGGCGGTACGACGGTGCGCCGTACTTCTCGGCGGTCCTCGCGAACATGATCGAGTGGCGGCACTCGTCGGCGATCTCGGTGAGCGCGAACTGCACGTGGGATGTGGCAGGGTCCTGGTCGTAGATGTCGCGCAGGATCATCTGCATCAGGATCATCTCGAACCAGATGCCCACACCGGAGATCGAGCAGAACTCGTGCTCGGTCATGCGGATGCGGGCGGGTTCGCTCATGCCGTCCCACAGGGCCGTCCCATAGAGCGAGGACCACTCGGGGCTCATCCCGTAGAGGTCGGGCTCCAACGGAGCGTCCCAGTCGATGTCGACCTGAGGGTCGTAGGAGTGCTTGGCCGAGGAGGCCAGCAGGCGGCGAGCTGTGGTGTCGCGGTCAGGGCGGGCTTTGGGGGTGGTGGAAGCGTGGGCGGTGCTGGTCGCGCTCGGGGTGAGCGCGGAGGTGGACGTCATGGTCCCTCCAAGAATCGGGTAACTGTAAATACGAGTTACAGTTACCATGGTTCACATGACTTCATCCCCTGTCAAGACCTCCGACGGTCGAAGCGAGCGGTGGCGCGCGCACAAGGAGGCCCGTCGTCAGGAGTTCGTCGACGCGGCGCTGACCGCGGTCCGCGCCAAGGGGGCCGCCGTCCGGTTGGACGACGTGTGCGCCGTGGCCAAGGTGAGCAAGTCGGTGATCTACCGCCACTTCCGAGACAAGGACGATCTCTTCGCCGCGGTCCTCGAGCAGATCGCCGCCGAGGTCTTCCTGCCCCGCATCGCGTCGCAGCTCGACCCGGACCTCGATGACTGGGCCATGCTGCGTGCGGCGATCGGGGCCTACGTGGCGCTGGTGAGCGAGGAGCCGCAGCTCTACCGGTTCGTGTTCGCCTACAGCGGCGTGGGGGAGCGGGGCGACTTCGTGGGCAGCATGGAGTCGGCCATCGCTCAGGCCCTCGGGTCGATGATGGCCGAACGTCTCGGGGCGGCCGGCCTGCGGCCCGGTGCGGGGGAGCCGATGGCGTACGCCATGGTGGGCATGGTGCAGCTCGCCACGCATCGGTGGGTCGACCACCCGACTGTGGGGGCGGACGAGCTGGTCGAGCTGCTGAGCGACGTGGCCTGGCAGGGGTTGGCGGGGGCGCTGCCTCGACCCTGACGTTGACGTTGGAGTTGAGGTTGGCATTGGAGTTGACGTCGAGGTCGAGGCTTGGGGTTGTCCACAGGCACGCTCGGAGTGTCAGTCCCGCGCCCTAGTCTGGACACATGTTCGAACTCGATCGGCTCGGTGGGCAGCTCCAGGCGGGGCTGGCGCGGGTCGCTGCGCTGGGGGAGTCGGTCTCAGGGGCGCGGCCGGCATCGGTGACCTCGGAGGACTGGGTCGCCCTGACTGGCGCCTGCCAGGAGGCGATCAACGTCCTGGCGGCCATCCAGACCGTGGCATTGGCCCAGGTCGCTGCGACTGAGGACCGGCTGTGCGAGGACGGCACGGTCGTCGAGGAGTTCCGCGGGCTCGGCCATCAGCGTCTGGATGCTCCGGCGCTGGTGCACGACGTGCTGGGCCTGACGGCGTCGGGTGCAACCGGCCGCGTGGCCACCGCGGTGGACCTGGTCACTCGGCACCCTCGAGTGCTCGAGGCGATGGGTGCGGGCCGGCTCGATGGCTACCGTGCGGCGATCGTGGCACAGGAGCTGGCCGAGGCGACGCCTGAGGTCTGTGTCGAGGTGGTGCGGCGGCTCGGAGACCACCTGGGCACCGAGCCGGGTGGGGCCCTGCGTCGACGCACCCGGCGGTTGCTGGCGGCCGTCGACGCCGACCTGGTCCGGCAGCAGGCGCAGCGCGCCCGGTCGGAGCGCTCGCTGCGGCGCAGCGCGTTCGAGGTCGGCGTCGACGAGTGGACTGCTCTGGTGCCCGTCGAACAGTCCAGATCGGCGTGGTCCGTGGTCGACGGTCTGGCGCGCAGCTACGTGGTGCAGGGGCGGTGTGCCCGGATCGACCAGGCTCGAGCCGATGCCCTGATGGACCTCATCCACGCCAGGGCCACGGGGCGGGTCGGCATCCAGGTGACCGTCCCCGCCTCGACGATGGCCCCTGCAGTGGCCTTTGCCGGCCGGGCCGGTGATCCGGATGTCGGCACCGTTTCTGGTGATGCGCTGGTGCCCGTCACCGGCTTCGGTATGCCGGGTGTCACGCACGTCCGCGCGTCATGGCTCGCGTCGGTGGCGGCCGGGGCAGCCCACGGCGGGCAAGGGCAGGGCGGGGCAGCGCCGGGCAGAGCGGTGAGTGGCGTTCGCGTGGTGGCCTGCAACGACCACACCGGAGCACTGACATCACTGCCCCTGGCTGTGCCCGTGCTGCCGGTACCGACCACTCGGATCGAGCGCCCCACGCCGGGTCCATCGGCTCGCCCGGCATCGGCGATGGCCGAAGCCGGCGACAGACACGCTGCCTATCGGCCGCCGCCCTGGTTGGTCGACTTCGTCAAGGCTCGCGACGGTCACTGCCGGTTCCCTGGGTGCACGGTCAGCGCCCGCTTCTGCGACATCGACCATGTCGTGGCCTGGCCTGCGGGGGCAACCGACCCCGCCAACCTCGCCTGCCTGTGCCGTCGCCATCATCGGGTCAAGCAACGGCCTCGGTGGCGGGTGGAGATGGAGCCTGGCGCCGTCCTGGTGTGGACCGACCCCTGTGGACGTGTGCGTCCCACCATGCCGCTCGACCAGCTCCAGCTCGACTCTGCAGCGGTGCCCGTGGCGCCTGCCCCAGCGAAGTCCGCCGAGGCAACCCAGCCCACCGAAGCCACTGGGTCAAGCGCACCGACCAATGCAGCCGCGCCCACCGTAGTAACCGCACCCACTGAAGAAACCCCACGTACCAAAGCCGCCCTACTAACCGAAGCAACCGCACCAACCACACGGGCGGGGCGCGGCTGCATGCTGCCGTCCGTTCTCGAGGAGGAGATCGTGCTCTGCCTGGGCCGCCACCACATGCTGGCCCGAGCGCGACTACGGCAGCGTCGTCACATCTCCCGACAGCCGGCGCGGCCTGGCACCTCGTCCCTTGACCCTCCACCATTCTGACCCTCGACGCTGCGCGACACCCGCCGTTCTGACGGTCTTGTGAAGGCGGGGGGACCGGGCCATGGCTCAGGCCGGGTCAGGGGCTACGCCGGGGGAAGGGTCCCGACCAGGACCAATGGGTCCACCTCTCGACACGGACGACGATGACGGGCCCCAGCGGTGGATCAGACTGGTACTGCTCGTACTTGGCCACGAGCTGGGTGATGCCGCGTTGCCCTTCGGCTGTCTCGGCGGTCATGACCTCGGCTCGTCCATCGGCACGGACCCACCACAGCGCCGACCAGTCGGCGTCGTAGTGGTCGACGAGAAGGCTCACCAGGGGGTTGCTGCGGATGTTCGCGACCCGTCGCAGGTTCGCGGACGTCTTGGGCTTGCCATCGACGGCGCTCCAGAGCACGTCGCGGTGGAGGGCGAAGACGACGGGCACGACATGAGGTCCACCGGCAGGGGTCACCGTGGCAAGGCGAGCGACGGGCGCAGCGGCGAAGCGTCCCCGTGCCTCGGCCTCAGCAGCATCACCGGGCCCAGGCACACGCATGGGGACGGACCCGGTCACGGTCGGGAGAGGGTGAGATGGAAGGACGCGCCCGGCCCCTCGTTCCCGAGCCAGATGCGCCCGCCCATCCCCTCGACGAGGCGTCGCGCGATATGCAGGCCCAGCCCGGTGCCCGGCGTCGGGCCCCGCTCCAGACGCCGGAACGGCTCGAACACCGTCTCGGCCAGCTCCGGTGGGATTCCCGGGCCGAGGTCACGGACTACGATCTCGACACTCCTGTCCTCCCCATGCGCAGACACGTGCACCGGGCTGCCCTCGAGCGCGTAGAGGTCAGCGTTGCGAAGCAGGTTCCCGACGACCTGGCGCAGGCGCCCTGGGTCGCAGACAGCCATCCCGACATCGTCATCGCCCATCCACTCGAATGAACGCGTGGTCATCGGGTCGCGCGCTGCGATCGCCTCCTTGAGTATTCGCGCCACATCGGCTTCCTCCAGGATGATGCTGAACTGGCTCTTCCCGATGCCGGACGCGGCGGCCAGCAGGTCGTCCAGCAGGTGCTGCACCAAGTCGGCCTGCGAGAGCATGACCCGATAGATGTCGGCCCGCTGGTCACCGTCGACCGAGTCGCCGCGCGCGAGCAGGATCTGCAGATAGCCCTTGATCGGTGTCAGCGGCGTCCTGAGCTCGTGCGAAACGGTGGCGATGAAGTCGTCCTTGGTCTGCTCCAGCCGGCGTTCGCTGGCCCACAGCGCCACCTCGGCCTGCTCCCGAGCAGTGAGGGCAGCGTCCAGCATCTCCTGCTGCTCGCTGAGCACGTGGTCCCGCAGCGCCCCCGCATATCCCTCGGCTACCGCGGCGACCACTCGTTGCCAGCGAGCGACGAGCTGCGCGTCGGAAGGACCGAGTCGGCCTGAGAGCCCCAGCAGGACGGCGACCGTCCTGGCCAGGCTGCGCGGTTGGGTGAAGTGGGCATCGACCAGGCTGGCCCCCACGGACTGCGCGGCCGTGGGGTCGAAGGGTGTGCTCCCGACCACCCGCTCGAGCTGCCCCACGAGCTCACGCAGGAGCAGGGTGATCTCCGCGACGTTCAGGGACACGTAGCTCGTTCCCACGAGGGCCCGCGTCCAGACCTCGGCAGCGTCAGCGGGCAGTGAGCTGACTGGGGCCGAGCTGACCGGGGCCGGGCTGACCGGGGCCGGGCTGACCTCAGGCGGACGCTGCGCCGAGGTCACGTCGTGGCGCCGACTCCGGCATACCCGACCATCCGCGCGTCCGCACCGTGGTCCGGATGGTCCGGCGCAGGCGGGACCGGCGGGATCGGGACCTGTTCCTCGTCCGGGCGCCAGTCCGGGATGGGCACCAGGCCGGGGGAGACCAGCCGCACTCCGGAGAAGAACCGCTCGATCTCCTCCCCGGTCCTCATCGTCATGGGTGTGGGCGTGCGCTGGTACAGCCGCTGATGTGACGCAGCAAGCTCTGGCTGGCCGTCCGAGCTGGCATGGGAGATCGCCAGATAGCTTCCCTGCGGGAGCCGGGCGCAGAGCTGGGCCACCAGGGCATAGGGGTCGTCCTCGTCCGGCACGAAATGCAGCACGGCAACCAGGAGCAGCGCCACGGGTCTGGTGAGGTCGAGTAGACCTTGGAGCGCGTCGTCGGCGAAGATCTGCTCGGGGGAGCGCAGGTCGGCCTGGACGATGACCGCCCCGGCGGTGTCGGCCAGGATGGCGCGGCTGTGCGTCACGGCCACGGGGTCGTTGTCGACATAGACCACCCGCGCGTCGGGGTTCTCCCGCTGTGCGATCTCATGGACGTTGCCGGCGGTGGGTATGCCCGAGCCGATGTCGATGAACTGGGTGATGCCCTGGCCGGTCAGGAACCGGACGGCACGCCGCAGGAAGCTGCGGTTGGCCTGCATCATCTGCGGGAGCTCCGGCCACAGCCGCATCGCCTCGTCTGCCATCGCCCGGTCGACCGCGAAGTTATGCGACCCGCCGAGGTAGTAGTCGTAGACCCGCGCGGCGCTGGGACGGGTCAGGTCGATGCCGGTCGGTGCCCACGGGGGTCGGCTCAACGGGACCCCTCCCATCAATGTCACGATGTTGTCCCCATCGATCCCCCGTCGACGCCCCCGCCGGCGGTGGCTCTCCGACCAACGTACCGCGCCGCCCCGCGCCTGCATATGTTTGGGCGGGTGCCTGTGCTGGGTTGGATGCCTGTGCTTGAGGGCGTCAGCCCGCGACGATGACGATGAGGGTGCGGGGCCCATGGACGCCCTCGACACGCGTGAGCTCGATGTCACTGGTCGCGGACGGTCCGCTGATGAGGGTCAGTGGCCTGCGAGGGTCGAGGCGCGCTAGACCCTCGGGCACGGTGTCGACGACGTCCTTGACGCGCACCACGCAGACGTGGGTGTCGGGCACCAGCGTGATGGCTCGGCGTCCGCACAGAGGAGTGCCGTCCAACGCGATGGTGCCCGTATCGGCGATGGCGAGGACCGAGCCGGTGACGACGGCAGGGATGCGGTCGAGCTCGCGCGCGGTGAGCGTGCCGTCGTCGACGACGACGCCGGAGAGACGGGCCACCCAGTCGCCAGGGACACCAGGCGCGGTGATCGCCCGGTCGGTCCGGGGTGTGGCCAGCGGGGCCAGCGCGTCCGCGACCGCCTGTCCGATCGACCGGTCGTCGGCGCCGCTTCGAAGCACCGTGGCGCGGTAGTCGGCGAGCCGGTCGACGAGCCGGTCCACGAGCTCGCGTGAGCCCGGGTCGTGGTCGCTGACGCGCCGGTATGCGCGAGGCACTGGTGCGGCAGTCGGTGCTTCGCCGAGCGCTCCACGGATGCGGGCGAGGACCTCCTCTCGCGCGTTCACCGCCGGTCTCCACGGGTGCGGCCCCACCAGTCGCGGAAGGTCTCGGCCGCTGGGGTGGGCGCGTCGCGCGTGGCGGTCCAGCCGTTGAGCGGGGGTGGCAGCGGCAGGAGAGGTTTACCCCGGCGTATGCCGTGCCGGGCCACCGTCGCGGCGCGTCCGGCCTTCGCGAAGCGGCCGGCGTCGGACATGACCCAGGCTGCGGCGGCCATGGCCACGGCCTCGGGGCTGGGCAGGCGGTGGGTGACGGCTCGGGCCTCGGCGTGTTCGGCGCGCAGCTGGACCAGCAGGTCCGGGATGTTGATCTTGACCGGGCACACGTCGTAGCAGGCGCCGCACAGGGACGAGGCGAAGGGCAGCGAGTCGTTGGGGTCGCTGCCGCCGGTCACGCCGGTGAGCAGCGGGGTCAGGACGGCACCGATCGGGCCCGGATAGACCGAGCCATAGGCGTGTCCGCCCGTGCGTTCGTAGACCGGGCACACGTTGAGGCACGCAGAGCAGCGGATGCAGTGCAAGGCGGTGCGCCCCAGCTCGTCGGCCAGGGCCCTGGTGCGGCCGTTGTCGAGCAGCACCAGATGGAACTCGGACGGCCCGTCCACGGTGCCGTCGACGGCGTGCACGCCGGCCCAGGTGGAGGTGTACGGGTTCATACGCTCCCCGGTGGAGGACCGGGGCAGCAGCTGGAGGAACACCTCGAGGTCGGCCCAGGTGGGCACGACCTTCTCGATGCCCATGACGGTGATCAGGGTGTCGGGCAGGGTCAGGCACATTCGGCCGTTGCCCTCGGACTCCACCACGGTCAGGGTGCCGGTCTCGGCGACACCGAAGTTGGCGCCGGAGATGGCCACCCGAGCCCGCAGGAACGCCGCGCGCAGGTGAGCTCGCGCAGCAGCGGCGAGCGCGACAGGCTCGTCCGTCAGCGAAGGGTCGACGCCGGGCATCTCTCGGGCGAAGATCTCGCGGATCTCCGCCCGCCCACGGTGGATCGCGGGCACCAGGATGTGGGACGGCTTGTCGTGGCCCAGCTGGACGATGAGCTCGGCCAGGTCGGTCTCGTGGGCGGTGATGCCGGCGGCTTCGAGGGCCTCGTTGAGACCGATCTCCTGGGTCACCATCGACTTGACCTTGACGACCTGGTCGGCCCCGGTCGCCCGGACGAGCTGGGTGACGATCGCGTTGGCTTCGGCGGCGTCTCGGGCCCAGTGCACGACGCCACCCCGGTCCTGCACGCGGGCTTCGAGCTGTTCCAGCAGCTCGGGCAGTCGAGCCATCGTGTCCGCCTTGATCGCCGAGCCTGCCTCGCGCAGTGCCTCCCAGTCCGGGACCTCGCTGACCACCGCCGCGCGCTTGGCCCGGATGGTCGACGTCGCGTGAGCCAGGTTGCGGCGCTGTTGGGGGTTCGCCAGGGCGTCGTGCGCGGCGACTGGAAAGGTCCGGTCACCTGAGAGCTG
>NZ_DASYGF010000042.1:0-8445 GCF_036000045.1 Pedococcus sp.
CCGGCCAAAGGCTATGCCAGCCACGGCGAGAGCTGGTCGTTCGCGCTGGGACTCAAGCTCGCGGCATACCAGCTGCTGCGCCACGACCTCGGTGACGACCCGGTGCTGCTGCTGGACGACGTTTTCGCCGAGCTCGACACCGGCCGCCGCGAGCGGCTCGCCGCCATGGTGGCCGACTGCGAGCAGGTGATCATCACCGCCGCGGTGGACGCTGACGTGCCCGCGTCGCTGCGCGGCCAGTCGTATGCCGTGTCGCTGGGTGAGGTGGCGCGCCGTGACTGACGATCCAACCGACGTACCTGGTGGGGAGGGACCACCTATGGGGGAGGAGGTGGAGGTCGAGGATGCCGCGACGGCCGCCCTGCAACGCGCCCGCGCTGCCGCCCGTGACAAGGGGCTGCGCCCGGGGCTGAAGCCGATGCGCGCTCGGCGTCCGGGCGTCCCGGGCCGGCCCGGCTCCAGAGACGGCCGCGACCCCGAGCTGCTCGGTGACCAGATGGACCGGCTGCTGTCCGACCGAGGGTGGAAGGTCGACGTCGCGGTCGGCTCGGTCATGGGGCGCTGGCCGGAGATCGTCGGCGCGGAGGTGGCCCAGCACTGCACCCCGGTGACCTTCGAGCTCGGCGTGCTCACCGTGCGGGCCGACTCGACGGCCTGGATGGTCCAGCTGCAGCTGCTCGAGTCCTCGATCATGGGCCGGCTCGAGGGAGAGGTGGGCAAGGGCACGGTCTCGGCCCTCAAGGTGGTCGGACCCAGCGCGCCCTCGTGGTCCAGAGGGCCGCGCCGCAGCCTGGGGCCGGGGCCGCGCGACACCTACGGGTGAGCGCGGCTCGGGGTGACGGCCGTCGGTGGTCCGGCGCAGACTGGCCTGGTCGAGGCAAGCGACAGGACTGAGAGGCTCGGGACTCCCATGGATATGGCCGCGAAGAAGACAGGTGTCGTCCGCTGCAGCATCGTCCCGCCCTACCTGCTCGAGGCGCTGACCCAGCAGCCTGACGACCACGTCGCTCAGCTCGCCCAGCACTCGCTCGAGCACGACCACCACCTGCGGCAGCTGCGCACGGCCACGCCGCCACGGACGTTCTCGACGTCCGACCACCCGGTGGCGCACCAGGCGGGCGCCCCGGCGCCCCACGTCGACGACGGCCACACACCTCAGCGCACCATCGCCGACGCGCACGGCAAGGAGACCACGCCGGGCACCACGGTCCGACGCGAGGGGCAGGGCGCGACCGGCGACCCCGCGGCCGACGAGGCCTACGACGGGTTCGGGCAGACGTGGTCGCTCTATCACGACGTCTTCGGCCGGGACTCCCTCGACAACCGCGGCCTGCCGCTGCTCGGCACCGTGCACTACGGCACCGACTACGACAACGCCTTCTGGGACGGCACCCAGATGGTCTTCGGCGACGGGGACGGACGGGTCTTCACCCGGTTCACCATCGCGGTGGACGTCATCGGCCACGAGCTGACCCATGGCGTCACCGAGTTCACCGCCGCGCTCACCTACCAGGGCCAGCCCGGGGCGCTCAACGAGTCGCTGTCCGACGTCTTCGGCTCGCTGGTCAAGCAGCGCGCGCTCGGGCAGACCGCGGAGCAGGCCGACTGGCTGATCGGGGCCGGGCTGTTCCTCCCGTCGGTCCATGGCGTCGCGCTGCGCTCGATGAAGGCACCCGGCACGGCGTACGACGACCCCCAGCTCGGCAAGGACCCGCAGCCGGCCACCATGGCCGGCTACGTCCAGACCGCCGACGACAACGGCGGGGTCCATCTCAACTCCGGCATCCCCAACCACGCCTTCTACCTCGCGGCCATCGGCATCGGCGGCCATGCCTGGGAGGGTGCGGGCCGGGTCTGGTACGACGTGCTCACGGGGGGCCACGTCCCCCAGGACTGTGACTTCGCCACGTTCGCGGCGGCGACGGTGGCCGCCGCCGAGCAGCGGTTTGCCGCGAGCTCACCGCAGGCGCAGGCCGTGCGGGATGCGTGGACCCAGGTGGGAGTGAGCCTGACGTCCGGCTCCGCCGGCGGTCCCTCGGGCTCTGCCGGGGGTGGGCGGCCGGCCCCGGGCCCGGTGACCAGCCCCGCTGTCCTGCTCGTACGTCGCACCGGGGGGCTCGCCGGGCTGCGCCAGGAGCGCACCGTGGCTCTCGACGACCTGCCCGGCGCCGACGCAGACCACTGGCGCGAGCTGCTGCACGAGGGGGTGCTCGACCGGCTGGCCGCCGAGCCCGAGCCGCATGCCGTCCCCGACTCCTACGTCTACACCGTCGCCTATCCCGCGGACGGCGACGAGGTCGCGGTGCCCGAGCACGGCATACCGGAGGCAGTGCGGACTCTCTTTCAGCGGACGCTGGAGGCCTGAAGGGCCCGGCCCGGGCCGATGAGGGGAGGATCGTCAGGAAGGCCAGAATCGGGCGCTGAAAGGGCGGTCGACGTACCGGGGACCATCTGGGGGCCTTTTTTTCGGTCCTATGTGCGCTCCTGGGCCTCCTGACGCGGCTCATGACACCGCCGACAGGTAGACTGTGAGGTGAATCCGCGGCCGGCTGGTCTCCAGTCTGGTCGCGTTCCATGAGCAGGGTGCACCGAGGCCGAGGCGTGACCGATCTGTCGCACAGATCCGTCCGGGCGGCTGGTGTGCCAGAGACAAGGAGCACTGTGTCCGAGGCCGACCTCACGCCAGACGAGAACCTGCCCACCGACGGTCCGACCGAGCATCTGACGGCGGCCGAGGCCGAGCAGGCCCGAGAGGCAGCGGAGGCCGAGCTCGCGGGCGTGCCGGCCGGGTCGGACTACGACGCCAGCGCGATCACGGTCCTCGAGGGCCTCGAGGCGGTCCGCAAGCGCCCCGGCATGTACATCGGCTCGACCGGTGAGCGCGGCCTGCACCACCTGGTCTGGGAGATCGTGGACAACGCGGTCGACGAGGCCCTGGCCGGCTACGCCGACACCATCGACGTCACGCTGCTCGCGGATGGCGGCGTCCGGGTCACCGACAACGGTCGAGGCATCCCCACGGGCATGAACGAGCAGTACGGCGTGTCGACCGTCGAGCTCGTGCTGACCCAGCTCCACGCCGGCGGCAAGTTCGGCGGTGGCGGCTACAAGGTGTCCGGTGGGCTGCACGGCGTGGGCTCCTCGGTCGTCAACGCGCTGTCCAGCCGGCTCGACGCCGAGGTCTACCAGCTGGGCCACGCCTGGCGGATGTCCTTCGACCACGGCGTGCCCGTCGCCCCCCTGGCCCAGGAGGAGGCGTCGGACGCGACCGGCACGACCATCACCTTCTGGGCGAGCCCCGAGATCTTCGAGACGACGGTCTACGACTTCGAGACCATCCGGGCGCGGTTCCAGCAGATGGCGTTCCTCAACAAGGGCCTGACCATCAACCTGGTCGACGAGCGCCAGCCCGAGAGTGCCGAGGACGCGGCCGAGACGGTCGACGCGGCCGAGCAGAAGCCTCGCCAGATCTCCTACCGCTACGAGAACGGCCTGGTCGACTACGTCACCCACCTGGTGTCGTCCAAGAAGTCCGAGCCGGTGCACGCCGAGATCATCTCGATCGAGTCCGAGGACACCGAGCGCCAGCTGTCGCTCGAGCTGGCGATGCAGTGGACCACCGCGTACTCCGAGTCGGTCCACACCTACGCCAACACGATCAACACCCACGAGGGCGGCACCCACGAGGAGGGCTTCCGCGCGGCGATGACCAAGCTCATCAACGACTTCGCCCGCAAGCAGAACCTCCTCAAGGACAAGGACGACAACCTCACCGGCGACGACATCCGCGAGGGCCTGACCGCCGTGGTGTCGGTCAAGCTCGGCGAGCCACAGTTCGAGGGCCAGACCAAGACCAAGCTCGGCAACTCCGAGGTCAAGGGCTTCGTCCAGCGCGCGATGACGGACGAGTTCGGCCACTGGCTCGAGGCGCACCCCGGTGAGGGCAAGGACATCGTCCGCAAGTCGATCCAGGCGGCGGCGGCCCGCATGGCCGCCCGCAAGGCCCGCGAGGCCACCCGGCGAAAGGGGCTGCTGGAGTCCGGCGGCCTGCCGGGCAAGCTGCGCGACTGCCAGAGCAAGGACCCGAGCATCTCCGAGGTGTTCATCGTCGAGGGTGACTCGGCAGGTGGCTCGGCCGTGCGCGGTCGCAACCCGCACAACCAGGCGATCCTGCCGATCCGCGGCAAGATCCTCAACGTCGAGAAGGCCCGCATCGACAAGGTGCTCGCCAACAACGAGGTCCAGGCGCTGATCTCGGCGTTCGGCACCGGCATCGGTGAGGACTTCGACAAGACCAAGGCGAGGTACCACAAGATCGTGCTGATGGCCGACGCCGACGTCGACGGCCTGCACATCCGCACCCTGCTGCTCACCCTGCTGTTCCGGTTCATGCGCCCGCTCATCGAGGAGGGCTACGTCTACCTCGCGCAGCCGCCGCTCTACCGCCTCAAGTGGAGCAACCACGCGCACGAGTTCGCCTACTCCGACCGCGAGCGCGACGCGATGGTGACGGCCGGCCAGTCCCAGGGCTGGCGCCTGCCCAAGGATGCCGGCATCCAGCGCTACAAGGGTCTGGGCGAGATGGACTACCAGGAGCTGTGGGAGACCACGATGGACCCCGACCACCGGGTGCTCCTGCAGGTCACGCTCGACGACGCGGCCGCCGCCGACGAGATCTTCGCGATCCTCATGGGCGAGGACGTCGAGAGCCGCCGCGGGTTCATCCAGCGCAACGCGCGCGACGTCCGGTTCCTGGATATCTGAGCCTTGACATCTGAGTCGTATGCCATGGGGCCGGTTTCACGTGGAACCACGCCTCGCGGCATACCGGCGAACTTTGCGAACTGTATGAGCGACAAGGGAATTCATGACTGAGACACCGCCCATCGACTACGACCGCACTGAGGCGGTCGACCTCAACACCGAGATGCAGCGCAGCTACATCGACTACGCGATGACGGTCATCGTGAGCCGCGCGCTGCCCGATGTGAGGGACGGTCTCAAGCCGGTGCACCGTCGCGTGGTCTACGCGATGTTCGACGGCGGCTACCGCCCCGACCGCGGCTACAACAAGTGCTCGCGCGTCGTCGGCGAGGTCATGGGGCAGTACCACCCGCACGGTGACGCCTCGATCTATGACGCGTTGGTCCGCCTCGTGCAGGACTGGTCGATGCGCTACCCGCTGGTCGACGGCCAGGGCAACTTCGGCTCGCCCGGTGACGACCCGGCCGCCGCGCCGCGGTACACCGAGTGCCGGATGGCGCCACTGGCGCTGGAGATGGTCCGCGACATCGACCAGGACACCGTCGACTTCCGCGACAACTACGACGGCAAGACCCAGGAGCCGGTCGTCCTGCCGAGCCGGTTCCCCAACCTGCTCGTCAACGGCTCGTCGGGCATCGCCGTCGGCATGGCCACGAACATCCCGCCGCACAACCTGCGCGAGGTCGCCGACGCGGCGCAGTGGCTGCTGGCCAACCCCGAGGCCTCGCGCGAGGAGACGCTCGACGCCGTACTGGCCCGCATCCAGGGCCCGGACTTCCCCACCGGCGCGCTCATCCTCGGCCGCAAGGGCATCGAGGACGCCTACCGCACGGGCCGCGGGTCGGTCATCATGCGGGCGGTCGTCGAGGTCGAGGAGATCCAGGGCCGGCAGTGCCTGGTGGTCACTGAGCTCCCCTACCAGGTCAACCCCGACACCTTGGCTCAGAAGATCGCCGAGCTGACCAAGGAGGGTCGCCTGTCGGGCATCGCCGACATCCGCGACGAGACCTCCGGCCGCACCGGCCAGCGCCTGGTCATCGTGCTCAAGCGCGACGCTGTGGCCAAGGTCGTGCTCAACAACCTCTACAAGCACACCCAGCTGCAGACCAACTTCGGCGCGAACATGCTGGCGCTGGTCGACGGTGTGCCGCGCACGCTGCCGGTCGACGCTTTCATCCGGCACTGGGTCGAGCACCAGATCGAGGTCGTCGTCCGGCGCACCCAGTTCCGCCTGCGCAAGGCTGAGGCCGACATCCACATCCTGCGTGGCTACCTCAAGGCGCTCGACGCGCTCGACGAGGTCATCGCGCTGATCCGGCGCTCGCCGACCGTCGAGGAGGCCCGCGACGGCCTGATCCGGCTGCTCGAGATCGACGAGATCCAGGCGCGCGCGATCCTCGACATGCAGCTGCGCCGCCTGGCTGCCCTCGAGCGCCAGAAGATCATCGACGACCACGACCGGCTCCAGGCGCTGATCCTCGACCTGCAGGACATCCTCGGCAAGCCTGAGCGCCAGCGCACGATCGTCTCCGAGGAGCTGGGCGAGATCGTCGCCAAGTACGGCGACGACCGGCGCACCCGGATCGAGTTCTTCGACGGCGACATGTCGATGGAGGACCTCATCCCCGAGGAGGACGTGGTCGTCACGATCACCCGGGGTGGCTACGCCAAGCGCACCCGGGTCGACGCCTACCGCTCGCAGGGACGCGGCGGCAAGGGCGTGCGTGGTGCCCAGCTGCGCGGTGACGACATGGTGGAGCACTTCTTCACCACCACGTCGCACCACTGGCTGCTGTTCTTCACCAACCTCGGGCGCGTCTACCGGGCCAAGGCGTACGAGCTGCCGGACTCCGGGCGCGACGCCAAGGGTCAGCACGTCGCCAACCTGCTCGCGTTCCAGCCCGACGAGAAGATCGCCCAGGTGCTTGACGCGCGTGACTACGCCGAGCAGCCCTACCTCGTGCTGGCCACCAAGAACGGCCTGGTCAAGAAGACGCGGCTCGAGGACTACGACTCCCCCCGCAGCGGCGGTCTCATCGCCATCAACCTCAAGGACGGCGACGAGCTCGTGGCCGCTGACCTGGCGTCGGCGACCGACGACCTGCTGCTGGTCTCGCGCAAGGCGATGTCGGTGCGGTTCCACGCCACCGACGAGCAGCTGCGGCCGATGGGCCGGGCAACGAGCGGTGTCACGGGCATGCGGTTCCGTGACAGCGACTCGCTGCTGTCGCTCTCGGTGATCCACGAGGGCGAGGACCCCGACGTGTTCGTGGTGTTCGAGAACGGTATGGCCAAGCGCTCCCCCGCCTCAGACTGGAACGCCAAGGGCCGAGGCGGCCTCGGCGTGGCCGTTGCCAAGATCACCGAGCGCAACGGTGACCTGGTGGGCGCCCTCACGGTGGACGAGGACGACGAGGTCCTGGTCATCATGGGCAAGGGCAATATCGTCCGTATGCCGGTGGCACCAGTCACCCGGCGCGGCCGGAACACCCAGGGCATGAAGTTCGCCAACCCGGGTCCGGGTGACTCGGTCGTCGCGCTCGCCCGGAACCCCGAGCGGGCGGCTGACGAGGCTGCTGCCGCCGAGGTCGTCGGCGAGGTGACCGGCGAGGTGACCGGCGAGGCTGTTGACGCGGCCATTGACGCCCCCGGCGGCGTGGTCGATGGAGACTCCGGGGCCCTCGATGCCGTAACTTGGTCCGAGAACGAACAGGTCGTGGACGGTGGCACCCAGGTCGCCGAAGAACCCGATGGCGAAGCCAGTGGAGGTACCGAGTGAGCACGGCAGGCCAGACGAGCACCTCGTCCCGTCCCTCGGGCGGTCAGCAGCCGGGAGTGACCGGCAGCTCGGCGGTCCCCCGCTCGGCGGCGGGCGGCCCGACCCGCCCGGGTGGCTCGGCGGCGGGCGTGGCCCGTGCTCGCCGGGTCAAGCTCACGGTCTCGCGGGTCGACCCGTGGTCGGCCATGAAGATGTCGTTCTTGATTTCTGTGGCGCTCGGCATCGCCGGCGTGGTCATGGTCGCCGTGCTGTGGATGATCCTGTCCGGGATGGGCGTGTTCTCGCAGGTCAACAAGCTCGTTGGAACGATCTTCAACGACCCGCAGAACCCGTTCAACATCATGGACTTCGTCGGGTTCGGCCGGGTGCTGTCGCTGTCGATCGTCATCGGCGTCATCGACGTCATCCTGATGACGGCGCTCGCGACGCTCGGGGCGTTCCTCTACAACATCTGCTCCGCCCTGGTCGGCGGCCTGCAGTTGACCCTGACCGACGACTGACGCGCGCTCGTTCGCGGGCGGTGCCCTCCCCTCTCGCCGGCAGCAACTTCTGCTAGCGCAGGGTGCTGCCCGCGGCATACGTTGCAACCTGCCTGGAGGGCAGGATCGTCTGCTGAGGCACGGCGTCGCGGGTCTGTTTGGGCCGTTTTGGAGGTGGGTCTTGCGGTGCTGTAACCTCGTGCCTCGCGCCACCCACCGTGGCGCAGCGGAGATTGGGCTCACGGGCCTATAGCTCAGACGGTTAGAGCGCTTCCCTGATAAGGAAGAGGCCACAGGTTCAAGTCCTGTTAGGCCCACCAATCCCGATCCCCGCGCCCCTGTGGGAGGGAAGGCGGACGGCATGAAGAAGATCCTGATCCTGATCGCCACCGCGATCGGTGCGGCGGCAGTCCAGAGGAAGTT
>NZ_DASYGF010000044.1:0-2589 GCF_036000045.1 Pedococcus sp.
GTGCCGTCCATGTCCCAGAGAACGGCTGCGGGCAGGGCGGCTGAGGCAGTCACGGGGACCACCCTACGCAGCCCGTGTCCCCCTGCTGGCAGCGCCTGTGACCATCCGCCGGCAGCGCTGCGTAGGCTGGACAGGGACGGGCCACCCCGGCCGTCGCCCCTGCATGGAGGAGAACCGCGTGATCGAGCTCGAGGACGTTCCAGAGCTGAACGACCCGGTCGTCATCGCGGCCTTCGAGGGCTGGAACGATGCCGGCGAGGCAGCGACCGCCACCGTCGACCACCTCCTGGAGGTCTGGGACGCCGAGGCCATCGCCGCACTCGACCCCGAGGAGTACTACGACTTCCAGGTCAACCGTCCCCGGGTGGTCATCGACGACGGACGGCGTCGCATCCACTGGCGCACGACCCGGATCCTCGTGGCACGCCCGGCCGCGCTGGACCGCGACGTCATCCTGGTGCAGGGCATCGAGCCGAGCTTCCGGTGGCGTGCGTTCACGATCGAGCTCATGGAGTTCGCCCAGCAGGTCGGTGCCACCACCATGATCACGCTGGGGGCGCTCATGGCCGATGTGGCGCATACCCGCCCGATCCCCGTGACGGCCACGTCCGACGACGAGGACGTGCTGCACCGCTATGACCTCGAGCCCAGCCGCTACGAGGGACCCACGGGCATCGTCGGCGTGCTCGCGGACGCCGCCAGCCAGTCCGGGCTGCAGTCCCTGTCCTGCTGGGCGGCGGTTCCGCACTACGCCGGGCACTCACCCTCTCCCAAGGCGACCCTGGCCCTGGTCTCACGGCTGGAGGAGCTCCTCGACGCGCCGATCCCCCATGGCGACCTGCAGGACGCAGCCAAGGCCTGGGAGCGCGGGATCAACGAGCTGGCGGAGAGCGACGAGGAGGTCGCCGAGTACGTCCAGTCACTCGAGGAGGCCCAGGACACGGCAGACCTGCCGGAGGCCAGCGGCGACGCGATCGCGCGGGAGTTCGAGCGCTACCTGCGCCGTCGTGGCCAGGAGGGACCGAGCTAGCCTGCCCGGCTGCCTAGCTGGCCTTGGCCCCCTAGACCCGGACGCCGAGCAGGGCGTCCAGCGTCCGTGCCAGGACCCCGGGTGACCCCGCGTCCGACCCACCCCGGCGCTGGCACTCCTGGGCCCACCGGTCCACGGCACGCAGTGCGCCGGGGGTGTCGAGGTCGTCGGCCACGCATGATCGCAGCCGCGCCACGACCTCGTCGACGGGCGGCCCCGCGTTGACCGACAGCGCCGCGCGCCAGCTGTCCAGCCGGTCCTGCGCCGTCGTGAGCAGGTCGGGCGTCCACGACCACTCGGTGCGGTAGTGCTGGTCGAGCAGGGCGAGCCGGATCGCCATGGGGTCGACGCCGTCGGCCCGCAGCTTGGAGACCAGCACCAGGTTGCCCTTGGACTTGCTCATCTTGGCGCCGTCGAGGCCGACCATGGCCTGATGGGCGTAGGTGCGGGCGAACGGCCGCTCACCGGTCAGCAGGACGCCTTGGGTCGCGCTCATCTCGTGGTGCGGGAAGATCAGGTCGCTGCCACCACCCTGGACGTCGAAGGCCATGCCCAGACGGTCCAGCGCGATGGCCGTGCACTCGATGTGCCAGCCCGGGCGGCCGGCGGGCAGGCCCTCGACAGCCCACGACGGCTCACCGTCGCGCGCGGCGCGCCACAGCAGAGGGTCGAGCGGGTCTCGCTTGCCGGCCCGGTCGGGGTCACCACCGCGGTCGGCGAACACCGCCATCATCTGCTCGCGCGACCAGTTCGACACGCTGCCGAACCCCGGCTCGCGGGACACGTCGAGGTAGAGGTCGTGGCCGGCCTCGGACTCCGGAGTGTCGACCGGGTAGGCCGCACCGCTGGCCAGCAGGTCGCGCACTGCCTCGGCCACGGCATCGATGCTCTCGACCACGCCCACATAGTGGTCCGGGGGGATCACCCCGAGCGCCGTCATGTCCTCGCGGAAGAGGGCGATCTCGTCGGCGGCGAGGTCCTGCCAGTCGACTCCGTCGCGATGGGCGCGCTCGAGCAACGGGTCGTCGACGTCGGTGATGTTCTGGACGTAGACCACGTCGTGCCCGGCGTCACGAAGGGCACGCTGGAGCACGTCGAAGGTGACGTAGGTTGCCGCGTGTCCCAGATGGGTGGCGTCGTACGGCGTGATCCCGCAGACGTACATCCGCGCCGTGGGCCCGGGGTTCACCGCGCGCACAGCGCCCGTACTCGTGTCGAACAGCTGGGGCGGGTGGCCGGTCCCCGGCACCTCGGGGATGAACGGGGCGGGCCAGGAGATCACGGACGAAGCCTACGTGGCCGCGTCACAGCGGCGGCCACGGGATGGCCGGCCAGGCGCCTGAGGGCCGCGGGTATGCCGCCTCGTCGAGCAGGGCACGGCAGCGCTGGACCAGCGCGGCCACCTCGACCCGGCTGAGCAGCTCGTCCAGTCGGAGGCGCAGGGCCGACGACGCGTCCACGGCGGCGTCGTGGACGGTGCTGATCCTGTCCAGCTCCTGAGGCGCCAGCGGCTGGCCGGCGAACCCCCAGAACACCGTCCGGAGCTTGTCCTCCTCGTG
>NZ_DASYGF010000055.1:0-8944 GCF_036000045.1 Pedococcus sp.
CCCCGAGGATGTGGCTGCCGGAAATCAGGTCCGTATGCGATGGCGCAACGAAAGCGACTGGATCCGCAGCGCGATGCGAACGCACGAAGCGCTGATCTCAGATGACCTTTTCGAACAGGTTCGTGGCCGGCTCGCATCGAAGACGCAGCCCTCCGAAAGGAAGCCCCGTGAATCGCGGCATCCCTACGTGCTCCGGGGTGTGTTGTTCTGCGCGCACTGCGGGCGCCGCATGGAGGGCGCCTGGCGCAAGAACAGGGATGACGGCTCAAGCGGCCGCACTATGTACCGCTGCGCCCTGAGGAACACGCGATCCCTGACAGCCGACATGGAGGAGCACCCGCAGTCGATCTACCTGCGCGAAGATGCTCTCCTGCCTGCAGTCAACGACTGGATCGCCGGGCTCGTGACTCCGGACGCTCTGGTCTCCGGCCAGGCGCCGACCGGTCAGCCCTCCCGGACGGCGGCGGTAAGGGCTCAGATCGCCGAGCTAGACAGAAAAATCAATGCGCTCGTCGCGGCGATCGAGGCGGGTGTAGAGGTCGAAGAGGTGTCTGAACAGCTCGCTCGACGCTCGAAAGAACGCGCGGGCCTCGAGGCCGGACTCCGGCAGGAGAGGAGCGAGGACCGCCTGACGGCGACCGAAATGCAGAAGGCGCTCGACGATCTCGGCGGTATCGCCATGATCTTGTCGAGCGCCGAGCCTGCGCAACTGTCGAGGTTGTACGCCTCACTGGGGGTGAGGCTTGAGTACAACCACGTGCTCAAACGGGTCCAGGCCACCGCGGAAACCGCGTGTGTCCTTGGCCGTGTCCGGAGGGGGACTTGAACCCCCACGCCCGATAAAGGGCACTAGCACCTCAAGCTAGCGCGTCTGCCATTCCGCCACCCGGACAAGGTGTGTCACAGGCGCTTTGGGGAGCGCCTGCTGCGACCCGGAACGATAGCACGCGGCCTCACCCATCTCCGAACCGGCTGTCGCACCTAGGGTGATGGCCATGAGCCCCCTCAACGACGAGCGTCCGGACCCCGATCCCGTTGGCACCGAACCTCTCGACGAGGTGGTGCGCCTCTGTCAGGAGCTCATCCGGATCGACAGCACCAACCACGGCGACGGGAGCGGCCCGGGGGAGCGGGCCGCGGCGGCATACGTGGTCGAGCAGCTCCGTGAGGTCGGCCTGGAGCCCACCGTGGTCGAGAGCGACCCGGGACGCCACAGTGTCGTGGTCCGCCTGGAGGGGGAGGACCGAGAGCGACCGGGTCTGTGTCTGCACGGGCACCTCGACGTCGTCCCGGCCAACGCGGCCGACTGGCAGGTCGACCCGTTCTCGGGCGAGCTGCGCGACGGCTGCATCTGGGGTCGTGGCGCGGTCGACATGAAGGATATGGACGCCATGATCCTCGCCGTGGTCCGTGACCTCGCTCGGCGCGGAGCCAAGCCGCCACGCGATCTCGTGGTGGCCTTCTTCGCCGACGAGGAGGCCGGGGGCACCAAGGGCGCCCACTACGTCGTCGAGAACCACCCCGAGCTGTTCGAGGGGGTCACCGAAGCGGTCAGCGAGGTCGGCGGCTACTCCGTCACGGTGCCCACCGCGGGCGGCGGCCAGACCCGCGCCTATCTCGTGCAGACCGCCGAGAAGGGCATCCTGTGGCTGCGTCTCACGGCTCACGGTCGCGCCGGCCATGGGTCGGTGCCCAACGACCAGAACGCCGTGGTCCGCCTGGCCCAGGCCATCGCCCGCATCGACGCCCATTCATGGCCGCGCGAGTACGTCGCGTCGGTGCGCCAGCTCCTTGACGGCCTGAGCGAGCTCACCGGCACCTCGTATGCCGATGACGACCTCGACGGGCTGCTCGCCCACCTCCATGGGGCACAGGGGTTCGTCAGGGGAACGTTGCAGGACACCGCCAACTTCACCATGGCCGACGCCGGCTACAAGCACAACGTCATCCCGCAGTCCGCCTCGGCGTCGCTGGACGCCCGGTTCCTACCCGGCCACGACGACGAGCTGCTGGCGACGATCCGCGAGCTCGCGGGGGAGCACGTGGACGTGGACATCGTCCACCACGACATCGCACTGGACGCGCCCTTCGACGGGCCCTTGGTCGAAGCCATGAAAGCGGCGCTGCTCGCCGAGGACCCCGGGGCCAGCGTGCTGCCGTACTGCCTCTCAGGGGGCACCGACAACAAGGCGCTCAGCCGGCTCGGGATCACCGGTTACGGCTTCGCCCCGCTGAAGCTGCCTGCCGACCTGGACTTCGCCCCGATGTTCCACGGGGTCGACGAGCGGGTCCCGGTGGAGGCACTCGCATTCGGCGCGCGGGTACTCCGGGCGTTCATCGCAACCTGCTGACCTGCTGCGATGGCCGTGACAGCCGCCACACGTCCGATGACTACTGGGGCGTAGCCTCCCTGGTTCTGCGTCGTTGACCTAGAGACAACAGGGTCATCGGTGGAGGAGCGGTCATGGGCATGAACACGAAGTCGCAGGGGTGGGCGCGGTGGGTGGCAGTGGCCACCGTCGCGGGCGGCCTGGCTCTCACCGGAGCAGCAGCAGGCCAAGCGGCCGGCCTGCCGGCTCCGTCGGCCCCCTCCGCGCTCCCGGCTCCGCCGGCACCCCTGAGCAGCCTGCTCAGCACCTCCAAGCTGTCGGCGTTGCTGACCGGCACCACCCCACCTGCGCTCCCGGGTGCTTCGCTCCCGGCGCCGCCGTCCCTCCCGCTTCCCGCACCCTCCGCCCCTGGCGGCGGCGCGCCCTCGGGCTCAACGGGATCCGGCTCGACCGCCGGCTCGAAGAGCGGCAGCACGACCGGCAGCTCGAAGAACGGCCCTTCGACAAGCGGTAGCTCCGCCACCGGCTCACCGGGCGCCGTCCGGGCGACCACGCCCGTGGCCAGCCTGTGCCTCATCCCGACGGGTTCGTCCTCGCCGGCCTTCGACCTCGGCCTCACCGCGCTGGGCCAGGACCTGTCCTCGCCGCTGGTGCAGCACTTCCCGCAGGCCTTCGCGCCGTGCCCTGCCGGTGCGGTCTCCTCACCCGGCCAGGTGCTCGCCGTCGACGCCTCCCTCAACGGTCTCCTCGGAGCCTGCGTCCGAGTCACCCGTCAGGTCGTCCCGGTCCAGACCACGCTTGTCATGCTGAACCACAACCTGATCCAGGAGCTCACGGCCGCTGGCGTCCCGCTGCAGCAGCTCGTGGTGCCCTGCCCGGCCGGGTCCGGCGGCGGCGCCGGAGCCTCGGCCACGCCAGCAGGGTCAGGCTCCCTCGCGAACAGCGCCCTGGCCGGCGACGACCTCGGCAACCCCGCCGGTCAGGGTCGCCTCGCCTTCACCGGCATCGACCTCGTCCCCAGCCTCGCGCTGGCCGGCGCTCTCCTCTGGTTCGGCACGCTGCTGCTGCGGGCCTCGCGTCGTCTCAACGTCAGCGCCGTGGCACGCGGATGATCTTGCGCCGCAACCAGGTCCTCTGAGTGCCGCCGAGATAGATGCGGGTGCGGTGCAGCTCCCAGTGACCGTACTCGGCATGGTCCGACAGGGTCCGGCGAACCTCGGACCGGGACACGTCTCGCGCGAAGCTCAGCACGCGGTACTCGTACTCCACCATCACCGCGCCATTTTGCCGCAGAACCCGATACCGTCGGCACATGACCGCAGACCCGCGTGGCGCGCTGGCCAACCTCGTGAGCGCCTTCGAGCGCCATCTGGAGGCATCCTCGTCCAAGCGGGGTGAGGAGGACCCCACCGTCATCGCGGCCTATGACGACCTGGCCGACGCGTTCGCGACCTACGACGAGGCGCTCCTGCAGGCCTACGGCGAGATGACCCCCCTCGACATCTACGACGGCGAGGATGACGAGGACGAGGACGAGGAGCTCGACGACCACAGCGACGAGGACCGTGACCCCGGCGTCTACTCGGGTCTCGACGACGCCGACTACGACGAGGACGAGACCGAGCACTGAGGACGTCACTGAGTCTCTGACTGACGTCACCGAGCACTGACGTCAGTCAGAGACCTCGTCGAGAGCCGCGACGATCTCGCTCGGCAGCTCGAGCGCCTCGCTGGACAGCGACGTCCTGAGCTGCGCCGTGGTCCGTGCGCCCACGACCGGGCTGACCACGCCGGGCCGGTCGCGGACCCAGGCCAACGCGACCTCTGCGGGGCTGACTCCCAGCCCGCGCGCGGCGATGGCCAGTGCCTCGACGATGCCCGCCGCGCGCTCGTCGAGATAGCGGGCTGTGAACCTCGGGAAGTCGCGGGAGGCGGCCCTGGAGTCCGCCGGGATGCCGTGCCGGTACTTGCCGGTGAGCACTCCCCGCCCCAGCGGAGACCACGGCAGCAGTCCGAACCCCAATGCCTGGGCGGCGGCCAGCAGGTCGGGCTCTGCGCTCCGGTTGACCAGCGAGTACTCGACCTCGTTGGCGACCATCGGCACCCGGGCCTGCTCGAGCAGGGAGAGGGCCCTGGCGCTCTGCCACCCGCTGAAGTTCGATACGCCCACGTACCGGGCGCGCCCCGTGGAGATGGCCCACTCCAGTGCGGACAGCGTCTCCAGCAGCGGCACCTCGTCGGACCAGGTGTGCACGAGCCAGAGGTCCACGTGGTCGGTGCCGAGCCGCTCGAGCGAGGTGTCGAGCTGCGCGAGCAGGCTGTGCCGTGAGGTGTCCACCACCCTGTGCCCTGAACGCCGCGAGATGCCGGACTTCGTGCAGATCACGACGTCCTCGCGGCTCACCTCGTCCTCGAGGAGCCGGCCGATGATGGTCTCGGAGGCGCCGTCGGAGTACCCGTGGGCCGTGTCGACGAGGTTGCCCCCGGCGTCCAGGAACGTGCGCAGCTGCTCGCGCGCGCCCTCCTCGTCGGTCGTCCGGCCCCACGTCATCGTGCCCAGGGCCAGTCGGGAGACCGAGAGCCCTGAGCTCCCCATTCGTCTGCGGCGCATGTCTCCGTACCGTAGTGGGCCGAGCCTGCGGCATACCCGGGCCCCGCCGCGCGAGGGCCGATAACCTGCGCTGCATGGAACTCGGCGTGAACCTCGGTTACTTCGGCATGGGCGTCGACGGCGACAACGTGGCAGTGGCCCAGGAGGCCGACCGGCTGGGGTATGCCGTGGCGTGGGCGGCCGAGGCGTACGGCTCCGACGTGCCGACGGTCCTGGCGTGGATCGGCGCGCTGACCGAGCGCATCGGCCTGGGGGCTGCGGTCATGCAGATCCCCGCGCGCACCCCGGCGATGACCGCCATGACCTCAGCCACGCTCGACACGCTGTCGGGTGGCCGCTTCCGGCTGGGGCTGGGCGTGAGCGGGCCGCAGGTCAGCGAGGGATGGCACGGCGTGCCGTTCGCGGCGCCGCTCGGGCGCACGCGCGAGTACATCGACATCGTGCGGATGGCCCTGCGGCGCGAGTCGGTCGCGTATGCCGGCCAGTACTTCACCCTTCCGGTCCCGGACGGCCCGGGCAAGGCCCTCAAGCTCACCATCCACCCGCCGCGGCCCGACCTGCCGATCTACCTGGCCGCGGTGGGCCCGAAGAACCTCGAGCTGGCCGGCGAGATCGCGGACGGCTGGCATGCGATCTTCTTCAGCCCCGAGCACTCCGGCGCCCTGGTCGAGTCGGTGGCGACGGGCCGGCGCCGCGCCGGCCGGGGCAGTGAGGACAACCCGCTGGATGGCTTCGACATCGCGCCCTCGGTCCCGGTGGTCATCGGCGACGACGTCCAGGCGGCGGCCGACCTGGTCCGGCCCTATGCCGCGCTCTACATCGGGGGCATGGGCTCGCGCCAGCAGAACTTCTACAACCAGCTGGCCTGCCGGATGGGCTTCGAAGAGGCTGCGGCGCAGGTGCAGGACCTCTACCTCGCCAAGCGCCACCGTGACGCAGCGGCGGCCATCCCCTTCGAGCTCATCGACGCCACCGCGCTGATCGGGCCCCCCGACCGAATCCGCGACCGCATCCAGCGCTATGCCGAAGCCGGCGTCGGGACCCTGTCCGTGGCCCCGTTCGCGGGAAGCCTCGACGAACGCCTGCATGTCGTGCGGACCATGGCCGAGGTCATGGGCCAGACTGGCCTCTGACGTCAGTCCCGAGCAGGAAGCGGTTCCTTGAGCACTCTCACTTACCTGGACTCAGTCATCCTCGGCGTCGTCGAGGGTCTCACCGAGTTCCTGCCCGTATCGTCCACCGGGCACCTCACGATCACCGAGAAGCTCATGGGCTTCAAGCTCGACGACCCGGGCCTCACGGCATACACCGCCATCATCCAGCTCGGGGCCATCGTGGCGACCTTCATCTACTTCTGGCGCGACATCGTGCGCCTGGTGGCCGCCTGGGTGGCAGGGCTGCGCAGCGCCGAGGCCCGGACCCACCACGACTACCAGCTGGCCTGGGCGGTCATCGTCGGCTCGATCCCGGTGGGCATCATCGGCTTCGTGCTCAAGGACGTCATCAGCGGGGCGCTGCGCAGCCTCTGGGTCGTCGCGATCGCCCTGGTCCTGTGGAGCGTGGTCATGTGGCTGGCCGAGAGCCGTCACGCCATGCTGGAGCGACGGGGCGAGCAGCGCGGCGAGGGCAGCGTGACCCTCATGGACGGCCTCATGATCGGCCTGCTGCAGTGCATGGCCCTCGTGCCGGGCGTCTCCCGTTCCGGCGCCACCATCTCGGCAGGGCTGTTCCGTGGGCTCGACCGCCTGACCGCCACCCGCCTGTCGTTCTTCATGGCCATCCCGGCCCTCACGGCGGCGGGGCTGTTCGAGGCGGCTCACGAGAAGTCGCACCTCAAGCTCCTGGGCGTGGGCCAGATGGGCCTGGGCATCATCGTGTCCTTCGCCGTGGCCTACGCCTCGATCGCGTGGCTGCTGCGCTTCGTCAGCTCGAACCGGATCACGGCCTTCGTCTGGTACCGCGTGCCGCTCGGCATCGTGCTGGCCGTGGTGCTCGCGGTGGGTGCCCTGAGCGCCACGTAGGCTGCGCTCGTGCCCACCTGCCTGCTCGTCCGCCACGGCCACTCGAGCGCCAACGGCCAGGGCATCCTCGCCGGACGCATGCCCGGCATCCACCTCACCGAGGCCGGGGTCGAGCAGGCGGCAGACCTGGCCCGGAGGTTCGCGGGGATCAGCGTCGCGCGGGTCGTCACGAGCCCCTTGGAGCGCTGTGTCGAGACGGCCACGCCCCTGGCTGCGGCTGCCGGGGCGCCGCTCACCGAGGAGCCCGACCTGCTCGAGTGCGCGTACGGCGCCTGGACCGGCCGGCCGCTCGCCGAGCTCTCGAAGGAGCCGCTGTGGGGGACGGTGCAGGACGACCCGGTGTCGGCTCGGTTCCCCGACGACGACCGGTATGCCGCGGAGAGCCTGAGCGAGATGGCGCAGCGAGCCATGGCGTCGGTCCGCCGGATCGACGAGCAGGTGCGTGAGGAGCACGGTGATGCCGCCCTGTGGGTGGCCGTGAGCCATGGGGACCTGGTCAAGGCGGTGCTGGCCGAGGCCACCGGCAGCGGGCTGGCCCGATTCCAGCGCTACACGGCCGACCCCGCATCCGTGTCGGCGGTGCGCTTCGGTGCCCGCCACACCTTCCTGCTGGCCGCGAACGTCCTGGCTCCCGACCTGTCGCGGTTCGTTCCGCCGCCGGAGGGGCAGCCGTCCGCCGACGCGGTGGTCGGCGGGGGCGCGGGCCAGGGCGCGAACGGGCACCACCCCCAGGGTTAGAGTCTGGGCATGGCGGTCAACGACTTCGATCCTCCGGACCGGTTCGTCGCCGGGACGGTGGGTCCTCCTGGTCAGCGCACGTTCTTCCTCCAGGCGAGCTCCGGGCGCCGGGTACTCAGCGTGTCCCTCGAGAAGCAGCAGGTCGCCGTGCTCGCGGACCGCATCAACGACCTCCTCGACAGCTATGCCGGGGGAGCGGGCGCCGACCATGCCGCCACCGAGGTCGTCGACAACGCCCCGCTGGACACCCCGATCGAGGACGAGTTCCGGGTCAACACCTTGAGCCTGGCCTGGGACGAGGCCCGCAGCCGGGTCGTCATCGAGTGCCTCGACCGTGACCCCGACGACCCGGTGGGCAACACCGACCCCGAGGTCCTGACGCAGGAGCCTCGGCTCATCCGGGTGGTCCTGACGCCGGCCCGCGCGCGCGCGTTCGCCCGTCGTGCCCAGTCCCTCGTCGCCGCCGGACGCCCGCCGTGCCCGTTCTGCGGTGGCCCCCTCGAGACCGAGGGGCACATCTGCCCCCGCGCGAACGGCTACAAGCGCTGACCGAGGCCCAGGCCTCGAGCCGCCCACCCATCGAGGTCCTCGCCGAGGACGACGTTGAGGTGCTCGGTCGCCTCGTCGACGCCTCCAACCTCGCACTGCTGGTTCGGGTCGGCGGCGTGGACGGCACCCTGGCCATCTACAAGCCGGTGGCGGGGGAGCGGCCCCTGTGGGACTTCCCTGACGGCACCCTCGCGGCCCGTGAGGTGGCAGCGTGGCTCGTCAGCTCGACCGGTGGCTGGGGCATCGTCCCCGAGACGGTGCTGCGCACCGGCCCGCAGGGCACGGGGTCGATCCAGCGCTGGGTGGGGGACCCCGAGTCGGAGCCCGAGTATGCCGTCACGCTGGTCAGACCGGGGGCGGTGCCACCCGGCTGGCTCCCGGTCCTCGAGGGCGAGGACGCGAACGGGCGCCCGGTGGTGCTCGTGCACGAGGACTCGCCGGGGACCCGAGCCGTGGCCGCTTTCGACGCAGTGATCAACAACTCGGACCGCAAGGGGTCGCACCTGGTCCGTGAGGGGGGCGCCTTGCGTGGGTTCGACCACGGCGTCAGCTTGCACGAGGAGGACAAGCTCCGGACGGTGTTCTGGGGGTTCGCCGGCCAGCCGCTGGCGCCTCAGGAGCTGGACAGGATCAGCACCGTCCACGACGCCGCCGTGGACGCGTCGTCGGCCCTGCGCCTCCGACTGGACGAGCTG
>NZ_DASYGF010000024.1:0-60917 GCF_036000045.1 Pedococcus sp.
GAATACGCCTCGGTCGCGAACTGCCCCGGCAACGCCCCTGGCTCCGCGAATGCCGACAGCTTCTGCCAACCCGCCATGGCCGCCTGCGCGGGCAACACCCCAGCGCAAGGGCTTGGCCCGAGCGTGAAGGTGTTCCGTCGCACGCCGGCATCGGATGCGGCCCCATCGGGTCCCTGGGTCCAGGTCGGCGTGACCTGCTTCCCCCAGCACGTCCCCGGCAAGCCGACGCTCGGCATGGCCCAGATCGTCGCCGCGTTCCACGACACTCGTTTCGCGCTGCCGTCGTTGCGGATCCAGCCGAAGGGCAACGTCACCCTGGTCACCCTGCCGACCTACTTCGAGCTCACCTGGCCCAGCGAGGGATTCGGGCCGGGCGAGGTCGACCACCCCGACCCGGCGCATCTGCTGGGCTTCAACGTCGAGATCAGGCCGCTGCTGCGCGACGTCACCTATCTCTACGGCGACGGGCAGTCCGAGGGCCCGACCACCCGGACCGGCGGACCGTTTCCCGACGGAGACGTCACGCATACCTACGACCGGGGCGGTGACGTCCTCGTCCGGGCAGACGTGACCTATGCCGGCCAGTTCCGGGTCGCTGGTGGCACCTGGGTCGACATCCCTGGTGACGTTCGCGTCCGCGGTACGTCACAGAGGCTGCAGGTCAGGACCGCCGAAGCGAGGCTCTACGTGAGATGAACGCTCTCGCGGGCCCACCTCAGCTGGGGATAACTCCGCGGTGAGCACCAGCGCCCTTGCCAGGATCTCTGTATGAGCTTCGATGACCTTCCCGACGACCTCCTCAGCCTCCCCTTGACCGACCCGGTCGTTCAGGCCGACGTCATCGACCTGGTGCTCGGACTCGAGGTTCGCCACGGCGGCAGCGTGGCCCTCATGGTGTGCGACAGCCTCGACCGCGGGGTGCAGCCTGTCGTCGTGAGTGACATCTCCGACTCTGCCGATGCGACAGCACTTCGTGACCTGCTCGACCTGCTGCTGCCGATGGTGGGTGAGGACCACGGAGCTGTGCTCGTCGGTCGAGGCCGCAGCCGCAGCCTCGTGCCCACCGACCGCGACCGTGAGTGGCACCAGTGCACGATCGAGGCATGCAGCCGGCATGGGGTCCGTTTGCTGGGCTTCTATCTCGCCACCCCCCAGGGAGTCGAGGCCATGCCCGAGCCGTTGAGCGAGGCAGCCCAGCCGGGCTGAGCCGCGGTAGCAGATCTTTGGGGAACGCATGAAATCGACGAGATTCTCGCGATACTGGACGTGTGCTGAGAGCGGAGTTCGACCACACTCTCCGCGAGGCGCAGGTGGGGAACGAAGCGGCCTTCGTGCGACTTTGGCGCGATGCCAACCCAATGCTGACCCGCTACCTGCGCGTCGCGGGCGTCACCGACCCGCGCGAGTCCGCACGGCACGCGTGGGTCGGCGCCATTCGCGACCTGTCGTCCTTCTCCGGTGACGAGATCGCTTGGCATGGCTGGGTGCTGGGACTCGCCCGCGGGTGCGTCGACGAGGACGCCGCGTCCCACGGACGAGGTACGCGGACCCATCGCCCGAGCCGTTCCGGAGGGCACCGCGGTGGCGGAGAGGATCGGTCAGCCGTCCCGCAGGTCGAGCCCGCCGAGCTACGGGGGCTCAACGACACCATTGCGGCGATTCGAGACCTGCCTCTCGGCCAGGGAGAGATTCTGATGTTGCGGTTGGTGGGCGAGCTGCCTGTGGCCAGGGTCGCCGAGCTGGTCGGCAGTGACGTGGTGGCCGTCCGCCGGTCCGAGGACCGAGCCGTCGAACGCCTCGGCGCAGAGCGCGAGCTGCTTGCCTGGTCCCTGGCGGCGCCAGCGCTGCCTGAGGAGCTGGCCGACCAACGGATCGCGCTGACGGCGTTCAGAGGACGCAACTTTTCGTCGTCGATCCACGGCTCCACGCGCGTGCTGGCAGTCCGGCCTGGCCCGCAGACCCGCAAGCCCAATACCCCTAAGCCCATTACCCGTAACCCGCATGCTGCTCACACGCTTACCCTTCACCCCCACACCGGCAAGCCGCCGACGGTCGTGCGCTCGCGCATGGCCATGCTCTGCATCGCGGCCGTCTCGGCGTCCGCCATGTCGGTCGGTGCGCTCTCCGCAGCGGCGTACGTAGGCGTCCTGCCACCAGCGCTCCAGCAGGTGATGCACAACGCGATCGGCGCACCAGCGGTCACCACGCCGGCCCACCTCGGCCCCTCGCCATCCGGGCAAGCCTCCTCCGGTGCACGGCGACCGTTCTCCGGTGCGGGAGCCCGGGCCACCGCGCCCCACCCCACTGCGAGAGTCGGCGCTGTGCTGCTGCCGGCGGCCACGGCGCGTCGGTCGGGCGCAGGAACCCCGCCACCACGCGACGCCGCAACCCACGGGAACCAGGCCGCCAAGACCCAGTCGGGCAAGACCCAGTCGGGCAAAGCCAAGTCGGCCCACACATCGAAGCCCACGTCGACCAGCTCTGTGTCGAGGACCCCTGCGGCGAAGCCGACAGCTGGTGTCGCCCGGCCAGCAAAAGGTCGAGCCGCCAGCGCTCACCCGGCCAATCCCACTGCGTCACACCGCGTCCCTCCCGCGACGGCTCACGCCGACGGCCAGGCGTCTATGAGCGGTGTCACCGGCTCGCCTCGTCCGTGACCCGGCTCGCGTAGGCTTCCCGCCGTGCTCTACCCCCTCACAGTGGTGGTCCTGGTCCTGGCCGTCGCGCTACTGCTCATCGCCGGCTGGTATGCCGCGCGCAACCGTCTGCTGGACGACCGTGTCCTCGGCGCGGCTGCCCTGCTCGAGGTCGCCCTCCTCGTGCAGCTCGTCGTCACCGTGGCCCACCTCGGTGGGGTGCCTGGAGGTGGCGCCGAGAAGGCGACGTTCGCGGCATACGCCATCACGCTGCCCTTCGTGCCGCCCGCCGCTGTCTTCCTGGCGCTCAAGGAGAAAACCCGCTGGGCGATGGTGGTCGTGGCGGTCGGCGCGTTCGCGACGGCAGTCATGACTGCTCGCCTCCAACAGATCTGGAGCCTCCGTGGCTGACACTTCGCCGGACACCTCGCCGTCCACGCGCCCGACCCGCTCAGGCCCGGGGATCGTGCTCATCTCGCTCTACGGCCTGCTGGCGCTCGCTGCGACCGGCCGCTCGATCCTGCAGATCTCCGAGTACTTCTCACGCGCTCCGCTGGCGTACGTGCTGTCAGCGGTTGCCGCGGTCATCTATCTGGTCGCCACGGCAGCGCTGGCGCGTGGTGACTTGACCTCACGGCGAGTGGCGCTGGTGGCCATCTCCGTCGAGATGGTGGGGGTCCTGGCCGTGGGGCTGGCGTCATACCTCGCGCCGAGTGCCTTCCCCGACAAGACGGTCTGGTCGCACTTCGGTTCCGGCTACGGGTTCGTCCCCCTGGTCCTGCCCATGCTTGGGCTGCTCTGGCTGCGTCACGTGGCGCGCACGGTCAACGCCTGAGGGGCTCGGACGCGGTCTGTTCAGACCGGCTCGAGCACGAAGACGGGGATGAGCCGCTCGGTCTTGGTCTGGTACTCCGCGTAGGGCGGGTAGGCGGCCACGCACCGCTCCCACCACTCGTCCCGCTCCGCGCCGGAGAGCTCGCGTGCGCGCACGGTCCAGGTCCGGTCGTCGTCCTGGAGGTCCAGCACGGGGTTCTTGCGGACGTTCGCGTACCACTTCGGGTGCTCGGGTGCCCCGCCCTTGCTCGCGACGGCGGCATAGAGCCCGTCGTGCTCGACGCGCATGAGCGGCACCTTGCGCACTTTGCCCGAGACGCCCAGCATCGTCAGCATCACGACCGGGCGGTCCATGATCTGCACGGACCGGGTCGTGCCGGTCTCTTCGATCTTCTCGACCTGGTCGCGCACCCAGTCGCTGGTGCTCGGAACATATTCACCGGTAATGGTCATATGTGGGCCAACACCTCGAGCCCCCACGTTTATGCCGAACGTATGCTGCCGACATGTCCTCCGCCGGTTCGCAGCAGCCTCCTGCTGCCCGGAGCCAGGGGGCCACCAACCAGGGGGCAACCAACCAGGGGGCAACCAACCAGGGGGCCAAGAGTGGGCGGGGTCCCCGTCGGCGCCGGGGGAGTGCACCGCCGAGGCGTATGCCGCGCCGCGACGCTCCGCTGCCGGACCTGAGCTACCCGGAGGACCTGCCGGTCGTCGCCCGCAAGGACGACATCGCCGCGGCCATCCGTGACCATCAGGTGGTCGTCATCGCGGGTGAGACGGGCTCGGGGAAGACCACCCAGCTGCCGAAGATCTGTCTTGAGCTGGGCCGGGGGCGCGAGGGCCTCATCGGTCACACCCAGCCGCGCCGGATCGCGGCCCGGTCGGTCGCCGAGCGCATCGCGGACGAGCTCGGGGTGGAGCTCGGCGAGGTGATCGGCTACCAGGTGCGGTTCACCGACCAGTCGAGCGACCGCACCCTCGTCAAGGTCATGACGGACGGCATCTTGCTGGCCGAGCTGCAGCGCGACCGGATGCTGCGTGCGTACGACACGATCATCATCGACGAGGCGCACGAGCGGTCCCTCAACATCGACTTCATCCTGGGCTACCTGAAGCAGCTGCTGCCGCGCCGGCCCGACCTGAAGGTCATCATCACCTCGGCGACGATCGACCCCGAGCGGTTCGCCCAGCACTTTGCCGACGGCGCGGGCCGGCCCGCACCGATCATCGAGGTGTCGGGTCGCACCTATCCCGTTGAGGTGCGATACCGGCCGCTCGTGGACCCCGACCGTCCGGCCGACCAGGAGCGCGACCAGGTCACCGCCGTCTGTGAGGCCGTCGAGGAGCTCTGGACCGAGCGACCGGCCGATGGAACCGGCCACGACATCCTCGTGTTCCTGTCCGGGGAGCGCGAGATCCGCGACACCGCCGAGGCCCTACAGGGCATGGGCCTCCCGCAGACCGAAGTGCTTCCGCTGTACGCGCGACTGTCGGCCGCGGAGCAGCATCGCGTGTTCGGCAGGCCGTCTGGGCGACGGATCGTCGTGTCCACCAACGTCGCCGAGACCTCTCTGACGGTGCCCGGTATCCGCTACGTCGTGGATGCCGGCACCGCTCGGATCTCGCGCTACAGCCAGCGGACCAAGGTCCAGAGACTGCCGATCGAGCCGATCTCACAGGCCAGCGCGAACCAGCGGGCCGGGCGCTGTGGTCGGCTGGCAGACGGCATCTGCATCCGGCTGTACTCCGAGGAGGACTACGAGTCCCGCCCGGAGTTCACCGATCCCGAGATCCAGCGGACCAGCCTGGCCTCGGTCATCCTCCAGATGACCTCGCTCGGTCTCGGCGATGTCGGGGCCTTCCCCTTCGTCGACCCACCAGACCCGCGTCAGGTGGCCGACGGTGTGCGGCTCCTGGAGGAGCTCCAGGCGTTCGACCTGGCGGAGCGACCCTCTGGGCGTGGGTCGGCACGCACGCTCACGGCATACGGGAAGTCTCTGGCACGGCTGCCCCTGGACCCGCGCCTGGGCCGCATGCTGCTCGAGGCGGACCGGCTCGGCTGCACCAGCGAGGTGCTGGTCATCGTGGCCGCCCTGTCGATGCAGGACCCTCGCGAGCGGCCCGCCGACAAGCAGACCCAGGCCGACCAGGCGCATGCCCGGTTCCGCGACGAGCACTCCGACTTCATGTCGCTGCTCAACCTCTGGGCCTATCTCAGGGACCAGCAGAAGTCCCTGTCCCACAGCGCGTTTCGCCGTCTGTGCCGGAACGAGTTCCTGCACTACCTGCGCGTGCGCGAATGGCAGGACCTCCACAGCCAGATGCGCAGGGCCTGTCAGGACCTGGGGATCGACCCGAGGCGGGCCACCGCCGCGCGAGGCGAGGGGCCGGACGCGGACGTGATCCACCAGGCGCTGCTGGCCGGCCTGTTGTCGCAGATCGGGCTCCGCGACGAGGCGAAGCGGGACTACCTCGGAGCTCGCGGTGCCCGGTTCGGCATCTCTCCGGGGTCGACCCTCTTTCGGCGCCAGCCGGCCTGGGTCATGTCTGCCGAGCTCGTCGAGACCACCCGGCTGTGGGCCCGGACGAACGCCCGGATCGACCCGGTGTGGGCCGAGCGGCTGGGCGCCCATCTGGTCAAGCGGTCTTACTCGGAGCCGAGATGGTCGCGCAAGCAGGGCTCGGTCGTCGCCACCGAACGGGTCACGCTGTATGGCGTCCCGCTGGTCGCTGCCCGGACCGTCCAGTACGCCCGGGTCAACCCCGAGGAGGCGCGCGACCTGTTCATCCGTCACGCGCTCGTCGAGGGTGACTGGGACACCCATCACGAGTTCGTCAAGGCGAACAACGCGCTGCTGCAACGTCTTTCGGACCTGGAGGAGCGGGCTCGGCGGCGCGACATCGTGGTGGACGACGAGGACCTGGTCGCGTTCTTCGACGCACGCATCCCTGCAGACGTCGTCTCGCAGCGCCACTTCGACCGGTGGTGGCGAGGGGCGCGGCGCGACCAGCCCACGCTGCTGACCTTCACCGAGGAGCTGCTCACCCGGGACAGCGCCGGTGGGGTGTCCGCGACGGACTACCCGAAGACGTGGCAGCAGGGCGGCTTGGAGCTGGCCGTCACCTACCAGTTCGAGCCTGGTGCTGCCGCGGACGGCGTCACCGTGCACATCCCCGTGCAGGTGCTCAACCAGGTGGTCGACGAGGGCTTCGACTGGCAGGTCCCTGGCCTGAGACAGGACCTAGCCACCGCGTTGCTTCGGTCCCTGCCCAAGGCGACTCGCGTGCACCTGGTCCCTGCACCCGACCATGCCACGCGCGCTCTGGCCGACGCGCGGCCGGGCGGCCACCGGCGACTGGCGGACGAGCTGTCGCGCGCCCTGCGGGCACAGACGGGCGTGCAGGTGCCGCCAGAACAGTTCGCGGCCGACCGTGTCCCAGACCATCTGCGGGTCACCTTCAGCGTCGAGGACGGGTCGGGCCGCGTGCTGGGTGCGGGAAAGGAGCTGCGAGACCTCCAGGAGCGGCTCGCGGGCCAGGTGCAGCGGCGGATGTCGCGAGCGGGTGCCTCCATCGAGCGAAAGGGCATGCGCCAGTGGGACTTCGGCGTCCTACCGCCCAGCTTCGAGTCGGAGTCTGGTGGGCATCTGGTGCAGGGGTTCCCCGCCCTCGTCGACCGCGGGGACGCGGTCGACCTCGTGGTGATGGCGGGCGAGCGCGAGGCCGAGGCGGCCACGGCTCTCGGCGTTCGCCGTCTGCTGCTGCTCAACACCAGCGCACCGTGGAAGCGCGTGCTGGCGCGGCTGACCAACGCGCAGAAGCTCGCCCTGGGTGACAACCCCCACGGCTCGGTGCCTGCTCTGCTCGACGACGCGCTGGCTGCCGCAGTGGACTCCGTCGTCGCCGAGCGTGTGGCCGGACAGGTTCGCGACTCGGAGGCCTTCGAGGAGGTCCTCGCGGCGGTGCGGACGCATAGTGCGGCCCGTGTGCTCCTGGTCGTCGAGCAGGTGGAGGCTGTGCTCGCGGCCGCCCGCGCGGTGCGTCTGGCCCTCGACCGGTTGACCGCACCGGCCGCCGGGCCGCTGGTGGCGGATGTGCGGGCGCAGCTGTCCAGCCTGGTCTATCCAGGCTTCGTCGCCGACACGGGCCTCACGCAGCTCCCGCACCTGCGCCGCTACCTGCGCGCCATGGTGCAGCGCCTGGAGAAGGCGCCCTTCTCGCCGGCGGCCCTGGCCCGCGACGCGGTCAGCCAGGAGGTGGTCGACCGGGTCGAGACGGCCTATGCCGACCTGCTCGACTCGCTGCCCCCGGTCGAGAGACGCTCGACCGCGGTGCGCGACGTCGCCTGGATGGTGGAGGAGCTGAGGGTGAGCCTGTTCGCGAACGCGCTCGGCACGGCATACCCGGTGTCAGAGAAGCGGGTGAGCGCCGCGATCGCGGCGCTCACCCGGGGTTGAGGCGGTCAGCCTCAGGCGAGGTGGACGTTCTCGTGGCCCTCGGTGGCAAGGGCCTCGTGCTTGACGTTGAGGAACAGCAGCGTCACCAGCGAGCCGCCCAGGATCATGAACCCGGCAACGAGGTAGGCGTGGGCCGAGCCGAAGGTCTGGGCCTGGAGCGCGATGTGGTGCTGGGCGGCCTGGAGCCGTCCGGGCGTGAAAGCGCCGGAGGCCGCCTTGGCCTGCAGGGCTGCGCCGAGCTCGTGACCGCGGTCCCTGGCGCCGTTGGCGAAGACCGTGCTGAGCGTGGCCAGGCCGAGCGCGCCGCCCACCTGCTGCATCGTGTTGAGCACAGCGGAGGCGATCCCCGAGTCCTCCTTGGCGACCCCGGCCACCGCCGTGAGCGTCATCGGGACGAAGGTCAGGCCCATGCCGAAGGCAAGGGTGACGATCCAGGGGAGCAGTCCGCCGACGTAGGAGCTGTCGACGCCCAGCCGTGAGAACCCGAACATGCCCAGCGCGGCGAGCAGCGTGCCGGTGCCGGCGATCCACCGCGGGTCCACCCGGGTCATGAGGGCGGAGGCGACCTGCGCGGCCACGACGATGCCGAAGCTGAACGGCAGGAAGGCGAAGCCGGACTTCAGCGGCGAGTAGCCGAGGACCTGCTGGATGTAGAGGCCAAGGAAGTAGAACATCGCGAACATCGCAGCGCCGACGATGAGCATGACCGTGAACGAGGTGCCCCGGGTCCGGTCCGCCAGGATGCGCAGGGGCAGCAAGGCGTGCGGGGAACGGGCCTCGACGGCGACGAACGCGGCGAGCAGGACGACGCCGGCGACGAGAGTGACCACTGTGGTCGTGGAGGTCCAGGAGTGGCTTGCCGCGTTGGTGAGGCCGTAGACCAGTGAGGCCAGGCCGAGGCTGCCGAGGACCGCGCCGGGGATGTCGATCCGGCCCTTGCCGGGCTCGGACTCGTTGAGGAAGCGCGGCGCCAGGATGGCGACCAGGATGCCGATCGGGACGTTGATGAACATCGTCCAGCGCCAGTTCACCTCGGTGAGGGCGCCACCCAGGATGAGGCCCACGGCCGCGCCGGCCCCGGACATCGCGGCATACACGCCCATGGCGCGGTTGCGGGCCGGGCCGGAGGGGAAGGTGGTGGTGATGAGCGCCAGCGCGCTGGGCGAGGCGAGTGCGGCGCCGACGCCCTGCAGGGCGCGCGCCCCGAGGAGCATCCCTTCGCTCTGGGCGAGCCCGCCGAGCAGCGAGGCGGTGGCGAACAGCAGCACGCCGCTGAGGAACACGCGGCGGCGACCGAAGCGGTCGCCGAGGCGGCCACCGAGCAGGAGCAGCCCGCCGAAGGCGAGGGTGTAGGCCGTGACGACCCACGAGAGGTTCTCCTGGGTGAACCCCAGGTCGGTCATGATGTGCGGCATCGCGATGTTCACGATGGTGCCGTCGAGGACGACCATGAGCTGCGCGGCGCTGATCACGGTGAGTGCGATACCGAGCCGCTGGGGGCCGCGAGCGCGTCTGGTGGCGGGGGGTTCGGGTGTCGAGACAGGCTCGAGCACGGCAGATGACGACATGACGGATCCTTCGGTGGGAGTGGTGGAGCGCGTGGCAGCGGTCGACATTGACCGCTGGGGAGGGGTAAGGGGTGGAGGAGAGCGGGGGTACGGAGGGAACGGGGTCAGCCGGTCGCCACCGTGTGCGCGCAGGCGGGAAGGACCACGTCGTCCACGAGGGTGACGAGGCGGTCGGCCGAGGGATGTGCGCCGGTCAGCATGGCCTCGTGCATGCTGAGCGCCGGCAGCAGCCTGACGAGCAGGTCGAGGTCTGCGTCCGGGCCGATCTCGCCCCGCTGCTGCGCCGCGTCGAACACCGTGCGAGCCGCAGCCATCTTGGGCTGGATCAGCCGTGTCATCAGCGCCTCGTGGAACTCCGGGTCGCGCTGCGAGGCGTTGAGCACCGACGCGAAGATGCGCAGCGGCTTGTCGTCCGCGAGGCCGCCCTTGGCGCAGGCCTGGGCGATGAGGTCACCGCGCAGTGACCCGGTGTCGGGGTAGCGGTCGGCCTCGACGCCCATCATGAGCTGCAGCGCCTCGACGACGAGGTCGACCTTGCTGGGCCACCGGCGGTAGAGGGTGGCCTTGGACGCCTTGGCGCCGGCGGCCACGGCGTCGAAGGTGAGGCGGTCGTAGCCGAGCTCGACGAGGCACTCGAGGGTGCACGCCAGGATCTCTCGCTCGCGGTCGCCCTCGACGCGGGGACGGGAGCGACCGGCCTCGTCGGTCGGCGCGGCGGTGCGGGCGGGGGTCACGGTGCCTCCTGGGTGCTGGACGAAACGAAACTGTTTCGTTCCATCAAACGCTAGATCACACCCTGCCGTTTTGGCAAACACCTCCGGAATCCCGTGACAGGCTGAGGCGTTGCACCTTCACGAGACATCCGCCGCTGACTTTGGAGTGACCGTGCAGAACCCGTCCGAGCTCTACCACTTCGAGACCGACACCGACCCGCAGGAGCTGCGCGCCTCGGTCATGCTCGTCGCGCTCGGCGGGTTCATGGATGCCGGCCAGACGCAGCGCATCCTCACCGACCACCTGCTGGCCACCGGGGAGTCCACGGTGGTGGCCTCGTTCGACGCCGACCAGCTGATCGACTACCGCAGCAGGCGTCCGATGATGGTCTTCGACGCCAGCCGCTGGGAGAGCTACGACGACCCGTGCCTGGCCCTGCACCGGATCGTCGACCGTGACGGGACGCCCTACTTCCTGCTCACCGGGCCCGAGCCCGACTTCCAGTGGGAGCGGGTCGCCGAGGCGGTGCGCCAGCTGGTCACCCTGCTTGGGGTGGATTTGGTCGTCAGTGCCCACGGCATACCGATGGCGGTGCCCCATACGCGACCCATCGGCATGACGGCCCACGCGACGGACCCCCGGCTGATCCCGCCGCAGGAGAACCCGTTCGGCCGTGTGGAGGTGCCTGGCAGCCTCGCCGCGCTGATCGAGCTGCGCCTCGGCGAGAGTGGTCACGACGCCGTCGGCTTCGCGATCCACGTGCCCCACTACCTCGCGCAGGCGGAGTTCGCCGATGGTGCGGTGACCGCCCTCAACGCCATCACCGCCGCCACGGGACTCAACCTCCCCATCGACGACCTGGTCGCGCAGGCCGGCCTCAACCGGGCCGAGATCGCCCGCGAGGTCGAGGGTTCGGAGGAGGTCTCGCAGGTGATCGCCGCCCTCGAGCGCCAGTACGACACGTTCATCGAGGGTCGCCAGAAGCCCAGCCTGCTCGCCACGGACGTCAGCGAGCTGCCGTCGGCCGACGAGATCGGCGCGGAGTTCGAGCAGTTCCTGCGCGAGGTCAACGACGACGGCGGGCCGGAGACGCCGCGTGGCTGAGCCACTGGCGGAGCCGCCGGTCCCAGCCCAAGGCCCAGGCCCAGCCCCGGCCGGCTGGTGGCTGGCGGGCTAGCAGGTCAGGGGGCTCAGACCTTCGCGTGCCTGGCGCGCGCGAAGCTGTAGAGGCCGTAGGCCGCGAACCCCAGCGCCATGACGATCAGCAGGACCGTGCCGAACGGCTCGCCGCGCAGCGTGCGCAGCGCCCCGTCGAGGCCGGTCGCCTCCGAGGGCTGGCTGCGCAGCCCCGCGCCGCAGAACAGGATGCCGACGATCGCCAGCGCCACCCCCTTGGCGATGTAGCCGACCCGGCCGGCCCGAGTCGCCCACAGGCCCGGGTGGTCCTCCAGGTCGCGCAGGAACTTCTTCGCCCAGCCCTTCACCACGTGGTAGACCCCGACGACGATGATGGCCAGGCCGACGGCCACCACCAGGACGCGGCCCCCGGGCTTGCTGAGCAGGCTGGCGGTGAAGTCGACACTCTGGCGCTTGCTGCTGGACACCCCGCCACGAGCGAAGGTGAAGGACGACCAGGCGAGGGCCAGGTAGACGACCGCCTTGCCCGTCGCCTTCGCCCGGCCACCCCAAGCGTCCCTGCCCCCTCCGGGGTGCCCCGCGACCGCGTCGACGGCCTGCCAGAGGGCGAGACCGAGGAACCCGGCTACCGCGATCCACAGGAGCACCTTGCCGAGGCCGTTCTGGGCCAGCGAACCGAGCGCTCCGCTCTGGTCCGCGCTCTGGGTGGGGCTCCCGAAGGCCACCTGCAGGGCGATCCACCCGATCAGCAGGTGGAGCAGGCCGCTGACGGCATATCCGACGCGGGCGGCACTCTCGAGGGCGGGATGGTCCGAGGCGCTCGAGGCCGCGTGCTTCACGTCATAGGTGTCCACAGGGACACCTAACCATGCGCCGCACGGCCCGGAACGCCGTTCGGTGCAGCCCTTTCAGCCCTTTGCCTCGGACCAGCGGTGGATCACCGACGCGTCCGCCACGAACCGCACCGCCGTGGTGCCACTCCACCGTCTGGCACTGTCGTCGAGCGCCACCAGCAGCCTGCGGCGGGTCTCCTCTGCCTGCTCGGCCGGCACGTGCACGAGTAGCTCGTCGTGCAGGCACAGCACGATCTGGGCGCCGAGATCCCGCGTGGTGGCGCGCACGGTGGCAGCCCACGCCTTGAAGAGCTCGGCCGCCGACCCCTGGATCACGGCGTTGCGCGCGAAACGACCGCGCGCCGCGTCGTATGCCGCGGCGCCCTCCACCGGCACGTCTGCCAGGATCGCGTCGAGGGGGATCACCCGCCCGCCGAAGGTGCGCAGCGGTTCTCGTCTCAGGCCCGCGGCATACGCGCGGTCGAGGTAGGCCATGGCGACTGGGTAGGCGTGCTCGAGACCTTTGAGGGCCTCGCCGGCGGCACCGCTGCGCTGGCCGTACATGGCGGCGAGCACGGCCACCTTGGCGACGGGCCGGTCGACGCCGAGCCGGGCCGCGACGGGCGCGTAGAGGTCGTCGGCGCGCGTGGCCGCAGCGAACGCCTCGTCGCCGGAGACGACAGCCAGGACGCGGGGCTCGATCTGGCCGAGGTCGGCACGGACGAAGACGTGGCCCGGCTGGGCCGCCACGGCGTAGCGCATCTCGGCGGGCAGGTTGTGCAGGCCGTTCTGTGCGGTCATCCGGCCGGCCGCCCCGTCGCAGGCTGTCCAGCCACCCCGCAGGCGGTCGTCGGGGCCGACGTGCGTGTCGAGCCACGGGTAGCCGTAGGTGGTCGCGATGCGCTCGGCCTTGCGCCACTCGAGCAAGGCCGCAACGACCGGATGGGTGGCGCGGAACGGCTCGAGGACCCACTTGCGGGTGTGGGGGACGACCACGCCCACGGAGGACAGCAGCTCCTTGACCTGAGCCGGGTTGCGCAGGTCGGCGCCCTCGTGACCTGGGACGAGATGCAGCACCCGCGCGTCCCGGGCCGCGCGGATCTCACGGGCGTCCGCCTCGGAGGTCGGCCGGGGGCCGGCCGACTCGGCGATCAGCCGTGCCGCCGCCTCCCGGTCGATGGGCAGACCGTCGCGACCGAGCTCGACACACAGGAACGCGGCGGCGGACTCGGAGTGGGCGAGCCCGACGGCCCGGGGCCCCCGCTGCGCCAGCAGGTCTGCCTGCGCCGTGGCGCAGGTCAGCGCCGCGCGACCCCAGGCGAGCAGGGTCGAGTCGTCCGGGCGCCACTCTGGCTGACCGGCGTCGGGTCGCAGGTAGCCGTCGCTGCGCACCACCTCCGTGCCCGCGCCGGGGAGGTCGCTGGAGAAGTCGTCGAACAGGTCGCCCCGCACCTCGGCCGGCATGCCGGACCGGTCGAGCCCGTGGGCGGCGGACCAGGCGAGCGCAGGGCCGGCCTGCCAGCCGCCGACGAGGATCCGGTGAGCCTCGGCGACATCCCAGCAGCGCGCGACGGGAATGCCGGCCGCGGCCAAGGGCGCGGCGTCCACGGCCGCGGCCCACCACGCCCACCGGACAGCCCCCGAGCGGTCCAGCTCGGCGGCACGGGCAACCATGTGGGGTGTCGGACCGCACTCGGAGACCGGGGCGGCGTCGCCTTTCGCTGCGCCGACGATCGCCGCGCGACCGTCAGGGGAGGTGACGAACGCGAGGTGGGGGGCTAGGTCAGGCATGTCAGGGCCATCGTGGCAGGAGGCCCTGACAGCCGAGGACCGACCTGGTCAGACCCGCGCTTTGAGAGCCGTCTGCCGCTTGATTCGGCTGAGCATCCCGACCATGCCCCGCAGGCGCAGCGGCGAGACCGCCTCACCGAGGGCGAACCGGTAGGGGGCGTCGTCCGGGACGGCGAGCACCTCGCGGACGGTGAGCCCGTCGAGGCCCTCGTGCAGGATGCCCGCGAAGCCGCGGGTGGTCGGGGCCTCCGGGGGCGCGGAGAAGAAGAGGTGCACCGGCCGGTCCTCGCCGGCCCCGTCCTCGCCGGCCCCGGCCTCGTCAGCCCCGTCCACGTCGTCGCCCACCTCGACGACGAGGAACAGGGGCGACTGGCACTCGTGTACCTGCTCCATGGAGTCCAGCGACCCGGCATACCTCTCGGGCAGCTCGGGCAGACCCTCGCTGAACTCCAGGAGCAGCTCGAGCCGCTGCGGCACGGGCAGCTCGGCGAAGTCGTCGGCGATCTCCTGCAGCGACGAGGGGAGGGGCGAGGCGTCGCTCACCGCTCCACCGGCACTCGCACGGCGTTGCCCCACTCGGTCCACGAGCCGTCGTAGTTGCGGACGTCGCCGAAGCCGAGCAGGTGGGTCAGCACGAACCAGGTGTGCGAGGAGCGCTCGCCGATGCGGCAGTAGGCCACCGTCGCGGCGTCGGGGGACAGGCCCTGCTCCTGCTGGTAGATGGCCTCGAGGTCAGCGCGGGACTTGAAGGTGCCGTCGTCGTTCGCCGCGCGGGCCCACGGGACCGACCTGGCGCCGGGGATGTGCCCGCCGCGCATCGCCCCCTCCTGGGGGTAGTCGGGCATGTGCAGCAGCTCGCCGGTGTACTCGCCCGGCGACCGCACGTCGACGAGCTGGCCCCCGAGGTGGGCCAGGACGTCGTCCTTGAAGGCCCGGATCGGCGCGTCGTGGCGCTCCACGACGGGGTATGCCGCCTGCGGAGCCTGCGGCACCTCCTTGGTGAGCTCGCGTCCCTCGGCCACCCACTTGCCGCGGCCGCCGTCGAGCAGCCGGACATCCTCGTGCCCGAAGAGGGTCAGGACCCACAGCGCGTAGGCGGCCCACCAGTTGTTCTTGTCGCCGTAGATGACGACCGTGGTGTCGCGGTCGACGCCGCGCTCGGACATGACACGGGCGAACTGCTCGGCGTCGACATAGTCGCGCATCACGTGGTCGTTGAGGTCCTGGTGCCAGTCGAGCTTGAGGGCGCCGGGGATGTGGCCGGTGTCGTAGAGCAGGACGTCCTCGTCGGACTCCAGCAGCACGAGCCGGTCCGGCGAGCTCGAACCCACCGCGCCGGCGGCGATCTGCTCGGCCAGCCAGTCGGTGGTGACGAGGCGCTCGGGGTGGGCGTACTCGGCGAAGGGGTCGGTGCTGGGCGAGGTGCTGGCTGCGGTGGTGGTCGCGGTGGTGGTCGCGGTGGCGGGGGTGCTCGGCTGGGACATGCGTCCAGGCTAAACCCGCTGGTCAGCCGGGCCCGTGGCAGGATGGCCGGACATCGATCGAGGAGGGTTCGTGGGTTTTCTCGGAACGGGCAAGGACGACGCCGACCAGGCCGCTGAGCAGGCCGGACAGCAGGTCGGGGAGCCTGGGTCGGCCCTGGAGCGGGCCCGTGAGGGCGGCTCCGACGGCGGCATGTTCTCGGGCGCCGTCGCTGGACTGGTCGAGGGCCTGCTCGATGCCGGGATCGACGGCAAGGGGCCGTTCGACTCCGCCCAGAAGGTCGCGGACGTCAAGCGCGCCGAGAAGCCGGATGCCGAGGAGGCGATCCACGCGGTCGTGCGCGCCCACCTCAGGCTCGCCGCGGCGGGCGGGTTCGTCACCGGCCTCGGCGGCTTCATCACCCTGCCGGTGGCGCTGCCCGCCAACGTGCTCGAGTTCTACGTCGTCGCGACCCGCATGGTCGCGTCCATCGCAAGCCTGCGGGGCTACGACATCAAGCAGCCCGAGATCCGCTCGGCGGTCCTGCTGACCCTCGTCGGGGCGGACGCCGACGACCTGCTCAAGAAGGCCGGCGTCGTGCCCATGAGCCGGCTGTCCAACCTCGCCGCCCAGCGGCTGCCCGGCCCGGTCCTCATGGTCGTGAACAAGGCCGTCGGGTTCCGGCTCGTGGCGACGGCCGGTAAGAAGACGCTGACGCGGTTCGGCAAGGGTGTCCCCGTGATCGGCGGCGTGATCGGGGCCGGTCTGGACGGGTACCTGCTCAACCGGATAGCCGACCACGCCAGGCACGAGTTCCCGCCGCGGCTGAACGGTCACGCCTGAGGGGGGAATGCGGGGGACCGCCGCGTCGTTGGAACCGTGTTCGGGCCGCCCAGGAGCCCGTCACCGCGAGCAAACGACGTCAAGGAGTTCGACCATGGCCCTCATCCGTCTCGGTGCGGTACGCACCGTGGCCACTGCGTTGCGTACCGCCACCCGTCCGGGTTCGGCCGGCGTCGGCGAACGCCTCGGTAGCCTGCCCCGCCTCCTCCGAGCCACCGTGACCGGCGAGTATGCCGGGGCCTCGCGGGGCCGCTTGCTGCTCGTGGTGGGTGCGGTCGCCTATCTCGTCTCCCCGCTGGACTTCATGACCGACGCGGTCCTGCCGCTGATCGGGTTCGCCGACGACGCCGTGATCGCCTCGTGGGTCGCGGCGACCTTGGTCAACGAGACTGAGGCCTTCCTGCAATGGGAGCGCGCGTCACGCGCCGTTCCCGGCGAGGTCGTGTCGTAACAGGTCGTCTCGTAGCGGGTCGTCACGTAGGGCGGGCCCGTCATCGCACCTGATGTCGGCCTATGCCTCCACCGACGCATGGGGTTCGTCGGGCGATTCACAGGCTGGGTCGTCGTCGGACCCTGAGGGTCGGCCCCGCCCGCGAGGCTCGGATCATGACAGCGATCCGACTCCGCGGGCCGGCCGATGTGCTCGCCTCCCTGCCGTACCAGCTGGGCTACCACCCCGAGGAGAGCGTGGTCGTGCTGGCCCTGAGCGAGGGGGTCGTGGGCCTCGTCGAGCGCCTGGACCTACCGCCGCCGAGCGCTGTCCTCGAGGCTGCAGGTTCCCTGGTCCTGCCGGTCCTACGGTCGGACTTCGACGCCGTGCTGCTGCTCGGCTTCGAGTCGGCCGACCGCAGCGCCAGGCCGGTGCTCGATGCGCTCGACAGCGCCCTTTCCGAGCAGGGTGTGTCGGTCGTGCACCGCTTGCTGGTGCGAGCCGACCGGTGGTCGAGCCTGGACTGCGGGAGCACCTGCTGTCCGCCCGGGTGGCAACCGTTGCCCGAGCCCGCCTCGACTCCTGCGGTCGCCGACTTCGTGCGTCTGGGCATGGTCCCGCGGGGCCGTCGTGCCGATCTGGCGGAGGCGGTGCGGGCGGACCCTGCGCTCAGCGAGGCCGTGGCCGCCGAGCTGCGCAGACCAGGGGCGCCCGCTCCGGGCAGCGCGTTCCTCGGCGCCGACCGGCGAGGAAGTGACCTCAGTGAGCTTGCACGCCGGTTGGCAGCGTTGTCCGTCTGGGCCGACGTGCTCGGCCTGGGGACGTCTCGCGGCGGCGACGAGGCCCCCCTCTCAGGCGACCGCTTGGCCAGATCGTCCGCGCGGGTGCGGATAGTTGGGCCGGCCGAGGTCGCCGAGCTCGTCCGCAGCCTGCGGGACGTGCACCTGCGCGACGGCCTGCTGGCGTGGCTCTGTCCGGGGTTCCTACCCCCCAGCGATCTGGACGAGGACCTCGTCGACGCGCTGGAGTCGACGCTCGGGCCCATTTCCGACGCCCCTGTGGCGCCCGCGCTGGGCGATGACGGTGCGGTGACGGGCAAAGCACTGCTGACGCGTCTCGAGGGGTTGGTGAGGGCGGTTCCGGACGGCGAGGCGGCACCTCTGTCGACGGTTCTCGCCTACGTGGCGTGGTATCACGGCCAGGGCACCCTGGCCCGAGTCGCACTCGACCGGGCGCTCGCGGACGCCCCGCACTACCGGCTCGCGGGGTTGGTCGAGCAGCTGGTGGACCTGGGCCTGCGCCCGAGCGCCCTGGGCATGGCTCCGCCGCCACGCCGACACCTGCGGGCCGTCCAGTTTCCGGACGCGGACCGATGACCACCTGGGCTCCTCGTATGATGCAGCCAGGTCATGAGTCCCAGCGCGGAGCCCCGGCTCGCTGGGCGGCAACCCTCCTCGCGGTGGGGTGCCCCGGGTGATGACCCGGCCGTGCTGAGCGCCGTGGACTCAGCCGGCAAGCGCGAAGTCCAGGAGTGCCGATGACGACCACCTCCCGCCCGCCGGCGACGACCCATGACCCGTCGCCGACCACTCATGCCTGGCGTGACGGTGACCCAGCCGGCTCACGCCAGTTCGTCCAGGTCGGCGCCGTCGAGCTCGAGCGCGGCGGCGTGCTGCCCGACGTCCGAGTCGCCTACGAGACCTGGGGCCGGCTCAATGCCCAGCGTGACAACGCGATCCTCGTCGAGCACGCGCTGACCGGCGACAGCCACGTCACGGGGCCCGCCGGTCCGGGCCACCGGACGCCGGGCTGGTGGGACGGGCTGGTCGGGCCTGGTCGACCGCTCGACACCGATCGCTTCTTCGTCGTCGCCGCCAACGTCCTGGGTGGCTGTCAGGGCACGACGGGTCCTGCCTCCTCGGCGCCGGACGGCTCGGCCTGGGGGAGCCGCTTCCCGTTCGTCACTGTGCGTGACCAGGTCCAGACCGAGGCGTTGCTCGCCGATGCGCTCGGGATCGAGCGTTGGCGGATGGTCCTCGGGGGGTCTATGGGTGGCATGCGAGCCCTCGAGTGGGCGGTGACCCATCCCGACCGGGTGCAGACGGCTCTGGTGCTGGCCAGCACGGCATACGCCACGGCGGAGCAGATCGCCTGGTGCCAGGCGCAGCTGCTCGCGATCCGCTCCGACCCGCACTTCCTCGGCGGGGACTACTACGAGGCCCCGCAGGGGCCCGAGGACGGGCTCGGGATCGCCCGGCGCATCGCCCACGTGACCTACCGCAGCGAGCTTGAGCTGCACACGCGGTTCGGGCGCGACGCCCAGGGCAGCGAGGACCCGCTCGGGGGCCGCGGGCGCTACGCGGTCGAGTCCTACCTCGACCACCACGCGGGCAAGCTCAGCGGTCGCTTCGACGCCAACTCCTACGTCGTGCTGACCGAAGCGATGAACTCCCATGACATCGGGCGCGGTCGGGGGGGCGTCGAGCGCGCGCTGGCCCGGGTCAGCGCCGAGCTCGTTGTCGTGGCCGTCGACTCCGACCGCCTCTACCCTCCGCGGCTCTCCGAGGAGATCGTGGCGAGCGCTCCGGCGGCGACGTTGCACACCGTTCGTTCCGAGTACGGCCATGACGGCTTCCTCATCGAGCTCGACCAGGTCGGAGCCCTCGTCGAGGCGGTGCTCGTGGCGCCTGCCTGACCACGGGATATCCGGTAGCGTCGGCCCCGTGCGGCTGCTGCCGCGCCGTCGACGAACAAGGAGGTTCCCCGTGGCGATCGTGGTGGGCTATGTCCCTACGCGGGAAGGACGTGCCGCGCTGCGCCGCGCTGCGGACGAGTCGCTGCTCCGTAAGTCCAAGCTCATCGTCATCAACTCCCAGCGTGGTGGCCGGGACTTCGACGGCGAGGAGGCGCATCGGTTCGAGGCCGAGCTGTCCCGGATCCAGGGTCAGCTCGACGAAGAGGGGCTGGAGCACGAGGTGCGTCAGCTCGTGCGGGGCAACGAGCCGGCCGAGGACCTGATCGCGGTCGCAGAGGAGGAGCACGCCGACTTCATCGTCATCGGGCTGCGTCGACGCACCCCCGTCGGCAAGCTCATCCTGGGCAGCAACGCCCAGCGCATTCTCCTGGACGCGTCGTGTCCCGTCCTCGCAGTGAAGGCCGAGGCCTGAGCTCGCCCTCCTGAGGAGCCCGAATCCGGCGCCGATGCGTGTTTCCGGAGCATCTCGTTTTACAATGTCTGTCGAGAGGTTCAGCAGGGTGCCCCGCCCGACTGGCCGAGTGAATACTTCCGCTCCCGCATGTGTTGTACAAGGCATCTCCGTGTGCCTGCGACGGCATGCGCCGTGCCGCGAGTCCGCGACGAAAGGTCATCCGTGTCGCCTGTGTCAAAGAAGGCTTCGAGCCCCGAGGGAGCAGCCTCCTCGCTGCCCCAGGAGTTCAGCCACCCCGCCCTGCAGACGCTGCTCAAGCAGGGCCGTACCAACGGCTCCGTCGACAGCACCCAGCTGCGGGCGGCGCTCGAGGGCGCTGAGGTTGCCCCCAAGCGGATGAAGGCCGTGCTGCGCTCGCTGGACGAGCAGGGGATCACGGTGACCCTCGACACCGCGACGGCAAGCCGGGCGGTCGCCGCCACCGCCACGCGCAAGACCACCACCGCCTCCGCCAAGAAGGCGGCCGCCAAGCCGGCGAGCAGCGCCACGAAGCCCTCCGCCAAGAAGGCCGCGACGACCAAGGCGGCGACGACGAAGGCGGCCGCGACCAAGTCCACCGCGACCAAGTCCACGCCCGTCAAGGCGGCGACCACCAAGTCCACGCCCGTCAAGGCCGCGACCACCAAGGCCGCGGCCGACGCGGCAGCGGGCGACGGCGCCCCTCGCAAGAAGCCGGCCGCCAAGGCCGGCGGCGCCACCACGACCGCGAAGACGTCGGGCGACGCCAGCGAAGCCGCAGGCACTGAGGCCGAAGAGGCGCTCGAGAACCTCGAGCCCGCGGACATCGTCGAGTCCGAGCTCGAGGACACCGAGGTCGAGACGGACAAGAAGTCCGACGACGAGGAGGACGAGGGCTCCGGCTTCGTCCTGCGCGACGATGACGAAGAGGACGCGCCCGTCCAGCAGGTCGTCACCGCCGGAGCCACCGCCGACCCGGTCAAGGACTACCTGAAGCAGATCGGCAAGGTGGCCCTGCTCAACGCCGAGCAGGAGGTCGAGCTCGCCAAGCGCATCGAGGCCGGCCTGTTCGCCGAGGAGCGCCTGAACTCCGGCGACAAGATCGACATGAAGCTCAAGCGCGAGCTGTGGTGGATCGCCCAGGACGGCAAGAAGGCCAAGAACCATCTGCTCGAGGCCAACCTGCGCCTCGTCGTCTCGCTGGCCAAGCGCTACACCGGTCGCGGGATGCTCTTCCTGGACCTGATCCAGGAGGGCAACCTCGGGCTCATCCGTGCGGTCGAGAAGTTCGACTACACCAAGGGCTACAAGTTCTCCACCTACGCGACATGGTGGATCCGCCAGGCCATCACCCGGGCCATGGCCGACCAGGCGCGCACGATCCGCATCCCTGTGCACATGGTCGAGGTCATCAACAAGCTGGCCCGTGTGCAGCGCCAGATGCTCCAGGACCTGGGTCGCGAGCCCACCCCCGAGGAGCTCGCCAAGGAGCTCGACATGACCCCTGAGAAGGTCGTCGAGGTGCAGAAGTACGGCCGTGAGCCGATCTCGCTGCACACCCCTCTGGGTGAGGACGGCGACAGCGAGTTCGGTGACCTCATCGAGGACTCCGAGGCTGTGGTGCCGGCCGACGCGGTGAGCTTCACGCTCCTGCAGGAGCAGCTGCACTCCGTGCTCGACACGCTCTCCGAGCGCGAGGCCGGCGTGGTCTCGATGCGCTTCGGGCTCACCGACGGCCAGCCTAAGACGCTCGACGAGATCGGCAAGGTCTACGGCGTGACGCGCGAGCGGATCCGCCAGATCGAGTCCAAGACCATGAGCAAGCTGCGGCACCCCTCGCGCAGCCAGGTGCTGCGCGACTACCTGGACTGAGTCCTACCGCGACATCCGGCCTTGACGCACGACAGGCGGGTTCGCGGCGATGTCGGAATCGTCGATGGCGCGCCGGCCTCCCGCCCGGGTGAGCGCGGAGCAGAGCCGAACTGCGCTGGGTCGAGCGGCGAGCTGTCAGCCGACCCAGCAGCGCGAACTGTCGGCTCAGCGGAGGCGCCGGTCACCCTGACCCTGGGCGACCGGTTGGTCCCCGGCCCCGACGCTGGGTGCGGTCGGCACCTTCGGCAAGAACGCGGACGCGCCCGGCTGGACCCGGTATGCCGTGCCGTTCACCTCCCCGGGCGGGACCGTGCAGGTGCGGGTGCACTTCCTCTCCGACTCACTGTGCTCGGGGTGCTCGGGGTGCTCGGGGTGCTCGGGGTGCTCGGGACTGCGGGGCCCGCTCTGCTCGTCGCCGACCGGGTGGGACGGCGTCCTCGTCGACGACGTGGTGGTGGGCAGGCCCGACTGAGCGGCCCTAGAGCCAGTCCTTGCGCTTGAAGAGCACGTACAGCACGGCGGAGAAGACGACGATGCTGGCTGTCGAGACGTCGAACCCGTAGTGGGTACCGAACCCCGGATAGGGCAGGTTCTGACCGTAGAAGCCGGTGATGGCCGTCGGGACGGCGATGATCGCCGCCCAGCTCGTGACCTTCTTGGTGATGATGTTGAGCCGGTTGCCCTGGATGGTCAGGTTGGTCTCCAGAATGCTGGTGACGAGGTCGCGCAGGCTCTCAGTCCACTCGGTGGCGCGCAGGACGTGGTCGTAGACGTCTTGGAAGTACGGCGCCATGGGGTCGTCGACGAGGTCGAGGTCCCGGCGCAGCAGCGTGTTGACCACCTCTCGCATCGGCAGGACGACTCGCCGCAGCATCACCAGGCTGCGACGTAGCTCGAACGAGCGGCGCTGCACGTCCGCCTGTCGGGCGGACGGGACGAAGAGCTGGTCCTCGAGCGCCTCGATCTGCTCGTCGAGGGCTTGGACGGCCTCGAAGTGGCCATCGACCACGTAGTCGAGCAGCCCGTGCACCAGGAAGGCCACGCCATGCTTGGCGAGGTCGGCGCTGGAGTCCCAGCGCTGCACGACCGCGTCGATGTCGAAGGAGTCGTCCTTGCGCACGGTCACCAGGGCCCGCCGGGTGAGGAAGGCTGCGACCTCGCTCGTGACCAGCTCGCCGGTGTCGCTGTCCAGGCGCACGGCATACGCGGACAGGAAGCTGTGGTCCGGGTAGCGGTCGAGCTTGGGGCGCTGATGGGGATGGACCGCGTCCTCGACCGCCAGGGCATGCAGCCCCAGCTCCTCGGCAACCAGCTCCAGCTCGTCGATGTCGGGAGCGCAGAGGTCGACCCAGACCACGGCACCGGGCTCCTCCAGGTGCTCGGACAGCCGGTGCACGTCGAACTCGTGATCGGTGAGGACCCCGTTGAGGTAGCAGCGGGTGTGAGCCATACCAGGACAGTAGTGGCCGCTGCGCTTAGGACCCCGCGATCCGCACCGCGCTCCAGGTCTGCCCACGGTCCGTGCTTCGCCACAGGCTCGGGGTCGGGCCGGCGGAGATGGCATAGAACGACGGCCCGCCCGGCGCGCCCACCCAGGCCCAGCCTCGGTCCGGCAGCGGCGGCGGCTGCGAGGGGCTCGTCCAGGTCCGGCCACCGTCGACGCTGCGCGCCATGGAGCCGTGCAGGTCCGGTGAGCCACCCGAGACCGCCAGCAGGCTCTGGGCGTCGGCCGCCGCGAACGCCGCGGACCCGGCGTTCACCAGCAGGAGCGCGTCGGAGCTCACCGGACGCCAGGTGGCACCGGCGTCGCTGCTGGACAGCACGGCATACCCGAAGTGGCCCATCGCGCCGCCGTTGGGGCAGACGGCGAAGAGCACGGTGCCGGCAGCCGGTCCCACGAGCTGGGTGCCGCCCAGTCCGTTGCCGCAGGTCGCGGCACCCACTGCGTGCAGCCCGTCGGTGCGCAGCTCGACGGGTGAGGGCGGGCTCTGCCCGGCTGTCGAGGCGACGGCGGGCGAGACGTAGGCGTGGCCCTGGTGCCACGTGATGGCTGCGCCGGTCACCCCTGAGCCGGCGATGACGCCGGCCGCATCCGTCGCCGACTGGGCGGAGATGGGCGCGCGGACGACGGTGACGGGGCCGCGGCAGGTGGACGTGTCGCACGTGCCGCCGGCGGTCAGGACGACGTCGCGACCGTCGGTCTCGAGAGCGAGGACGTCCCCGCCGGGGTGCGGGTACGCGTGCCAGGTGGCACCGCCGTCGGTGGTCTGGAGGATGGCCCCGCCGAAGACCCAGCCCACCGACGCGCTCGCGAACCGCACCTGGCTCACGATTCCCGCTCCGGCGACGGCGGCGGAGGAGCCGGATGGTTGCACCCCCGACGCCCCCGCGGTCGGGAAGGTGTGCAGGAGGGTCCAGTGCGCCCCGTCGTCGGTGGAGAGGGCGAGGGTGGCGCACGAGCCCGCCTGACAGGTTGCCCGTCCGAGGGCCACCAGGCGGCCGGCTCGGGCCGTGGTCACGGACAGGACCGTGAAGGAGGGCGGAACGGGAGCCGGGGGAGCCTGGGAGGCACTCGTCGAAGGTTCCGGCGAGGTGACCGACGGGCTTGGCGAGGTCGTATGCCGTGTGGCCGGCTGGGTCGCTGCGGGCAGGTGGGGAGCCCTGGTGGCCGAAGGGCGCTCGACCAGCGCTCCCGCACCGATGGCGAGGGCGAGCACGGCCGCGGCAGCACCGAGCAGGAGCCACGAGCGGCTTCGCGTGGTGCGACTGCCCTCCTCGACAATGCGCTCCCAGCGCAGGTCGTCGGCCGGGGCTACCGTCACTGCGGCGCGCTCGCGGGCGAAGAAGTCAGCGACGGGGTCGGACACGTTCATCGGCTCCTTCGGCGTCCTGGTGGTCATCGGACCCCCTCCAGCTGGGCCGCCAGGTGCTGGCGGGCGTCGAACAGGTCACGCTTGACCGCTCCCGCGGACTTGCCCGTGCGGGCGGCCACCGCGGCGATCGGAAGGTCGGCGTAGTAGTAGAGGAGGACCACCAGCCGCAGCCGGTCCGGCAGTCCGAGGACGACCTCACGCACGGTGATCGTGGTGGCGGCGTCGGTGCTCTCGTGGGAGATCGGCTCCCCTCTGTTTCCGGCGTCTCCGGTCCCTGCGGTCAGGCGTTCGTAGGCTCGGCTCTCGCGCCCGCGGCTGCGCCAGTGGTCGCGCACCAGGTTCGCGGCCACGGTGTAGAGCCACGCCCGGGGCTCATCGATCTGGTCGAAGTCTCGCACCAGCCTGACGAACGCCTCGGTGGCGAAGTCGTGAGCCAGCTCGGGGTCGCCCACGAGCCGTGCCGTCCACCCCGCGAGCCGGCCGTACTGCGCGTCGTAGAGCGCCCGGACGTCGGTCTCGACGTCGTGCTGGTCGCGTGCGCGCCGCATCGTCCCTCCCTCAAGACCGATGGCCAGTCCCGCTCGCTGAGTCACGCCAGTATGACGCCGCAGCTGGCCGGTTGGTTGGAGCCACAGGTGGTGCCGTCGTCGACCCAACCCCGGGGGTGCCTGCGCCGTCACAGGGGTGTCGGACCTCTGCAACGAAGGAGCGCGGTCATGGTGTCGTCACGACGGTCTCTGGTAGGGATGTTGGCCTGCGCGGCCGGGGCCGCGCTCGCCCTGTCCGGCGGTCCACTGCCGGGCGGAGCGGGGCCCACCGAGGTGGTGACTCTGAGTCCCAGCCAGGCCGTCAGCCTGGTCACTGTGGCCGTCAGCCCGGCCCAGGCGGCCCAGGCGGCCTTCTCGCGCATGACCGAGGCGCAGCGCGTCGGTCAGCTGTTCATGGTCGGCGGCCCCGCCACCGGGATCGGCTCGGCGACCGTCACGGCCGTCTCGAGGTATCACGTCGGCAACCTCATCCTCACGGGTCGCACCTACACGGGATCCTCGGCCGTGCGCGCCATCACCAGCGCGGCCGACGCGCTGACCACCGGCGCGGCCACGGCAGGTGTCCCGCTCTTCGTCGCCACCGACCAGGAGGGAGGCTATGTCCGGGTGCTCCAGGGGCCCGGATTCTCCTGGATGCCCACCGCCCTGACGCAGGGCACCTGGTCCGACTCGCTGCTCACGGCGCGCGCCGCCACCTGGGGCAGCGAGGTCCGTTGGTCGGGTGTCGACGTGAACCTGGCCCCCGTCCTGGACACGGTCTCCCAGAGCTTCGCGGCCAGCAACGCCCCCATCGGTCGCTACCAGCGGGAGTACGGGTACACGCCGACCGTCGTCGCGGACAAGGGCACGTCGTTCCTGCGGGGCATGCGGTCGACGGGGCTGGCAGTCACCGCCAAGCACTTCCCGGGCCTAGGGCGCGTCACGGGTAACACCGACGTCACCGCTCGCGTGACCGACACGGTCACGACGCGAACCTCGGCCGACCTGCTGCCGTTCCGGTCAGCCGTCGCGTCCGGGCTGGACCTGATGATGGTGTCGTCGGCGTACTACAGCCGCATCGACGCGAGCCGTCCCGCCGTGTTCTCGCCGACCGTCGTGACCACGATGATCCGTGGCGACCTGCGGTTCGCCGGCGTCGTGGTCAGTGACGACCTGGGCAATGCGGCTGCCGTCCAGGCCTGGTCGCCCGGTGCCCGGGCCGTGGACTTCATCGCGGCCGGCGGCGACCTCGTCCTCACCGTGAACCCCACCGTGGTGCCGGCGATGGTCGGGGCAGTCATCGCGCGGGTTGCGTGGGATGCCTCCTTCCGTGCCAAGGTCGACGCGGCAGCGCTGCGTGTGCTGACGCTCAAGGCGGCCCACGGCCTGCTGGCCCCGAGGCTCGCGACCGACGGCATCCTCGGGCCGCTGACCGTGTCGGCACTGCAGGGCTGGCTCGGCGTCCCACGCACCGGGCGGCTCGACACCACGACGGTCGTCCGTCTCCAAAGCCGTGTGGGGACCGTGCCGGACGGCGCGTGGGGCCCCGCCTCCATGGCAGCGCTGCAGTCCTACCTCGGCACCTACCGGGACGGCGCGCGGACGTGGAACACGCGGACGGTTGCGCTCCTCCAGCGGTATCTCAACACCCAGCTCTGACGCTCGACCCAGGCTGCGGGGTCTGAACCGCTCACCCGGCTGCCGAGGTCCAGAAAGGCTCACCCGTCGCCGCGGGCCTTCACCCACCACGGCGTCGTGTCGAAGGAGCCCTCCACCTCGGCCGCGTCCAGGCGCGCGTCCACGGCGGCGGCCTCGGCCGAGTCCGAGCGCACCCACTGGATGAGGACCGCGAAGACCATCGGCACACCGACGGCCTCGGCCACGGCGAGCAGGGCGCCACCGCTGTATCGCTCCACCGTCGTCATGACGACGATCCCCGGCACCGCGTCGAGCAACCCGTCGAAGAAGGCGAACAGCGTGCGGAGCCCGGGGCCACACCAGGGCGGCAACAGGTCCTCCGACAGCAGCGGCAGGTTCACCAGCACCCCACAGGACAGGGCCGCCAGGACCAGGAGGTCCCATGGGACCGGGCTGCGCCGCGCGGCGGCATACCACTCGCTGGTGAAGGCGATGGTCAGCACAGCCGCGCTCAGCGCGGAGGCGACCAGCGGGAACATCAGGGCCTGCGCGAAACGTCCCCGGAGCCCGGGCACGGGTCCCCGGCCCCGTTCCCACAACGCGACCGGGTCACCCAGCGCGAGGCCGAGGGGGACGACCGCCGCGACGAGACCGATGCCCAGTGCACCCCACCACGGCGTGGCCGCCCGGTATGCCGCGGGCGCGCCGAGCAGGGCCCATGCCAGGACGGCGACACCCGCGACCCAGCACAGCGCGCGCCACCACGGCCAGGTCGCGCGTCGCCGCCGAAGCAGCACGGCATACCCGCCGAGCAGGAGAGCTGGAAGGGCGACGCCGAACGCGGTGATCTCCACGGGGCCCATCCTCTCGCAGGGTCGGTCAGGCGCTCGCGACGTCCGCCAGCCAGCCGAGGATGGGAGGCAGCACTGCCGCGAACGTGTCCAGGGAGTGCCCGAGGTCCTGCAGCACGTACGGCTGCACGCCCGGGACGTTCTTCTCTCTGGCCAGGAACGCCAGGGACTGGGGCCGGGACTGGGGATCCTTCATCGAGGTCATCACGAGCAGGTGCAGGGTCAGCGGCGGCTGGTGCTCGATGAGCCAGGTGGGTGAGCTCTGCTGGGCCAGCTGTGGATCCTGCTGGAGCGCGTAGCTGAGATAGCCGGTGGAGCCGTCCGGCTCGGGCTTGTAGTAGCCCTCGACCGATGCGGCGGCGCCGAACCTTTCGGGGTCACGCAGATGGAGCAGTGCCGCGCAGTAGCCACCGGTCGACCAGCCCATGACGCTCCACTGTCGGGAGTCTCGGCTGACCCGCAACGTCGAGGTGGCCCACTGGGTGACGTCACGGTCGAGCCAGCTGAAGGCCTGGGGAGCTCCCGGCACGTCGGTGCACTCGGTGTCGAGCGGGAGCGCGACGTTGATCTCGGGGAAGATCGCGACGAACGGCTGGATCCGGCCGGCCTTGATCTCCTGGCTGGCGGTCCTGGCCAGGTTCAGGCTCTGGACGACCAGCGAGACCGGTCGGTAGGCGCCACCGAGCACCATCACGACGGGGAAGTGGGTCTTGCTGTAACGGCGGTCGCCGTACTGGGGAGGCAGCCACGCGACCACCTTCTGGGTGACGCCGGAGACCCGCCCCTTGACGGTGACCTCCTCGTAGCGCCCTGTCCCGGAGGCCGCCTCGGGCACCCGGAAGATGGGCCGGTGGGGGACCGCCTGGCCGTTGAGCCCCAGGCGCACGCCCTTGGCCACGACCGGCGGTGCGACCCCCGTGCCGAACAGGGAGGCCCAGTCGGGGTAGAAGCCGTAGTCGCGGTTCACGTCGACCGCGACCGCAGCCACGGCGCTGGCCTGTGCCACCAGCACCACGGCCACGGCCGCGGGCAGCACCCAGCGGGAGCGACGCAGGCCGCGGTTGCGATAGAGGATGACACCGACCGCCACCGGCCCGGCGACTGCAAGCAGGATGCAGAAGACGAGGAGTCGCAACGAGGTCAGTGGCACAACAGCCGCTCCAGAGTGACCGGCCCGAGGGCACGACGGTGGGTTCCTGCCCACAGTAGGTCACCGTCGCGGCTGCCACGAAAACCCCGGAAGCGGTTCCTCAGCCTCCTCACAGTCGAGGGGCCCGCGACCCCCTAGGACCTCGTCGACTGCACGTTCTCAGCCGACTCCTGCAGCTGCCCGCTCACGCCCTGGGTGGTCGACTGGCCCTCCTGGGCGAGGTGGTCCTTGGCCCCGGGCCGGGGTGTCGGCGACGGACCCGTCGGGGTCGTTGCTCACGGCTTGCCCTCATTTCCCTTGAGGTCAGCAATGCTCGCGTCCTGATGATCGGCGACCAAGCCCCTGCTGAGCCTGCCGCCGAGGGCGCCCAGCGCCGCTGCACCGGCCAGGAACAGACTCGGGCGCGGCCACGGTCCCTCCCGCATACCCGAGGCCCTGCGGCTCATACTGTGAAGCAGCAGAACGACTTTCGCGCTCGGCTTAGGCGCGGATCAGGGTGCCGACGAAGGTTTGGGCGCAGGGTGCGGGGGTAGCGACCACTGCGTGAGCACACATCTCGGCGCCCCTGAACTGGGTCCGTCCCTCTTGGTCCTGGTCCGTCACGGGGAGAGCGTCGGCAACGTCGCGGACCGCCGGGCCCGCGAGCAACAGGTGGGTCGGCTCGACCTCAAGACGCGTGACGCCGACGTCGAGCTCTCGCCCACCGGATGCGAACAGGCAGACGCGATCGGGCGGTATCTGGCCGAGCTGCCCGAGAGTGCCCGCCCCACCGTCATGCTGACCTCGCCCTACGCCCGCGCCGCCGGTACGGCAGCCCGCCTGCTGACGGCCAGCGGCCTGTCGATCCCCTGCCGGCCCGACGAGCGCCTGCGCGAGCGAGAGCTCGGGGTGTTCGACGGCCTCACCTCTGCGGGAGTGCGCGAGGAGTACCCCGAGGAGGCGGAGCGCCGCCAGCGCCTCGGCAAGTTCTACTACCGGCCGCCGGGGGGCGAGAGCTGGGCGGATGTCGTGCTGCGCGTGCGTGGCGTCCTCGCCGACGTGGGCGGTCAGCCGTCGAGCGAGCGGCTGTGGGTGGTCACCCACCAGGCCGTCATCACCTGCTTCCGGTACCTGCTCGAGGGGCTCAGCGAGGCGCAGATCCTCGACATCGACCGCAGTGTGCCGGTGCCCAACGGCTCGACGACGACGTACCGCCGAGGCCCGGCGGGGTTCCCTCAGCTGGTGGAGTATGCCGCGACGGCGGCAGTGGAGGCGGCCGGCGCCGAGCCGACGCGGGAGCCCGAACACGCAGGGCAGGGGAGTGAGGTGTGAGCGCCACCTCGAGACCGTCGGAGCTGCGAGCAGCGGAGGCGCAGGCCCTGGACCTCCGGGCGCTGGGTCGCTGGCCGTTGCCGGACGCCGGTGGCGGCAAGGAGGGTCGGGGGCAGGTCCTCGTGGTCGGGGGCAGCAGGCGCACCCCGGGCAGCGTGCTGCTGGCTGCCGAGGCGGCGTTGCGCTCGGGTGCCGGCAAGGTCCAGGTCGCCACGGTGGAGTCGGTGGCGGTGGCGGTGAGTGTCGCCCTCCCCGAGGCCCTCGTCTGCCCGTTGCCGGAGACGGCACAGGGGGAGATCGACAGGGGTGCGGCCGCGACCATCCTCGGCCTGGCAGAGGACTCGGAGGCGGTGCTCCTCGGCCCGGGCCTGACCGACCCCGAGTCCGCGCGCGTCCTGATGGAGCACGTTGTCCCGGATCTGCGGGGCCCCGTCGCCGTCCTGGATGCCCTGGCCATGGCCTACCTGACAGCCCACCGTGACGGGGTCGCGCACCTCGACGGCCGCGTCGTCCTGTCGCCGAACCTGGTCGAGCTCGCAACCACCCTGCAGGTCGACGAGGACACCGTGGCGGGGCAGCTCGCCCAGCGCTCCCAGGAGCTGGCCAGGACGGCCGGCGCCGTTGTGGTCACCGGCGGGGAGCAGACCGTGGTCTCCACTGTCCAGGGCGAGGTGTGGCTCCTCGACGACCCCCTGCCGGGACTGGGGTCGGCCGGCTCCGGGGACGTCAAGGCCGGGGTCATCGCGGGGCTGGCAGCCCGGGGGCTCGAACCCGAGGCCGCCTCAGTCTGGGGAGTGCACCTGCATCATGCGGCGGGCCGGCGCCTGGCACGGCAGGCACCTGTCGGGTTCCTCGCCCGCGAGCTGCTGCCCTGCCTGCCTGGCGTCATGCGCGACGCGCAGGCCGCTCTGACCACCGGGTGACGCAAGGGGCTCGGTCTCTCAGCCGGCGCGATCGGCCCACCAGGCCTGGAGGCGCTCCCACGGCATACGTGTCGCCGTGCTCACCCGGTCGCGCAGCTCACGCCACTCCGTCAGCCCGTCGGTCGGCCACAGGGTGGCCCGCCACCGGTCACGTCGCCGGCGGGCACCCGCGACGGCCTTGACCACCTGGGCGGTGTCGCGGCCGATGTCGGCGACCGTCGTGCCGGGGCGGGCGTACCGGGAGCGTTCGACGCCGTCGACGACGCGGCGCAGAGCCTGCGACTCCTCGCCTTCGAGGTAGGCCGCACGGCGGTAGTACTGGCCGGCCTGCCGCGGGGTGCTGCCCCGAGGTGGCACCACGCCGAGATCCCCGATCCGTTCGACCATGGCCTGCCACTCGACCTCCACCCGGCCGGCCTCGTCCTCGGCACGGCGCAGCCGCCTGCGCATCCGGCCGCGGCTCGCGAGTGGCACCGCGAGCGCACCGAGCAGGCCCATGGCCACGGAGACGAGCAACCAGCCGACCCGCCTGCCGAAGGGTTGGCTCAGCCAGCCCGCGACACCCGTCCGAGCCGGCGCGGCGGTGCTACTGGTCGCGCCGAGGTCGTACCGGTTGCGCGTGCCGCTCGGGCCGGTCGTGCTCGTCCCACCCGTCGCCGTCGCCGAGGGCTGGTTGAGGTCGCCCGGGAGCGCGGGGGGCAGCGAGTAGGCGGGCGCGACGGTCGCCTGCGTGCTGGACGGCGTTGGCTCGAACCGCAGCCAGCCGATCCCGTCGAAGTAGAGCTCGGGCCAGGCATGGGCGTCGGAGGCGCGCACCGTGTAGGTGCCCTGCGACAGCCGCCCCGGCAGGAAGCCGACCGCCATCCGGGCCGGGATGCCGCTCGCGCGCGCCATCATCACCATGGCCGTGGCGAACTGCACGCAGTAGCCCACCTTGGTGCGCAGGAACAGCGAGATCGGGTCGGGGTGCTCGACCCTGCCGGACCTGCCCTTGACCCCGTCGGGGAGCGTGAGGGAGTAGCTGAAGCCGCCATCGTTGCGCAGGTACCGCTGGATCGCCCGTGCTGCCTCGATGCGTGACGCGTTCGCGGGCACGACCGAGGCGACGAGTGAACGGACCAGCGAGGCGGACGCCGGGTCGACGGTGAGGTCGGCGCTGGAGCGCAGGCCCGGCTCCTCACGCGGCTTGACGAGCTCGTCCTCGGAAGGGCGCAGCGCGAGATACGTGAACGAGTAGGAGGCGGCGGACCGGTTGACGGTGACCACCGATGTGCCCCGGTCCAGGCCCCACCCGACCTGGCCCAGGTCACCGCTGACGACCGGCGTGGGCGCGGCGATCTGTGGCGCCTCGACGTGCGAGCTGTCCACCGTGATGCGATAGGTGTCGCGGGGGACGCTGGGGTCCAGCTCGCTGGGCGTGGGGACCGTGGTGCGCTGCGCGAACCGCACGTCGGGCTGCTCTGGCGACCAGGTGCCGTTCGCATAGGTGGACAGCACACCCACTCGCAGAGGCGTCGCGAGAGGCGCGTTGGTCGTGTAGGTCAGCACCGGCGCGGTCGAGGGGTTGGCCAGGCTTCTGGCCAGGTCCACGGTGGTCCGGATCCCGATCTGCCCGTTGCTGAACCCGGCCGCGTTGGTGCTGCGTCCCAGACCGTCGATGAGGTAGCGCGTGGGCAGGTGCGGGATGACCGTGGGCAGGGCGACCGCCGCCACCAGTCCGCCCACCGCCAGGGTGCGGCCCAGGGCGGCATACCCGAACGTGCCGTCGCCGTCGTCACCCGACGCGCGCCCCGCCGTGCTGAGTGGCACCGTCGTACTCCACCGGCGAAGCGTGGCGGTGCCCTGCCGCCCCAGCATGAGCAGCCACACCCCTCCGGCGGCGAGGAAGTACACCGGATGCAGCGACTCGCCACCGTTGGACGCCGAGATGAGGAAGGTGGTGAGCAGTGGAAGGCCGGCCAGCGCGGGGGAGCGCCGCATCACGGCCACGTGGTCCACCAGGATGGCCGTCAGGCCGATGGCCAGGCCGATGCCGAGGATGACCCCGCGGCTCGTCGGTGCGGGAGCGGCATAGTTCTGCACGGTCAGGCGGGCGTCGACGAGGAGGTTGTTGAAGGCCAGCACCATGTCGGGAGTCGGCAGTCCGCGCCACAGGTGGCCCTGCCCGTTCAGCCAGCCCGTGGTGAGGACGACGGCCACGACCTCGACGAGCCCGACCACCACCGCGCTGCCGGTGACAAGACGCGTCAGTATGCCGACCGCCACGACTGCGGCGATGACGACCAGGGTGGGGCGCACCCAGGTGGAGGGCGTGAACAGCGTGGTCAGCGGCCACGCCACGACAGCCGTCGCGGCGCCCGCCAGGAGCGACTCGGGAACCCGTGCGCGGCTCATGTCTGTGCCGTCATGTCAGGGCCGTCGCTCGGCTACCGCTGTGGGAGAGGGCTCCCCAGACCGTGGCCAGGTCGTCGTCCGCGCGCACCACCACGACGCCCCAGCCCGCCCCCCGCAGGACAGGCACGCAGGCGAGGTCCTCGCTGTGGGAGGGATGGCGACCGCGGGCCCCTGGGAAGCCACCGGGGTCCAGCACCATGGCCAGTGCCGTGCCGCCGGGCTGGCGAAGCGAGGCCACCCGGCGCGCGACCTCCTCGTCGAGCGAGGTGACCACGGCCAGCACGAGCCCGCCGAAAGAGGTCACCGGGTGCGCGGCATGCAGGACGTCCTCGAACTGGTCGTCGGATCCGGGTCCGGCCATCGCGAGGACGTCGAGCAGCGGGTCGAGCTCCATGGCAGCGGCGCACCGGTGGTCCTCCGCGGTCTCGTCGGTGACCAGGTGCACGGCATACCCCTGCTCGGCGAGGTGAGCAGCCACGGACGCACAGGCGGTGACCGCCCACTCGAACGAGCCGGAGCTGCCCGAGCCGTGGTGCCCGCGGGCCCGCGAGTCCAGGACGATCGCGGCGCGGCGGCGGGCGGGCCGGTCCTCCTGGCGGACCATCAGCTCGCCGGTCTTGGCCGTCGCTGGCCAGTGGATGCGGCGCAGGTCGTCACCGTCGCGGTAGGAGCGGATGGTGACGTCGTCCTCGCCGTGCAGGGCGACCATGTGCGGGATCGCCCCCTCGGCGCCGACTCCGCTGCCGGGAGGTCTGAGGCCACCCAGAGGCAGGATGCGGGGCAGCACGAGCACCTCGCTGAACCCGGAGATGGCGGCCACGCGCGTGGAGAGCCCGAAGGGGTCTCGCAGCCGCACGCCGAGAGGCCCCAGGCGGTGACGGCCCCGCAGGTGCGAGCGGACGACGTAGTGCACCTCCTGCCGGTCGCCACGGCGTAGGCGCGGCACGACGAAGCGCGGCCGGTCGCCCAGGGCGTAGTCCAGCTGCTCCTCGGCCATGAGCAGGGGACTGGCCGCCCCGCCGGCGTTCTCGATGGCGAGGGTCACGACGGACGGCTCGTCGACCTGGACGCGGGAGGGCACCGCGGTCCGCTCGAGGGCGAACCTCAGGTCGTGGCGACGCATCAGCGCTCCACTGAGCAGTGGCAGCACGACGAGCAGGACTCCGACCCGCGTCAGGTCGACGAACCCCAGGCCGACCCCGCAGAGCACCAACGTCACTCCCGCGGCGACGAACGCCCGTCCACGGGTGGTCAGCAGGTCGCGCAGCCTGCGCATCAGCGCCTCATCGACCGGCAGCAGGCACCGGAACTCGGCGCAGAAGGTCCTGCAGCACCTCGCCGGTGCTGCGCCGGGCCAGCTGCGTCTCACCCGTGGGGATGACCCGATGGGCCAGGACGGGCAGGACCATGGCCTGGACGTCGTCGGGCAGGACGTGGTCCCGTCCGTCCAGCGCGGCATGGGCCCGCGCCGCGCGAAGCAGGTGCAGGGTCGCCCGTGGTGAGGCGCCGAGCCGCAGCGCACTGCTCGTCCTGGTCGCCCCGGACAGGTCCACGACATACTGCTTGATGGCGTCGCTGGTGAACACCGAGCGCACGGCCTTGACCATCGCGGTGACGGTCGCGGCGTCAGTCACCGGTGAGAGGTTCACCAGCGGCGACACCTGTCCGTGGGTCTCCAGCATGGTCACCTCGGCTCGCGCCGAGGGGTAGCCCAGGGAGATCCGCGCCATGAACCGGTCGCGCTGGGCCTCGGGCAGCGGATAAGTGCCCTCCATCTCGATGGGGTTCTGGGTGGCCATGACGATGAACGGCCGGGGCAGGTCGTAGGTCTGGCCGTCGACGGTCACCTGGCCCTCCTCCATCGACTCCAGCAGGGCGGACTGGGTCTTGGGCGAGGCGCGGTTGATCTCGTCGCCGACGACGACGTTCGCGAAGATGGCGCCGGGCCGGAACTCGAAGTCGCGTACGTCCTGGTTGAACACACTGACGCCGGTGATGTCGCTCGGCAGCAGGTCAGGGGTGAACTGCACCCGGCGCACCGAGCAGTCGATGGAGCGCGCCAGCGTCTTGGCCAGCATGGTCTTGCCGACCCCGGGCACGTCCTCGAGGAGCAGGTGCCCCTCGGCGAGCAGCACGGTGATGGCCGTGTGGACCACGTCGGGCTTGCCCTCGATCACCGTGTTGATGGCGCGCGCCAGCCGGCCCGCCACCTCGGTGACGTCGGCGAGCGTCGCCGGCGAGCCGGCAGGCAGGGAGAGCAGCCGCTCGGACGCCGGAGGCCCAGCGGTGCCGCGCACTGGGTCGAGCTGGGTGCGGCCCGAGGTGTCCCCCGAGTCCTGAGTGTCGTCGCCGTGCCTGCCGTGCACCGGATGTCCTTCCGTCGTCCCCACCTGACCTGCGGCTTCGAGCGGAGCGCAGATGCTGCTCGAATCTTCCCCCACTTCGCACCACTGGACCAGAGGTATGCCGGTGACCGACCTCGTCGGGCGGCTGCGGGACAGGTAATGGTGCCGCCTGCGGTCGCGGGCTCCCGGGAGCGGACGTTTCGGGCTCTGGGCGCTCCCCATTTTCCACCACCGGACTGACCTGCGAAAACATCGCGATCCTCGCCAGATTTATGCGTGAACTGGTATCTAAGGGGGTGATGGTGGAGTAAAGTGGGGGAAACAAGAGGGCCGTGGGGTCCAGCGAGTCAGCAGGGGAGGAGGCACCGATGTTCCTCGGCACGCACACCCCGCGCCTGGACGACAAGGGCCGCCTGTTCCTGCCCGCCAAGTTCCGCGAGCGCATGGCCGACGGCCTGGTCGTCACCCGGGGGCAGGAGCGCTGCCTCTACGTCTTCCCGATGGACGAGTTCCTCAAGGTCACCCAGCAGATGCAGTCCGCGCCGACCACCAGCAAGGCCGTGCGCGACTTCACCCGCGTGTTCCTGTCCGGCGCGTCCGACGAGGTGCCCGACAAGCAGGGCCGGGTCACCATCCCCGCCACCCTGCGCGCCTATGCCGGCCTCACCCGCGAGTGCACGGTCATCGGCGCCGGCGCGCGCGTCGAGGTGTGGGACACCGACGCGTGGAACGCCTACCTCGAGTCCACCGAGCAGGGCTTCGCCGACCAGTCCGAGGAGGTCATCCCGGGCCTCCTCTGACCGACCAGCCAGCCTCCACCAGCCAGCCCCCACCAGCCAGCACCGACCAACCAGCCCTGTTCAGCACGACCCGACCAGCACCACCACAGCCCCTGCCGCCAGGTCTCCAGCCGCTTCGCATCCCGGGACGACTTCCCCCGCCCCGGGCCGCATCGCTTGGAGCGGATGGAGACCTGACCGCAGGAGCGGGCCCCACGCCAAAGCCAGCACCACCCAGTCAGAACCACTCCAGTCAGAACCCCGAGTCAGAAGTCACAGGAGAGCAGCGAATGAGCGCACGAGGGATGGCCGCCGAGCGGCACATTCCCGTGCTGCGCGACCGCATCGTCGAGCTGCTCGCCCCCGCGCTCGCGACTCCCGGCTCGGTCTATGTCGACGGCACCCTGGGCATGGGCGGCCACGCCGAGGCGATCCTCGAGCGTTGCCCGCAGGCGCGCGTCATCGGCGTCGACCGTGACACCGAGGCGTTGGCCCTGGCGGCCGAGCGCCTCGAGCCGTATGCCGGCCGCACCACCTTCGTGCACGCTGTCTACGACGAGATCCCCGCGGCGCTGTCCGAGCTCGGGATCGACCACCTGGACGCGGCCCTGTTTGACCTCGGCGTCTCGTCCCTGCAGCTGGACGAGACCGACCGCGGCTTCTCCTACAGCCAGGACGCTCCCCTGGACATGCGGATGGACCAGGAGAGCGGCCTGACCGCCGCAGACGTCCTCAACACCTACGAGGCGACCGACCTCGAGCGCGTGCTGCGCGAGTACGGGGAGGAGCGCTTCGCTCGCAAGATCGCCAACGCGGTGGTCCGCGAGCGCGAGTCCGCCCCCTTCACCACGTCCGCACGGCTCGTCGAGCTGCTCAAGAGGGCCGTGCCGGCCGCCTCCCAGAAGAGTGGGGGACACCCCGGCAAGCGGACGTTCCAGGCGCTGCGCATCGAGGTCAACGCCGAGCTCTCCGTGTGGGCCCGGGCCCTGCCGCGGGCCATCGACCTCCTGGCCGTGGGCGGCCGCGTTGCCGTCCTGTCCTACCACTCGCTCGAGGACCGCATCACCAAGCGGGTCCTGAGCGAGGGCTCCCGTAGCCGCGCGCCCGAGGGACTCCCGGTGGAGCTGCCGGAGCACGCGGCATACCTGCGGCTGTTGACCCGCGGCGCCGAAGAGGCGAGCCCGCAGGAGCAGGCCGCCAACCCCCGATCCGCCTCGGTGCGCCTGCGCGCTGCCGAGCGCACCCGACTCACCCCATCCACGAAGGGACCACACCGATGAGCCAGCAGACTGCGACGGCGAGGGTCGCATCTCGGGCCCCCCAGCGACGCCAGGCGGCGCCACCCCAGCCCTTGCGGGTGGTGCCCGCGGCGGTGGGGCAGCCGGGCAACGGGGTGTTCGCGGCCGTGTGCCTGATGCTGCTCGTCGCCGGCCTGGTGTCCCTCCTCATGCTCAACACGGCCATGGCGGAGGGGTCGTTCACCCTCGGCGGCCTCCAGAAGACCTCCGGCGAGCTCGCCGACACCCAGAACGCCCTGACGCAGTCGGTCGACGCCCAGCGCAGCCCGGCCAACCTGGCCGCTCGTGCCGCCAAGCTCGGTATGGTCCCCGCCGAGTCCGCAGCCTTCCTGCGGCTGTCCGACGGCAAGGTCCTCGGCGTGGCGTCGCCGGCCAAGGCGAACCCCGGCTTTACCGTGGTGACGGCCCCCCAGACCTCCGCCCACACGCCCGGCAAGCCGGCCCCCGCGACGCAGGCCCAAGGTCCGAAGGCCACGGTGACCACCAAGGGCGACGTCACCACGACGACGGTCGTGGTCGACAAGCCCGACGGCTCGGTGGTGACCACGGTGACCAGCGTCAACGCGAAGACCCAGGCCACCACCAGCACGACGACCACCACGAGCAGCACCACGACGGCCAAGGCGACCGCGCACGCCAGCCCCAGCACGACCCCCGCTAGCCCCGCTGCCACCCCGGCGCACTGACCGACCAGCTCCAGACACGAGGTACACGTGACGCAGACCCGAGGCCCGCGCCCCGGAGACGGCCGACCTCGTGACACCGGCGCGCCCACCCGGACCTCGTCGGGGGGCCGTGCGCCGCGTGCCGAGCAGACCCGCTCCGAGCAGACCCGCTCCGAGCAGACCCGCACCGATCGCACCCGCACCGAGTCCTCCTCCAAGGCGCGGGCCGGTCAGCCGCCGCACCCCGCCAGGCCGCGTGGCTCAGGCTCGGGCTCGGGTGCCCAGGGCTCCCGCGGTCCGGGCGGCCCCGGTGGTCCGCGCGGACCCCTCGGTCGCCCGGTCCGCCTCGACGCCGGCAACCCCCGCCGCCGGATGCGCACCATGACCGTGGTCGTGCTCTTCATCTTCAGCATCTTCGCCGCGCAGCTCCTGCGCATCCAGGGCTTCGACGCGGCCGCGGTGTCGGCAGACGCCCAGTCGCTGCGGACCGCGACCGTGGCCCTGCCCGCTCTGCGTGGCTCGATCCTCGACCGCAAGGGCACCGTGCTGGCGGCGAGCATCGAGCGCCGCACCGTGACGGTGGACCAGACGGCCGTGCCCTCCTATGTCGCCAAGGTCAACGGCGTGCGGGCCAAGGTCGGCGTCGCGGGCGCCGCCAAGGCGCTCTCGCCGCTGCTGGGTGTGCCGGTGGACCAGCTGACCACCGAGCTGACCGGCACGTCGCGCTACCGCGTCCTCCAGAAGAACGTCACGCCTCTGACCTGGCGCAAGATCAACGAGCTCGGCATCAACGGCATCTACTCCGAGATCACCTCCGAACGCACCTATCCCACCTCGACCGCGGCGGCGTCGCTCGTCGGCTTCCTGCAGGCCGACGGCACACCCGGTGGCGGCCTGGAGGTGTTGATGGACAAGACGTTGCGCGGCCGTTCGGGCAAGACGGTCTACGAACAGTCCGAGAGCGGCCAGCCGATCCCCAACGCGCGGCAGGAGACGACCAACCCGGTCCCGGGGCGCGACGTCAAGCTCACGCTCGACTCCGACCTGCAGTGGTACGCCCAGAACGCCGTGGCCCGCAAGGTCATCGAGACGGGCGCGCTCTCGGGCACCGTGGTCGTCGAGAGCGTCAAGACCGGCCAGCTGCTCGCGGTCGCCTCGTACCCGACCTTCGACCCCAACCGGCCGGGCCCGTCCAGCGACAACTGGACCAACAAGGCGTTCAGCGACGTCTACGAGCCCGGGTCGACCGGCAAGGTCATGACCGCCGCGGCCGCGATCCAGGAGGGCGTGGTCAAGCCCTCCACGATCATCGAGGTGCCCAACCACATCTACCGCGCGAACAACACCCAGTTCAAGGACGCCGAAAACCACCCCACCGAGTACCTCACGTTCGCCGGCGTTCTGGCTCAGTCGAGCAACATCGGGGCCATCCTCGCCGGCGAGCAGGTGCCCGCCGCCACGATGTACAGCTACTTCCAGAAGTTCGGCCTGGGCCAGACCTCGGGCATGGGGTTCCCGGGCGAGGCATCGGGTCTGCTGGCGAACGTCAAGGACTGGAACGGCTCGCAGCGCTACACGATGCTGTTCGGCCAGGGTCTGTCGGTGAACGCCCTGCAGGCCGCGGGCGTGTTCCAGACCATCGCCAACAACGGGGTCCGCATCCCGCCACGCATCGTCGCGGCGACCGGCGACGGCCAGGGCGGCTTCACGCCGGCGCCGGCCCCGGCGCCGGTGACGGTCGTCTCACCCGACACCGCCAAGCAGGTCCGCGACATGCTCGAGGGTGTCGTCAGCAAGGACGGCACCGCTCCCCAGGCGAAGATTCCCGGCTATCGCGTCGCGGGCAAGACGGGCACGGCTAACCGCTACGACGCCAAAGTGGGCCACTACTCCGGTTACACCGCCAGCTTCATCGGCTTCGCTCCCGCCGACGACCCCCAGATCGTCGTGGCGGTGACACTGCAGCGGCCCGTCAAGGGCTACTTCGGTGGCACGGTGGCAGCCCCGGTCTTCCACGACGTGATGACCTACGCCCTCCAGGAGCTGCAGATCCCGCCGACCGGCACGGCATCCCCGGTCGCTGTCCTGAAGGCGGCGACGACGCCGTCGCCCACTGACCCCAGCGTCGTGCGCGACCACCTGTCGGCTGCGGCCCGCCTGCGGCACGGACGGTAGTCTCGCGTCTCGTGCCTTCCCCCCGCCCGACCGGATCCCGCGTCACCACCCTCAGTGCAGTGGCAGCCCTCGCCGACGGTGTGCTCGACGGTGACGACGTGACCGTGAGCGGGGTCAGCCTCAGCTCCCAGGACATCGTGGCCGGCGATCTCTACGCGGCCCTCCCGGGCGCGAACGCCCACGGAGGCTCGTATGCCGCGGCGGCGAGGCAGGCAGGTGCCGTTGCCGTGCTCACGGACGACGCCGGTGCATCCTTGGTCCGCGAGACCTGGCCCGAGGCACCCCTGGTAAGGGTGCCCGCACCCCGCGCCGTGGTCGGCCGGGTCGCGTCGCTGGTCTACGGCACGGAGCGCCTTCCCCTGCGCCTCTTCGGCGTCACCGGCACGAACGGCAAGACCACGACGGCATACCTCGTGAACTCGGCACTCGTGGCCCTGGGCCACACCACGGGGCTCATCGGCACGGTCGAGACCCGGATCGGGGACGAGCGCATCAAGAGCATGCGCACCACGCCCGAGGCCACCGTCCTGCACGCCCTGCTCGCCGTGATGGCCGAGCGCGGCGTCGACTCCTGCGTCATGGAGGTCTCCAGCCACGCGCTGAGCCAGCACCGGGTCGACGGGGTCGTCTACGACGTCGCGCTGTTCACCAACCTGTCCCAGGACCACCTGGACTTCCATCCCACGATGCGCGACTACTTCGAGGCGAAGGCCTCGCTGTTCACGCCGGAACGTTCGCGGCTCGGCATCGTCTGCGTCGACGACGAGTGGGGGCGCGAGCTGGCCCAGACGGCGTCCGTGCCGGTGACGACCGTGACCTCGGTGCCTGACGTCGCCGCCGACTGGCGGCTCGAGCCCGGCGCCAGCCCTGCGGACCTCACACTGACCGACGGCGCCACCAGCCTGCACCTGCGCTCGGCCCTGCCCGGCGACTTCAACAGGGTGAACACCGCGATGGCGGCACTCGCTCTGATGGCTGCTGGACTGTCGCCCCGCGACGTCGAGCACGCCCTGTGGCAGGACCCGCACGTCCCGGGTCGGATGCAGCGGGTCGCGGTGGACGTGCCCGAGGACGCAACCGAGGCCGTCCTGCCGGACGTGGTGGTGGACTACGCGCACACCCCGGATGCCGTGGCCGCGGCACTGCGCGCGCTGCGGCCCACGACCCAGGGCAGCCTGGTGGTCGTCCTCGGTGCCGGTGGCGACCGCGATCGGGGCAAGCGGGCGGCGATGGGGCGGGCCGCCGCCGACCATGCCGACCTCGTCTTCGTCACCGACGACAACCCGCGCTCCGAGGACCCGGCCGTGATCCGGGCGGCCGTCATGGCCGGAGCCTCCGATGCCGCCACGGACGCGGTCCTGCACGACGTGGCCGGACGCCAGGCCGCGATCGAGGCTGCCGTGGATGCGGCCTTCCGCGCAGGCCCCGGCAGTGTGGTCGCGATCGTCGGCAAGGGACACGAGACGGGCCAGGAGATCGGCGGCACAGTGCACCCGTTCGACGACGTGGACGAAGCACGAAACGCCTTGCGCTCGTTGGTCCGGCGGACGGGGGAGCGCGCGTGATCCCGATGTCCCTCGCCCAGGTCGCGGCCGCGGTCGGAGGCCGGCTCCATGGCATCGACGCCGCCGAGGCGTCCCTGCTGGTCGTCGATGGACCGGTCGTCACCGACTCGCGCGAGGCGGGCCCCGGCGGCCTGTACATCGCCCGCGTCGGCGAGCTCCACGACGGCCACGACTTCGTGCCGGGCGCTGTGGAGCAGGGAGCGGTCGCGGCGATGACCACCCGCGCCGTCGACGGAGTGCCCTGTGTGGTGGTGGACGATATCCAGGACGGCCTGGCTGACCTGGCCCGCGCGGTGGTGCGCGCTCACCCCGACCTCGTCGTCATCGGCATCACCGGCTCGTCCGGCAAGACTTCCACCAAGGACCTGCTGGCCTCGGTGCTCTCCGCCGCGGCGCCGACCGTGGCCCCGGCCGGTTCGCTGAACTCCGAGGTCGGGGTACCCCTCACCGTCTTTCGCGTGGAACCGGCGACCCGCTTCCTCGTCGCCGAGATGGGCGCCCGGGGGATCGGCCACATCGCCTACCTCGCGGCCATCGCGGAACCCACCATCGGCATCGAGCTCAACGTCGGCAGCGCACATGTGGGCGAGTTCGGGTCCCGGGAGGCCATCGGGCGTGCGAAGGCCGAGCTGGTGGCGGCCCTGCCCGAAACCGGGCTGGCGGTGCTCAACGCCGACGACCCCGTCGTCCGGGGCATGGCGGCGCAGACGGTGGCGCGGGTGCAGCTCGTCGGCACGGCCCCCGACTCCGACGTGCGGGCCGACGACATCGTCCTGGACGAGGCGGGACGTCCCCGCTTCACGGTGCACACGCCCCGGGGCAGCGCCCACGTGTCGCTGCCCCTGCATGGCGAGCACCACGTCGGCAACGCCCTGGCGGTGGTCGCGGCGGCGCTCGAGTGCGGGCTGAGCCTGCCCGACATCGTCGAGTCGCTTGCGGCGGCGACCCCGGCCTCGCGCTGGCGCATGGAGGTCGTCGAGCGCCCCGATGGGGTGACGGTCGTCAACGACGCCTACAACGCGAACCCCGACTCGGTCCGTGCGGCGCTCAAGGCCCTGGTCGCAATGGGACGTGGCCGACGCACGTGGGCGGTGCTCGGCTCGATGCTCGAGCTGGGCGACGACTCGACCGCCGAGCACGACGGCATCGGCCGGCTGGCGGTGCGCCTCAACATCTCCCGCCTCGTCGTGGTGGGCGAGATCGCGCGGCCGATGGCCACCGGCGCCCAGCACGAGGGCTCGTGGGGCGAGGAGGTCGTGTGGGTGCCCGACGCCGACTCGGCACGAGCACTGCTCGAGGAAGAACTTCGCGCCGGTGACGTCGTGTTGTTCAAGTCGAGCCGCGATGCGGGGCTACGGTGGCTCGGGGACCAGATAGCCGCCGACACCAAGGAGGGCACGACGTGAAGGCGGTGCTGATCGCGGCCGTCATCTCCCTGATGGGTGCGCTCCTGGGAACCCCCATGTTCATCAAGTACCTCGTGCGGCAGGGCTACGGCCAGTTCATCCGTGACGACGGTCCGACGTCGCACCACACCAAGCGCGGCACCCCGACCATGGGCGGCGCGGTCATCATCGGAGCGAGCCTCGCGGCATACGCGCTCGCCCACCTGGTCACGGCGACCAAGCCCACGTGGAGCGGTCTGCTCGTGCTGTTCCTCATGGCTGGGCTGGGGATCGTCGGGTTCCTCGACGACTACATCAAGATCTCCAAGCAACGCAGCCTGGGCCTGCGCTCGGGCGAGAAGCTCGCGGGTCAGACCCTCGTCGCCGTCGTCTTCGCCGTGCTCGCACTGCAGTTTCCGAGCGCCAAGCACCGCACCCCCGCGTCGACGCACATCTCGTTCGTCAGGGACACCCCGGTCAACCTGGCCTTCGCGGGCAGCCTCGTCGGGCTCATCCTGTTCGTCATCTGGGCCAACCTCATGATCGCGGGCACGTCCAACGGGGTGAACCTCACCGACGGGCTCGACGGGCTCGCGACGGGAGCCTCGGTGATGGTCTTCGCCGCCTACGTCCTCATCGGCATCTGGCAGGGCAACCAGAACTGCCAGACCACGCCGGGACTGAAGTGCTACGAGGTCCGTGACTCGCGCGACCTGGCGGTGGTCGCCGCAGCGGCGATGGGCGCCTGTTTCGGGTTCCTCTGGTGGAACGCCTCGCCCGCCAAGATCTTCATGGGCGACACCGGGTCCCTCGCCCTGGGCGGCGCCCTCGCGGGCCTGGCGATCACCACGCGTACCGAGCTGCTCGTGGTCATCCTGGGTGGCCTCTTCGTCACCATCACGCTCTCCGTCATCATCCAGGTCGGCTCGTTCAAGCTCACCGGTAGACGGGTGTTCCGGATGGCACCGCTGCAGCACCATTTCGAGCTGCTCGGGTGGAACGAGGTCACGATCGTCATCAGGTTCTGGATCATCGCCGGGCTCTTCGTGGCCCTGGGTCTGGGGCTGTTCTATGCCGAATGGGTCGTAGGAGGGTAGTGAGCAGCTCCGCAGGTGCACACAATGGTGGTGGTCGGCAGGTGGGTGGTCGCCTCGACGGGCTGACCAACGCATCGGCCGACTGGAGCGGGCTGCGCGTGGTGGTCGCCGGGCTGGGGGTGAGCGGCTTCGCCGCCGCCGACGCCCTGCACGAGCGGGGCGCTCGGGTCGTCGTGGTCGACGGCGCGGACCCGGCGAGCAACGTCCCGCTGGGCGAGCGCGCCCGCATCCTCGACATCCTGGGCGTGGACCTTCGTCTGGGTCCCGACCACGTGACCCGTATGCCGGAGGGTCTGGCCCCCGACCTCGTCGTCACCTCGCCGGGATGGCGTCCGGACCAGCCGCTGCTCGCGCAGGCGGCGCGGGCCGGCATACCGATCTGGGGTGAGGTCGAGCTGGCCTGGCGGATGCGGCAGGCGGTGGGCCCGGCTCCGTGGCTGACCATCACCGGCACCAACGGCAAGACGACGACCGTCACCATGCTGGCCTCGATGCTCCGCGCGGCGGGGCTGCGCGCGACAGCGGCCGGCAACGTCGGGACGCCGATCCTGGAGGCCGTGCTGCATCCCGAGCCCTACGACGTCATCGCCGTGGAGCTGTCCAGCTTCCAGCTGCACTGGTCGCAGTCCGTGGCCCCGTACGCATCGGCGTGCCTGAACCTCGCTCCCGACCACGTCGACTGGCACGGCTCGTACGAGGAGTACGTCCGGGCCAAGGGCAAGGTCTATGCCCACACCCAGGTGGCCTGCGTCTACAACGTCCAGGACCCGGCGACCGAGCAGCTCGTGATGGACGCCGAGGTGGAGGAGGGCTGCCGCGCGATCGGGTTCACCCTCGGCACCCCGGGCCTGTCGATGGTCGGCGTCGTCGACGACATCCTGGCGGACCGCGCGTTCGTCGAGCAGCGCAAGACCTCGGCCGCAGAGCTCGCCACCCTGGCCGACGTCAAGGGCGCCCTGGCCACCCTGCCTCCGCACTACCTCGCCAACGCGCTGGCGGCCGCGGCTCTGGCGCGCTCCTACGGCGTGCCACCACAGGCCGTCCGAGACGGGCTGAAGGGGTACTCGCCCGGACCGCACCGCATCGCCGACGTGGGGTCGGTCGACGGGGTTCGGTTCGTCGACGACTCCAAGGCCACCAACCCCCATGCCGCCGCGGCGTCGCTGGCCTCCTTCGAACACGTGGTCTGGGTGGCCGGCGGCCTGCTCAAGGGGGCCGAGGTGGACGACCTCGTCCGCGACGCGGCAGAGCGGTTGCGGGGTGTCGTCCTCCTCGGAGCGGACCGCGCGCGGATCGCCGAGGCGCTCGCCCGACACGCGCCGGATGTACCCGTCGTGGACGTCGAGAGCACGGACACTGGTGCCATGGACCAAGTCGTCGCGCACGCGGCAGCTCTAGCGCAGCCCGGTGACGTCGTGCTTCTGGCGCCGGCAGCCGCCTCCATGGACATGTTCCCCAACTACGGTGCCCGGGGCGACGCCTTCGCCGCTGCGGTCGCACGCCGCGCCGGGTCCCCGGGGGAGTAGCAGTGAGCAGTACCACCACCGCGTCACACAAGGCGCGGACCTCTTCGCGTGCGGGCGCCGACGGCGCGGACGACGGGACCTTCGGCGGCTGGCTGCGGCGGCTGGAGTCTCCGGTCACCAGCTACTACGTCCTTCTCTCGGCGACCGTGGTGCTCGTGACCATGGGCCTGATCATGGTCACGTCGGCGTCCTCGGTGCTCTCGCTGGTCCAGAGCAACAACCGGACGCCCTACCTCTACTCCCAGAAGCAGCTGGGGTTCGCCGTCCTCGGCGCCATCGCCATGGCGTTCGCCGCCCATGTCCCGGTGCGCCGCTGGAAGGCCCTGTCCCTCTTCGTCCTGGTAGGCGCGACGTTCCTGGAGCTGCTGGTGTTCACCCCGCTGGGCGTGCGGGTCAACGGCAACCGGAACTGGCTGGCCTTCGGGCCGGTGACCCTCCAGCCGTCGGAGTTCATCAAGCTCGGGCTCGTCCTGGTCGGGGCGACGGTGCTGTCGGCCAGGCGCCGTCAGCTGACGCGCCTGCGCAATGTCATCGTGCCGTTCCTGTTCCCCGTCACTGCGGTCCCGGCGGCCCTGGTCCTGGGCGGCGGCGACCTCGGCACCACGCTGATCATCGGCGCGGTCGTGGCCGGCCTGCTGTTCGCAGCGGGCGTGCCGGTGAAGTGGTTCGCCTGGGCCGGCGCCATCTTCACGGTGCTGGCGATCACCATGGTCGCCACCAGCCACAACCGGTTGGGGCGGTTCGACGTCTGGCTCGGCAAGGACACCAACCCCTACGGCGCCGCCCGGCAGCCGATCCACGGTCGCTACGCCCTCGCAGACGGCGGGTGGTGGGGCGTCGGGCTCGGCGCCAGCCGCGAGAAGTGGTCCTGGCTCCCGGAGGCCCACAACGACTTCATCTTCGCCATCGTCGGCGAGGAGCTGGGGCTGCCCGGCACGCTCGTGCTGCTCGGCCTTTTCTGCGTGCTGGCGCTGGTCTGCTACCGCATCGTGTCGCGCACGGACGATCAGTTCGTCCGGATCGCCACCGCAGGAGTCATGGCGTGGATCGTGTTCCAGGCGTTCGTCAACATCGGTCAGGTCATCGGCCTGCTGCCGGTCATCGGCGTGCCCCTGCCGCTGGTCTCCTACGGCGGGTCCTCGCTGACGACGACGATGCTGGCCCTGGGCATGTTGCTGTCATTCGCCCGGGCCGAGCCGGGGTGCGCCGAAGTGCTCTCGGCCAAGCCCTCGGTGGTGCGCCGCTCGCTGGCCGTGCTGGCCTCGCGCCGGAAGCAGCGATGATGCCGGCCTCGGGACGCCAGGCTGCTCCGACGTCGGTGCTCCTGGCCGGTGGCGGCACGGCCGGGCACGTCTCACCGCTCCTCGCCCTGGCCGACTGCCTGCGCCGTCGCGACCCCGCCATCGCCATCGCGGCTCTGGGCACCGAGGCCGGCCTCGAGAGCAGGCTCGTCCCCGAGCGCGGCTACGAGCTGCTGACCATCCCCAAGGTGCCGCTGCCGCGCAAGCCGACTGCGGACCTGCTGCGGCTGCCGGGGAGTCTGCGGGCCGCCGTCGCGGCGGCCGAGCGAGCCATCGAGTCGACCGGCGCGCAGGTCGTCGTCGGGTTCGGCGGTTATGTGTCGACGCCCGCCTACCTCGCCGCTCGGCGCCGGCAGGTGCCCATGGTCGTCCACGAGCAGAACGCTCGGCCCGGCGTGGCCAACCGGCTCGGGGCCCGGCTCACCCACCACGTCGCCACGACCTTTCCCAGCACGCGGCTGCGGGGCGCCCGGACCATCGGCATGCCCTTGCGTCCCGAGATCGCCCGGCTCGACCGCGGCGCCGCTCGCGGGGAGGCGCTGGCTCACTTCGGTCTCGAGGACCGCCGGCCCACCCTGCTGGTCACCGGTGGCTCGCTCGGGGCCCAGCGGCTCAACGCGGCCTTCGAGGCGCGCGCCCACGGCCTGCGGGCTGCGGGCGTCCAGGTGCTCCATCTCACGGGCGCAGGCAAGACCTTCGACATCGACGACGGGGGCGTGGGCGCGCCCTACGTCGTGGCGGCATACACCGACCGGATGGACCTCGCCTACGCGGTCGCCGACCTCGTCGTGTGCCGTGCCGGGGCCAACACGGTCTGCGAGCTGACCGCGGTCGGACTGCCGGCCGTCTACGTTCCCCTGCCGATCGGCAACGGCGAGCAGCGGCTCAACGCCGCCGACGTCGTGGCGGCGGGCGGAGGCCTGCTCGTCGAGGACCGCGCACTCACCCCCGAGTGGGTCGACGACACCCTCGTCCCGTTGCTGGCCGACACGCCCCGCCTCCAGGCCATGGCCACAGCCGCGTCGGGCGTGGGGGAGCGGGGCGCCGACGAGGCGCTGGCCGACCTGGTGACGGCTGCGTTCCACGAGTCGCCGCGATGAACGGCCAGAACCCGCGGTTCGACTTCGCCGCGCCGGTCCCTCCGCTGGAGGAGCTGGGCGCGGTGCACTTCATCGCGATCGGTGGCTCGGGCATGTCGGGCGTGGCGCGGGTGATGCTCGCGCGCGGCTGCTCGGTGAGCGGCTCCGATGCCAAGCAGTCGCCGCTGCTCGCCGCGCTCGAGGCCGAGGGGGCGGAGGTCCATGTCGGGCACGACCCGGCATACCTCGAGGGCAGGGACACGGTGGTGATCTCCAGCGCCATCCGCGAGGAGAACGTCGAGCTCGCGGCAGCTCGGCAGCGCGGCCTGCGGGTGCTGCACCGCGCCCAGGCGCTGGCCAGCACCATGGCCGGCTCGCGACGGGTCGCGGTCGCAGGCGCCAACGGCAAGACCACGACGACCTCGATGCTGACGGTCGCCCTGCAGCACTGCGGCACGGACCCGTCGTTCGCCGCCGGGGGCGAGCTGGCCAAGCACGGCACCAACGCGCACTGGGGGACCGGTGACATCTTCGTCGCCGAGGCGGACGAGAGTGACGGGTCGTTCCTCGTCTACCGCCCGCAGGTCGCCGTGGTGACCAACGTGCAGCCCGACCATCTCGACTTCTACGGCACCTTCCCTCGCGTCGAGCAGGCGTATGCCGCGTTCGCCGGCTCGGTGCTCCCGGGCGGCCTGCTGGTGGCCTGTGCCGACGACGAGGGCTCGCGCCGCCTGGCCCAGGTCGCCCGGGCGAACGGCACGCGGGTGCTGACCTACGGGTGGGCCCAGGACGCGGATGTCGTCCTCAGCGGGGTGACGTTCCGCGGCCTGACGGGCCACACGACGGTCACCGGGCCCGACGGCGAGCCCAGGGCTCTGCGGGTCAACATCCCGGGGCGCCACAACCTGCTCAACGCAGCCGCGGCCTACACGACCGCGGTCGAGGGGCTGGGGCAGGATCCGGCCAGGGTGCTCGACGGCCTGTTCGGGTTCACCGGCACCCGTCGGCGCTTCGAGCCCAAGGGGTCGGCCGCAGGGGTCTCGGTCGTCGACGACTACGCCCACAACCCCGGCAAGGTCGCCGCAGTGGTGTCGACCGGCGCCGAGCTGGTGCGGTCGGCGGAGCCCTCGGGGCGTCTGGTCGTGGTGTTCCAGCCGCACCTCTACTCGCGGACCCGTGACTTCGCCCGCGAGTTCGCCGCCGCGTTGTCGCCGGCCGACGCCGTGGTGCTGATGGAGATCTATGGTGCGCGCGAGGACCCGATGCCGGGCATCTCCTCACAGCTCATCGCGGACGCCCTGCACGAGCAGCGCCCCGAGGCCGACGTCGAGGTGGTCTCGTCGTGGTCCGCGGTGGCCGAGGTCGTCGCAGGGCGCACCCGGTCCGGCGACCTGGTGCTCACCGTCGGGGCGGGCGACGTGACGATGATGGGTCCGGAGATCCTCCGCGTGCTCGGTGGCGCATGAGCCGCTCGCAGCGCACCGGTCTGGAGTCGTCGCGGACCCGTTTCCACCTGCGCGCCCAGGAGGTGCGCCGGCGCCCCTGGCGCCTGACCGCGTATGCCGCCGGTGTGGTCGCCGTCCTGGCTCTGCTTGTGTGGGTCGTGGGGTTCAGCCCCCTGCTCGCGGTGCGCAGTGTCGAGGTGGTCGGCGTGCCCCAGTCCGAGGTCGCTGCCATCCGTGCCCTGGCCCAGGTGCCTGTAGGGGAGCCGCTGGCGAGGGTCGACAGCGGCGCGGTGTCCACTCGGGTGGCTCAGCTGGCGACGCTGGCCGACGTGTCCATCGAGCGCGCCTGGCCGAGCACCCTGGTCATCCACGCGAGCCCGCGCGTGCCGTTCCTCGTGGTCAAGAACCCTCAAGGTGAACTAGAGGTTGTAGATCTGAACGGTCTGGCCTATGCCAAGGTCAGCGCCCCGCCGCGCGGCGTGCCCGTGGTCTACGCGGCGAGCCAGGCGGCGCTGTCCCGGGACGCGCTGGCCGCGGCCGTCAGCGTTCTGCGGGTGCTGCCCGAGCGCCTCCACCGAACCGTCTCCCGGGTGGTCGTGAGCAGCGCAGACCTGGTCACCCTCACCATCGGCCAGACCCAGGTCGTGTGGGGCGGTATCGACGCGCCTGAGCGCAAGCTGACCATCATGGAGGCGCTGCTCAAGGGCGCTCCGCACGTCATCGACGTCAGCGCCCCGGACACCCCGGTGACCCGCTGAGGGACGGCCCCCAGCCACCCTCGACGGAGGTGGGGGAGGTGGGGCTGAAGTGACTGATGTGACTGCTGAGATAGTGGTGGCAGGCCCCGGTCGAGGAAACCGCTCGATCAGGCCAATCCGTGCTGCGACACGCGGTCGAATCGTTTGCCTGCACCCCTGACTCGGCATAGCGTCGGCGGCACTGGAGATTGACATAACTCTAAGCCTCAACTTCACGTTGAGGCATCGCATCGCTCGAGCAGCACATCAGGAGAGGCCCACGCCGTGGCAGCACCACAGAACTACTTGGCCGTCATCAAGGTCGTCGGCATCGGCGGTGGTGGGGTGAACGCCATCAACCGCATGATCGAGGTCGGCCTCAAGGGCGTCGAGTTCATCGCCATCAACACCGACGCCCAGGCGCTGCTCATGAGCGATGCAGACGTGAAGCTCGACGTGGGTCGCGAGCTGACCCGTGGCCTCGGCGCCGGCGCTGACCCCGAGGTGGGCAAGAAGGCCGCAGAGGACCACGCCGAGGAGATCGAGGAGGTGCTCAAGGGCGCCGACATGGTCTTCGTCACGGCGGGCGAGGGCGGCGGCACGGGCACCGGCGGTGCGCCGGTCGTCGCCAAGATCGCCAGGGGTCTGGGCGCGCTGACGATCGGTGTCGTCACCCGGCCGTTCACTTTTGAGGGCCGCCGGCGCGCCAACCAGGCCGAGTCCGGCATCGCCAACCTCCGCGAGGAGGTCGACACCCTGATCGTCATCCCCAACGACCGGCTGCTGTCGATCAGCGACCGGGCAGTGAGCATGCTCGACGCCTTCCGGTCCGCCGACCAGGTCCTGCTGTCCGGTGTCCAGGGCATCACCGACCTCATCACCACCCCCGGCCTGATCAACCTCGACTTCGCCGACGTCAAGTCCGTCATGCAGGGGGCGGGCTCGGCCCTGATGGGCATCGGCTCCTCGCGCGGCGACGACAGGGCCGTCCAGGCCGCCGAGCTGGCGATCTCCAGCCCGCTGCTCGAGGCGAGCATCGACGGCGCCCACGGCGTGCTGCTGTCGATCCAGGGTGGCAGCGACCTCGGGCTCTTCGAGATCAACGAGGCGGCCCGGCTGGTCCAGGAGGCCGCTCATCCCGAGGCCAACATCATCTTCGGCGCGGTCATCGACGACGCGCTCGGCGACGAGGTCCGGGTGACGGTCATCGCTGCCGGCTTCGACGGGGGCGCCCCACTCAAGCGCGACAACGACCGTGCCATCGGCCAGATCCAGGGCGCCCAACGTCCCAACCAGCCGGCGCAGCAGCAGTCACAGCAGTCCTTCCAGCAGGCCCCTGTCAGCGCTCCGCGCCCCGCAACGCCCGCGCCCGCCCCCCAGGCGGCCCCGGCCCCGCAGTCCGGGGACCCGCAGCGTGGCGATGCTGCGGCGGCTCCGGCCGGCACGCCGGCGTCGGCCGAGCCGGCGCGGGAGAGCGCTGGGCGTCCTCCGCGCACGGTCACCTTCGACGAGAGCGACGACCTGGACGTCCCCGACTTCCTGAAGTAGCGCGTGTTCTCCTGGCGCGCGCAGACCGGTCGGGTGACCTGGGCCTTCACCGACCGCCACGGAGGTGTGAGCTCCGCACCGTTCCACTCGCTCAACCTCGGCGGCCACGTCGGTGACGACGCCGCCGATGTCGAGTCCAACCGGGCTGCCGTGGCGACCTCGCTCGGGCTGCCTCGCGACCGGCTGCTGTTCATGCGGCAGTGCCATGGTCGCGAGGTCGCCGTCGTGGACGGGCCATGGAACGGTCATGAGGCGCCGGCCGTCGACGGCCTCGTGACGGCGACGTCCGGGGTGGCGTTGGCGGCCCTGGTGGCCGACTGCACTCCCGTCCTGCTGGCCGATGGCGAGGCAGGTGTGGTGGCAGCGGTGCACGCCGGTCGCCCCGGCCTGCTCGCCGGCGTCGTCCCCGCGGCCATCCAGCGGATGCGCGATCTCGGGGCCCGGGAGATCAAGGCGGTGGTCGGCCCGTCCGTCTGCGGACGCTGCTACGAGGTGCCCGAGGAGCTGCGCGATGCGGCCGCTGAGATCGCTCCCGCGTCGGTCGCCGTCTCCTGGTCGGGCACCCCGGCTATCGACGTCGCGGCGGGCGTGGTGAGCCAGCTCCGAGCGAATGACGTTGCGGTGCAATGGGTTCCAGGCTGCGCACGTGAGGACTCGAGCCTCTTCTCGTATCGTCGAGACGGGCTGACCGGCCGTTTCGCCGGCATCGTGGTCCTGGCTCCGTGAGCGCACTCGACGCCCACGCCGGTCGACGGGCCGAGCTCGAGCAGCGACTGGGCGCCGTCCGGGCAAGGATCGTGCGCGCCTGTGACGCCGCCGGGCGAGACCCCGGCGAGCTCACCCTGATTGCCGTCACCAAGTTCTTCCCAGCCAGCGACGTCGACCTCCTGGCAGAGCTGGGTGTCAGGGCGATCGGTGAGAACCGCGACCAGGAGGCGGGCCCGAAGGTGGGTGCGCTGACGCATCGGGCCGACCTCACCGTCCATTTCATCGGCCAGCTCCAGACCAACAAGGCCCACTCCGTGGTCAGGTATGCCGACGTGATCCAGTCGGTCGACCGCCCCAAGCTCGTGGCTGCCCTCGACCGGGCTGCGGCCGACCAGGGGGTGCGGTGCTCGGTGCTGGTCCAGGTCTCGCTCGACACCGACGGTGCGGGGAGGGGAGGGGTCCATCCCCGCGGAGCCGGCGAGCTGGCCGACGCGGTCGCTGGCGCCGAGCACCTCGAGCTGCGCGGTGTCATGGGAGTCGCGCCGCTGGGCGCGGACGCAGGCGAGGCCTTCGGCCGCCTGCAGAAGATCGCAGGCGGCATACGCGCTGCGCACCCCGAGGCAGGCTGGATCTCCGCGGGGATGAGCGGGGACCTCGAGGCGGCGGTGGCGCATGGGGCGACACACCTGCGTGTCGGAAGCGCAATCCTCGGTTCTCGCGAGCCACACCGGTAACTTCAGTCGCGAAGACGACGACCACGCACGGAACCAAGGGAGCTCACGATGGCTGGGGCGCTACGCAAGACGATGGTGTACCTCGGGCTCGCCGAGGAGGACGAGCGCTACGACTCCTACGACGGCTACGACTACGACGAGCCGGGCCGTCACGACGTCCCCGAGGAGCGTTCCGCCGCCGTCACCCCGCTCCCGCAGCGCACCCCGGTGGCCCGAGTCGTCCGCGACGTGGAGGTCGGCGCGTTGAACCGCATCACCACGATCCACCCGCGCACCTACAACGAAGCCAAGAACATCGGCGAGAGCTTCCGCGAGGGCACGCCCGTCATCATGAACCTGTCCGACATGGACGACTCCGACGCCAAGCGCCTGGTCGACTTCGCCGCGGGTCTCGTGTTCGGGCTGCACGGCTCCATCGAGCGGGTGACCTCCAAGGTCTTCCTCCTCTCGCCGGCCCACGTGGAGGTCGCGGCGGAGGACTCGGCCGCGGTCCCCAGCGCCCGCGGCCTGTTCAACCAGAGCTGACCCTGCGCACCTGCGCCCAGCCACTCGTGGCAGGGTGACCCCATGCTCGTTCCCGGCCCCATCGGCAGTGTGCTGCGCTTCGCGTTGTTCCTGTTCTTCGTGGTGTTGCTCGGACGTCTGGTCCTCGACTGGGTCCAGGCGTTCGCCCGGGACTGGCGTCCGCGCGGCGTCCTGCTGGTGGTCGCCGAGGTGATCTACACGGTCACCGACCCGCCCCTGAAGGCCCTGCGCCGGCTCATCCCGCCGTTGAGCATCGGCAACCTGCGGCTCGACCTCGGGTTCCTGGTGCTGATGCTGGCGACGACGTTCCTGATGCAGGTCATATAGGCCCGCGGCCTGCGCTGTATCCCCTAGGCTGGCGCGCGACCCTGTGTCCGCGCCGGACCCGTGTCTGCGATGCTTGACCACGCACTGCTCATGCCTGCCAACCGAGGTGACTACATGACGCTCACGCCAGAGGACGTCCTCAACAAGAACTTCACGCCGACCCAGTTCCGTCGTGGCTACGACGAGCGCGAGGTCGACGACTTCCTCGACGAGGTGGTCGCCGAGATGCGCCGCATCGTCAAGGAGGCTGACGACCTGCGCGAGCAGCTCAACGAGTGCCGGTCCAGCAAGGGCATGGCGCCCGTGGCGAAGACCGACCCGGCAGCAGCGGCCCGCAAGGCGTCCGACGCCAAGGCCGCCGAGGAGGCCGAGTCCAAGGCGCAGGCCGAGCTCGCCGACCGCGTTGCCGCGGCGCAGGCCAAGGCTGCTGAGGCCGAGAAGGCCGCCCAGGAGCGCATTGCGGCTGCCGAGGCCAAGGCGGCCGAGGCCGAGAAGGTCGCGCAGGCTCGTGCCGAGGAGGCCGAGAAGGCCGCCCAGCAGCGGATCTCCGGTGCCCAGAAGGGCGCAGACGGCCACGTGTCCGACGTCGCCAAGGCTGCGGAGGCCCGGGCCGCGGAGGCTGAGAAGCGCGCGCAGGAGGCCGAGCAGCAGCTCCAGGTGGCTCAGCGTGAGCTCGAGGCTGCCCGTGCGCAGGCGCAGAGCGCTCCCATCGGCGGTGGCATGAGCGCCGCCGAGGTCGGCGCGGCCGCGGCCGGCGGTGGCGCCAGCGCTGCTGCCCTGCTGGAGATGGCTCAGCGACTGCACGATGAGCACGTCGGCCAGGGCGAGTCGACGCGCGACCGCCTGGTCGCCGAGGCCCAGGCCAAGCATGACCAGCTGGTCGGCGAGGCGCAGTCCCGCCACGACGAGCTGCTCTCCACTGGCCAGGCCCGCCACGACGAGCTGCTCTCGACGGGTCAGGCCCGTCACGACCAGCTGGTGCACGAGGCCACCGCCAAGCACGAGCAGCTCATCACCGAGGCTCGGGAGCGGTCCACCGGCATGGTGCACGAGGCCCAGCAGAAGAAGGCGCAGATCCTCGAGGAGCTGGGCCGCGAGCGCAGCCTCCTGGAGAAGAAGATCGACGAGCTGCGGACCTTCGAGCGCGACTACCGCGCCCGCCTCAAGAGCTACATCGAGGAGCAGCTCGCCGACCTCGACCAGACCGGCGTGGAGCCGACCGACTCTGCCGAGTCCGAGGGCGACGGTGAGGGCTCCGAGGGCGCCGAGCCGCAGGGACAGGCTGAGGGTCAGGGCGAGCGGAGCGACGCCTCGCAGTAGCCCGGACGACCTCACGGGGTCCTGCAGACAGTGCCTGACAGGGCGCCCATCGCCTCGCGCGGTGGGCGCCCTGTCGTATGCCGGACGCCTCTTCACGTGGGCGGGATCGTCCTGGTGATGGCACAGATGATCTTGCCCAGGAGCCAACGGGTGTTTTGGCGTTGAGTCCAGACGCCGCAGCGCTTATCCTCGCGGCACCTGATGGCGCTCTGCCGGAGCGCCCCGCGAAACGAGGGACCTGGCAGACCATGGCACAGAAGTCGAGAGCCTCGGCGACGTCGAAGTCGAGCGCGTCCACCACGAGTGCCAAGGCCGTGGCCGCCACGGCGACGGTGTCCGGCAAGGGCGCAACCACGAAGGCCACGTCCACGACGAAGAAGGCGGCGCCCGCGAAGGAGGCCGCTGCCGCGAAGAAGGCGGCTGCCACGACGACGACGACGGCGAAGGCGGCTGCGGCCAAGAAGGCTGCCACCACGGCGACGAAGAAGGCGGCTCCCGCGAAGAAGACGGCAGCCACGACGACCGGGAAGGCGGCTCCGGCCAAGGAGGCCGCTCCCGCAAAGAAGGCCGCTGCCGCGACGACGAAGAAGGCGGCTCCGACCAAGAAGACGGCGCCTGCCACGAAGGCGGCTCCCACCAGGAAGGCCGCTCCGGCAAAGAAGGCCGCAGCCCCGCGCAAGGCGTCGGCGCGGTCGTTGGCCGTCCGCGCCGACGAGTCGCCATGGACGGCCAAGGAGCTGCGCGACATACGGTCCGAGATCGAGGCGGACATCGCCCACCTGCGCCAGGAGATCACGGCCGCCGAGGCCGACCTCGTCGGCCTCATGCGTGACGCCGGCGACGGAGCCGGTGACGACCAGGCCGATGCGGGCGCCAAGACGTTCGAGCGCGAGCAGGAGATCTCACTCGCCAACAACGCCCGCGAGATGCTCGAGCAGAACCTCCACGCGCTGGAGCGGATCGAGGACGGCACCTATGGCATCTGCGAGTCCTGTGGCAACCCGATCGGCAAACTTCGCCTCCAGGCCGCTCCTCGTGCGACCCTATGCGTGACATGCAAGACGAAGCAGGAGCGCCGCTGATCGCGGCCCACGACACCCCCACCCCACCTCACACGACTCCGGAGCCCTCCACTGGCACCCCCGCCACGGGCGGCACCGACCCCGTGGCGTCCCGGCGTCGCCGGATGCTGTTCCTTCTCATGGGCGCCACCGCCGTGGTCGCGTATGCCGCGGACCAGGTCACCAAGATCTGGGCCCAGAACACGCTGACGACCGGCGAGCCGGTGAATGTCGTCGGCGACCACATCCGGCTCAACCTCATCCGCAACGCCGGTGCCGCGTTCTCCATCGGCAACGGCGCCACCTGGGTGATGACCCTGGTCGCCTGCGGTGTGCTGGTGTTCATCCTGCGCACCGCTCGCCGGATCGGAAGCTCGGCCTGGGCGGTCGCGTTGGGGCTCCTGCTGGGTGGCTCGCTGGGCAACCTGACCGACCGGATGGTGCGCAGCCCGGGCCCTGGGCGCGGTCAGGTCGTCGACTTCATCGACTACTTCGGGTTCTTCATCGGCAACGTCGCGGACATCGCCATCGTGGGCGCCGCGGCGTTCATCGCGCTCCTCGCGATGCGGGGCGTCGGCGTGGACGGCGCCCGGCCCCACCAGGGGCGTCACGAGGCGGCCGCACCCGACCCCCAGGGCGGTGGGACTGCCCATGTCTGACCCACGCACGCTCTTCGTCCCCGACGGACTCGAAGGCGAGCGGCTCGACGCCGCACTCGCCCGCCTGTTCGGGGTGTCGCGCACGAAGGCGGCTGACCTGGCCAGCGCCGGTGACGTGCAGGTCAACCACAAGCCCGCGGCCAAGTCCGACCGGGTCAGCGCTGGTGACCTGCTCGAGGTGCTGTTGCCCGCGGTCAACCAGAGCCCGACGCTGCAGGTGGTCGCCGAGCCCGTCCCCGGCATGACGATCATCCACGACGACAACGACATCGTCGTCGTCGACAAGCCGGTGGGGGTCGCCGCCCACCCCAGCGTCGGCTGGACCGGGCCCACCGTGGTGGGTGGGCTGGCCGCGGCGGGCTACCGGATCGCCACGAGTGGGGCCAGCGAGCGTCAGGGGATCGTCTCGCGCCTCGACGTCGGCACGTCCGGTCTGATGGTCGTCGCCAAGTCCGAGTACGCCTACAGCGTCCTGAAGCAGGCCTTCCGCTCTCGCGCGGTCGACAAGACCTACCACGCCCTCGTGCAGGGGCTGCCGGACCCGGTGGTGGGCACTATCGACGCCCCTATCGGTCGTCACCCCAGCTACGACTACAAGTTCGCCGTGATGGAGAAGGGCAAGCCGAGCGTCACGCACTACGAGGTCATCGAGGCGTTCCGCTCGGCGTCGCTGCTCGACATCCATCTCGAGACCGGTCGAACCCACCAGATCCGGGTCCACTTCAGCGCGCTGCACCACCCGTGCGCCGGCGACCTCACGTATGGCGCGGACCCGAAGCTTGCGGCCAGGCTGGGGCTGGAGCGGCAGTGGCTGCACGCGGTCGGCCTGGGCTTCGAGCACCCCGGCTCGGGCCGCTATGTCACCTTCGAGAGCCCCTACCCGGCCGACCTCGCCCGGGCGCTGGACCTGCTCTGAGCCGCGCACCGCGGCATACCACGCGCCTCATCCGTCACAGGCAGGCGCGTCCCTTAGGGGATGTCAGGACCCCGACCTAAGATCGCTTCTGATGTCCCCCCAGACCGCCTCCGGCACCTCCAGCACCCCGAGCAGAAGCACCGACTCGTTCGTCCACCTCCACGTGCACACCGAGTACTCCATGCTCGACGGCGCGGCGCGGATCGGGGACCTGTTCACCAGGGCTGCCGAGCTCGGCATGCCGGCCCTGGCGACGACCGACCACGGCTACGTCTTCGGGGCCTACGAGTTCTGGAAGAAGGCGCAGGGCACGGGCGTCAAGCCCATCATCGGCGTCGAGGCCTACGTCACTCCGGGCACCCATCGCACCGACAAGACCAGGGTGAAGTGGGGTGAGGACCACCAGAGCGGCGACGACGTCTCGGGATCGGGTGCTTACACGCACATGACGCTGCTGGCCAAGAACAACAACGGCCTGCACAACCTCTTCCGGCTCGACTCCCTGGCCAGCCTCGACCAGGTCTACGCCAAGTGGCCGCGCATGGACCGCGAGCTGCTCAGCCAGTACGGCCAGGGCCTGATCGCCACGACGGGCTGTCCCTCGGGTGAGGTGCAGACCCGGCTGCGGCTCGGCCAGTACAAGGAGGCGCTGCAGGCCGCCAGCGACTTCCGCGACATCTTCGGCGCCGAGAACTACTTCGCCGAGCTGATGGACCACGGCCTGTCCATCGAGCGCCGCGTCCAGAAGGACCTGCTGCGCCTGGCCCGCGACCTGGGCCTGCCGCTCGTGGCCACCAACGACCTGCACTACACCAGCCCCGAGGACGCCAAGGCCCACTCGGCGCTGCTGTGCGTGCAGTCCGGCTCGACGCTGATGGACCCCAACCGGTTCAAGTTCGACGCCGACGACTTCTACCTCAAGAGCCCGGCCGAGATGCGCCACACGTGGCGCGAGCTGCCCGAGGCCTGCGACAACACGCTGCTCATCGCCGAGATGTGCGACATCTCCTTCACCGAGGGGGAGGGGCGGTTCATGCCCCGCTTCCCGTGCCCGCCGGGGGAGAACGAAGAGTCCTGGTTCGTCAAGGAGGTCCAGCAGGGCCTCGTCGAGCGTTTCCCCGGTGGCGTGCCCGACTACGCGACGAAGCAGGCCGCCTTCGAGACCGAGGTCATCGTCTCCAAGGGCTACGCCGGCTACTTCCTCGTCGTCGCCGACTTCATCAACTGGGCCAAGGCCAACGGCATCCGCGTGGGACCGGGGCGTGGCTCGGGCGCGGGCTCGATGTGCGCGTACGCGATGAAGATCACCGACCTCGACCCGATCCCGCACGGCCTGATCTTCGAGCGGTTCCTCAACCCGGAGCGCATGTCCATGCCCGACTTCGACGTCGACTTCGACGAGCGCAGGCGCGGCGAGGTCATCAAGTACGTCACGGAGAAGTACGGCGCCGAGCGGGTGGCCCAGATCGTCACGTACGGCACCATCAAGGCCAAGCAAGCCGTCAAGGACTCCGCCCGCGTACTTGGCATGCCGTTCTCGGTCGGCGACCGCATCACGAAGGTGATGCCACCGCCGGTGATGGGCAAGGACGTCTCCCTGGTCAAGATGTTCGAGCCGACGGATCCCCGCTACAGCGAGGGCGCCGAGTTCCGGGCGCTGGTGGAGCAGGACGTCGATGTCCGCAAGGTCGTCGACATGGCGAAGGGCCTGGAAGGGCTGAAGCGGCAGTGGGGCGTGCATGCGGCGGGTGTCATCATGTCGTCCGAGCCGCTGCAGAACCTGATCCCGATCATGAAGCGGGAACTCGACGGCGCGATCATCACCCAGTTCGACTATCCGACCTGCGAGACCCTGGGTCTGATCAAGATGGACTTCCTCGGGCTTCGTAACCTGACGGTCCTGGACGACGCGCTGATCAACATCAGGGCCAACCGCGGCGGGACGGTCGTCCTCGAGGACCTGCCGCTGGACGATCCGCAGACCTTCGAGTTGCTGGCCAGGGGCGACACTCTCGGCGTGTTCCAGCTCGACGGCGGCCCGATGCGTGCACTGCTGCGATCGATGAAGCCCGACAACTTCGAGGACATCTCGGCCGTCGGAGCGCTCTACCGGCCCGGCCCGATGGGGGCCAACTCGCACAACGAGTACGCCGACCGCAAGAACGGCCGGAAGCCCGTCATCCCGATCCATCCGGAGCTTGCCGAACCGCTCGCCGAGATCCTGGGCGACACCTACGGGTTGATCGTGTACCAGGAACAGGTGATGGCCATCGCCCAACACGTGGCCGGTTACTCGCTCGGCGCGGCCGACC
>NZ_DASYGF010000032.1:0-25409 GCF_036000045.1 Pedococcus sp.
GGCTGGAACCGCTTGTAGGAGTTGACGTTGGGCGCGTAGAGCAGGGTGAACTCGCGCATCGTCGCCTGGACCCCGGCGACGAAGTGCTCGAACAGCCGGCTGCGGCCACCCTCACGCTCGTCGTCGGCGAAGACGATGCCGCCGTCGGTTCCGCGCAGGGACAGGTGGATGTGGCAGGAGTTGCCCTCACGCTCGTCGAACTTCGCCATGAAGGTGAGCGACTTCCCGTGGTTCGCGGCGATCTCCTTGGCGGCGTTCTTGTAGACGACGTGGTTGTCGCAGGTCTTCAGCACCGAGTCATAGAGGAAGGCGATCTCGTGCTGCCCGAGGTTGCACTCCCCCTTCGCGCTCTCGACGGTGACGCCACCGGCATACATCTCGTTGCGGATGTCGCGCAGCAGGGGCTCCACCTTCGTGCCGCCGAGGATGGAGTAGTCCACGTTGTAGCGGTTGGCCCCGGTCAGGCCGTGGTACCTGCGGTCCCAGGCCTGCTCGAACGTCTCCTCGAAGACGATGAACTCCAGCTCGGTGCCCGCCAGAGCCACGAAGCCGAGCTCGGCCGCGGCGTCCACCTGGGCCTTGAGCACCGACCGCGGTGACGGCCGGACCGGTCCGCTGCCGTCGAGCCACGACAGGTCGCACTGCACGGTCGCCGAGTACGGCTGCCCGGGGGTGCGGCGCAGGGTCGACAGGTCGAGGTCGAACATCATGTCGCCGTAGCCGCGCTCCCACGAGCTGATGGCGTAGCCGTCGACGGTGTTCATGTCGACGTCGACCGCCAGCAGGTAGTTGCACCCCTCAGTGCCGTGACCCAGGACCGAGTCGAGGAAGAACTGCCCGTGGATGCGCTTGCCCTGCAGGCGACCCTGCATGTCGGTGAACGCCACGATGACGGTGTCGATGGCCCCCGAGCCGATGTCGGCGCGCAGCTCTTCGACGGTCAGGTGGGGTGGTGCCGTCATCTCTTCTCCTTCTCAGTCATCCAGGTGCCGGTCATCCGAGCAGGCCTCGGAGCAGTGCCGACGTGGCGTCACAGTGCTCCTCCATGACGGCCCGGGCCGTCTCGGGGTCGCCGGCCAGGATGGCGCGGACGACGGCGTCGTGCTGGTCGTTGGAGTGCTCGATGTTGCGGCGCAGCACCGGGATCGCCACCAGCAGCTCGTGCAGCGCCGACTGTGACCGGGTGACCGCCTCGATGAGCATCGGGGAGCCCGACACGGTCGCGACCGCGAGGTGGAAGCGGCTGTCGGCGAGCCGGTGGGCGGCATTGTCGGGCGCCTCGCGGGCGGCGCGCGCACTCTCGAGGAGCCATGCCCGCTGGTCCGCGGCCAGCGACCTTGTCGCGGCCAGGGCCGCGGCGCCGGGCTCGACGACGCGACGGAAGTCCATCGCGTCGGCAAGGGCAGCCCCGGTGCGGACGGGTGCTCCCCCGGTCCCTGGTTCGAGTCCCGCGTAGGTGATGACCGTGCCACCGCCGCGCCCGCGCCGGGTGGCGACGAGCCCGGAGTCGCGCAGCGCCGCGATGGCCTCGCGCAGGGTGTTGCGGCTCACTCCCAGTCGCTCGGCGAGCTCGCGCTCGGGTGGGAGCTGTTCACCGTCGGTGAAGACGCCCAGCCGGATGGCCGTCGCCAGCTGCTCGACGGTGGCCTCGAACGCATTGCCGGACGTGGGCCGCAGCACCAGGTCAGGCAGGGAGGTCAGGTGGTCCACCGCGCTCACCCCCCGATCCAATACCCCTCGGTCCCACACGTCAATGGTCTGGGAAAGTACCATTTCATTCCGTCCTCGCGCGACGGCCCAGCTTGCGGCCTTCCGCGTCGAACGGGGCCCCCATGGTCACCGTCGCCGGAAACCGTTGCCCAGCAAGGTCGATCTCATAGGCGCCTTCACGAACCCACTGTGGCGTCGTCGTCCCGCTCGCCCTGTCCCCTACCAAGGCGAGTCCCACCGCCGACCCGAGCGTCGCACCCCACGCGGCACTCGTGACCTGCCCGACCGGAGCCCCGTCGCGTAGGACCAGCTCGCCACCCCAGGGATAGGCCGACGGGTCGTCGAGCACGAAGGAGACGATGCGGCGCGCCGGGGGGGCGCTCCTGACCTGCTCGACGGCTGCCCGTCCGAGGAAGTCGATGTCGGTGCCGAGCTTGCACGCGAACAGCAGACCCGCCTCCACGGGTCCCAGCTCCGTGGTCAGCTCGCGGCCGAACGCGCGATAGCCCTTCTCCAGACGCATGGCCTCGATCGCGTAGTAGCCCGCGGGGACCACACCGAGGTCCTTCCCTGCGGCGAAGAGGTCCTCGTAGACGCCCACCGCCAGGTCACACGGGACATAGAGCTCCCAACCCAGTTCTCCGACGTAGGTGATGCGGGTGGCGCGCACGGTGGCCGAGCCGATCCGCACCTCTCGGCTGGTCCCGAACGGGAAGGCCTCGTCGTCGAAGCAGTCATGGGACAGCGCCGAGAGGAGCTGCGCGGACCGGGGCCCCATGACGCCGAACACGGCATACGCGCTCGTCACGTCGACGACGCTGGCGTGGCACCCCTCCGGCAGGTGGCGTCGCATCCAGTCGACGTCACGGTCCGTCGTGGCGGCACTGCTGACGACGAGGTACTCGTGTCGACCGGTGCGGGTGACGGTGACGTCGCTCTCGTAGGTGCCTCGCGCGTTGAGCATCCCTGTGTAGACCGCGCGCCCGACCGGCACGGCGACATCGGCGGTGCACAGCCACTGCAGCGCCTGTTCGGCATCCTTTCCCACCACGAGGTACTTGGAGAACGACGTCTGGTCGAACACCGCTACGGCCTCGCGGGTGGCGCGCTGCTCGGCGACCGACCAGTCAACCCAGGAGGGACGGTCCCAGGAGTACTCGATGACCGTCGGAACGCCCTTCGGGGCGAAGACATTGGCGCGCTCCCAGTTGTTGCGACTGCCCAGGCAGGCGCCCTGCGCGACGAGGAGCTCATGGACCGGCGAGCGCCTCAGCGAGCGCCCGGTCTCCAGCTCACGGTTCGGCCACGGCAGGGCGTAGTGGAGCCCCAGCACCTCGCTGACCCGGGCGCGCAGCCAGTCGGTGTTGCCCGCCAGCGGCGAGAAGCGGCGCAGGTCCGCGCTGATGAGGTCCATGGTCGGACCACCCTCGACGATCCATTCGGCCATCGCCCGCCCCGCGCCGCCCGCGGACGCGATGCCCACGGAGTTGAAGCCGGCGCAGACGAAGAAGCCGGGCACAGCGGGCGCCTCGCCGATGATGAACTGGTTGTCGGGCGTGAAGCTCTCCGGACCGTTGTAGAACTTGCGAATTCCCGTCTCGGCGAGGGCCGGGATCCGGTGGACGGCGCTGTCCATCAGGATCTCGAAGTGCTCCCAGTCCTCCTCCAGCAGGGCGAACTCGAACGGGTACGGGATCTGGTCCGGCGCCACCCAAGGCTTGGCCACCGGCTCGAACCCGCCGACCAGCAGGCCGCCCACCTCCTCCTTGACGTAGGTGTAGCCGTCGGGGTCGCGCAGGATGGGCAGGTCGCGGTGCACGCCCTGGATCTGGTCGGTCACGACGTAGAAGTGCTCGGCCGAGTGCAACGGCACCGTGACCCCGACGAGGTCGCCGACAGCCTTGGCCCACTGTCCGGCGCAGTTGACCACGACCTCGCACTCGACATCGCCGTGGTCGGTCCGAACTCCGCTCGCTCGTCCCTCCGTGGTGATGACATCGGTGACCCGGACTCGTTCGATGATCCGCACGCCGCGCATCCGCGCGCCCTTGGCGAGGGCCTGGGTGAGGTCTGCGGGGTTGGCGCGTCCGTCGCCCGGCAGCCAGATGGCGCCCACGACGTCGTCGACCTGGATGAGGGGGTACCGCTCGCGTGCCTCGCTCGCCGTCAACAGCTCGCACTCGAGGTCGTATGCCGCGGCACTCGCGGCTGTGCGGCGCAGCTGCACCATCCGCTCGGGCGTCCTGGCGAGCGTCAGCCCACCACAGGTGCGGTAACCGGTTCCGAGTCCCGTCTCGGCCTCGAGCCGGGTGTAGAGATCCGTGGAGTACTGCACCAGCCGGGTGCTGGCCTCGGTCGCACGGAGCTGGCCGACGAGCCCCGCGGCATGCCAGGTCGTGCCGCCTGACAGCGAACCTTGTTCGAGGAGAACGACATCGGTCCAACCGAGCTGAGCCAGGTGGTAGGCGACGCTGCAGCCGATGACCCCGCCCCCGATGATGACCACGCGGGCGCGCTCGGGAGGGCCGGCGGTCACGACGGCTCCCCACTGCCGGAGGCCGCGCCATCGAGCAACGACTCGAGGCGGCTGCTGCCCAGCAGCTGAGCCGCCGGCTCGTAGCGTTCCATCGCGAAAGCCCAGAAGTCGTGGTCCACGTCCGAGACCTCGTGCTGGATCGCCCCCCACAGGGTCCACGCGTAGCGACCCGCCAGACCCCACAGCTCGGCACGAGCCAGGAGCCGTTGGTCGACCCGTCCGTAGTAGGCCTCGACCACCTGGGCCAGGTGGTCGTGGTCGAGCCGTGACTCGTTGACGAGGTTGCCGAGCTCGAACGATGCCTCGTTCATGCCCGAGTACTCGTAGTCCACGATCCTCAGGTCCCCGCCGTCGTCGAGCACGTTCGCCGCGAGCAGGTCGTTGTGACACGGGACCATCGGCTCCGGGAAGCGTCTCAGGGCAGCCTCGACGCGCGCCATCGTCGGCGCCAGCGCGGCATAGCCGGACGGGATCTCCACACCGAGGTCGCCCACGATGCCCAGGTAGCGTCGTTGGACGTCGAACATGTCGAAGCGCGACGCGAAGTCCGGGCCGGCGTGCAGCCGGCGCAGGGCGCGCGCGATCCGGGGCAGGTTGGCGCCGACATCCGCTGAGGTGAAGGTCCGACCCGGCAGGAAGCCGACGACCAGGACTCCCTCGCCGGGCAGGTAGTCGACCACCGGAGCACCCACCCCCGCGGCATGGGCGGCCTTGGAGTTGAGCCACTCGTGCTCGCGGTCCACGGCCAGCAGACCCGTCGTCGGGGGCGAGATCCGGACGACGACGTCGCACGTCGCCGTCCGGACCCGGTAGTTGTGGTTGGTCAGGCCGCCGGGTAGGTCATCGACCTGGCGGGGCTGACCGGCCAGACAGGCGATCCTGTCGAGCCACTGGTCGGCCTGCACGATCCGTCAGCGGAACGTGTCGGCGACGTCCAGGTCCACGGTGTGCTTCGGCCCGGTGAACCACTTCTTGGCCGACAGGTGCCAGAACGCCCACAGCAACGCCAGGGCGCCGATCACCACGATCGGTGTGTAGTTGACGAACTTCCAGGCGAAGTCCTTGTCGAAGGGGTTGCCGGTGTTGACCGTGGGGAGCATCGCGACGATCGAGGTCACGATGATCTCGATGATGGCCAGGGGGGCCAGCCAGCGCCACTTCGTGCCGAGGTTCCACGAGCCCTGCTGGAACGAGCTGCCAGCCCGCCAGCGGTAGTAGATCGGGATGGCGAACGCGACGTACAGACCGACGACGCCGATGGACACGACCGCGAAGAACGCGATGGGCACGTAGATCGGCGCGGCCGGCGTGCCGATGTTGACCTTGACCAAGGCGGGCAGGGTGAGAAGCACTGCGACCACCGCCGACAGGATCACGCCGTTGACGGGCACCCGCTTGGAGCTCAGCTTGGACCACAGGCGAGAGCCCGGCACGGCGCCGTCCCGGCTGAACGCGAAGAGCATGCGCGTTGTCGAGGTCATGCAGGCCGTGGTGCAGAAGAACTGGCCCGCCGTCGAGATGAGCAGGATGACGCCGGCCCACTTGCTCGACAGCGCCTGGCTGAAGATCGTCGCGACCGCGCCACCGCCCTTGGTGACGCCGGCCTCGTCCTGGACCGCGAAGAGGAACGTCAGCAGCAGCACCCAGCCGCCGATGGCTGAGTAGGCGATCGACTGCCAGATCCCCTTGGCCGCGGTGTCCGCCGCGCCGTGGGTCTCTTCGGAGAGGTGGGCCGAGGCGTCGTAACCGGTGATGGTGTACTGCGTGAGGATCGCCGAGATCGGCAGGACGTAGAGCAGGAACCCGAGGCCGTGCGTGCTCCCACCGATGAAGCCGGTGTTGTTCACGGTGTGCGTGAACACTGACGAGACGCTGGCGTGGTGGGAGGGGATGAACCACAGGATGAGGACGACTGCGAGGGCGCCGAACACGTGCCACCACACGGAGATGTTGTTGAGCACCGCCAGCAGGTGGGCGGAGAAGATGTTGATCAGCGACACGAGGACGAGCACGACGACGAAGTACAGGAACACCCGGTTGAGGTCACCTGGGGTGTACCCGCTGTCGAAGGACCCGATGGTCAGGTCGAGGAACGTCGCGCAGCCGTAGGCGACGGAGGCGTCGATGGCGAGCAGGCCGATGAGGTTGAGCCATCCGGTGTAGTAGCCGGCCTTGACCCCACCGAGCTTGCTGGCCCACCAGTAGATCCCGCCAGAGGTGGGGTAGGCGGAGACCAGCTCGGACATGCACAGCCCGATGGCGAGGATGAACAGGCTGATGATGGGCCAGCCCCAGGCGATCGCCGCCGGACCACCGTTGTTCCAGCCGACGCCGAAGGTCGTGAAACACCCCGCGAGGATCGAGATGATCGAGAACGAGATCGCGAAGTTCGAGAACCCTGACCAGGACCGGTCGAGCTCCTGCTTGTAGCCGAGCTCTGCCAACCGACGTTCGTCGTCGGACAGTTCGGTGACATTGGCCATGCTCGGCTCCTCGCCCTCAGAACGATATTGAGCCGAATGTTTCACCCACGTCAGTCACCGTGTCAATGGTCCAATGCCAAACCATTGATGGTGTGCACCCACGAGCACCCACGAGCACCCTCGTGCGGTGGCGGCGAGCTCAGACGAGCCGGGTCATCCAGCCACGGGTGTCCTGGGCGCGGCCGTACTGGATGTCGAGGAGCCGCTCACGGATCGTGCGGGTCACCTCGCCGTAGTCGACCCCACGCCGGTGGTCGCAGCGGCCGCCCTCCCAGCGCAGCTCCCCCACCGGCGTGATGACCGCTGCCGTGCCGCAGGCGAAGATCTCGACGATGTCGCCGCTGGCGGCGCCGTCCTTCCACTCCTGGATGGGCACCCGACGCTCCTCGGGCTGCAGGCCGAGCTCCTTGGCGAGCTCGAGCACCGAGGACCGGGTCACCCCCTCGAGGATCGATCCGGTCAGCTCTGGGGTCACCAGGCGGTTGTCCTTGGTAACGAAGAAGAGGTTCATGCCGCCCAGCTCCTCGACGTTGGTGTGCGTCGAGGAGTCGAGGAACACGGCCTGGTCGCAGCCGTTCTCGATGCCCTCCAGCTGGCCTGCCAGGCTCGAGGCGTAGTTTCCGCCCGTCTTGGCCGCGCCGGTGCCGCCCTCACCAGCCCGCGCGTAGTGCTGGGACAGCCAGATGTTCACCGGCCTGATGCCGCCGCTGAAGTAGGCGCCGGCCGGTGAGGCGATCACCGAGTAGGTGACCTCGGCGGCCGGCCGGACCCCGAGGAAGGCCTCGGAGGCGAACATGAAAGGCCGCAGGTAGAGGCTGGTCTCCCCGGTCCCATAGGCCGGCACCCACGCCTGGTCGACCTCGACGAATGCCCGCAGGGAGGCGACGAAGTCCTCCTCGGAGAGCTCGGGCAGCGCCATCCGCCGGGCGCTGCGGATCATCCGCTGGGCGTTGGCCTCGGGGCGGAAGGTCCAGATGGAGCCGTCCTCGTGCCGATAGGCCTTCATGCCCTCGAAGATCTCCTGGGCGTAGTGGAGCACCGCAGCCGAGGGCATCAGGGAGAACGGCCCGTATGCCGTGACCTTGCCGTCCTGCCACCCCTGCCCACGGCGCCAGGTCGCGGTGAGCATGTGGTCGGTGAAGGTCGTGCCGAACCCCGGGTTGGCCAGTACCGCCTCTCGCTCCGCATCCGGCCGCGGGTCGGCGCGGCGGGTGACCTCGAAGGTCAGCGGGGCGGCGGTCTGGGTCATGGAGTCCTCCTGCGTCGTTGCCGGTCTCCTGCCGAGGTTACCCGCCCGGCTGTCGACCCGGGCACGAGAGTTCGAGCGCAGCCGGTGAGCTAGAGGCGATCGGCGATCGCGTCGCCGATCTGGGGCGTCGAGCGGACGGCGGAGCCGCGCTCGGCCAGGTCGGCCGCCACCGCGGCCTCGACCCGAGCCGCCTCGTCGCCCAGCCCGAGATGGTCCAGAAGCAGTGCCACGGACAGGATGGTCGCCGTGGGGTCGGCCTTGGCCTCGCCGGCGATGTCGGGAGCCGAGCCGTGCACCGGCTCGAACATGCTGGGGTACGTCCGCTCCGGGTTGATGTTGCCGCTCGCCGCCAGCCCGATGCCCCCGGCGATGGCGGCCGCGATGTCGGTGATGATGTCGCCGAAGAGGTTGTCGGTGACGATGACGTCGAAGCGTCCGGGGTCCGTGGCGAGGAAGATCGTGGCCGCGTCGACGTGCTGGTACGCCGTCTGCACGTCAGGGAACTCCTGCCCCACCTCCTCGACGGTGCGCCGCCACAGGTGGCCGGCGTGGGTGAGGACGTTGTGCTTGTGCACGAGGGTGAGGTGCTTGCGGGGCCGGGCCTGAGCGCGGGCGAAGGCGTCACGGACGACGCGCTCGACACCGAAGCGCGTGTTGACGCTGACCTCGGTGGCGATCTCGTTCGGCGTCCCGGTGCGCAGGGACCCGCCGTTGCCGACATAGGGGCCCTCGGTGCCCTCCCGGACCACCACGAAGTCGATGCCGTCGGGAGCCACCCGCTCGACTGCCAGCGGGCTCTGCACGCCGGGGTACAGCTTGGCCGGCCGCAGGTTGACGTAGTGCTCGAGCGCGAAGCGCAGCGGCAGCAGGACACCTCGCTCGAGCACCCCGCTCGGCACCGTCGGGTCGCCGATCGCGCCCAGCAGGATCGCGTCGTGGCCCCGCAGCTCCTCGAGCACCGACTCTGGAAGCGTCTCGCCAGTCGCGTGCCAGCGCCGCGCGCCGAGGTCGTACTCCGTGCGGTGGAACTTCGTGCCTGTCCCGGCCGTCGCTGCGTCGAGGACCTTCAGACCCTCGGCGACGACCTCTGGGCCGATGCCGTCGCCGCCGATCACGGCGAGGTTGACGGTGTCCGTGGTCGCGGTGTCTCGGGCCATGTTCTCAGCCTAGGGAGAGTCTTGTTATCTGATACAGGCGTCTCATATGACGAGCGACCTCGGGCCGGGGCCGGAGGTCGCTCGTCGGTGCGTCGTAGGGCGACGGGTCGCAGGCGTCTGCGTCAGTCGTCGGAATGACCCTGCTCGCGCAGGTCCATCGACTCCTGCAGTGCCTGGCGTGCCTTCTGTGCTTCTTCGCTCATGATGCTCAGCCCTTCGTGAGTTCGCCTGTCTCGCAACAGGTGTCAGTGTGTGGAGTTCTTCGGGGCACTCGCCGGTTGTCGGGGTGCGCTGCCAGCCACGCTCGCGGGATCTCCGCGGCGAGTCGGCTGGCTACCGGAACTCGCCGCGGCGGATAAGGATGAGCTGCTGCCGCGACATGCCTTCGAGATTACGTGGACGTCCAACTATTTGATACCGGTATCCCATCTCGTGAGACGCCTCTGGACGTGGCGGCCATCACAGGCACTGATCGACGCCGGAGCACGCTTGCGCCACGCTGTTCGTGACCACTCGACGCTTATTACAGGGCGTAGCGGGGTGTTCGAGCGCAGTTCGTGACCACTCGACGCTTATTGCCGACAACCCCCTCAGACGACGTATGCCGGTGGGTCCCCGAGGGGACCCACCGGCATACGAGGTGGCGAGCGGCAGGCGTCAGCCGGCGAGGTCCACGACGCGCACCTCGGCGCCGACCTCGGAGCCGATGGCGGTCAGCACGTCGGCGGGGATGGCGCTGTCGACGGTGAGGGCGACCAGCGCCTGACCGCCCTTCTCGTTGCGTGCGACCTGCATGCTGTCGATGTTGACCTGGGCGTCGCCCAGCAGCCGCCCGACCGTGCCGATGACGCCCGGACGGTCGACGTAGGTGAAGAACGCGAGGTGCTCGGACAGCGGCACCTCGAGGTCGAACCCGTTGACACCCACGACCTTCTCGACCATGCGGGGGCCGGTGAGCGTGCCCGAGATGGAGACGGTGCTGCCATCGGCGAGCGTGCCGCGCAGCGTCGTGACGTTGCGGAAGTCCTGGGTCGCCGGGTCGGTCAGCAGGCGCACCTCGCATCCACGCTGCTCGGCCAGCAGGGGCGCGTTGACATAGGTCACCGGGTCCTCTGTCACGTCGGTGAACAGGCCCTTGAGCGCGGCGAGCTTCCAGATCGAGACGTCGTGCTCGGTGATCTCGCCCTTGACGTCGACATCGAGCTGCACGGGCACGGAGCCGGCGAGCGCGGTGAAGATCCGGCCCAGCTTCTCGACGAGCGCGATTCCGGGGCGGACCTCCTCCGGCACGGCCCCACCGGACACGTTGACGGCATCCGGCACCAGGTCACCGCCGAGGGCCAGCCGTACGGACTTGGCGACCGCCACGCCTGCCTTCTCCTGCGCCTCGTCGGTGGAGGCTCCGAGGTGCGGCGTCACGACGACCGACTCGAACTCGAACAGCGGGCTCTCGGTCGTCGGCTCAGTGGCGAAGACGTCGATGCCGGCACCGGCCACGCGACCCTCGCGCAGCGCCTCGGCGAGGGCCTCCTCGTCGACGATGCCACCGCGAGCGGCGTTGATGACGCGGACCGTGGGCTTGACCTTGGCGAGCGCCTCCTTGCCGATCAGCCCGACGGTCTCCGGCGACTTGGGCAGGTGCACGGTGATGAAGTCGCTCTGCTCGAGCAGCTCGTCGAGGCTGACGAGCTGGGCCCCGAGCTGGCCAGCGCGTTGTGCGGAGACGTAGGGGTCGTAGGCGAGGATCTCCATACCGAAGCCCTTGAGCCGCTCAGCCACGAGCTGGCCGATACGGCCGAAGCCGACCACACCGACCTTCTTGTCGAGCAGCTCGACGCCGCCGTACTTGCTGCGCTTCCAGGCGCCGCCCTTGAGTGCCTGGTTGGCGGGCGCGATGTTGCGCGCGGTGGAGAGCAGCAGCCCGACCGCGAGCTCGGCCGCCGAGGTGATGTTGGAGGTCGGGGCGTTGACGACCATGACGCCGGCCTGCGTGGCCGCCGGGACGTCGACGTTGTCGAGACCGACCCCGGCGCGGGCGATGACCTTGAGGTTCTTGGCGGCGGCGATCGCCTCCGAGTCCATCTTGGTGGCCGACCGGACCAGCACGGCGTCCACGTCAGCGAGCGCTGGAAGCAGCTCGGCACGGTTGGCTCCGTCGATCTGACGGATCTCGAAGTCGGGTCCGAGGGCATCGATGGTCGCCGGCGAGAGCTCCTCGGCGATGAGGACGATCGGCTTGCTCACGTGTCAGTCCTTTGGGTGGGTCAGGGATGAGGGGCGGCACCACGCTGTGTCCGCGGCCAGCATACGGCGACGCCCAGTATGTGGATGGTCCGCTCGACATGTGACACGGGGAGGGCCACGCCCCACCGCAAGGGCGTGTCCCCGCGTGGCAGGCCTCACACGGCTGGTCGCGTCTCGGAGGACCAGGAGGGCGCATGCGCATGGTGGTGCGGGCGGGTCGGGCGACCTCGGGTACGCGTGTCGCCTGCTTTCGGAACGTGGGCCCGAGGCAGTGGCGGCCAGCCGGCGCACCGGTCGGCCCACTGCGCCCCATCTCCGCGGGTGCGTTGCTGCCATCAGGCACGGCCCGAGCGGGACGGCCGCGCGTTCGAGGAGTGGCTGTCAGACCAGCCGCACCCTCTCCCCCGCGGCCGCCACGACCGCACCTGATGGCGCCAGGCCTCAGCGGGCGGCGGAACCCTCGACGTAGTCGCTGTCCGTCTCCTTGATCCAGCTCATGAGCTTGCGCAGCTCCTTGCCGGTCTCCTCGATGGGGTGCTGGGCGCCCTTCTCCCGCAGGGCCTTGAACTCCGGCGCCCCCGCGTCCTGGTCGTCGATGAAGCGCTTGGCGAACGCGCCGTTCTTGATGTCGGCCAGCACCGCCTGCATGTTCTCCTTCACGTGCGGGTCGATGACCCGCGGGCCGGACACGTAGTCGCCGTACTCCGCCGTGTCGGACACCGACCAGCGCTGCTTGGCGATGCCGCCCTCGACCATGAGGTCCACGATGAGCTTGAGCTCGTGCAGACACTCGAAGTACGCGACCTCGGGCTGGTAACCCGCCTCCACCAGCGTCTCGAAGCCGTACTGGACCAGCTGGCTGGCGCCGCCACACAGGACAGCCTGCTCACCGAACAGGTCGGTCTCGGTCTCCTCGGTGAAGGTGGTCTTGATGCCGCCCGCGCGCAGTCCACCGATCGCGCGAGCGTAGGACTTGGCGAGGTCCCAGGCCTTGCCCGAGGCGTCCTGCTCGACGGCCAGGAGCACCGGCACACCGCGCCCGTCGACGAACTCGCGGCGCACGAGGTGCCCGGGACCCTTGGGCGCCACCATGATCACGTCAGAGCCGGCCTCGGGCTTGATGTAGTCGAACCGGATGTTGAACCCGTGACCGAACAGCAGAGCCGCGCCGTCCTTGAGGTTCGGCTGGATGTCGTTGGCATAGACGGTCCGCTGCACCTGGTCGGGTGTGAGGATGACGACCAGGTCGGCCTCCTTGACGGCATCGCCGACGGACTTCACGGTGAGTCCCTGCGCCTCGGCCTTGGCCCGGCTCTTGCTGCCCTCGGCCAGGCCGACGCGGACGTCGACCCCCGAGTCGCGCAGGTTGAGCGAGTGGGCGTGCCCCTGGCTTCCGTAGCCGATGACGGCCACCTTCGTGCCCTGGATCACGCTGAGGTCTGCGTCGTCGTCGTAGAACATCTCGGCCACGTCGGCCAACTCCTTCGGTTGTGTCTTACGTTGTGGTTCAGGCAAGTTCGTGCATTTGGTATGCCGCGGCCCGTGGCCCCGGCGTGCGTGCAGACCCGCTAGGCGGACCTGAGCGCGCGATCGGTGATGGAGCGCGGCCCTCGGCCGATGGCCACCAGGCCGGACTGGACCAGCTCCTTGACCCCGAACGGCTCCAGCACCTCGAGGAAGGCCGCCAGCTTGTCGCGGTTGCCCGTGACCTCGATGGTGAGAGCGTCGCTGCCGACGTCGACCACCTTGGCCCGGAAGAGCTGGACGGTCTCGAGAACGTGGCTGCGCGACTGCATGTCGGCGCGCACCTTGACCAGCAGGATCTCGCGCTGGACCGAGGCCGAGGCCTCCAGCTCGACGACCTTGAGCACCTCGACCAGCTTGTTGAGCTGCTTGGTCACCTGCTCCAGCGGAAGGGCCTCGACATCGACCACCACGGTCATCCGCGAGATCTCGGGATGCTCGGTGGGACCCACGGCGAGGGAGTCGATGTTGAACCCGCGCCGGGAGAACAGCGCCGCGATACGCGCGAGCACACCGGGCTTGTTCTCGACCAGGACGGACAGAGTGTGCTTGCTCATCTCTGGCTCCCCTCCTCGGGCTGGGCGTCGGCTTCGTCGTCCTCGCGGTCCCACTGGGGGGCCGTGTCCTTCGCGATCTGGATGGCGTCGTTGCTCACGCCGGCGGGCACCATCGGCCAGACCATCGCGTCGCGGTGGACCACGAAGTCGACCACGACGGGAACGTCGTTGATCTCCATGGCCTTCTTGATCGTGGCGTCGATGTCCTCGGGCCGCTCGCAGCGCAGGCCGACACAGCCATAGGCCTCGGCCAGCTTGACGAAGTCGGGGATGCGGCTGCCCACCGACGTGTGGAGGTCGGTGTTGGAGTAGCGCTCGTTGTAGAACAGCGACTGCCACTGCCGCACCATGCCCAGGCTGCTGTTGTTGATGATCGCGACCTTGATCGGGATGTTGTTGATGACGCAGGTCGCGAGCTCCTGGTTGGTCATCTGGAAGCACCCGTCACCGTCGATGGCCCACACGGTGCGGTCCGGCTGGGCGACCTTGGCACCCATGGCGGCCGGCACGGCATACCCCATCGTCCCGAGCCCACCGGAGTTGAGCCAGGCGTTCGGGCGCTCGTACTTCACGAACTGGGCTGCCCACATCTGGTGCTGGCCCACGCCGGCGACGTAGACCGACTCGGGCCCCGAGATCGCACCGATCCGCTCGATGACCTGTTGCGGCGCCACGGTGTTGTCGCCCTCTGGCGTGGTGTAGCCGAGCGGGAAGGTGGCCTTCCAGGCGGCCGTCTGCTGGCGCCACAGGTCGTAGTCGCCGGCCCGGCCCGCGGCGTGGTCGTCGGAGACGGCCTTGACCAGATCGTCGATCACCTCGCCGACGTCGCCGACGATCGGCACGTCCGCGGTGCGGTTCTTGGAGATCTCGGCCGGGTCGATGTCGGCATGGATGACCTTGGCCTCGGGGGCGAAGGTCGACAGCTGACCGGTGACCCGGTCGTCGAAACGTGCCCCGAGGGTGATGAGCAGGTCGGACTTCTGCAGGGCGGTCACGGCGGCGACGGAGCCGTGCATGCCCGGCATGCCGAGGTGCAGCGGGTGGCTGTCGGGCACGGCGCCGCGCGCCATCAGCGTGGTCACCACAGGGATCTGGGTGAGCTCGACGAACCGGCGCAGCGTCTCGGAAGCCCCCCCGCGCACGACGCCACCGCCGACGTAGAACACCGGTCGCTTCGCCTCGGCGATCAGCCGGGCCGCCTCGCGGATCTGCTTGCTGTGCGGCCTCGCCACCGGACGGTAGCCGGGCAGGTCGAACTTCGGCGGCCATGCGAACGTCGTCTTGGCCTGCAGCGCGTCCTTGGAGATGTCCACGAGCACCGGCCCCGGGCGCCCGGTCGAGGCGATGTGGAACGCCTCGGCGATGACGCGCGGGATCTGGTCGGCGTCGGTGACGAGGTAGTTGTGCTTGGTGATCGGCATCGTGATGCCTCGGATGTCTGCCTCCTGGAAGGCATCAGTGCCGATCGCGGCCGAGCTGACCTGTCCGGTGATGGCCACGATCGGGACGGAGTCCATGTAGGCGTCGGCGATCGCCGTGACGAGGTTGGTCGCCCCAGGTCCGGAGGTCGCCATGCAGACCCCCACGCGGCCGGTGGCGCTCGCGTAGCCCTCGGCGGCATGCCCCGCTCCCTGCTCGTGGCGGACGAGGATGTGGCGAACCTTCACGGAGTCGAGCAACGGGTCGTATGCCGGGAGGATCGCACCGCCCGGTATGCCGAACACGGTGTCGACCTCCATCGCCTCGAGGGAGAGGACCAGGCTCTGGGCGCCCGTGACGGTCGCCGGCGCCTTGGGGCGCGTCTGGTGGGCCAACTGGTTCGGGCTGGGCGCCGGCGTGGGGGCCGACTTCGCGTCGCTCACTGTCTCTACCGCTTTCGGTTCTCGCTGGTGTCTGGCCACAAAAAAACCCTCCAGTCCCGAAGCGGGACGACGGAGGGCAGCGCGCTGGCTCTCGATGAGAGAGTCTGCGCGCTAGGGAAGTACGAGAATTCGTGCCACCCGAGCACTTTCCCGCCCCAGCCCTCCGGTGTCAAGGGGCGAGACAACCGGTCCCACCATCCGGACCCGTCGTCTCAGTCACAGACCGCGCCACGGCTCGCGCTCCCCACGAGCTTGCGGTACTTCGCCAGCACGCCCCTCGGGTAGCGCGACGCCGGAGGCTCGAAGCCCTCGGCCCGACGGGCGAGCTCCTCGGCGTCGACGTGGAGGTCGAGCGTCCCCTTGGCGACGTCCAGCGTGATGGCGTCACCGTCGCGGACGAAGGCGATCGGGCCCGCGTCCACGGCCTCGGGGGCCACATGACCCACACACAGCCCCGTGGTGCCACCGGAGAAGCGGCCGTCCGTGAGCAGGAGCACGTCCTTGCCGAGGCCGGCACCCTTGATGGCGCCGGTGACGGCGAGCATCTCGCGCATGCCGGGGCCGCCCTTGGGTCCCTCGTAGCGGATGACGACGACGTCGCCCGCCTTGAGCGAGCCCTCCGCCACGGCATCCATGGCCGCGCGCTCGCCGTCGAACACCCGCGCGGTGCCCTCGAAGACATCCGAGTCGAAGCCCGCCGACTTCACCACCGCGCCCTCGGGCGCCAGGGTGCCCTTGAGGATGGTGATGCCGCCCGTCTTGTGGATGGGCTGTTGCATGGCGCGCACGACCTTGCCGTCCACGTCGGGCGGGGCGATGTCGGCGAGGTTCTCGGCCATCGTCTTGCCCGTGACGGTCAGGCAGTCGCCGTGGAGCAGGCCGGCGTCCAGCAGGGCGCGCATGACCACGGGCACTCCGCCGACCCGGTCGATGTCGGTCATGACGTACTGGCCGAACGGCTTCACGTCTGCCAGGTGCGGGACCTTGGCGCCGACGCGCATGAAGTCGTCGAGGGTCAGGTCGACCTCGGCCTCGTGGGCGATGGCCAGCAGGTGGAGCACCGCATTGGTCGAGCCGCCGAACGCCATGACGACGGCGATGGCGTTCTCGAACGCCTCCTTGGTCATGATGTCGCGGGCCGTGATGCCTCGGCGCAGCAGCCCGACGACGGCCTCACCGGACTTGCGAGCGAAGCCGTCGCGGCGCCGGTCCGTGGCGGGCGGGGCAGCGGATCCCGGCAGCGACATGCCGATCGCCTCGGCGACCGAGGCCATCGTGTTGGCGGTGTACATGCCACCGCAGGCGCCCTCGCCGGGGCAGATCGCGCGCTCGATGGCGTCGACGTCGGCGCGCGACATCAGTCCCGCGGCGCAGGCACCCACCGCCTCGAAAGCGTCGATGATGGTGACGGTCTTCTCGGAGCCGTCGGAGAGCTTGGCGATCCCCGGGAGGATCGACCCGGCATACAGGAACACGCTGGACAGGTCGAGGCGCGCGGCGGCCATGAGCATGCCGGGCAGGGACTTGTCGCAGCCGGCCAGGAGCACCGACCCGTCGAGCCGCTCGGCGTTCATCACCGTCTCCACGGAGTCGGCGATGATCTCGCGGCTCACCAACGAGAAGTGCATGCCCTCGTGGCCCATCGAGATACCGTCGGACACCGAGATGGTGCCGAACTCGAGGGGATACCCGCCGGCCGCGTGCACGCCGTCCTTGGCCGCCTTGGCGAGGCGGTCGAGCGACAGGTTGCAGGGCGTGATCTCGTTCCACGAGCTGGCCACCCCGACCTGGGGCTTGACCCAGTCGTCGTCGCCGAGGCCGACAGCGCGGAGCATGCCGCGGGCGGCCGTCTTCTCGAGGCCGTCCGTCACGTCGCGGCTGCGCGGCTTGATGTCGACGCCGTCGTGGGATCCGGACTCCGTGGTCGTCATGGCCGCAGTCTAGGGTCCCGTACCACAGGGTGGGACGCCGGTCTCACCTCGCGAACGGAAGCGCCCGTATGCCGCGCCGCCATCAGCCGCGACAGACGTGGCACCGCTCCAGCACGGCCGTGCCGTAGCCGAGGTCTCCCCACGAGCCGGAGTACCGAAGGACCGCCACCGACGACGTCGGGAAGCCCGCGGCGAGGCATTCGTGCGCCTGGGTCGAGCCATCTCCGTCGCTCAGCTCACTGGCCAGCATGGCGATGGTCGGATTGTGGCCCACCACGAGGACGACCTGAGCCGGCCCCGCGGACTCGCGCACCAGCTGCAGGGCGGCGGGCTCTCCGCCGGAGTACAGGGCCCGGTCGTACTCGACCGTCTCACCGCACGCTCCCCCCGCCTCGGCGGCGGCCCAGGTCTGCCGGGTGCGCGCCGCCGTCGAGCAGAGCACGAGCTCCGCGCCCAGCTCGTGCTCGCGCAGCCACGCACCGGCTGCGTGGGCGTCCCTGCGGCCTCGGGCGGTGAGCTCGCGGTCGTGGTCCGGCTTTCCGGGCACCTGCTCCGCCTTGGCATGCCGGAGGAGGATGAGCACCTTGTCATCGCTGGCCAGGGTCATGCCCTCAGCATGGACCCACAGCACAGGAAGAAACAGCCTTGACACCCGTCAACGCAGCACGCGGCGGTCACCGCGACAGCTCCGGCTTGATGCGCAGGGCAGTCCAGGTCCCGGCCTTGCGGGCAGCGCGAGTGGAGGAGAGGAAGGCTCCGAGCAGGTAGAGAGCGAGAACCAGCAGGTCCACGGCGAGGTTGGCCAGTGATCCGCCGTACATGAGACGCCGGATGCCGTCGACCGCATAGCTCATCGGCAGCGCGTGGTGGACCGGATGCAGTGGCATGGGCAGCGTCTGCCACGGGCATGATCATGACGAAGGTCATCGACATGACGAACAGGAACCCCAGCAACAGCACCGGATGGTGTGCGGGAACACCCACGGCGCGAAGAACCACGACATACACCAGGAGTGCCTGCAGCAGCCCTGCACGCGCTGCGCGACCCGCAGGCACGGCGAGCATGGAAGACCTCGTCCGTATGGTCACGCTGGTCTTCCACGGGGGCCTCGGGCAGCACCTCCTCGACCCCGAGTCGGTCGCAGCCGGCTCGGTCGAGCGCAGGCTGCTCCCTGTCCTCGTCGCGGCCGTCACCGCCCCTGCCGACCGCCCCCGGTCGGCCCGTTAGCCTCGTCCCACCACGGCGAGGTCCGCGGCGGTCACGAGCCGCTTGGTCCGCCTCGTCCCGAACTTCGAGGTGAGAGCCCATGCCCGAGGCTTCGTCGCTCGTCGACGTACCGGCCCGCCAACCCGCCGACCGGGGCTGGCTCGACGAGGCCGTGCGCCGCATCCAGGCCGACGCCAACCGCAGCGCCGACACCCATCTCGTGCACGTGCCTGTCCCCGGCCTGCCGAACGTCGACCTCTATCTCAAGGACGAGTCGACCCACCCCACGGGCAGCCTCAAGCATCGCCTGGCTCGCTCACTGTTCCTCTATGCCCTGTGCAACGGCGAGCTGCGCGAGGGGACGACGGTGATCGAGGCCTCCAGCGGCTCCACCGCAGTGAGCGAGGCGTACTTCGCCCGCATGCTCGGGCTGCCGTTCATCGCCGTCATGGTCGCCACGACGAGCCGCGAGAAGATCGCGCTGATCGAGCGCGAGGGGGGCCGATGCCACCTGGTCGACGACGCCACCGAGGTCTACGAGGTGGCCCGCCGGCTCGCTGCCGATCTCGGCGGCCATTATCTCGACCAGTTCACCTTCGCCGAACGCGCCACCGACTGGCGCGGGAACAACAACATCGCCGAGTCGATCTTCGAGCAGATGAGCCTCGAGCGTCACCCGGTGCCGCAGTGGGTCGTGGTGGGTGCGGGCACCGGCGGTACGAGCGCCACGATCGGGCGCTACGTGCGGTACCGGGGACTGTCCAGCCGGGTCTGCGTGGTCGACCCGGAACGGTCCGCCTTCCTGCCCGCGTTCGCCGGCGACGATGCCGCCGTGCAGCAGGCCTGTGGGTCGCGGATCGAGGGCATCGGCCGGCCGAGGGTCGAGCCCAGCTTCGTCCCCACGGTGGTCGACCGGATGATGCTCGTGCCGGACGCCGCGTCCGTCGCCGCGATGCGGTTCCTCAGCGAGCGGACGGGCCTGCGGGCCGGCGCCTCGACCGGCACGAACCTCTATGGAGCGCTGCGCCTGGCTTGCGAGCTGGGCGAGCGTGGTGAGGGCGGCAGCATCGTGTCGCTCCTCTGCGACGGCGCCGAGCGGTATGCCGGCACCTATCGCGACGACGCCTGGCTTGCAGAACGGGGCTGGGACCTCGCGCCGTACGAAGCCGTGCTCGCGCGGGCCTGGGACACCGGCACCTGGCTGACCCCTGACTGACGCCAGAGGACAGCCTCAGCCGCCCGAGACTGCGTTGATGACGTGGACCGTGGAGCGTGGCGTCACGGGTGTCGCGACCCCGTCGAGCCGCTTGGCGTCCTCGCCGTCGACGAAGACGTTGACATGCCGACGTATCTCACCGCGCTCGTCGCGGACCCTCGACGCCAGGATCGGCCATGGTGCGAAGGCGTCATCGAGGACCTCGCCGAGCGGAGCGTCAGCCGACAGCTCGACGGGCAGCTCTGCCTCACCGCCGACGAGGTCACGCAGCAGCCCCGGCAGCACCACGCGCACGGTCATGGCAGGGTGACCGCCCGCACGCACAGGACGTCGGGCAGCTGCTCGGCGATACGCTCGAACGAGTCGCCTCCGTCGAGCGAGGCATAGACCTCACCGTTGCGCGTTCCCACGTAGAGGCCCGGCTCGTCATGGGTGTCGACGCCCGCGGCATCGCGCAGCACGTTGGTGTAGCTCGGCGAGGGCAGCCCGATGTCCTGGGTGCGCCAGGTCGCGCCCGCGTCGTCGCTCCGCTGGACCTGGAGCCGGGCAGCCGGCGGGATGCGCTCGCCGTCGGAGGCGATGGGCACCAGCCAGACCGTGTCACCTCGCCGGGGGTGGGTCACCGCCGTCATCCCGAAGTTGGTGGGCAGCCCCTCCTCGATCGAGGTCCAGGTCACGCCGTCGTCGTCGGAGCGGTAGACCCCTCGGTGGTTCTGGGCGTAGAGGCGCGTCGGCGTGCCGGAGTCCCTGGCGACCTTGTGGACGCACTGCCCGAACTCGGGAAACTCGTTGTGGGGCATGAAGTACGCCCGAATGCCAGTGTTGCCTGGCTCCCACGACTCGCCACCATCGCGCGTGTTGTAGACACCGCCGGTGCTCATCGCCACGAGCATGGATGCCGGGTCTACCGGGCTCGGGAGCACCGTGTGGATGGCTCCCCCACCGAAGCCCTCACCCCACTCCGGCCGGTGCGGGTGGTCCCACAGGCCCCGGTTGAGCTCGAAAGTCTCACCTCGGTCCGCGCTGCGCCACAGCCCCTGCGGCTCGGTGCCCGCCCACACGACGTTGTCGTCATGAGGGTCTGCGACCAGCTGCCAGGTCGCCTTGAGAGCGGTGTCGGTGTCGGCCGGGAACCGGATCGAGCCATCGGGGTGCTCGACCCAGGTCGCACCCAGGTCGTCGGAGTGCTGCAGGGAGGGGCCCCAGTGCGAGGAACGGAACCCCACCAGCAGCCGAGGGCTCGCCCCCCTGTTGTCGAACAGGAGCGAGAGAACCTCGCTCATCAAGAAGTGTGGACCCTCGACGCGCCAGGTGCGTCGGTCGTCACTGCGCGCCAGCCAGAGCCCCTTGCGGGTCCCGATTCCCACCACCGTTTCGCTCATCGGGCCAGCATGGCACCGATGACCGACACGGCGCAGCGGGCCAGGGAAGGTCAGCCGTCGACGGTCCGCGCGGCCTCCACCACGCCCCTCAGGTGACGAGGTTGCGCAGCGGCCGCCCCGCGGCATACGCGCTCAGCTGTTCCCGGAGCAGCCGCGTCGCCCTGGGCATGAACGCCGTCGAGGCGCCGCCGACATGCGGAGTGAGGACCACCCCGGGGGCGGTCCACAGCGGATGTCCGGGCGGCAGCGGCTCGGGCTCCGTGACGTCGAGCGCCGCCCGGATCCGACCCGCCGCCGCATGCCGCACGAGGGCCGCGGTGTCGACCACCCCACCGCGTGCCACGTTGACCAGCAGAGCACGGTCCGGCATCGCCGCGAGGAAGCCGTCGTCCACCAGACCGGCGGTGCGCGCGTTCAAGGGGACCACCACGATGACCACGTCGTGCGCCGGAAGGAGCTGGGCCAGCTGGTCGACGCCATGCACGGCGTCGACCAGCTCGTCCCCCTGACGTGCGGTGGAGGCGACGGCCGTGACCTGCACCTCGAACGGCAGCAGCCGGGCCGCGATCGCGCGCCCGATCGAGCCGTAGCCGAGGACCAGGACCCGACGGTCGGCCAGCGAGTCGTGGAAGGCAGGTGGCAGCCAACGCTCCTGCCGCTGCGCGTCGACGAAGGCCGGGAGGTCGCGCAGCGCGGCGAGGGTCAGGGCCACCGCGAGCTCGGCGGTCGAGGCGTCGTGGACCCCCGCGGCGTTGGCCAGCCGCACCTTGAACGGCAGGGCGGCCTGGACGTCCTCGTAGCCCGCGGTCAGCAGCTGGACCAGATCGACGCCCGGGGTGTGCCGCAAAGCGGGAACCCGGCGACCGCCCCCGAGGTAGGGCGGCACCACGACCCGCACCTCGTCAGCTCGGTCCGGCGGCCCGTCGAGGTCCCAGACCGCGAGGTCCAGACCGTCGATGGGCCCCACCGCGTCGACCCACTCCTGCCCCGGCAGCGTCACCAGCGTCATGCCGCTCACGCTAGCCCGCCGCCCTGCGGCGACCGCGCCGGCCCAGCACAATGAGGTATGCCGCCTGGCAAGCCGAGAGGCCGGTGGGCCGTCCTGGGCGCGGGGCTCGGCAGCCTCGGCCTGGTCGTGGCCTGCACCGCCTCCCCCGCAAAGCCGTCACCCACGACCTCAGCCACGACGGCCTCGCCCACGACGAACTCATCCACGAGAGCCGCTGCCAGGCAGACCCCCCTGCCCACTCAGGTCCTGGCCACGCACCTCGACGTGCCCTGGGCACTCGCCTTCCTCCCCGACGGTTCCGCCCTGGTGACCCTGCGTGACAGCGGCGAGCTGATGCAGCTGCGTCCCGGCAGGCCGCCTACTCTGCTGGGGCACATCCCCGGCGTCGTCCCCGACGGCGAGGGTGGCCTGCTGGGTGTGGCCGTCTCACCCACGTTCCGGCAGGACCACCGGGTCTTCGTCTACCTCACCACGGCCACCGACAACCGGGTGGAACGACTGCGGCTCGACGGCGGACACCTCACGACCCCCGTGCCCGTGCTCACCGGCATACGCAAGGCCGGAAACCACGATGGCGGCCGGCTGGCCTTCGGTCCGGACAGCTACCTCTACGTGACGACGGGGGATGCCACGGACCGAGCGCTCGCGCAGCGGCGCGACTCGCTCAACGGCAAGATCCTGCGGGTGACGCAGGACGGCGCTCCCGCGCCGGGCAACCCGTTCCCGGGGTCACCGGTCTGGACCTACGGGCACCGCAACGTCGAGGGCATCGCCTGGGCCCCGGACGGACGGATGTTCGCCAGCGAGCTGGGACTCGATAGCTGGGACGAGCTCAACCTCATCAGGCCGGGCCGCAACTACGGCTGGCCCCTGGTCGAGGGCCGGGCCGGACGCGCGGGGCTCACGGACCCGCTCGTCCAGTGGCCGACCGACGACGCCTCCCCGAGCGGCATCGCCGTGGCGGCTGGAGCGGTCTGGGTCACCGCCCTTCGAGGAGAGTCGCTGTGGCGAGTCCCGTTGACCAGCGACGGCGTCGGGCAGCCCCAGCGTCTCCTGCAGGGTCGGTACGGGCGGCTGCGTGACGCTGTCGCCGCTCCGGACGGCAGGCTCTGGGTCCTGACCGACAACACCTTCCGTGGGCAGCCCGCTCCAGCGGACGACCGCGTCGTGGCGTTCGCGCTCGGCGACCTGCGCTGAAGAAACGCGCAGCCCGCAGCCCGCAGCCCGCAGCCCGCAGCCGAGCCTCAGGTCAGCCGGGACAGGATGATCTCGCGAGCCTTGCCGGCGTCGGCCTGGCCCTTCATCTGCTTCATCACCTGGCCGATGAGCGCCCCGGCGGCCTGGACCTTCCCGTCGCGGACCTTCTGGGCCACGTCGGGGTTCGCCGCGATGACCTGGTCGACGGCAGCCTCCAGAGCCCCGTCGTCCTGGACCAGCTCGAGACCCCGCGCATCGGCGACCTGCGTCGGCGAGCCCTCGCCCTCGATGACACCCTCGAGGACCTGGCGGGCCATCGAGTCGTTGAGACGCCCGGCCCGAACGAGCCCGTCGAGCTCGGCCACGGCGGCCGGCGTGACACCGAACTCGTCGACGCCCTTGCCCTCGGCGTTGGCCCGCCGGGCCAGCTCACCGGCCCACCACTTGCGCGCCGCTGCGGGGGTGGCCCCGGCACCAACGGTCTCCTCGATGATCTCCACGACGCCGGCGTTGACGACGTCGCGCATCTCGAGGTCGCTGTAGCCCCACTCCGCCTGCAGACGCTTGCGACGCTGGGCCGGCGGCTCGGGGAGGGTCCGGCGGAGCGTCTCGATGGTCTCGCGGGTCGGTGCCACGGGGACGAGGTCGGGCTCAGGGAAGTAGCGGTAGTCCTCGGCGTCGGACTTCTCGCGACCACTGGTGGTGACACCGGTGTCCTCGTGCCAGTGCCGGGTCTCCTGAACGATCTTCTCGCCGCGGTCGAGGACCGCCGCGTGGCGGGTGATCTCGTAACGCACCGCGCGCTCGACGCTGCGCAGCGAGTTGACGTTCTTGGTCTCGGTGCGGGTGCCGAGCGGCACCTGGTCCTGGGACTGCTCGTCAGTGGCCAGAGGACGCAGCGAGACGTTGGCGTCGCAGCGCAGCGACCCCTGCTCCATCCGCACGTCCGAGACCCCGAGGGCGCGGAGCAGGTCGCGCAGCGCGGACACGTAGGCCCGAGCGACCTCGGGCGCGCGCTTGCCCGCTCCGGTGAGCGGCTTGGTGACGATCTCGATCAGCGGTATGCCGGCGCGGTTGTAGTCGACGAGCGAGTGGTCCGCGCCGTGGATGCGGCCGGTCGCGCCGCCGATGTGCAGCGACTTTCCGGTGTCCTCCTCCATGTGGGCGCGCTCGATGGCCACGCGGTAGACCTCGGTGCCCACGCCGTTCAGGCTGGGGATCTCCACGTCGAGGTATCCCTCGTAGGCGATCGGCTCGTCATACTGCGAGGTCTGGAAGTTCTTCGGCATGTCCGGGTAGAAGTAGTTCTTCCGCGCGAACCGGCACCACTCCGCGATCTCGCAGTTCAGCGCGAGCCCGATCCGGATCGCCGACTCCACGGCCTTGGCGTTCACCGCCGGCATCGAACCGGGCAGGCCGAGGCAGGTCGGGCAGGTCTGGGTGTTCGGCTCGGCGCCGAAGCTCGCCGGGCAGCCGCAGAACATCTTCGTCGCGGTGTTCAGCTCGACGTGCACCTCGAGACCGAACGACGGGTCGAAGGACGCGAGTGCGTCGTCGAAGGACACCAGTACGTCGGTCATGACGTCACCGCCAGCCTCTCGGGGGTGAGGAACGGGCCGCCCGCGTGCTCGTTCAGCAGAGACTCCAGGGCGGCGCCGACGCGGTAGAGCCGGTCGTCGGCGAGTGCCGGTGCCAGCACCTGGACGCCGGTCGGCAGGCCGTCCTCGGGGGCGAGGCCGGAGGGCACGGAGATGCCGGGGACGCCGGCGAGGTTGGCCGGGATGGTGGCGATGTCGTTGAGGTACATCGCCAACGGGTCGTCGAGCTTCTCGCCCAGCCGGAAGGCGGTGGTCGGCGCGGTCGGCGAGACGAGGACGTCGGCCTGCTCGAAGGCGGCGGCGAAGTCGCGTCCGATGAGGGTGCGCACTTTCTGCGCCTGGCCGTAGTACGCGTCGTAGTAGCCGCTCGAGAGCGCGTAGGTGCCCAGGATGATGCGGCGCTTGACCTCGTCGCCGAAGCCGGCGTCGCGGGTCGCGCGCATCACGTCCTCAGCGCTGGGTGCCTCGACCCCCTCCGGCAGCACGCGCAGTCCGTAGCGCATCGCGTCGAAGCGCGCGAGGTTGGACGACGCTTCGGCAGGAGCGA
>NZ_DASYGF010000065.1:0-25172 GCF_036000045.1 Pedococcus sp.
CTGTCCGAGGTCGACACGATCATCACCGACAGCGAGGTGGATGCCGACATGGCCCGAGAGATCGAAGATGCCGGACCGGAGGTGCTGCGCGCATGACTTCTCCCCCGCGGGCGCAGGACGCCGGCCCGGTCGTCACCGTCACCCCCAATCCGAGCCTTGACCACACGGTCGAGGTGACCGTGTTGGAGCGTGGCGAGGTTCAGCGCACCAGCCACGCACTGGTGGAGGCCGGCGGCAAGGGCGTCAACGTGGCCCGGGCGCTGGCCAAGCACGGCCACCGGACCACGGCCATCCTGCCGGCCGGCGACGACGCCCAGCGGATGATCGGACTGCTGTCGCCGCAACAGGTCACGACGGTCGCGGTGCCGATCACCGGCGCCATCCGGACCAACATCGCGGTCGTCGAGCAGGACGGCACGACCACCAAGCTGAACGAGCCCGGCGCGACCCTGTCCGAACAGGAGGTGTCCGCGCTGATCGATTCGGTCAACGACGCGCTGCGCAGCGGGCCGAGTTGGCTGGTCGCGGCCGGCAGCCTGCCGGCCGGCGCGCCGGAGGACTTCTACGCGCAGGTCACCAAGGCCGCGGTGGCCGTCGGGGTGCCGGTGGCGATCGACACCTCCGGCCCGGCGCTTGCGGCCGCCATTGACGCCGGGGCGACCGTGGTCAAGCCCAACCTCGAAGAACTCGAGGAGATCCTGGGCCGCGACCTGGTCACCGTCGGCGACGTGATCGATGCCGCCGCGGAACTGCGCGCCCGCGGCTGCAAGGACCTGCTGGTCAGCATGGGCGGCCATGGTGCCCTGTTGATCACCGCTGAGGGGTCGTGGTGGGCCGGCGGCCCGCCGCTGGTCCCGCGCAGCACCGTCGGCGCCGGCGATTGCACGCTGTCCGGCTATCTGCACACCGTCGGCACTCCTGCCGAGCGACTTGCCGGGGCGGTGGCCTGGGGCCGGGCCGCCTGCCTGCTCCCCGGTAGCACCGTTCCCGGTCCCGAAGAAACCGAAGCCTGCGCCGTCGCGGTCCGCGTCGTCGCCGATCCCGATCCCCTCCAAGCAGTAAAGGACGTCGCATCATGACAGACCTGATCACCGAAGACCTGGTCGTTCTCGACCTGGTGGCCAAGGACAAGGCGGATGCCACCCGGCAGCTCGCCGCGAAGCTCCAGGCCGCAGGCCGGGTCACCGACCTGGACGGCTTCCTCGCCGACGTCGCCGCTCGCGAGGCCCAGATGGCCACCGGCATGCCGGGCGGGATCGGCCTGCCGCACGCCCGTTCCGAGCACGTCACCGTGCCGTCGCTCGGCCTCGCCCGGGTCCCCGCCGGCGTCGATTTCGGCGCCCCGGACGGCCCGGCCACGCTGGTGTTCCTGATCGCCGCGCCCGCCGGTGGCGGCAGCGAACACCTCACCATCCTGGCGGCGCTGGCCCGCCGGCTGGTGCGCCCCGCGTTCCGCCAGACCATCATCGACGCCCCCGACGCCGCGTCGGTGGCCAAATACGTTCAGGGAGAGGTGGGAGGACAGTGAAGTTTGTCGCCGTGACGTCATGCCCTACGGGCATTGCGCACACCTACATGGCGGCCGAGAACCTCGAGCAGACCGGTAAAGACCTCGGTCACGAAGTTCAGGTCGAGACACAAGGCTCCGCGGGCACCGTTCCGCTGTCCGACGACATCATCGCGGCCGCCGACGGAGTCATCTACGCCGCCGACCTCGAGGTGAAGGGCAAGGCCCGGTTCGCCGGCAAGCCCTTCGTCGACGTCGGCGTGAAGAAGGCCGTGCACGACCCCAAGGCCGTACTGGCAGCCGCCATCGCCGCGGTGGAGAACGCGCCCAAGGCGGGTACAGCGGAAGCCGCCGCGGCTGCTGCCGCGGCTGCCGCGGCGCCCAAGTCGGGCGGTGGCGCCCGGAAGGTCAGCGTCGGTACTCGGGTCCGCCAATGGCTGATGACCGGCGTGTCGTACATGATCCCGTTCGTCGCGGCCGGCGGCATCCTGATCGCGCTGGGGTTCCTGTTCGGAGGCTACGAAGTCGCCTACAAGACATACGGCGGCACCTATAACGGCGTCACGTACACAGACGTTGCCAGCAGTCTCCCCGCCGGCTTCCCGACGGGCCAAAGTTTTGACACCCTGATCGCCCAATCCGGTTTCGCAGGAGTGTTGTTCGTCCTGGGGAAGATCACCTTCCTGCTCCTGGTGCCGATCCTCTCCGGATTCATCGCCTTCGGCATCGCCGACCGGCCCGGTCTGGTCCCCGGAATTGTCGGCGGCCTGCTGGCCTATGTGATGGGAGCCGGCTTCCTCGGTGGCCTGATCTCCGGCTTCGCCGCCGGCGGCCTCGCGTACTGGATGGCACACCTCAAGGTGCCGAAGGGGGTTCGCGGTGTGATGCCGGTGGTGGTCATTCCGCTGGTGTCAACATTCGTCGTCGGTCTGTTCATGATCTTCGTCGTGGGGAAGCCGGTTGCCGCGCTATCCACCTGGCTGAGCGAATGGCTGAACGGTCTGGCCGGTGCCAGCGGCATCGTGCTCGGCGCACTCCTGGGCCTGATGATGGCCTTCGACATGGGCGGCCCGCTGAACAAGACGGCCTATACCTTCGCGGTGGCTGGCCTGAGCACCGCTATCTCCACCGGTGGTCCCGCACTGCAGATCATGGCCGCCGTGATGGCGGCGGGCATGACCCCTCCGCTGGGCATGGCGCTGGCCACCGCGGTCCGCAAGAAGCTGTGGACCGAGGCAGAGCGGGAGAACGGTCTGGCCTGCTGGCTGCTCGGTGCCTCGTTCGTGACCGAAGGTGCTATTCCATTCGCCGCTGCCCACCCGCTGCGGGTCATCCCGTCGTGCATGGTTGGTTCGGCGGTCACCGGCGCGTTGGTGATGGGCTTCGGCAACGAGCTGCGCGCCCCGCATGGCGGCATCTTCGTCCTGCCGCTGGTCAGCAGCCCGATTCTGTACCTGCTGGCGATCATCATCGGCACGGTGATCACCGCTGGTCTGGTCATCGTGCTGATGAGCCTGGACAAGGCGAAGACCGAGGAAATCGCGCACCACGAGGATGTCGTCGAGGGCGTCGTCGCGGCCTGACCTTTCCATCCTGCGCCAAGCCACCGGGGCTGCGACGATGTTGGTCGCAGCCCCGGCTGTGTGTCTTCGCTCACGCTCTGGTTAGTTAGATGCGCACGCCAGCCCGATCGGTCCACCAGCGGCCGACAGAACAAGGAGCCCCATTCATGCCTTCCCGCAACGTCGTCGTCGCGTCCCGCGTCGGCCTGCACGCCCGGCCCGCCTCACTGTTCGTGCAGGCCGTCACCGCGACGGGTCTACCCGTCACCATCGCCAAGTCCGGCGGTGACCCGGTCGACGCCAGGAGCATCCTGATGGTGATGGGTCTGGCCGTCGGCAACGGCGAAGAAGTCACGCTGACCGCCGAGGGTGACGGCGCGGACGCCGCCCTGGATCAGCTGCAGGAACTGCTCGAGATCGACCACGACGCAGCCTGATTGCCCGGCCCGGCCGCTGGGCACCAACCCAGTGCGCCGGGCTGCCGGGCGAGTCGCTCGCGCCGCCCCGCATGCACCCGGCCCATTGCATCCCCGGCCTTACGCATCACGAGAATCGTTTCGACACAGGAGTTGAGCTGAGCAGATGACCACCACCACTTCCACCGCGGCGGGTTCGACCACGGATTCCAAGCAGACCTTGAGCGGCATCGGCGTGGGCCGCGGATCGGCCGTCGGATCGGTGGTCAAGCTCGCGCTGGCCGCAAAGCCGCCGAAGAACGAGCCCGCCGCCGCCGACCCCGAGGCGGCGGACAACCTGGTGGCGGGAGCGTTCAGTTACGTCGCCAACAATCTTCGGGTGCGGGCCGCCGCGGCCCAGGCCGCCACCGCCGCGGTGCTGGAGGCCACCTCGCTGATGGCCCAGGACCCGGGTCTGCTGGCCGACGTCCAGCGCCGGATCGCCGCCGGTACCGGCCCGGCGACCGCCGTCGACCAGGCCGTCGAAGGGTTCTGCAAGATCCTCGAAGCCAGCGGTCCGTACCTGGCCGAGCGGGTCACCGACCTGCGTGACGTCCGCGACCGGATCGTCGCCAAGGTTCTCGGTGTGCCGGAGCCGGGCATCCCGCCGCTCAGCAAGCCGACGATCATCGTCGCCAACGACCTCGCGCCGGCCGATACCGCGACCCTGGACCTGGACCACGTGGTCGGCATCGTCACCGAACTCGGCGGCCCGACCAGTCACACCGCGATCATCGCCGCACAGCTGAACCTGCCCTGCCTGGTTCGGGTCAGCGGTTCCATGCAACTCGCCGACGACGCCACCGTCGCGATCGACGCCGCGAGCGGCGTGGTCACCCTCGATCCCGACGACGAGATGCGGGAGGCGATCATCGCCCGGGCCAAGGCCAGGGCCGCACTGAAGACCGCCACCGGCGGCCCCGGACGGACAAGTGACGGGCACGCCGTACAACTGCTGGCCAACGTCGGCGCCGTCGAGGACGCCGAACGGGCCGCCAAGGAGGACGTCGAGGGGGTCGGCCTGTTCCGCACCGAGGTGCTGTTCCTGGACTCGGCCACCGCGCCGACCGTCGCCGATCAACTCAAGGCCTACACCAAGGTGTTCGAGGCATTCGGCGACCGCAAGGTGGTGATCCGCACCCTGGACGCCGGCGCCGACAAGCCGCTGGCCTTCGCCCCCAGCGAGGAGGAGGAGAACCCCGCACTCGGGGTGCGCGGCTACCGGATGGACCGGCGCTTCCCGCAGCTCCTGGACGACCAGCTGGAGGCCATCGCCCAGGCGGCGAAGGCCACCGGCGCAAATGTCTGGGTGATGGCGCCGATGGTGTCCACCGTGCACGAGGCCAAGGCGTTCACCGACAAGGTCCGCTCGCACGGCCTGCCGGTCGCCGGGATGATGGTGGAGGTACCGGCCGCGGCCCTGCGTGCGCGGCACATGTTGGAGCTCGTCGACTTCGCCAGCATCGGCACCAACGACCTCACCCAGTACGCGATGGCCACCGACCGGATGGCCGGCGAGCTCGCCGAACTGCTCGACCCGTGGCAGCCCGCCGTGCTCGACCTGATCGCGGCCACCGGCGCGGCCGGCAAGCACGCGGACAAGGCCGTCGGAGTGTGCGGCGAGGCCGCCCGCGATCCGCTGCTGGCGCTGGTCTTGGTCGGGCTCGGGGTGACCAGCCTGTCGATGGCCCCGTCCGGGGTACCCGGCGTTCGCTTTGCGCTGTCCCGCACCACCCTCGCGACCTGCGAACGGATGGCCGAGGCGGCTCGCAACGCTCGGGATGCGGCCGACGGCAAGGCCGCAGTGGAGAAGTTGGTCGACCCCGAGGTGCTGCTGGCCCTGTAACGGCCTGCACGGCCAACGTTGACGGCTCCCGCTGATTGGATTCCAATCGGCGGGAGCCGTTGTTGCGCTCACGGGGCGGGCGGTCGCACATGGCGATCAGCCGGATCGAATCGCCACCTTCGGACCCTTCAAAGTCCCGGGAAGGATCCAAAGGCGGCGACTCGATCGGTACCAGCGCGTCAGACGATCGGGTCCCCGCTGCTCCGGGCCATCCCGCGCTCGACGGCCTCGATCAGATAAGGCCGCAGCCGCACCGCCGGGATGATGGTGTGCACCGACCCCACTTCACGGGCCCGCTCGATGTTGTGGATCTGCTCGAACTCGGCGGCCACCTCACCGAGTTTCTCCGACCGCACGGTGGCCCTGGTGTCGGCCAGCTGCACCCGCAGCTCCGCGCGCTGCGCGTCGTCGGTGGCCGCGTTGATCGCCGCCTCGATCTCCTTGAGCCGCTGGTCGTTGGCGGTGCGGGCGTTGACGTCCCGGGTGAATACCACGGCCGCGGCGGGGGCGCCGCCGATCACCGAGGCAAACGAGCCCTCGACCGCGATCACCTCCATGTTGTCGTTCAGCGCACCGGAGAACACCACGAACGCCCCACCGTGATACCTGGACACCACGCAGAAGATGATCGGGCCCTCGAAGTTCACGATGGCCCGGCCGATCTCGGCGCCGTACTCCAACTGGATGTTCCGCAGCGACTCCGGGGAGCCGTCGAACCCGGACAGGTTCGCCAGCACCACCAGCGGCCTGCTGCCGCTGGCCGCGTTGATCGCCCTGGCCGTCTTCTTCGACGACTTCGGGAACAACGTGCCGGAGGTGAACTGATCCGGGCCGTCCGCAGGCAGGAAACCGCGCCGCGGAATGTTCCGCGACTCGATCCCGACGATCATCACCGGGTAACCGCCCAGGTGCGCGTCCACCACCACCGAGGTGTCCGCGTCCGCCATCCCGGCCCACCGCTCCAGCGTCTCGTGATCCTGGTCGGCGACCGCCTTGATCACCGTCCGGATGTCGAACGGCTTCTTCCGGTCCTTGTTCGTCTCCGGCGAGAAGATCTCCCCGACCGTGGTGAACGGGCTGTCCGGATGCAGGTGCGGGAACGTCTGCACGTCGCGGTCCAGCGGATCGGACGTCTCCGCCCGCCGCGGGTACCGCTCGCCCGGCGCGGCGTAGGCGTGGTCGTAGTGCGCGAACAGGATCTTGGTCGCCGCGGTGAGATTCGGTGCCCAGTACTGGGCCTGTCCGTTCGGGCCCATCACCCGGTCGTAACCGCCGAGGCCGAAGTTGTCCTCCGCCGAGACGCCCCCGGAGTAGTCCAGCGACATCTTCCCGGTCAGCACCATGGCGCTGTCCGGCGTCATCACCAGAATGCCCTTGGTGTGCAGCAGCATCGTGGCCTCGGCGTTCCAGTACGGCTGGGCGCCGACGTTGATGCCGGCGACGACGATGTTGATCTCACCGCCCCCCTGGGTGAACTCGACGATGCGCTTGAGCGCTCGGGCGACCCAGTCCATGTTCTCGGTGCCGGAGTCCATCGAGATCCGCGCGCCTGCCGACAGTGCGAACCACTCGACGGGCACGCCGAGCTCCTCGGCGAGGTCGAGCGCGGCGATGACACGCGCACACTCGGCCTCGGACACCGCGCCCAGGGCCTTGAGCGGGTCGCCGCACAGCAGCACGCGCTTCACGCCCTCGGGGTAGCGCTCCGTGGGCGTGGTGATGACGCCCGCGATGATGCCCGCCTTGTTGAGCCCGTAGGGCCGGTCGACGGGGGCGAGGGCGCCTGTGTCGTCGATGTCGTACTCGGTCGCCGTCCCGCCTGGGCCGGCGATCATCGCCTGCAGCTCGTAGGGGTAGACGACGCCCCGGCGACGGGCCCGCACGACCTTCTGGGCGTAGTCGTCGAGCGGCTTGAGCCGCTCGGTGGGCGGCTGCCCGACGGACGTCACGACGCCCGAGCCCGGCTGGTAGAAGAAGCGCGCGGCGAGGGGTGCGCTCGCACCGTCAGGGCTGGTGATCCGGCCCTGGACCAGCACCTCCTCGATGCCGGCACCCGCCGTCAGGGGCGCGATCTTGCTCCGCAGCGAGGTCAGCTGGTCGAGGTCGGCGTCGACAGGCGGCCAGAGGTGCACCCAGACGTGGTTCATATCCAGGCGAGCACCGGCGGCGCCACGCGCCGAGCGGGCGCGGCGGATCGCCTCGAGGCAGTTGGCGATGGCCCGCTCCGCGTGGGGCAGTCCGGTGACCCTGCCCTCCTCGTCGCGTACCACGGCCAGCTGGCGCACCTGTGCCAGCGCCACGAGCCGCTGGTCGGCGTCGTTGCCCGGAGCCGTGCACAGATACAGCAGCACGTCCTCGGGAGCCTCCAAGCGAGTGACCTCGAAGTCGCGAAGCCGCCACAGGTTGAGCCGGCGTCCGACCATGGGGTGCACACCGCGCACCAGCCGGTCCTCGACCATCGAGCCGTCGGCGCCCGGGCGGAAGGTGAAGTAGGCCACCGGGCGTCCGTTGCCCGGGCATACCGCCAGCGCGACGCGGCGCACCATGCTGCTGAACGGCAGCTCGGCCAGCCGGGCAGCGAGGAGGTCACTGGCCTCCTCGGGGCTCTCCGGCTCCTGCGCCCAGCCCAGGTAGAGGTCGACGACGCCGTCCTGGCCGGGTGCGCGCTGGGCCAGGAGCTCGGTGACGTCGCGGGTGAGCGAGGAGTCGGGCGTCAGCTCGTCGACCAGGCCGACCGTCGTGACCAGGTGGGTCCCGAGACCGTCGAGGACGTAGTCCGCGTTGGCGAAGGGTCGAGAGCCCAGCTGGACCTCACGCAGCCCGGTCAGCTCGTGGTCGCGGTAGTGCCGCTTGACGAGGACGGCAAGCATGGGCTCGCGTTCGGGCACACCGCCGGTCAGCCGCTCCGCGAGGAACTGCACGATCTGCTCGGGGATCGCCGCAAGCGCATCCACCCGCGCGGCGCGGTCGGGACCATCCGGCATACCGGCGAGCTCGGCGACCTCGCCCGCCACGCCGCCCAGCACGCTGGCCCGCTCGGCGTCGACCAGCGGCTGGTCGAACCAGCGGAACCGCACGCTGCGGGCCAGGTCACCGATCACCGGGAACCGCAGCTGCGTGGCGACGACCAGCCGGTCGAGCAGCTCTCGCACCTGGGCGTCCAGTGGTGGCTGCGGGCCGGCCTCGGCGATCCACCGCTGGAGCAGCGAGCTGGCCAGGACGACGTCGAGCGCGGAACGCTGCTGGGCGAGGAAGATCCGGAACACCGCCTCCTCGAGCTCGGGGGTGCGGTCGAGGGAGTCGACGCCGTAGTGGCGCAGGACTCTGGCGAGCTTGGCGCGGAACTGCTCGGGCAGCGCACCACGCTCGACGTCGAGGCTTTGCAGGTAGGTGTGGAAGTACTCCCGGGGGCTGTGCACGCGGTGCTCGACGTGCGCCTCCTCGTCGGCCGGGCGGTTCCTTCCGAGCTCGGCGAAGTCGGCGAGGACGTCGAGCACGCCGATCTCCTCCTCGACCTGGGACACACCTTCGGCGACCAGCTCGTCACGAGCCTCGAGATAGGTCTTCAGGGTGGCCCCCTGGTCCCGGGGGTCGAGGTCGTAGCCGAGCAGCATGGCGCGCAGGTCGGCCCGGGCCCGCCGGGCACGCTCGACAGCACTCGCGCCGGCGCCGTCCGCGTCGGGGAGGTCGAGGTCGACGGTGTCGCCGCCGTCGCCGCTCTCGGCGGCCGCGTCCGGGTCGCCCACCGGCTCCAGCCGGACCAGGGGCGCGCCCGTCTCGACCTGGCTGCCGACGGAGACCATCAGCTCCTTGACCCGGCCCTGGAACGGCGCCGGCAGCACCGTCTCCATCTTCATCGACTCCAGCACGAGCACGGGCGCACCCGCCGCGAGCTCGGACCCGACCTGCGCGGGCGTGGCGACGACCAGCGCCGGGGCCGGGGAGCGCACGACGCCGCCCTCGTCCCGCGTCACGCGGTGGGTGACCCCGTCCACCTCGACGAGCTGGACCGGCCCGTGCGCCGCGGTGACCAGGCGGTGCAGCCGGCCGCCGACGGTGATGCGGCTGGTGTACTCGTCGAGGACGTCGAGCTCGGCGTCGACGGTCTGCTCGTGGTCGCCTGCGGCGACGGCAACGCGGAACCGGTGCGGCCCGATGCGCCATACCGTGACCTTGTATGCCGCTCCGCGCAGCTTGAGGTCTACGGCCCGCCCGGTGCGGTGCTGCACCTGAGGGCGTCCACCGCGGGAGGTCTCGAGCAGGCGCACTCGCTCGACGCCCTCCTCGTCCTCGTAGGCGGCGATGCCCGCCGCGACGAGCGCGACACCGGAGTGCGCATGCGAGACCAGCCGGCCCTCGGTGCGGACCCGGTCGATCCAGCCGGTGTCGGCGCTGCCGTCGATGACCTCGGGCTGGTCGAGCAGGTCGAGGATGAAGCTCTTGTTGGTGGAGCCGCCCTCGATCACGACGGTGGTCTCGGCCATCGCTCGCCGCAGCCGGGCGAGCGCCTCGTCACGGTCGCGGCCCACGGCGATGACCTTGGCGATCATGGAGTCGAAGTCGGCGGGGATCGAGTCCCCTTCTCCGACACCGGTGTCCACGCGGATGCCCGGGCCCGTCGGCAGGGTGAGCCGTGCGATCCGGCCCGGTGAGGGGGCGAAGTCGCGGTCGGGGTCCTCGGCGTTGAGCCGTGCCTCGACAGCGTGGCCCTCCTCCCGGGGTCGCTCGCCCTCGAGGCGGCCGCCGGCCGCGATGTGGATCTGCAGCTTGACCAGGTCGGTGTCGGTGGTGGCCTCGGTGATCGGGTGCTCCACCTGGAGGCGGGTGTTCACCTCGAGGAACGCGAAGAACCGCTCGCCGGGGTGGTAGAGGAACTCGACCGTGCCCGCACCGGCATACCCCACCGCCACCGCGAGCCGCTCCGCCGCCGCCTTGACCTCGGTCACCTGCTCGGGCCCGAGCACCGGCGAGGCCGACTCCTCGATGACCTTCTGGTTGCGTCGCTGGATCGAGCAGTCGCGTACCCCGATCGCCCAGGCAGTGCCCTGACCGTCAGCGATGACCTGCACCTCGACGTGGCGAGCGCCGGTCACCAGGCGTTCCAGGAACACGACCCCCGACCCGAACGCGCGCTGGGCCTCGTCGCGAGTGCGCTCATAGGCGTCGCTGAGGTCCTCGTCGGAGGCCACCATGCGGATGCCGCGCCCGCCGCCACCCGCAGTGGCCTTGAGCATCAGGGGGTAACCGATGCGGGCCGCGGCGGCCTTCGCGTCCTCGAGGGTGTCGACGCCGCCACCGCTCCAGGGGGCGACGGGCACCCCCACCTCTTCGGCGATGAGCTTGGACCCGATCTTGTCGCCGAGCTTGCGCATGGCATCGGGACTGGGCCCGATGAAGGTCACGCCGAGGCGAGCGCACAGCTCTGCGAAGCCGGGGTCCTCGGCGACGAAGCCCCATCCGACCCAGGCGGCATCGGCGCCCGTCTCGGTCAGCGCCCGCTCGAGGACGGCGTAGTCGAGGTAGGGCCGGTTCGCGGCAGGTCCCAGGTTGTAGGCGAGGTCGGCCTCGCGCACGAACATCGCGCGCTTCTCCCCCTCGGTGTGCAGCGCGACCGTCTCGATGTAGTCCCCACCCGGACCACCGACGCCACCTGGGCGACCCGCCTGCGCGTTGAGGTCGCGCACCGCGTGGATGAGCCGCATGGCGGCTTCGCCGCGGTTGACGATGGCGATGCGCGAGAACATCCGGAGGGCCTCCCAGCGACGGCGGACAAGCGGTATGGCCCCAGCCTCAGGCCACGGCCCTGAGCCTGCCACCCAAGACGGGTGACTCGCGAGTAATGCGATCCGCATAGTGTGGCTGCATGTCCGGTGCCCCCTCCGTCCTGTGGCTGCGCCGGGACCTGCGTCGGGGCGACCTGCCCGCGCTCGGAGCGGCTGCCGGAGCCGGGGCGCAGGTCTGTGTGGTCTTCGTCCTCGACCCGTCGCTGTGGGCCAACGCCGGGCGAGCGCGCCGGGCGTGGCTCGCGGCGACGCTCCGCGCGACGGAGCGCGCCTACGACGGACGGCTCTGCCTGCGTGCCGGTGACCCGCGGACTGTGGTGCCCGACCTCGTGCGAGAGCTCGGGGCTGCGTCTGTGCACGTGTCGAGGGAGACGACGCCGGTCGGACGCCGCCGCGACGCTCAGGTGCGTCAGGCTCTGGACGACGCCGGCGTGGACTGGGTCGAGACCGGCAGCCCGTATGCCGTGGGGCCGGGTTCGGTCCTCAACGGCAGTGGCGACCCCTACAAGGTCTTCACGCCGTTCAGCCGCGCGTGGCGCGACCACGGGTGGCCCCGCCCGGCCACGGAACCTACCGGCCTCCGGCTGGCGCAGGTCGCCTCCGAGGACAGGGCCTGGGACCTCGTCGACGCCGCGCTCGCCGAGCCGGACCTCCCGCACCTCCCCGAGGCCGGGGAAGGCGCGGCGCTCCGGAGGTGGGCCGAGTTCCTCGACGACTCGCTCGCGGCATACGGGACGGACCGGGACCGGGCGGACCTCGATGGCGTGTCGCGGCTGTCCCCCTACCTCAAGATCGGCGCCGTGCACCCGCGCACGCTCCTCGCCGATGTCGCCGACCGTGGCGCCCGCGGCGACCAGCGATCCGAGGGCGCCGCGCGCTTCACCACCGAGCTGGCCTGGCGCGAGTTCTATGCGGATGTCCTGTGGCATCAACCGGGTTCGGCCTGGCACGACCTACGTCCGGCACTGGCAGGGATGGCCTACGAGTCGCCCGCCGGTCTGGTCGAGACCTGGCGCCGTGGGCGCACCGGCTACCCGGCCGTGGATGCGGCGATGCGGCAGCTGCTCGCCGAGGGGTGGATGCACAACCGGATGCGCATGGTCACGGCCAGCTTCCTCACCAAGGACCTGCACGTGTGGTGGCCTGTGGGCGCACGGCATTTCCTCGACCATCTCATCGACGGCGACGTGGCCTCGAACAACCACGGGTGGCAGTGGGTCGCGGGGACCGGCACCGACGCGTCGCCCTACTTCCGGGTGTTCAACCCCGTCACCCAGGGCCTGCGCTTCGACCCCCACGGGGACTATGTGCGCCGGTACGTGCCCGAGCTGAGACACCTGCCCGGCAAGGCCGTGCACGAGCCGTGGAAGCACGAGGACGGCTACCTGCACGGCTATCCCGAGCCCATCGTCGACCACGCCGCGGAACGCCACGAGGCCCTACGCCGCTACGACGCCGTGCGGGCCACGTCATGATCAGCCCCGTCGCCGAGGTGCGCTCGTTCATCCAGGCAGCGCTCGTCCAACCGGTCCCTCGCGACCACCAGGAGAGCGACGCGGCGTTCCGCCGCCGCCGCGTGGTCTCCGCGCTGACGCTCGTGGTGGGCGCGATCGTCCTTGCCCTGGCGCTGAGGATCCGTCCCGGCGACCCCCTGTTCTATGCGGCCACGCTCGGGCTGGCTGCGGTCTGGGCGACGGGGGCGCTGCTCTCGGGCCCCCTCCACCTCGGACGCGCACACACCCGTGCCGGCGGGGCGGCGCGACCCCTGGCGCAGTCGCTCGCACTGGGAGCGCTGCTCCTCGGCATCTTCCTGGCGGGCGGGCTGGTCATCGCGCGTGTGCCGGCGCTGCGCGACCCGGTGCTCACCCTGCTCGACCACGCCCGCCTCGGCTCCCTACCGCTGGTGGCCCTGATCACCGCCGTCAACGGCGTCGGGGAGGAGCTGTACTTCCGGGGTGCCTTGTATGCCGCCGTCGGCCGGCACCACCCGGTGCTCGTCACCGCCGCCGTCTACGCTCTGACGACCGTCGGCGCCGGCATACCCCTGCTCGTCCTTGCCGCCGCCCTGCTCGGCCTGCTCACGGGTCTCCAGCGCCGCGTGACGGGCGGGATCCTCGGGCCGGCGATCGTGCACCTCACCTGGTCGCTCGGGCTGCTCTTCCTCCTGCCCCCTGTCCTCTCCGTCGGAAGGTGACACCCATGACCGCAGCTGAGCGGACCCGCCAGCGGACCGCCCTGGTGACCGGTGCCACCGGCTACATCGGTGGTGAGCTGGTGCCCGCCCTGCTCGAGGGAGGCTGGGCCGTGCGCGTCCTCACCCGTCGTCGTTCCCGGCTGGACGGCCTGCCCTGGGCGCCGGACGTCGAGGTGGTGGAGGGGGACGCGAGCCGCGCCGACGACGTGCGCCGGGCCCTGGCCGGCGTGGAGGTGGCCTACTACCTGCTGCACTCGATGGACGGCCGGGGAGACTTCGTCACCCGCGACCGCGAGCTGGCGACGACCTTCGCGACGGCGGCGGCCGACGAGGCCGTGGGCCGCCTCGTCTACCTCGGTGGCCTCCACCCGCCGGGCGAGCTGTCCGAGCACCTCGCCTCCCGGGTCGAGGTGGGCCAGATCTTCGTCGATGCCCCCGTGCCGGCCGCGGTCCTGCAGGCGGGAGTGGTCCTGGGTGACGGGTCGGCGTCGTTCGACATGCTGCGCCACCTCACCGAGCGGCTGCCCGCCATGGTGGCCCCGCGCTGGCTGCGCAACCGCATCCAGCCGATCGCGATCGCCGACGTCGTGCACTACCTCGTGGCCGCCGCCGACCTGCCCCCAGAGACCAACCGCACCTTCGACATCGGCGGCCCCGAGGTGCTGACCTACGCGCAGATGATCCAGCGGTATGCCGCCGTGGTCGGGCTGCGACCCCGCTGGATCGCCACGGTGCCGGTCCTCACCCCGCATCTGGCCGGGCTCTGGGTCGGCCTGGTGACGCCGGTCTCCGCGGGCATCGCCCGGCCGTTGGTGAACAGCCTCATCCACCAAGCCGTATGCCGCGAGGAGGACATCCTCACGGCGGTGGGTCCGCCGCCTGGCGGCCGCACGGGCTTCGACGACGCCGTCCGTGCGACCCTGCGGCACCGACGCCGATGACACGTGTTCCGCCGCGAGTGGTCGAAGGATCCACCTCATGACTGACTTCACCGCCTCCAAACGCTCGACGGCCGAGGTGCCGTTCGCTCGGGATGCCGTGTGGCAGGTGCTCACCGACGCCCGCCAGGTCGCCCGTCTGACGCCGATGGTGCGCAGCATCGAGCCTCACGATGACCTGTGGGTGTGGAAGCTCGCGCCGATCGAGGTGCTCGGCCGGAGCGTCGGCCTGAGCTTCACCGAGCAGATGACCTTCACGCCGCAGGAGCGGATCGTCTACACCCACACTCCGGCGAGCGGCGAGCGGGCAGGTGTGGAGGGCACCTACGTGCTCGCGAGCTCGGGTCAGGGGACGCGTCTCACGATCGACCTGGGCGTGAGCGTCGACCTGCCCTTCCCGCGGCTGGCCAGACCTGCCGTCCAGACCTCGATGCACGCGGTCATCGCCGCGATGGGCGCAGGCTTCGCACACAACCTCGACCGGCACCTCAGGTCTCGGGGCTGAACCGCGGGGCTGGACCGGCGCGCGACGCGCAGCTCTCAGCCGACAGGCGGAGGGCCGAGCAGGAGGTCCTGCCAGCTGCCGCGGTGATGGTGCACCGCGCGTCCGTCACGTCGTGACACCTGCCCACCGGCCCAGCCAGCGTCGGAGCTGAGCGGCCCCAGGATGTCGCGGTCCCGGTCAGGGACCTCCTCGCCCGGCAGAGCCAGCGCGCGGTCCATGGCCTCGGCGACCGGCAGCATCGCGTGACCGGTGGGCATGAGGTCGACGAGGAACTCCTGGCTGCCGCAGACCATGTCGTGCCGCAGGCTCTCCACCAGGGTCTGGACGGTCGAGGCAGGCGCCCCCGTCAGTGTGGGGGCGAGCCGCGACACGAGCCGGGTCGGCAGCATCGGCACCCTGACCTGGACCCGCTGGAGGCCGGCGACGCGCGCATAGAGCCGCAGCAACGCGGCATACGGGAGGCGGTCGCCGCTGCCGAGGTCGTAGACGCAGCTGCGGTCCGGGGCTCTGAGCGCACCGAGAAGCGCCGTGACGACGTCACTGACGGCGACCGGCTCGACGATGCTGCCCATCCACGTGGGCAGCGCCTGCAGGGGCATCCGCTCGCTCAGCTGCCGCAGGATCTCGAACGAGGTGGAGCCGCTCCCCACCACCATCGCCGCGCGCAGCGCCGACGTCGGGACACCCGAGTCCGTGAGGATGCCCTCGACCTCAAGACGCGAGCGCAGGTGAGGTGACAGCTCAGAGTCGTGGACCGCCGGGACCAGGCCGCCGAGGTAGACGATTCGCTGGGCTCCCGCGCGAACGGCGGCATGCGCGGCGTTGTAGGCGCCCTCGCGGTCGGCGGTCGCGAAGTCCTCGCCCGCCAGCCCGTGGATCAGGTAGTAGAGGGCTTCGGCGCCCGCCGCAGCCTTACGCACCGAGCCCCGGTCGAGGACCTGCATCTGGACCGGCTCGACCCGCTCGGCCCACCAGAAGCGGGAGGCACTGGTGACGTCGGTGAACGTGGCGACGACATCGTGGCCCTCCGCGAGCAGCGCCGGGACGAGCCTGCTGCCGACGTAGCCGCCGGCGCCCATCACGACGACACGCATTGGGCCCCTTCCGACGCGTTGCCGCCCCGGTGGGCAACCCCTGGACCCAACGTACCCGGCGTGCCAGGTCACCGCCCGCCGATAGAATCCACCGCCGTGTCCTGGTCCGTATGGTTCACCCTGCTCGCTGCTGCCCTGCTCATCTCGCTGACGCCTGGTGCCGGCGCGGTCAACACCATGTCCAACTCGATCGGGTCGGGGTGGGCACGCTCGATCTGGGGCATCCTGGGCCAGCAGCTCGCCCTGCTGGTGCACATCGCCGTCGTGGCCGCCGGGGTCGGGGTCCTCGTGGCCGGCTCGCCGCTGCTCTTCTCCGTCGTCCGCTATGTCGGCGCTGCCTACCTGGTGTTCCTCGGCGTGCGGCAGCTCCGGGCCAAGCCCCGCCCGGTGGACACCGAGGGCCTGCTGGTCTGCGTCACGCCCTGGTCGATGGTGCGCCAAGGGCTGCTCGTCAACCTGACGAACCCCAAGGCGGTCGTCTTCTTCCTCGCCTTCACGCCTCAGTTCATCCGCCCGGACCGTCCGCTGGCGACGCAGTACGCCGTGCTCGCGGCGACGGTGGTAGCGGTCGACGTCCTCGTCATGTGGTTCGTCTTCGCGGTCGCCGCTCGCGGGCTGCGCCGGATGACCCGCAGCGAGGCGGGGCAGCTGCGGCTGAACCGCATCTTCGGCGGTCTCTTCGTCGGGGTCGGCGCGCTGCTGGCCTCGGTGCACTGAGCGCATGCAAGAGGGCGGCATACCCGCTCCTGCGCCGGTATGCCGCCCTCTTGTGCACTGGGTGGCAGGTGAAGAATTCGAACCTTCCTAGCTTTCGCGATGGATCTACAGTCCACTCCCGTTGGCCGCTCGGGCAACCTGCCTGGATACGGCTGTCCGCGAACTTCGCCGCAGATTCTCGCAGACCGTCGACGCGAGTCGGTGTCTTTCCAACACATCCGGACCATCAGGGACCATCAGGGACCATCAGGGACCATCAGGGACCATCAGGGACCATCAGGGACCAGCCTTGTCCCTCGGCTCCGGACGTGGGGGGACCTTGATGTCTTCTTACCTCGTAAGGCCAATGAGGCAGCCATGGGTACAAGCGTCCAGACCTCCGGGATCGACGCAAGGATGTGGGGTCCGTGAGCCCGCCCCGAGCCCAGTCTCGCACGCGGGTGCGGAGGCCCGGGCCTCCGGCGGCCGACACATCTATTGCGTCTGTTTCGTTTATTGCGAATAATGGGCTCATCACCAGAGGAGCACGAACCATGAGCGTCCTGGCCCTTTCCCCCGTCGAACCCGACGACTCCGACATGACCACCGCGGTCGAGGCGCTGCCTCATGTGACGGCATACCTCGCCAGCCACACCGACCGGGCGATCAGACTCGAGGTTGCCGGGGAGTCGGAGACGCTCGTCGTCCCGCGCGGCGCGGTCGAGCTTCTGGCTAGGGTCCTCGCTCACATGGCAGCAGGCGAAGGCGTGTCGGTCGTGCCGTCGCATGCAGAACTGACGACCCAGCAGGCTGCGGAGCTGCTCAACGTCAGCCGGCCGTTCCTGATCGGACTGCTCGAAGACGGCAAGATCGAGCACCGCAAGGTGGGTAAGCACCGACGGGTCAAGGCGGCTTCCCTGATGGCGTACATCGCTCGCGATGACCAGCAACGCCGCGAGGCCGCAGACGAGCTGACGCGGATCAGCCAAGAGATGGGCCTGCTCTGACGTGGGGTTCGTCGTCGTCTACGACGCCCACGTGCTCTACCCGAGCACCCTTCGTGACCTCCTGATCCGGATCGCCCAAACCGGTCTGGTGCAGGCCAAGTGGACCGATCAGATCCTCGACGAGGTGTTCGCCAGCCTGCGCAACAACCGACCCGATCTCGACCCGGCCAGACTGCATCGCACCCGCGACCTGATGAACGGCGCCGTCCGGGACTGCCGTGTCACCGACTACGAGTCACTGATCGAGGGCCTGTCATTGCCTGATCCGGATGACCGTCATGTCCTGGCCGCTGCTATCCGAGCCCGGGCCCAGGTGATCGTCACCCACAACTTGGCCGACTTCCCCGCCGAGACACTGCAGACCTGGGACGTCCAAGCCAAGTCACCCGACGATTTCGTCCTCGACCAGCTCGACCTCAGCCGCGTCACGGTCTACGGCGCCGTGCAACGCATCGCCGACTCATGGGCGAACCCGCCGGGGACCGTGTCCGACATCATCACTGCCCTCGAGCGGGACGGGCTGGTCCAGACCGCGGCCGCTTTACGGGCCTAACCGCCCTATGGCGAGGAGAATCGCAGGTCACCGACCGACGATGACCCCGAAAGTCGCCCTAGCGGCACATTCACCCCGGGTACAGAAGAGGGCGGCATACCGGCTCATGCGCAGGTATGCCGCCCTCTTGTGCACTGGGTGGCAGGTGAAGGATTCGAACCTTCGTAGCTTTCGCGATGGATTTACAGTCCACTCCCATTGGCCGCTCGGGCAACCTGCCTGGGTGCGCGTGGAAGGATAGCAAGGTCCGCGGGGATTGCCGAAACCGGCAGTCCCGCCACAGCCAGCCCACCCGAGAGGACCCGAACCGCATGGCCGACAGCTCGTTCGACATCGTCAGCAAGATCGACCACCAGGAGGTCGCGAACGCCCTCAACAGCGCCGCTCGCGAGGTCTCGACGCGGTACGACTTCAAGAACGTCGGTGCTTCGATCGAGGCCAGCGGCGAGGACAAGGTCATCGTCAAGGCCAACACCGAGGAGCGGGCCAACGCCGTCCTCGACGTCTTCCAGACCTGGCTGGTCAAGCGCAAGGTCTCGCTCAAGCACCTGGATGTGCCCGAGGCCGGCCCGCGGCTGTCCGGCAAGGAGTACCGCCTCGAGCTCGGGCTCAAGGAGGGCATCTCACAGGAGAACGCCAAGAAGATCAGCAAGATCATCCGCGACGAGGGACCCAAGTCGGTCAAGGCGCAGATCCAGGGCGACGAGCTGCGGGTGACCAGCAAGTCGCGTGACGACCTCCAGGCCGTGCAGGCGCTGCTCAAGGGCAAGGACGAGCTCGACGTGGCCCTGCAGTTCACCAACTACAGGTGACCGGGGGCCGAGACGGGCTGGCTCGGCTCGCCGAGCTGGCCGTCGATCTGGTCGTCGACGAGCGCCGGGCGGTCCTGGGGGTCACCGGCGAGCCCGGCGCCGGCAAGACGACGTTCGTCGAGGCTCTGGTCGCCGAGGTGGCCCGCACCCGTGGGCCGCAGTGGGTGGCCCACCTGCCGATGGACGGCTTCCACCTCGCGGACGCGCAGCTGGGGCGTCTGGGCGTCCTGGATCGCAAGGGGGCGGCCGACACCTTCGACGGGTACGGCTACGCCCACCTCCTCCATCGGGTCCGCGCCAACCCCGAGGAGGAGATCTACGCCCCCGGCTTCGAGCGCGACCTCGAACAACCCATCGCTGCCGCCCTGGTGGTGCCTCCGGCCGCCCGGCTCGTGGTCACCGAGGGCAACTACCTCCTCCACGACGAGCAGCCGTGGCCCAAGGCCCGAGCCGAGCTCGACGAGGTCTGGTACGTCGCGACGGACCACGAGGTGCGCATCAGCCGCTTGATCGCCCGCCACGTCGAGTTCGGGAAGTCCCCCGACGCCGCGGCCGAGTGGGTCACCACCTCTGACGAGAAGAACGCTCAGCTGGTCGCCGCCACGTCCTCCCGCGCCGACCGTGTCGTCGTCAACGCCGCGAACGGCTGGCAGACGACCACCTGACGACCGACTTACGCTCTGCTCAAATGGGCATGCTCAGGGTGGGGCCACCCAGGTCGGGCACACGCGTGGCGGGGCGCTCGTCCGCCGCCGCATCGTGGGACGTCTCGTCGGTGGCACTGGCCAGGCCGAGGTCGAGGCCGGCCATCTCGTGCTCGCTCACCCCGAGCCGCGCGGCGACCGCGCGGGCGTTCTCGGGACGGTCCGCGGGGTTCTTCTGGAGGCAGTCGTTCACGAGCGAGGCGAGGTCCTCGGGGATGCCGTCGGGCAGCGGCGGGGGCGGCTCGTTGACGTGGCTGAGCGCGGTGGCGACGGGGGTGCCCTTGTCGAACGGCTTGCGCCCCGACAGCATCTCGTGGGCCACGACGCCGAGCGCGTAGAGGTCACTGGCGCCGGTGGCGGGCTCCCCCATGGCCTGCTCCGGGCTGATGTAGTCAGGGGTGCCGAGCATCTCGCCGGCGCGGGTGTGACCTGCGGCGTCGAGGGCGCGGGCGATCCCGAAGTCGGTGAGCTTCACCAGCCCGTCCGGCCGGACGAGGATGTTGGCGGGCTTCACGTCGCGGTGGACGACCCTCGCCTCGTGGGCGACACCCAGTGCGAGCGCAGCCTGACCGACGATCGAGCGCACCTGGACCGGGTCCAGTGGCCCGCGCTCCTTGAGCACCACCGACAGGGGCTCACCCTTGACGAGCTCCATGACGAGGAAGGCCAGGCCATCGTCCTCGCCGTAGTCGAAGAGCGTGGCGATGTTGATGTGCAGCAGCGCTGCGGAGTGCACGGCCTCGTCGCGGAACCGGAGGGCGAACAGCTCCTCGTGCCCGGTGTCGGGACGCATCACCTTGATGGCGACCGTGCGCTGGAGAACCCTGTCGGTGCCGGCCCAGACATCGGCCATACCGCCCGACGCGATACGCACGCCGAGCTCGTACCGCTCTCCGAGCACGAAGCCCTCACACAAGCGGTTCATGACTGGCACTCCACTGAGACCTCCGGTCGACGAAGGTGTACGTCAACTGACATCTCATGGACCTCGCCACCACTGAGTGTAAGGCCGCAAGGCCCGATTCGCCCGCATCGTGTCTCCCGGAACACCCGGCGAAGGGCCGGTTGACCTGCACAAACACCTCAACAGCCCCGCAAGTCACCGGAAGGCCGCGCGCGACGAGAGCGCCTCCCGGAGCTCCGACTGTCCGTCCACCACAGCCCGTCGGACCGCGGCCGTCAGCTCGCCCCGCTCAAGGGTCCCCTGGCTGGCTGACAGCGTCTCCGGCTCGACCACCCGACCCGGATAGGCGAGCGTCGCCACCCTCGCCATGGCGTCCTCCCCCACCCACGCCGTCATGGCGGGGACGTCCTCGAAGTACCGTGCCACATACGGGCGGAGCACCTCCAGCCCTCCGGACACCCAGAATCCCTGCGCCAGCGCGTTGAGCTCGTAGTTGGAGCGGTGCCGGTTGGTCGTGAGCTCACGCCACGCCCAGGCCTTGGACTCCGGGTCAGGCAGCGCCGCCAGCGCCGTGAGGGCCCCGAGCCGTCCCTGCAGGGTGTCGTCACGGGACAACACCGCCTCCACCCCCACGCGGTCAGTCCATCCGCGTCCCGCGAGGTTGCGCACGACGATCCAGCGGAAGTCCGAGTCGCCCTCGAGCCCCGCGGGCAGGCCCGTACCGTCCGCCCACGCGTGGAGCAGGGCCTCGTCCGCGCTGCTGCGGGCCAGGGTGCGGGCGGCCAGTAGTGCGTGAGTCGAGCCGGGTGCGCTCGAGGCGAGCAGCCGGCTCGCGGCATGCGCGACCATCTCCAGCGCCCAGTCGTGCTCGGACTCGGGCAGGAAGGTCGGGATGACGCGGCCTAACAGGGTGGCTGCCGTGCGGTTGAGCACCGAGTCGCTGTCTTCCTGCGGCCACGCAGCCCCGAAGGCGCGCACCATCACGCGCGGGTCGGTCTGCCCGAGGCAGACACCGTCGACCAGGGCGACCCAGACGACGGCCCGGGCCTGCGCGTCGGGGACTGCCGCGAGAGCGGTCGGCAGCGCCTCCACCGTGAGTGGGTCCAGCAGGACGGTGGCCCAGGTGAGGTCGCCGGCGTTGGGCACCACGAGCTCCACGTCGGCAGCCGCCCGGAGGGCCTCGACCACGGTGTGGTCGGCAGTCACGGTGACCGGCACCCGGAACCGCTCGACGCCACCGTCGTAGCCCGCGACGTCGAAGGTGTGGGGCCGGTCTGCAGGAAAGGCCTGGGGCGCAATGCGGCTCACGCTCCCTGTGGACCGGTCGACCGAGATCACGTCGGCCCCGGCCGTCAGCAGCCATGCCCTGCTCCAGGACGTCAGGTCGCGCCCGGAGGCTCGCTCCATCGCCCCGAGGAAGTCGGCCAGCGTGCCGTTCGCGAACGAGTGCTCGCGCAGGTATGCCGTGACGCCGGCGATGAAGGCCTCATCCCCGATGTGGGCGATGAGCTGTCGCAGCGCGGCGGCTCCCTTGGCGTAGGAGATGCCGTCGAAGTCCTGGAGAGCCGACTGCGCGTCGAGCGCCGGGGACCCCGCCACGGGGTGGGTGGACGGGGTGCGCTCCGCGGCATACCCCCAGGCCTTGCGGGCCACGGTGGAGTCGACCCACGCGTCGGTGAACTCGGTGGCCTCCACGCACGTACGGTGCGCCATGTACTCGGCGAAGGACTCGTTGAGCCACAGGTCGTCCCACCACCGCATGGTCACCAGGTCGCCGAACCACATGTGAGCCATCTCGTGGGTGATCGTGTTCGACCGCGCCAGCACCTCGTCGCGGGCCGCGGCACCCCGGAACACGTAGGTGTCGCGGAAGGTCACGCATCCGGGGTTCTCCATCGCCCCCGCGTTGAACTCCGGCACGAAGACCTGGTGGTACTCGCCGAACGGGTACCGGATGCCGAAGAGGCCGTGGTAGTAGTCCAGGCTCGCCTTGGTCACCTCGAGCATCTGTGGCGCCTCGCGCTCGAGCGCCTCACGCAGCGAGGCCCGTGCGTGGATCCCGAGCGGTACGCCGTCGTGCTCGTCGCGCACGGACGCGTAGGGCCCGGCGCAGACAGTGACGAAGTACGTTGCCAGGGGCCGGGTCTCGGCCAGCTCCCAGCGTCCGGGCGTCACCTGGGTCGCCGCCCCGTTGCCCACGACGAGCCACGCGGGCGGTGCGGTGACGGACACGGCATACGGGGCCTTGAGGTCGGGCTGGTCGAAGCACGCGAACACGCGCGGGCCGGCGTCGAGGAACAGGTGACCGTAGACGTAGTCCTGGTTGTCGGCCGGGTCGGTGGCCCGGTGCAGGCCCTGCCCGTCACGCGAGTACCCCATCACGGCCTGGGCCTCGAGGACGTTCTCGGCCGCGAGGTCGGTGAGCTCGACGCGCCCGTCGGCCAGGGTGGCCACGTCGACGGGCCGGCCGTTGAGCACCATGGAGCGCAGCTCCACCGGCTTGACGTCGACGAAGGTCGAGGCGCCCGGCCGGGCGCACGTGAAGGTGATGCGGGTCTGTGAGTGGAAGTGGTCGGCTCCCCGGTCGAGGTCGAGGTCCACCTCCATCCGGTTCACGGAGATCAGCTCGGAGCGCAGCTGCGCCTCGTGACGGGTGAGGGAAGGCATGACGGGATTCAACCAGCCGCCCTCTTGCCCCCTCGCGCAGGCTCTGGGATCCTCGTTACCTTCGAGTAACTTACCTTCGGTAGCCACAAAGGAGTGCGCTCATGAGGACCTCTCTGCACACGGCGGTCGGCACCCTGACGGGGCTGGTCGGCCTGGTCACGCTGGCGGCGCTCGGCGTCGCCTCCCCGGCGTCCGCCACCACGACACCGCTGGCCTATGTCGCGCTCGGTGACAGCTACTCGGCCGGATCGGGCGTCTGGCCGCCTGACCCGCAGGCCCCACCGGAGTGCGCCCGCAGCTCGAGCAGCTACCCGCACGTCATCGCCACGGTGACCGGCGCAGACCTCACGGACGTGACCTGCGGGGCGGCTCAGACCAAGGACTTCTCGGCGTCCCAGTACCCCGGCGTGGCGCCCCAGCTGGACGCGCTGGGCCCCGGCACCCAGCTCGTCACGCTGACCATCGGCGGCAACGACAACAACGTCTTCATCGGGTCGATCGCGGCCTGCGGGAGCGCCGGCGCGGCGACACTGGGCCAGGGCAGCCCGTGCAAGGACCTCTACGGCAGCTACTTCGACGACCAGATCGACGCGAAGACGGCGCCGGCAGTCGCGCAGGCTTTGGCCGACGTCCACGCCCGCGCTCCCCACGCCCGCGTCGCCATCCTGGGCTACCCGTGGATCCTGCCGCCGACGGTGGGCTGCTTCACGAAGATGAGCATCGCCGAGGGCGACGTGCCTTACCTGCGCGAGATCCAGGGTCACCTCAACGCGGTGATCGCCCGGGCCGCCACGCAGACCGGCAGCACCTATGTCGACTTCTCCCAGGTCTCTGAGGGCCACGACGCCTGCCAGCCCATCGGCACGCGGTGGGTCGAGCCGGTGCTGTTCGGGACGAACACGGTGCCGGTGCACCCCAACGCCCTGGGCGAGTCCGCGATGGCCGCCCAGACCATGAGCGTCCTGCACCTGCGCTAGGACGGGGAGCGGAACGTCAGCGCTGGCGGATGCCGTAGGCCTGCTCCTCGAGCCGGGCGATGCGCTCGCTCATCGGCGGGTGGGTCGAGAAGAGCCGGGAGACGTCCTGGGGCCGGAACGGGTTGGCGATCATCAGGTGGCTGGAGTTCTGGATCGCGGGCGTCGGCTGGAGCGGAGCCTTGGCGACGCCCACCTCGAGCTTGCGGAGAGCGGAGGCGAGCGCCAGCGGGTCTCCGGTGAGCTTGGCGCCGTCCTCGTCGGCGTCGAACTCGCGTGTGCGGCTGATGGCCATCTGGATGAACATCGCTGCGAAGGGAGCCAGCAGCGCCATGGCCAGCATCGCGAACGGGTTCTGGCGGTCCTCGTCGTTGCCGCCCCCACCACCGAACATGCTCGCGAACATCATCATCTGCGCCACGGAGGTGATGACGCCGGCGACGGCTGCAGCGACCGACCCGGTGAGGATGTCGCGGTTGTAGACGTGCATGAGCTCATGGCCGAGCACGCCCCGCAGCTCGCGCTCGTCGAGGAGTCCGAGGATGCCCTCGGTGCAGCAGACCGCGGCGTGCTCGGGGTTGCGGCCCGTGGCGAACGCGTTGGGGGCGGCGGTCGGGCTGACGTACAGCGCAGGCATCGGCTTCCCCGCAGCCGTCGAGAGCTCGCGCACGATGCGGTACATCACCGGCGCCTGCGCCTCGCTGACCGGGTAGGCGTGCATCGCGCGGATCGCCAGCTTGTCGCTGTTCCAGTAGCCGTAGGCGGTCATGGCCACGCCGAACAGCGCGAACAGCCAGAGGTAGCGGCCCTGTCCGATGACGGTGCCGAGGGCCAGGAGGACGGCGAAGATGCTCCCGAAGAGCGCAGCGGTCTTGAGACCGTTGTGGTGCTTGTGCATGTCTGGCTCAACGACGTGGTGCAGGCCGGTGTTCCGGGCCCGCGCCGGCCAGCCCCGCTGCCCGTGCGGGCGG
>NZ_DASYGF010000070.1:0-9178 GCF_036000045.1 Pedococcus sp.
CCGCGCGCTCCCCGGGCGGCACGTCGATCCGGAGGGCCCTCACGCCGCCGCCGCTTCCTGCTGACGCAGCGTCAGCGCGAGCCCCAGGTCACCTCGGGTGGGCACAGGCCGACCGGCGAGATCGGCGACCGTCCAGCCAACGCGCAGCACCCGGTCGTAGCCGCGCAGCGTGAGGTGCCCCCGGTCGAGCGCAGTGTCGATGTCGGCGGTGACCGAGCGCGGCAGCCTGCCGCTCCCCCGCCGCAACCAGGCCCCGGGCACCTGGCTGTTCAGGGACCAGGGCGTGTCAGCCCAGCGCCGCCCCTGGGCCGCGCGCGCCGCTCGCACGCGCTCGGCCACCGCCGCGCTCGACTCCCCGGGCTCACCGGACAAGGACGACCTGGTGACTGCCGGGACCTGCACTTGGAGGTCGACGCGGTCGAGGAGGGGCCCGGACAGCTTGCCGATGTAGGCGCGTTTGGCCATCGGCCGGCACAGGCACTCGCCGCCTTTGCCGAAGCCGAGCCCGCAGGGACAGGGGTTGGCCGCCATGACGAGCTGGAATCGGGCCGGGAAATGCACTGACGCCCGGGCCCTCGAGACGACCACCAGGCCGGCCTCCAGGGGTTGCCGCAGGGACTGCAGCGCCCCGGTGCGGAACTCCGGAGCCTCGTCCAGGAACAGGACGCCGTGGTGGGCCTGCGAGATCGCGCCGGGCCGCACGACCCCGCTCCCGCCGCCGATGATCGCCGCCTGGGAGGCGGTGTGATGGGGCGCGACGAACGGAGGTGCACCCCCGATCTCCAGCTCGTCGGCGCTCACCCCCAGCAACGAGCGCACGGCGAGCACGTCGATCGACTGCTCGCGCGTGAGGGCAGGCAACACCGAGACGAGCCGCTCGGCCAACATGGTCTTGCCCGAGCCCGGGGGTCCCACGAGAAACAGGTGATGGCCGCCTGCCGCAGCCAGCTCGACCGCGGTGCGCGCCTCCTCCTGACCGATCACATCACTGAGGTCGGGCAAGGGCTGTCGTCGCCGGCCCGGCAGACGGACGGACGAGACAGGCCCCAATGCGAGCGGGCCGTCCGCGGCATATGCCGAGACCAGGTCGGCGATGTGACGCACGGCGTGCACCCGGATGCCGGGGACCAGGCCGGCCTCGGCCGCGTTCTCCGGCGGGACGACGACCTCGCGGCACCCCTCGCGAGCGGCGGTGAGCACCGCTGGGAGCACTCCCCGAACGGGCCGGATGGTGCCGTCGAGACCCAGCTCTCCCAGGTGCACGACCTCGCTCACCTTGGCCGCTGGCACCACGCGGAGCGCCGCCAGCACAGCCACCATGATCGGCAGGTCGAACCCGCTGCCGTTCTTGGGCAGCGAGGCCGGTGAGAGGTTGACGGTGATGCGCTCCTGGGCGAGCGAGCGGCCGATGCTGGCGGCGGCGGCCTTGACCCGGCCGGGCCCCTGGGCGCAGGCCGTGTCGGGCAGGCCCCCCAGCATGAAGGCGGGCAGCCCGTTGGACAGATGAGCCTCGACCTCCACCAGCGCCCCAGCCAGCCCCTCGAGCGTCACCGAGCGGGTGCGACCGAAGGTCACGACGACACCCCCGCGAACGCCGCTCCACACGCACCCCTGCGGCCTGCCCGGCCGGCCACCTCGTCGTCGCCCAATGCGTCCACCTCCTGGTCACGAGCCAACCGGGCGCCCACCGTGAGATCCACGCGACCGGGCCGGCCCTGTGGACGAGCAGCTGGCGAGGAAGGCCGTTGGGGACAACCGAAGGCGGATGCCGCACGGCAACCCTCATCCATCAGCCGTCGACGCCGACGAGGTGTCGCAGGACCGCCGGCCCGGACGCCGGTCGGACGATCCCGACCACGTCGATGCGGATCCGAGTCGCGTGCACGTCATGACAGCGCAGCCACGTCACCGCGAGCCGCCTCAGCCGGGCGGCCTTGAGGGGCGTGATCGCCTCGACAGGGTCGCCGAACCGCACGCTGCGGCGCGTCTTCACCTCACAGAACACGAGGCAGTCCCCGTCGCGGGCCACGACATCGATCTCACCCTCACGGCAGCGCCAGTTGCGGTCGAGGATGCTCAGCCCGCGCTCGCGCAGGTACCTCGTCGCGAGGCGCTCGCCGTAGTCACCCAGCACCCGGCGCTGGTCTCTGTGGTTCTCCATGGACCGAGCCAAGCCAGCACCGAGGCACTCCGCCACCACGCGGCGCTGCTCATGTGGACAGCAGGACCGGCGCCAGCCGCATGTGGAGCGAGCGGGGGAACGCTCGCCTCAGAAGCCGGGCCCCTTGGGCAGCTCGAGCTCGGACTTGGCAAGCTCCTCGACGTTCACGTCCTTGAACGTCACCACCCGCACCTGCTTGGCGAACCGGGCCGGACGGTAGATGTCCCAGACCCAGGCGTCCTGCATCGTCACGTCGAAGTAGACCTCGCCGCCGTCCGAGCGCACCTTCACGTCGACCGAGTTGCACAGGTAGAAGCGCCGCTCCGTCTCCACGACGTGCGAGAAGAGGCCGACGACGTCACGGTACTCGCGATAGAGCTGCAGCTCCATCTCGGACTCGTACTTCTCGAGGTCCTCAGCGCTCATCGCATGCTCATCTCCGGTCGACCCACTCCCTGCGCCGCCTGCTCGCCGCGCGTCGCCCCATCATCTCCCGCGACACCGGGCAGCCGCCACGACCGTCGGTGCAGCTCGGACGCCCCGTGCACCTCGAGCGCGGCGAGGTGCTCAGGGGCGGCATACCCCTTGTTCTCGTGCCAGCCGTATGCCGGGTGGCCCGGCGCAAGCTCGGTCATGATCGCGTCGCGCTCCACCTTGGCGAGCACGGAAGCGGCAGCGACCGAGGAGCACTTCAGATCGGCCTTGATCATCGTGGTCACAGGCGGTGTCGCCGGGGCCTGGTCGGAGGCGAAGGCGAGCAGCCCGACCTCGCCGGGCTCAGTGAGCCAGTCATGGTTGCCGTCGAGGATGACGAGGTCGGGAACCACGGTGAGCGAGGCCAGGGCCCGGCACCCCGCCAACCGCAGGGCGGCGATGATCCCGATCTGGTCGATCTCAGCCGGAGAGGCGTGGCCCACGGCATAGGCGAGGGCCCACCGGCGGATCCGCGGCACCATCGCGACCCTGGCCGCAGGGGTGAGCAGCTTGGAGTCCTTGACGCCTGTCGGGGCGCTACGGCAGGTCTCGTCGATCAGCACCACGCCGACGGTCACCGGACCGGCGAGCGCGCCGCGCCCCACCTCGTCCATGCCGGCCAGGACGCGATGGCCGTCGCGCTGGAGTGCGCGCTCGACCCGCAGGCTGGGGCTGCGGTGACGGACGACAGCGGCCTTCGGCATGGGCTCAGTCTCCCCCAGGACGAACGCGGGCAGGCTCCCCCATGCCGACCGTGGCCGTGCCGTCGGGAGTCGGCGTGCCGCCTGTGCCGCTGCCGGACGGCGTGTCGGTCTTCGAGGAGGGTGGGGGCACCTTGGCAAACGTCGCGCTGGGGTTGGACAGCCAGGTGACGTGGTCGAGGGGCCAGACGAGCGCCACCGCACGACCGACGATCAGGCTCTCAGGGACCGAGCCGTTGCTGCCGTCCTGCTTCGGACCGTCGTGGAAGCGCGAGTCCGAGGAGTCCGACCGATGGTCACCCATGACCCACACGCGACCTGCCGGAACAGTGATGGAGAACGCCTGCTCGCTCGCCGCGTTGCCCGGCTTGAGATAGGGCTCCTTGACCGGCACCCCGTTGATGGTGAGCCGGCCTCCCACGTCGCAGCAGACCACATGGTCACCCGGCAGCCCGATGACCCGTTTGATGAGGTGGTTCTCCGAAGTGTCCGGGAGCAGCCCGACGAAGGTGAGGGCATCCCGCACAGCCCGTGACACCGGGCTCTCGGGCTGGACGACCGGCGGCGGGACCCAGTCGCCGGGGTCTGCGAACACGACGATGTCGCCGCGGCGCAGGGCGAAGGGCCCCGGCGTCAGCTTGCTGACGATGACGCGGTCGTCGACCTGGAGGGTGTTCTCCATCGAGCCCGAGGGGATGTAGAAGGCCTGCAGCAGCCACGTCTTGACGACGAAGGAGAGCACCAGGGCGAGCCCCACGACGATGACCAGCTCCTTGACGGCGGCACCGAGCACGCCGATGCCGCTGGGGCTCTCGCGGGGCTTTCGGTGCGCGGTGGCGGACCCGGTGGTCTCGGGGAGGGGCTCAGCCGACTCTGCAGGGGTGCGGTCGTCGTCGATGTTGGTCATGGGGTCGCCGCCCGGGGCAGGTCGGCCAGCAGGGTCGGGGTGTCGAAGCCGCCGATGCGCGCGAGCGGCCAGTAGGTCACGGCCGCGCGACCCACCACGTCGGTGACGCGGACGGTCCCCCCGCCCGGGTCGCCGAGGTGGGCCCGGGAGTCGGCGCTGTCGCTGCGGTGGTCTCCCATCACCCACAGCCGACCCTGCGGCACCACGATGTCGAAGGTCAGCTCGCTGGGCTTGTCACCGGGCATCACGTAGGGCTCCTGGACTGGGGTGCCGTTGACGGTGAGCCGGCCCTGGCGGTCACAGCACACGACGTGGTCACCCGGCATACCGATGATGCGTTTGACGAAGTCCTGCTCGCCGAGGTTGACCCCCAGCGCGGACGCCGCTCCCCCGAGGACGCGCCCCACGACCCCACCGGCCTGGTGAGGGGTCCGGTCCGCAGCGGCGAAGGTGGTCGTGCCGTCGAAGACCACCACGTCACCGCGCCGCAGGGCATCGCCGGAGACGAGCTTGTCCACGAGGATCCGGTCGCCGGGCAGGATGGTCGGCTCCATGGAGCCCGATGGCACATAGAACGACTGCACCACGAAGGCGCGCACGAGCATCATGACCACGAGGGCGACCCCGAGCAGCACCAGCCACGAGGGCGACCGGCGTGCCCGGGTTGCGGACGGCTCCGCCGCGTCAGGCGATGCTGACGCGGCGGCCGGGTCCTGCTCGGGTGAGGTGGTTCCGGGGTTCATCGATCCGGAGCCTAGCTCGCGAGGGTGTGTGGCCGGAGCCCGGGACACCCGGGGAGGGCGATTGGAGCCCGCCTCAGCTGGCGGGGGTCGTCTCGCGCTTCTCCTTGATCTTGGCGGCCTTGCCGCGCAGGTCGCGCAGGTAGTAGAGCTTGGCGCGGCGGACGTCACCGCGGGTGACGACCTCGATCTTGTCGATGATCGGCGTGTGCAGCGGGAAGGTGCGCTCGACGCCGACGCCGAAGGACACCTTGCGGACGGTGAAGGTCTCGCCGACGCCGCCACCGTGGCGACGGATGACGACACCCTTGAAGACCTGGACGCGGGAGCGGGTGCCCTCGACGACCTTGACGTGCACGTTGACGGTGTCACCGGCACGGAAGGCCGGGATGTCCTCGCGCAGGGACGCCTTGTCGATCTCGTCGAAACGCTGCATGGCGGGTTCGCTTTCTTCTCGGCGCCACAGGTCGCCCAGGGTGGTTGGTGGTGCTTCGTCAGGGATGCGTCACGCGTGCCGGCCGCGTGGCCGAGGCGGTGCCCGGTCACTCCCCCTGTGGCAGGGGCGCATGGTCACACAGACGCAAGGAGCCATTCTGCCATGGCAGTGGCCGTGCGCTGAAATCACCCACCCGGCGCCTGGGCGCCTGCCTGCCTGCTGCTCGCGCAGCTGGGCGGCCCACTACCGTGGGCCGGGTGAGCATCGAGCCCGGCTGGCCCGTGGCGGCCGCACTGGTCCTGCTGATGGGGCTCGCACTCCTCGCGCACCGCGTCAGCGGCTACGCCTTGGAGCGCCCCGTGCTCGTCGCCGGGCTGCGGGCCATCGTGCAGCTGAGCATCGCGGCTCTGGTGATCGCTGCGGCGGTACGCAGCCTGGCGTGGTCCGTTGCGCTCGTCGTGGTGATGTTCGCGATGGGCGTCCTGACCACCACGAGGCGGGTCGAGGCGGCCCGCTCCTGGCCGGCGGCCGCTGCTGCGATGGCAGTCGGCATCCTCCCGGTGCTCGCGATCGTCCTGGCGACCCGCACCATTCCCCTGACCGGCATCGCCATCGTCCCGGTCGCGGGGATCATCGTCGGCAACGCCATGACCGCACACACCCTCGTCGGGCGTCGGTCGTTCGCCGCGCTGCGTGAGGAGCACTCGCAGTACGAGGCCTGCCTGTCCCTGGGCCTGCTCCCGGGCCAGGCCATCCGCGAGATCATCCACCGGCGCGCGCCGGAGGCCCTGCTGCCAGGCCTGGACCAGGTCAAGACGACCGGGGTCGTGACGCTGCCCGGCGCCTTCATCGGCGTCATGCTCGGCGGCGGCTCGCCCGCCCAGGCGGCGACGGCGCAGGTGCTCGTGCTGTTCGGGATCATGGCCGCCCAGACCGTCACGGTGGGCGTCGCCGAGCGCCTCATCGCAGCCCGGCGCCTCGCGCCACGAGACCTGGCCGCGGCGCTGATCGACTGAGCCGACTGCTACCGGCGGGGCTTCGTCAGGTCGACGGTTCCGGGAATGCTGCCCACGCCGGGTCGGACGCGATAGCCGGCCTTGCGGTAGATGCGCAGGTTGCGGTCACTGCGCGCTCCTGTGTTGAGCCAGTATGCCGCCGTGCCCGGCGGCGCCTGTGCCTCCCCGAACGCGAGCAGTGCGCGGCCGAGACCGCGGCCCTGCAGGTCGGGAGCCACCATGAGCCGCCCGATCTGCCACAGCGAGTCGTCGTCGGGTGCCACCCGGGCGCGCACGGACCCCACCAGCCTGCCGCCGGCCCGCATCGTCCAGGTGGTCCAGGCCGCGATCCCCGCAGCGACCTCCTCCAGCGTCTCCAACAGTGGAGGGATGTCGAGGGTGCCGTTGGCCCGCGCCTCGGTGACCCAGCAGGCCCGGCTGAGGGTCAGCAGCTCGGGAACGTCGGCCGGGGTCGCCGTCGCGAGGTCGAAGTCGGCGAGCACGGCACCCGCGTGCGAGCTGTGCAGCAGGTCGGGACGGCGGGCCGCCGTGCGCTCGAGTCGCTGCTGGTGCCGCCAGTTCGCGATCGCGCCGTGGTCGCCGGACAGCAGCACCGGTGGCACCTCACGGATGTGCCCCGGCGCAGACTCCCAGGCGGCGGGCTTGGTGTAGACGGGGTACTCCAGGAGGCCGTCCTCGTGGGACTCCTCGACGAGCGACTCGGCGTTGCCGATGACTCCTGGCAGCAGGCGCGCCACGGCCTCGACCATGGCGAGCACCGCGACCTCGCCCCCGTTGAGGACGTAGTCACCCAGCGAGACCACGGAGACCTCGAGCCCGAGCTCGTCGGCGGCATAGTCGTAGACACGCTCGTCGATACCCTCGTAGCGGCCGCACGCGAAGGTCAGCCACGGCTCCTCGGCGAGCTCGCCCGCCAGCGCCTGCGTGAACGGCATACCTCCCGGTCCGGGAACCACGAGCCGGGGGCGGGCCCCCTGCGGACCCGAGCCGCCGACGTGCTGGAGCGCCTCGGCCCACGGCTGGGGCTTCATCACCATTCCCGCGCCGCCGCCGTAGGGCGTGTCGTCGACGGAGCGATGCCGGTCGTGCGCGAAGTCGCGCAGGTCGTGGACGTGGACATCGAGCAGGCCATCACGACGAGCCTTGCCGATCAGCGAAAGGTCAAGCGGGGCAAGGTAGTCGGGGAAGATCGTGACGACGTCGATGCGCATGCGAGGGCCTCAGTCGCGGTTGAGGTCGAGCAGGCCGGCGGGAGGGTCGATGACCACGCGGCGCCCCTCGAGGTCGACCTCGGGGACGATCTGCTCCACGAACGGCACCAGCGCCTCGCCACCACCGGTGAGGCGCACGACGAGGAGGTCCTGCACGGGACGGCTCTCGAGGCCGCCCACCTCGCCGACCACCGTGCCGTCGGTGGTGAGCACGCTCAGGCCCACGAGCTCGTCCTCGTACCAGGCCTGCTCGTCATCCTCGGGCTCGTCCGCGGCGACGTCGGCGAGCAGGCGCGTGCCGCGCAGCGACTCGGCGCCGGTGCGGTCGGGCACCTCCTCGAAGGCGAGCAGCCAGATCCCCTGATGGACGCGGGTGCTGCGTACGGTCAGCTGCCGGGGGACGCCGGACCCGGCCGTCGCCTCGGTCCGCAGCACGGCACCATCGGCGAACCGGCGCTCGGGGACGTCGGTGTGCAGCTGCACCGTCACCTCACCGTGCAGGCCGTGCGGCTTGCCGATGCGCGCGACGAGGAGCAGGGAGTCGTCAGGCATGCGCTGATCCTCTCAGGTGGGTGGTTGGGGCACGACGCGACGAGGGCCGCCGGGAGATCCCGGCGGCCCTCGTCGACGAGCTGCGTCAGCGCACCCGGTCGGTGTCGACGATGTCGACGCGGACGTTCTGGCCACCGGCCAGAGCGCCCATCACGGTGCGCAGAGCACTCGCGGTACGGCCGTTGCGACCGATGACGCGACCGAGGTCGTCGGGGTGGACCCGGACCTCGAGAACCTCACCGCGGCGGAGCTCCTTGCGTCGCACGGCGACGTCGTCCTTGTGGTCGACGATGCCCTTGACGAGGTGCTCGAGCGCCTCTTCCAGCACGGTCAGGCCTGGTCCGCGTCAGCACCCTCGGCGGCCGCGGGGGCCTCCTCGGTGGCGGCGGGGGCCTCGACGGCAGCAGCCTCGGCAGCCGGAGCAGCCTCGGCGGGCGCGGCCTCGGCGGCCGGAGCAGCCTCAGCGGGCGCGGCCTCGGCGGCCGGAGCAGCCTCAGCAGGAGCCTCGTCGGCCTTCTTGGCGGCGCGCTTCTTCGGGGTGGTGGCGCCGTCGGTGCCGGCGTCCGCCTTGCCCGCGGCCGCGATGGCAGCCTCGTAGAGCTCCTTCTTGGAGGGCTTGGGGGCCTTGACCTTGAGGGTGCCCTCAGCGCCGGGCTCGCCCTTGAACTTCTGCCAGTCACCGGTCACCTTGAGCAGGGCCTCGACGGACTCGGTCGGCTGCGCTCCCTGGCCGAGCCAGTACTGCGCACGCTCGGAGTCGATGTCGATGAGCGACGGCTCCTCGGTGGGGTGGTACTTGCCGATCTCCTCGATGGCCCGGCCATCGCGCTTGGTGCGCGAGTCCATGACGACGACGCGGTAGAACGGTGCACGGATCTTGCCCATGCGCTTCAGACGAATCTTGACGGCCACAGCTGTGGTGTCTCCTGTTTCTTGGTGGTGAGCGCGGCGAGACCGGGTGGGGACACGCGGGGAGCCGT
>NZ_DASYGF010000007.1:0-51406 GCF_036000045.1 Pedococcus sp.
GAACTCCATGGTCTCGACCATGCCGCTGAACGCCGGCAGCAGGACCTCGAGCGTGTCGACCGCGTCGAACACCGGCTCCTTGTCCTCCTGGAGGTCACGGTTGTAGGCCAGCGGCAGCGACTTGAGCGTCGTCATGAGCCCGGCGAGGTCGCCGACGAGCCGACCGGCCTTGCCGCGGGCGAGCTCGGCCACGTCGGGGTTCTTCTTCTGCGGCATGATGCTCGAGCCCGTCGAGTAGGCGTCGTCCAGCGTGACGAAACCGAACTCCTTCGTCGCCCACAGCACCACCTCCTCGGCCAGCCGAGAGATGTCGACCGCCGTCATTGCGGCGACGAAGGCGAGCTCGGCCACGAAGTCCCGCGACGCCGTCCCGTCGATGGAGTTCTCCACCGCGCCCTCGAAGCCCAGGTCGGCCGCCACGGCCTCGGGGTCGAGCCCGAGCGACGAGCCGGCGAGCGCTCCGGACCCATAGGGCGACAGGGCTGCCCGCGCGTCCCAGTCCTGGAGCCGCTGCACGTCGCGCAGCAGCGCCCAGGCGTGGGCCAGCAGATGGTGAGAGAGCAGGACGGGCTGGGCATGCTGCAGATGGGTCCGGCCCGGCATCGCGACACCCAGATGCTGCCGCGACTGCGCGACGAGCGCGTCGACGACATCGAGCACCAGAGCCGCCACAGAGCGCGCGTGGTCGCGCAGGTACATGCGGAACAGCGTGGCCACCTGGTCGTTGCGTGACCGTCCGGCCCGCAGCCGGCCGCCCACGTCGGGTCCGGCCCGCTCGATGAGGCCGCGCTCCAGGGCGGTGTGCACGTCCTCGTCCTCCGGCGCCGGTGCGAAGGCACCCGACTCCACGTCGGCCCGCAGCGCCTCCAGCCCGGCCAGCATGGCCTCGAGCGTGGCCTCGTCCAGGAGACCGGCGTGGTGCAGCACCCGCGCATGCGCGCGCGAGCCTGCCAGGTCGTACGGCGCCAGCCGCCAGTCGAAGTGGGTGGACTTGCTCAGGGCCGCCAAGGCGTCGGCGGGGCCGCCGGCGAAGCGCCCTCCCCACAGGCTGACCCGCTCGGGCGCCGCGCCTGCGGCGCCTGTCGCGGCCGCCGAGAGTGAGGGCTGGGGCGCGTCAGGGATCACGGGGCTTCTCCTGGGTATGCCGGGCGTGCCGGGCGCGCCGCCTGGTCGGAAGGCTGCGAATGGTCGGCGATCGAGAGGAGGTAGGCAGCGGTGCGCTTGCTGGCCGCGGTGCCGGTGGTGATCAGCATGATGGTGTCGTCGCCGGCGATGGTGCCCAGCACGTCGGAGAGCTCGCTGTGGTCCAGGGCAGACGCGAGGAAGCCGGCGGCTCCGGGCGGGGTGCGCAGGATGACGAGGTTCTGGGAGACGGTCGCCGTCACGAGCAGCTCTGCGCACACCCGTCGCAGCCGCTCGTTGCGCTCCTCCGCCTTCGGCGCCGGCCGCGGGGTCCGGTCGCCTCCCTCTCCCGGCAGCGCGTAGACGAGTGCCCGGCCGGCCCGGATCTTCACGGCGCCGAGCTCGACCAGGTCGCGCGAGAGGGTCGCCTGGGTCACCTCGACGCCCTCGTCGGCCAGCAGCCCCAGCAGGTGCGTCTGCGAGCGCACGGCGTTGCGGCCGAGGATCTCGACGATGAGGCGCTGCCTGCCGGTGCGCGTCGCCGCGAGCGTCATCGCGGCCCCTCCAGCAGGAAGGAGAGCACGGCCTTCTGGGCGTGCAGCCGGTTCTCCGCCTCGTCCCACACGACCGACTGTGGCCCGTCGATGACGGCCGCCTCGACCTCGATCCCCCGGTAGGCCGGCAGGCAGTGCAGGAAGACTGCCTCGGGATCCGCGTGGCCCATCAGGACCTGGCTGACCGCGAACGGGGCGAAGGGGCTGTCGACGCCGTGCCGGTCGCCCTTCTCGGCCTCCATGCCCATCGAGACCCAGGTGTCGGTGACGACGACATCGGCTCCTTTGACCGCCTCGACGGCATCCTGGGTCACCAGGGCAGAGCCGCCCTGTTCGGCTGCGAGCTCGGCGGCCCGCGCCAGGATCTCGGCGTCGGGCCGGTGGCTCGCGGGCGTGCCGATCCGCACGTGCATCCCGGCCAGCGCACAGCCGAGCAGGTAGGAGTGCGCCATGTTGTTGGCCCCGTCGCCGACGTAGGCCAGGGTCAGACCGGACAGCTCGCCCTTGTGCTCGCTGATGGTCAGCAGGTCCGCGAGGATCTGACACGGGTGGAACTGGTCGGTCAGGGCGTTGACCACCGGCACACCGGCGGCCTGGGCCATCTCCTCGAGGCGCTCCTGCCCGAACGTGCGCCACACGATGGCCGCCGCCTGCCTGCCGAGCACCCGGGCCGTGTCCGCGATCGACTCGCGGACCCCGACCTGGGCCAGCGTGCCGTCCACCACGAGCGGGTGACCGCCCAGATGGGCGATGGCACCGGTGAAGGAGACCTGGGTGCGCAGGGTCGGCTTGTCGAACAGGACGGCCACCAGCTGGGGGCCCTCCAACGGGCGGCGGGAGTAGGGCGCCGCCTTGAGCTGACGAGCGCGGTCGAGGACGAGCGCCTGCTCTGCCGCTGTGAGGTCGTCGTCGCGCAGGAAGTGTCGGACGGTCATGGCTGGGCCTTCCCGGTGGTCACGGCGTCGAGCAGCGCCGGCAGCGCCTCGACGAAGGTGTCGAGCTCGTCGGTGGTCACGACCAACGGAGGAGCGAGCCGGAGCGCATCCGGTGCGACGGGGTTGACGATGAACCCGGCCTCGCGGGCGAGCGTGGCCACCTCGGCCGCGACCGGGTCGGCCAGCGTGACCGCGCGCAGCAGCCCGGCACCCCGGACCCCGGTGATGCGTGAGTCCCCCAGCGCCAGCACAGCGTCCGCCAGATGCTGGCCGGCCGCCGTGGCGTGGGCGAGCAGTCCCTGCTCCTCGATCGTGTCGATGACCGCCAAGCCCGCGCTGGCCGCCAACGGGTTGCCCCCGAAGGTGGTGCCGTGCTGCCCAGCCGTGAGCAGCCCGGCGACGTCCGGCCCGAACGCCACCAGGGCACCGATCGGAACTCCACCACCCAGGCCCTTGGCGACGGTGATCGCATCCGGGACGACGCCGGCCTGCTGGTAGGCGAACCACGTGCCGGTGCGGCCCATGCCCGTCTGGATCTCGTCGAGGATCAGGAGGGCACCGTGCTCGGTGGTGAGCTCGCGGGCCAGGCGCAGGTATGCCGGGTCGGCGCTGAGCACGCCGGCCTCACCCTGCAGGGGTTCGAGGACGACGGCTGCAGTGCCGGGGCCGACCGCTGCGCGCAGCGCCTCCTCGTCACCGAAGGGCACGTGCGTGACTCCGGGGATGAGCGGCTCGAACGGCTCGCGATAGGCGGCCTTGTGGGTCAGGGCCAGCGCTCCGGTGGTGCGCCCGTGGAAGGCGCCCTCTGCGGCGACCAGGCCGCTGCGGCCGGTGCGACGGCTCAGCTTGATCGCTGCCTCGACGGCCTCGGCCCCGGAGTTGGCGAAGAAGACCCGCGACCCCTCGGGAGCCTCGGCGATCTCGAGCAGTCGCTCCGCGAGGGCGATCTGGGCGGGCGAGGTGAAGAGGTTGGAGATGTGGATGGCCTCCCCGGCCTGCTTGCTGATCGCGCTGACCAGCGCAGGGTGGCCGTGCCCCAGGGCATTGACCGCGATGCCGCCCACCAGGTCGAGATAGCGGCGACCGTCGACGTCCCAGACGTAGCACCCGTCTCCGTGCGAGAGCACCAGCGGCGGGAGTCCGAAGACCCCCATCACCGAGCGGTGGTAGCGCTCGAGCAGCTCCTCGTTGTGACTACCGGTCACCGGTCCACCTCATCGTCGTCGGGAACGATCATCGTGCCGATGCCCTCGGAGGTGAACACCTCGAGGAGCAGGGAGTGGGGCTGGCGCCCGTCGATCACGTGCGCCTGCGGCACGCCCTGGTCGACCGCCCGGATGCACGCCTCGAGCTTGGGGATCATCCCCGAGTCGACCCCCTGCAGGAGCTCCCGTGCGCCGCTGACCGACAGGGACGACAGGAGGGAGTCGCGGTCCGGCCAGCGGCTGTAGATGCCCTCCACGTCGGTGAGCATCACCAGCTTGTGCGCGCGTAGCGCCACCGCGAGCGCGGCGGCGGCCGTGTCGGCGTTGACGTTGAGGACCTGCCCGTCCTCGTCGAGGTCAGGCGCCACCGTGGAGACGACCGGGATCCGCCCGGCGTCGAGGATGTCCTGCACGGCACCGGGGTTGACCGTCTCCACGTCGCCGACGAGGCCGAGGTCCACCGCCTCGCCGTCGACCTCGGTGCCACGACGCCGCGCGCCGAACAGTCCCGCGTCCTCGCCGGAAAGCCCGACGGCCACCGGCCCGTGCTGGTTGAGCAGGCCGACCAGCTCGCGCCCGACCTGACCGGTGAGCACCATCCGTACGACGTCCATGACCTCAGGAGTCGTGACCCGCAGCCCCCCGCGGAACTCGCTGTGCAGGCCGAGCCGGTCGAGCATGGCGGCGATCTGAGGGCCCCCGCCGTGGACGACGACGGGCCGCAGACCGGCATACCGCAGGAAGGCCACGTCCTGGGCGAAGGCCGCCTTCAGAGTGTCGTCGACCATGGCGTTGCCGCCGTACTTGACGACGACGAGGGCGCCGCGGAACTGCTCAAGCCACGGGAGCGCCTCGACGAGCGTCTGGGCCTTGGCCTGCGCCACCCGGAGCGCGGCGGCGCCGATGTGACCGCGCACGGTGTTCCTGGTGTTCGCGCCGGTGTTCGCGCCGGGGCTGGAGCCGGTGTTCGCTGCGCTCATGAGGAGTAGGCCGAGTTCTCGTGGACGTAGTCGTGGGTGAGGTCGTTGGTCCAGATCGTGGCGGCCTCGTCGCCCGCGTGCAGGTCGACGAGCACGTGCACCTCGCGACTGGCCAGCTCGACCAGGCTCCGGTCCTCGCCGACCCCGCCGGCACGGCATACCTGCACGCCGTTGATGGACACGTCGAGCTGATCCGGCTCGAAGGCCGCCCGCGTCGTCCCCACCGCCGCCAGCACCCGGCCCCAGTTCGGGTCGTTGCCGAACACGGCGCACTTGAAGAGGTTGTTGCGCGCGATGGCGCGGCCCACCTCGAGCGCGTCGGCCTCGGTGGCGGCGGACCGCACCTCGATCGCGATGTCGTGATGGGCGCCCTCGGCGTCGGAGATGAGCCGTCGGGCGAGACTGGCGCAGACCTCGGTCACCGCCTCGGTCAGGTCGGACCGCGAGACCGCCACGCCGGACGCGCCGGAGGCCATCAGCACGACGGTGTCGTTGGTCGACTGGCACCCGTCGGAGTCGATGCGGTCGAAGGTCGTCGCGGTGGCCGCCCGCAGGACCGCGTCCAGCGACCCTGGCTCGACCACGGCATCCGTCGTGACGACGACGAGCATGGTGGCCAGAGCGGGAGCCAGCATGCCGGCCCCCTTGGCCATGCCGCCGACCGACCACCCGTCGCGCTGCGCCACGGCCACCTTGTGCACGGTGTCGGTCGTCTTGATGGCCACCGCCGCGTCCTCACCGCCGTCGACGCTCAGCGCGTCGGCCGCGCGGGCCACGCCCTCGAGGAGGGACGGCATCGGCAGGAGCTCGCCGATGAGCCCGGTCGAGCAGACCACGACATCCCCCGCCGAGACTCCCAGGAGCTCGGCGGTGCGCTCGGCGGTGCGATGCGTGTCGGCGAAACCCTGTGCGCCGGTGCAGGCGTTGGCACCCCCGGAGTTGAGCACGACGGCGTCGGCCCGGCCATCGCGGACGACCTGACGCGACCAGACGACCGGGGCGGCCTGGACCCGGTTGCTCGTGAACACGGCCGCGGCGTGGTGGTCCGGGCCGTCGTTGACGACGAGCGCCAGGTCGGGCGCGCCACTCGTCTTGAGTCCGGCCGCGACGCCTGCCGCACGGAAACCCTGTGGAGCAGTGACGCTCACGATGCACCTCCGGTGAGCCTGGCTGGAGCCACGGTGTTGCCCGAGCGCTTCCACGTGGTCTGGGCGTCCTGCGTGCGATCGGCCTCGACCAGGATCCAGTCGGTGTCGAACGTCGAGAGGGCGAGGATGCTGATGCCCTGGCGGGCGAGGGGCTCCAGGAGCCCGGAGAGTACGCCGACCATGGTGAAGTCGAGCGGCCCGGCGATCTCGAAAGCGGTGAGCGGCCCCTGCACGACGACGCCGTCGGGCACCGACTCGAAGGCACAGACCACCGAGGTCTCGCTGTCGGTGTAGGTGATGGAGGCCAGCGGCCCGCTGCGCCACTCCCAGTGCGGCTCGGCGTCGGCGGGCAGGCGCGCGAACGCCACGGCATCCGCGTGCCGCATCAGGTGCAGGGGCAGGGTCACGGCGCTACCCCGGCCATCGGCAGCCCGAGCGTCTCGGGCAGGCCCAGCGCGAGGTTCATGCACTGGACGGCGGCGCCTGCGGTCCCCTTGGTGAGGTTGTCCACGGACGTCACGACCACGACCCGGCCCACCCGGTCGTCGACCGCCAGCTGGAGCTGAACGCAGTTGCTGCCCAGCACGGCTCCCGTGGAGGGCCACTGTCCCTCGGGAAGGACGTGGACGAACGGCTCGTCCGCATAGGCGGTCTCCCAGGTGCGCCGGACGGCCCCGGCGTTCGTGTCAGCGGCCAGGGCGGCCGTGCAGGTGGCCAGGATGCCCCGCGCCATCGGGGCGAGCGTTGGGGTGAACGACACCCGCACGTCGACATCACCGGCGGCGCTCAGGTTCTGCTCGATCTCAGGGGTATGCCGGTGGGTGCCGCCGACGCCGTAGGGCGCCATCGAGCCCATCACCTCGCTGCCGAGCAGGTGCGGCTTGAGGCCACGCCCGGCCCCGGACGTCCCCGAGGCGGCGACGACCACGACGTCGTCGGGCGACAGCAGGCCCGCGGCGAAGCCCGGGGCGAGCGCCAGGCTCACGGCGGTCGGGTAGCACCCCGGTACGGCGATGGTGCGCTGCCCGGCCAGCTGGGCGCGCTGCTTGCCGTCCCGGGTCATCAGCTCGGGCATGCCGTAGGCCCACGACCCGGCATACGTCGTGTCGTAGTAGGTGGTCCAGGCGCTCTCGTCGCGCAGCCGGAAGTCGGCGCCACAGTCGACCACGACGACGTCGGGCAGCTGTGCGGCGAGGGCCCCGGAATGCCCGTGCGGCAGCGCCAGGAAGACGACGTCGTGGCCGGAGAGGGCCTCCGGGGTGGTGTCTGTGAAGACCCGGTCGGCGAGCGGCAGGAGGTGGGGGTGCACGGCGCCGAGCCGCTCGCCGACGCTCGACCCCGCGGTCACCGCCCCGATCTCCACCTCGGGGTGCGCCAGCAGGAGTCGCAGGATCTCACCCCCGGCATAGCCGCTCGCACCCGCCACCGCCGCAGAGATCATGTGCATGACTATACATAGATCCGATAGTTCATGCACCAGCCGTCTCACGTCAGAGGGTCGTCATCTCCCCAGGGGATCAGCCCCAGCGACCGGGCGCCGTCCGGCAGGCCGCCAGCAGCCCGCTCGTGCAGCGAGTCCGGGGTATCCACGCCGGCCCTCACCAGCCGCCCGTTCCACGCGTCGAGCTCGCCGCCGGCCAGGGCGAGCAGCAGCTCGGTGACCTCGCGCGGGTCGGTCCACTCGGTGCGGTCGCGGTGGGCGACCATGGCCTTGGTCATGTCGGTCCGCACGACACCCGGGGCCAGGTCGAAGGCACGGACACCGTGCGCCGCGCTCAGGGCCGTGGCGGAGGTGAGCCGGGCCAGTGCGCCCTTGCTGACGTTGTAGGCGGTCGCGCTGTCTCCGTTGCGGTAGGCGGCGCCCGAGTTGATGTTGACGATCCGACCCGACCCGGTGGCGACCATGTGCGGCAGGACGGCCCGCGTCATGAGGTACGGCCCGCGCAGGTTGGTCTCGAGGGTCCCCCACCACTCGTCGGGGTCGCTGTCCATCAGCGACACCTCAGTGTCGATCACACCGGCGTTGTTGACGAGCAGGTCGATCCGCCCGTGGCGCGCCACGATGTCGGCGACCCATCTCTCGACCGCGACGCGGTCGGTCACCTCGGCGACGGCTCGGGAGCCGCGCTCGACGGCATACCCGGCCTGCTCCAGGGCCGTGGCGAGGTGGTCGCCGATCCCCCGGGAGGCCCCCGTGACGACGGCAACCGGCGTGCTCACCGCTGGACCGCCCCGGTCCTGGCCGCCGCACTCGCCACCGCGGTGTCACGCAGGGCGCTGACCTCGTCCGTGGTCAGCGTGCGGTCCGGTGCGCGGAAGGTGAGCCGGAAGGCCAGCGACTTCTTGCCGGCCCCCGTCTGCTCGCCGCGGTAGAGGTCGAACAGCGCCACGGACTCCAGGCTCCCGCCGGCCCCGGCCCGCAGAGCGGACTCGATCTCGGCCGCCGGCACCGACTCCTCGACCACCAGGGCGACGTCGGTGTGGGCCACCGGGTAGGTCGACAGGGTCGACGCCTGCAGGGGCGTGCCGGTGGCTGCGACGAGGACGTCGACGTCCAGCTCACCGGCCACGGTGCGCGCGGGCAGCTCGAGTGCCGACGCCACCTTGGGGTGCAGCTCGCCGGCGTAGCCGACCACGGTGCCGTCGGCGAGCGTGAGCTCGGCGCACCGACCCGGGTGCCACGGTGCCACGTCCGTGGAGCGAACCGTGAGCTCCAGCCCCAGCGCGCGCCCGACCGCGAGCGCCCACGCGACCGCATCGGCCGCCTCGGCGTGTCGGGCCGAGCCCCACGGTCCGGCCGGCTCCAGCTCACCGGCAGCGGCGTATGCCGCGTGGCGCGGCTGGGGGGGCACGGCGGCGAGGATGGCGGCCAGCGTCGCATCGTCAGGGCGTGACTCGATGCCCGGCACGGGAGCCGGGACCGGGTCTGGAGCAGCTCGAGTCACCAGGCCGAGCTCGTAGACGGCGGCGTCGCGCGCCCCCCGGGAGACGTTGCGCCGCAAGGTGTCCAGCAGCGTGTCGAGGACGGAGGTGCGCATCACCGGCGCAGCCTCGGACAGCGGGTTGGACAGTCGCACGGACCTGCGCCGCTCGTCGTCACCGGCGTAGCCGAGCCGGTCGAACAGCTCGGGTGCCACGAACGGGTAGCTGAGGACCTCCACCAGCCCCTGGTGGGCCAGGGTCGTGGCGATGACGCGGCGGACGCGCTGTCCATGCGTCAGCCCGCGGCCCGCCGACTTCGGCTGGGGCAGGACCGACGGGATCTGGTCGTACCCGCGGACTCGCGCGACCTCCTCGACGAGCTCGGGACCGTCGGTGAGGTCGGGGCGCCAGGTCGGGGGCAGCACGCGGACGGTGGTGTCGGGCCTCCCCGCGCCTGAGCCGGCCGAAGTCACCTCGCAGCCGATGGCCTCCAGCGTGTGCAGCACCTCGTCCCGGGGGTACTCCAGGCCGACATACCGCGTCGGCAACGTGGTGTCGAAGTCGAAGGGCTCAGGGTGCACTCGGTGGTCGACGTCGGTCACGCCCCGGTCCGCCGTGCCGCCGCCCAGGTCGACGAGCAGGTCCACGGCGAGCTGCGCCGCCGCTGCGGTCACCGCGGGGTCGACCCCCCGCTCGAAGCGGCGCGACGCCTCGGTGGTCAGCCGGTGCCGCCGCGAGGAGCGGGCGACCGTCGTGGCATCGAAGTGCGCAGCCTCGACCAGGACGTTCGTCGTCGTGTCGGAGACCTCACTCGAGGCACCACCCATGACGCCGGCGATGGCCAGAGGCGTGTCGGCGCCGTCGACGATCAGCAGGTCCTCGGGGTCGAGGTCGCGGCGCACGTCGTCGAGGGTCATGAGGCTCTCCCCCGCTCGCGCCCGCCGGGTGCCGACCGAGCCGGAGAGCGTGTCGAGGTCGAACGCGTGCAGCGGCTGGCCGAGCAGCATCATCACGTAGTTGGTGACGTCCACGGGCAGCGAGATGGGTCGCATACCGACCTGGGTCAGGCGCTTGCGCATCCACTGGGGGGAGGCTGCCGTCACGTCGACGCCACGCACCACGCGGGCCACGTAGCGGTCACAGCCCACACGGCCGGCGATGGGCGCGTCGTCGGCGAGGTGCACGGCATACCCGGCGTCGTTGGGCTCGGGGGCCCTGAGCCCAGGCGGCTCGGCGGGGTCGTGGAAGGCCACGCCGGTCGACAGGGCGTACTCACGCGCGACGCCCCGCAGCGAGAAGCAGTAGCCGCGGTCCGGCGTGACGTTGACCTCGACGACCTCGTCGGCGAGCCCGAGCAGCTCGATGGCGTCCTGACCGGGCTCCAGCCGCGCGGCGGCCTCCTCCCCCAGGAGCTCGTTCAGCACGATGATGCCGCTGTGGTCCTCGCCGAGCCCCAGCTCCTTGGCGGAGCAGATCATGCCGTGCGAGACGTGGCCGTAGGTCTTGCGCGCCGAGATCTCGAAGCCGCCGGGCAGCACCCCACCGGGAAGCACGCACACGACCAGGTCACCGGGACCGAAGTTGTGGGCTCCGCAGACGATCTCCTGGGGCTTGCCCTCGGTCAGCCGCTGGCCGTTCTGGCCGACGTCAACCGTGCACCAGCTGATCGTCTTGCCGTTCTTCTGGGGCTCGGGCTGGACGGTCAGGACGCGCCCGACGACCAGCGGTCCGGAGATGTCGCCGCCGTGCAGGCCCTCCTCCTCCAGGCCGACGCGCACCAGGCTCGCGGCGACGTCGGCACCGGTCACCTCCGGCGGCAGGTCGGCGAGCTCGCGCAGCCATGAGACGGGCGCGTACATCAGATCTCCATTCCGAACTGCTGGGAGAAGCGGACGTCTCCCTCGACGATGTCGTGCATGTCCCCCACGTTGTGCCGCAGCATCAGCGACCGCTCGATGCCCAGCCCGAACGCGAACCCCGAGTAGCGCTCGGGGTCGACGCCGGCCGCCCGCAGGACGCGGTGGTTGACCATGCCCGAGCCGCCCAGCTCGATCCATCCGGTGCCGCCACAGGTGCGGCAGGACGAGCCGTCGAGCGAGCCCGTGCCGCCACAGATCCAGCAGTGGCAGTCGATCTCTGCGCTGGGCTCGGTGAACGGGAAGTAGTTCGGACGCAGCCTGGTGACGACGTCCTCGCCGAAGAGGCGCTGGACGAACGCGTCCAGCGTGCCCTTGAGGTGGGCCATGGTGATGCCCTCGTCGACGACCAGTCCCTCGAACTGGTGGAAGACGGGGGTATGCGTGGCGTCGAGGTCATCGGTACGGAAGACCTTGCCTGGGCAGAGCACGTAGACGGGGGGCGTGCGCTCGAGCATGGTGCGCACCTGGACCGGGGAGGTGTGCGTCCGCAGAACCAGCCCGGAGCCGGGCGGGTCGACGAAGAAGGTGTCCTGCTCCTGGCGGGCCGGGTGGTCTGCAGCGATGTTGAGGGCGTCGAAGTTCAGCCACTCGGACTCGATCTCGGGGCCTTCGGCGATCTCCCAGCCCATCGAGACGAAGATGTCCTCGACGCGCTCGGTGACCAGGCTGATCGGGTGACGGGCGCCGAGCCGTCGGCGGGGCACGCGGACAGTCAGGTCGACGGTCTCCTCGACGAGGATGCGGGCGTCGCGCTCCGCCTCGAGCTCGACCTGTCGCGCGGCGAGGGCCTGCGCCACGGCGCCCCGGGCCTGCCCGACCCGCTTGCCCGCCTCGGCCTTGGCACTCGGCGGCAGCGCGCCGATCTCGCGGTTGGCCAGCGCAAGCGGACTCTTGTCACCCTGATGCGCCAGCCGGGCGGCCTTGAGCTCGTCCAGCGTCGACGCGGCGGCGATGGCCTCGAGCGCCCCGGTGACCGCTGCGTCGATCTGGGCAGGGTCCAAGGCGGCGACCTCGACCGGGTCGTACTGGGTGTTGGGTCCGGACATCACGTTCCACATCTGGTCGTCGGCACGGGTTCGGCACGGCGCACCGAAGTCTAGAGGGGCCGGATCCGGGCTCGCCGGGGCATATCCCGAGGGCATATCCCGAGGGCTGTCCCGAGGGATGGTCCGACCACCAGGTCAGGCGAGATAGCTGGGCGGGTCCGAGGGCAGGCTGAGCCGGAACTGCGCACCCCCGCTGGGAGCCGTCTCGACGACGACCTGCCCACCGTGGGCCTCCACGAGGCCCTTGACGACATAGAGGCCGAGCCCGGTGCTGCCGCGCGACGAGCCGTGCCAGAACCGGCTGAAGATCAGCTCACGCTGGCTCGGGTCGATGCCGTTGCCCTCGTCGCTGACCACCAGGTCGACGCCCGGACCCTCGTGCCCGCGGGACACCAGGGCCGCCCTGGTCGCGTGCTGCGCCTGGGCGGCCGCCAGCGTGACGATGCCGTCACCGTGGCGCAGGGCGTTCTCGACGAGGTTGGACAGGATCTGGTCGAGACGATCTGGGTCGGCCCAGACCTCCGGCAGCGAGTCGGCGATGTCAAGGCGGAAGCGCTCGAAGTCGTGCCCGCTCGCGACTGCCCGCGCGACGTGGGCCTCGAACACTGCGGGCACGTCGATCGGCTGCGGCCGGATCTGGAGCCGGCCGGCGTCGATCCTGGAGACGTCGAGCAGCTCCGTGATCAGCCGGGTGACGCGGTCGGCGTCGGCCTCGATGGTCTCGATCATGAGCCGCTTCTGGTCATCGGTGAACCGGTCCCACCGGCGCAGCAGCGTGGAGGAGAAGCCCTTCACCGAGGTGAGCGGTGAGCGGAGCTCGTGGGCCACCGTGGAGATGAGCGCCGCGTGGTTGGCCTCCGCGCGCCGGCGGTAGAGGGCGTCCCTCATCATGATGTTGACGCGGTTCACCGGCCGGTTGCGGCCGGGGCGGAGGTACTTCGCGGTGACGAGCACCTCCCGGCCGTTGCGCAGCATGAGGAGCTTCTCGCGGTGCCCGCTGCGGATGTTCAGCCCGTGGGGGTTCCACGGGTCGGTCACCTGCCACCATGACCGCCCGTCGGTGTCCTGCAGGTCGACGACCTCGCGGATGTCCTCGCCGATCAGCTCCTCACGGGAGAGGCCGACGATGGTGGTCGCCCGGGTGTTGGCGAACAGGATCCGGGCGTCCTCGCCGGCAGAGATCAGTCCGTCAGGGACCAGTTCTGCGGCACGTCCCGCGGTCTCCGGGTCCATCAGCATCCCCGGGGTGAAATCCATGGCCCGACCTTAGTGGTTTCGGACGCTCTTAGCCGGTCTGGGCGGCTTTCTGGGCGCTCGCCGAGGCATAGAGGCAGACCGTGGCGGCCATGGCGAGGTTGAGGGACTCCGCCTTGCCGTAGATCGGCACGCGCACGACCTCGTCGCACTCGTCCCGGGTGGCGATGTCCAGGCCCCAGGCCTCGTTGCCCATCACCCACGCGTGCGGAGCGGTCAGGTCGCAGTCCGGGAGCAGCACCGTTCCGGCCCCGTCGGCGGCCAGCAGCCTGACTCCCCGCTCGCGCAGGGCAGCGAAGGTGGGCTGGAGGCTCAGCCCCGTGACCACCGGCAGGTGGAACAGCGAACCGGCCGTGGACCGCACCACCTTGGGGGCGAACACGTCGACCGACGCATCGCTGACCAGTACCGCATCCGCTCCGGCCGCGTCAGCGCCGCGGATGACGGTGCCTGCGTTGCCGGGGTCCCGGACGTGCGTCAGCAGCACCAGCAGACGTGGACCGGTGGCGAGGACGTCGTCGAGGGAGGCGGTGAGCACACGGCATACGGCTGCCAGGCCCTGCGGTGCCTGGGTGTCGCACAGGGCCGCGAGGACCTCGTCGCTCACCTCGTGCAGGTGGACCCCCGCCGCCTGGGCGGCGGAGACGATGTCGGTATGCCGTCGCGCGGCCTCCCGAGTGACGTAGAGGTCCACGACCCGGTCGGGGTGGTGCGCGACCACCTCACGTACCGCTTGCGGTCCCTCGGCCAGGAAGCGGCCGGTCTTCTCACGCACCGAGCGCCGGGACAGCGCCCGGACTGTCTTGACCCGCTCTGACCTGACGTTGGTCAGTGGGGTGGACAGCGAGGGCACGTCCCGGCGCTCGGGTGTGGTCGGAGTCAGGCTCAGACGGCCGCGTCGGCGGTCGCCGGCACGTTGGCGCGGGCGATCTCGACCAGCGCGGTGAAGGCGGCCTCGTCGGACACGGCGAGCTCGGCCAGCATGCGGCGGTCGACCTCGATCTCCGCGGCCTTGAGGCCCTGGATGAACCGGTTGTAGGTCATGCCGTTGGCGCGGGCGCCGGCGTTGATGCGCTGGATCCACAGGCGGCGGAAGTCGCCCTTCTTGGCGCGACGGTCACGGTAGGCGTAACCGAGGCTGTGGGTGACCTGCTCTTTCGCCTTGCGGTAAAGGCGCGAGCGCTGCCCGCGGTAGCCGCTGGCGCGCTCGAGGACGACCCGGCGCTTCTTCTGGGCGTTGACCGCCCGCTTCACGCGTGCCACGTGAGTTCTCCTTGCTGTCTAGCTGCTTGCGAGGCTGCGTGCTGAGCCCTGTCAAACATGGGGTTGGGTGGGCTCGGCTCAGCGGCCGAGGAGCTTCTTGACCTTCTTGGCGTCGGGCTTGGAGACCTCGACGTCGCCGGCGATCGAGCGGGTGTAGCGCGAGGACTTGTGCTCGAGCAGGTGGCGGCCGTTGGCCTGCTCGCGCATGACCTTGCCCTTCCCGGTCAGGCGGAAGCGCTTCTTGGCACCGGAGTGCGTCTTCATCTTCGGCATGGCTGCCGATCTCCTAGCTGTCGTCGGACCTGCGGGTGGCCGCGGGGCCTGGGGGATGGAACGGGTCGTGCGAGATCTGCGGGGCCCTACTGGGCCTGGGGCGCCTCGGGCCGGGGAGCCTGCGGCTGGGGTGCTGCGGTCTGAGCTGCTGCGGTCTGAGCCGTCTCGTTCTGAGGAGCTGTCTCGGCGTGAGCCGTCTCGGCGTGAGCCGTCTCGCCGGCGGCGGACGTTTCCGCGTGCTCGGTCGTGGTGCGCGCGCGGCGCTGCTCGGCCATGGCCTCGGACTTCTTCTTGGTCGGAGCCAGCACCATGATCATGTTGCGCCCGTCCTGCTTGGGCGCGGACTCCACCGTGCCCAGCTCGAGGACGTCCTGAGCCAGTCGCTGAAGGAGCCGGAAACCAAGCTCGGGACGCGACTGCTCGCGACCGCGGAACATGATCGTCACCTTGACCTTGTCGCCACCCTTGAGGAACCGCTCGACGTGGCCCTTCTTGGTGCCGTAGTCGTGCGGGTCGATCTTCGGGCGGAGCTTGATCTCCTTGATGACCGTGTTGACCTGGTTCTTGCGGGCTTCTCGAGCCTTGAGGGCCGCCTCGTACTTGAACTTGCCGAAGTCCATGAGCTTGGCGACCGGAGGCTTGGCCATCGGGGCCACCTCGACGAGGTCGAGGTCAGCCTCGGCGGCCAGACGCAGCGCGTCTTCCACGCGCACGATGCCGACCTGTTCTCCGTTGGGGCCAACCAACCGCACTTCGGGAACCCGAATGCGGTCGTTGATGCGAGGCTCGCTGATGTTGGTGCTCCTTCGGTAGGTCTGTCGTCCGCGGCAACGAGAAGAGGCTCCTCACCGCCGTTGCGGGAGAAGCCTCACCTGGCCCGAGACGAACCCACCGAGCCGGTATGCCGCGGAGCTGACGCTCGCGGCACATGCCTCAGTGACCTCATGGACCCGGCGACCGTGAGGTCGACGCGGGTGGAAGCAGGTGCTGCTTCTCTTGCACACCGTGCCCTGGTGCGGGTCACCCCGCGGCGGACACAGCCGGTCGATCTGCAAGGCTACCAGCGTGAGCACCGAATCTCCCAATCCCGACGCCCCCGCCTCCCAGGTTCCCACCGCCGAGCCCAGCGCTGTGGCCGGTGCGAAGCCAACCGCGGATCCCCACCAGCAGGCCGCACGTGACATCGCCGAGGTGCCGGCGGTGGAGGTCATCACCACCGCGGCGATCCATCTCATGAGTGCGGCCGCCGTGAAGTGCGGGCTGGCCGAGGGCCCGGACGCCGAGGAGCACCTCGACCTCGACGAGGCCCGTCGGCTCATCACCGCCCTGGCCGGCCTCGTCACAGCCTCGGCCCCCGACCTGGGCAGCCAGCATGCCGCTCCCCTGCGCGACGGGCTGAAGTCGCTGCAGCTGGCCTTCCGTGAGGCTTCGGTCATCCCCGACGCCCCAGGTCAGGGGCCTGGCGAGAAGCTCACCGGCTCGGTGGTCTGAGACGTCGGTGGTGTGAGAGACGTCGGCGGGTCAGGAGGCGGTCAGCCGGGTCCGTTGGCTCGCTGTGCGGCGCCGTGAGGTCGTCGCCAGCACTCCGGCCGTGGCGATGCCCAGACCGACGACCGCGACCACCACGAACCCTGCGCCCCACCCGAGACGGTCGACTGCCAGCCCTGCGAGCGGAGCGCCGAGAGCCGAGCCGGCGGTCATGAACGACCCGTGCCAGCCCATCGCCTCACCTCGAGCCGCAGCGGGAACGACGCGGCTCACCTGGTCGACGGTGGCCGTGATGGTCGGCGCGCAGAGGAGTCCGGCGACGAACGACAGCAAGGCCAGCGTCACGGCGTTGGTCGCCCAACCCATGGGAGCCGTCACGACCGCGAGGCCACCGAGCAGCCAGAAGGCCGAGATGGAGCGCTTGAGGCCGCCGTAGACCAGGCCTCCGAGCAGTGACCCGAACCCCCATACGGCCAGGACCCAGCCGATGGAGCCGGGCGAGCCGAAGTCGCGCAGCGCCGCGACGATGCCCAGGTCGGTGCCACCCAGGACCAGCGTGGAGGCTGCCGACGCGAGACACACCGCCAGGAACCCCGCCCGGAACCAGGATGACCTCGTCACCGCCGTGGCCGAACGCACCGGCACGCCCTCATCGTCGACCGGCTCGGCCGCCTCGTCGTGCAGCACCGGGTTGGCGAACCACAACAGGACACCCGCCGCGACACCGAGCATCTCTATCGTGAACAGCACCCATGCCGTGGGCCACGTCGTCGCGGCCCAGACCGCGGCTGCCGGCCCGACCATGAACGACAGCTCCACCGCGACCGCATCGAGGGAGATCGCGGTGCGTCGCTCGCCCTCGGGCACCGCCGCGATGACCGCCTGTCTGATGATCGAGAACGACGGGATCACGAAGAGACCGGCGAGCGCAGCCAGCGTCAGCAGCCACCAGTACCCCACGAACGGCGCGATCGACCAGCACCCGGCGGCCACGAGGATCGAGGGCAGCACGACCCGCCGGAGCCCGACCCGGTCGAGGAGCCGGCCACGCCACGGCCCGCTCACGGCGATCGCCATGGTCGCCGCCGCCGAGACCAGACCCGCCGCCCCGTAGGAGCGGTGCAGCGCGGACACGACGTGCAGCGTCAGGACGACCCCACCGGCGAAGATCGGCACCCTGACGAGGAAGCCGAGAACCAGTGCCCGGCGCAAGGCGGCGCTGGAGAGGACACTGCGGTATCGGGAGCCGGCGACGAGCACCCGCTCATCGTGTCAGCGACGACTGACACTGGCCAAACGAGTTTCACTCGTGACCCCCGGTCGGGACCCCGCTGGTCCTCTAGGAGATCGAGAAGGCCAGGCCGTCGATCCGGGCCCGGATCTCCCCGTCGGTGGCGAGGCGCTCGCCGATAGCGGTCGCGATGTGCCGCACGGTGCTCTGGTCCAGCCCTGGAGCGAGCGTCAGGGACACCTGGAGCACCCCCTCGCCGGCAGCGCCTGGGCCGACGCTGTGCGCCAGCACCCCGTGCTGGTCCCGGACGGCCAGCTCGACGGCGCGCCGGACGGTCTCGTCCTCGTGCGCCGGCACCCATTCGCGCTGCTGGGCCAGCGCCCACACCATGCTCGGGCGCAGGGCCATGGTCCGCGGGCCCGCCACGTCGAGCACCATCACGTCGCAACGCTCCGACACGGCAGCCTGGGCAGCACGCGCGGCAGTGACGGGAACCGGCCGCGCCGACGGGTCCCAGGCGGCCAGAGCGGTCATCGAGGAGAACACCGGCAGCGCCCGGGCGCCGTCCGGAGCCACGAGCGTCACGGCCGCCATGTCGGTCCGCTTCTCGACGGCCAGGGTGCCGGACTGGTCGACCTCGGCGGGCTCGGCGACGATCGGCACGAGCAGTCGAGCCTCGGCCACGGCCCGCATCAAGGATCGCTCGTCCGCCGGCGTGACCGTGTCGGCGGCCAAGGCCGTCAGCAGCGTCTCGTCAGCCGCACCGGTGTCGCCGTCGAAGCCGGTCCCGGTGAGCTCGCGACCGCCGAAGGGGACACCCGCAGAGTCGTGCGCGCCGGTCACGGGCGCCCTGCCACGTCGAGCGCCTCCGGCAGCGTGAACGCGCCGCGGTAGAGCGCCGAGCCCACGATGGCCCCCTCGACGCCCAGGCCGACCAGCTCGCGGATGTCGGCGATGTCCTGCAGGGTGGAGACACCACCTGACGCGACGACCGGCCGGCCCGTGCGGGCACACACGTCGCGCAACAGCTCGAGGTTCGGACCCTTGAGCATGCCGTCCTTGTTGACATCGGTGACGACGTAGCGCGCACACCCCTCGCGGTCGAGCCGCTCCAGCGTCTCCCAGAGGTCGCCGCCCTCCTGGGTCCAGCCCCGCGCCGCCAAGGTGGTGCCACGGACGTCCAGACCCACCGCGATCCGGTCTCCGTGCTCGGCGATCGCCCGCGCCGTCCACTCGGGGTCCTCCAGAGCGGCCGTCCCGAGGTTCACCCGGCGACAGCCGGTGGCGAGCGCGGCCGCCAGCGACGCGGCGTCGCGGATGCCGCCGCTCAGCTCGACCTTGATGTCCAGCCTGCCCACGATGCCGGCCAGCAGCTCCCGGTTCGACCCTCGCCCGAAGGCAGCATCGAGGTCGACCAGGTGGAGCCACTCGGCCCCCTGCTCCTGCCAGGCCAGGGCGGCCTGCCATGGGTCACCGAACTGTCCGCCGGTGCCTGCCACGCCCTGCACCAGCTGGACGGCCTGGCCGTCCTGCACGTCGACGGCGGGCAGCAGCTCGAGCCGGGCGGCTGGGGTGGTGGTCATGATGGCTCCTGGGGAGGTACGGACGACAGGGGAGATGCGAGGGAGCGCCTCACAGGGACCGCACCCAGTTCTCGAGCAGGGTCAGCCCGGCGTCCCCGGACTTCTCGGGGTGGAACTGAGTGGCCGACAACGGGCCGTTCTCGACCGCCGCGACGAACCGGCCCCCGTGCTCGGCCCAGGTGACCTTCGGCGCCACCGCCGCGAACGGACCCGTCGGCGGCTCGAGGACCCAGTCCTGCACGGCATACGAGTGGACGAAGTAGAAGCGCTCGGACTCCACGCCGACGAACAGCCGCGTGCCAGCGGGAGGGTCGACGGTGGCCCAACCCATGTGCGGGATGACGTCGGCGCGCAGCCTGCTGACGGTGCCAGGCCACTCCCCCAGACCCTCGCGGCGTACGTCGCTGGGCTCGTCAGAGCCGTCGAAGAGCACCTGCATGCCCACGCACACCCCCAGGACCGGTCGACCACCGGACAGCCGAAGGTCGACGACCAGAGCACCCCCGGCGACCTGCAGCCCGGCCATGCAGGCATGGAAGTTGCCGACTCCCGGCACGAACAGCCCGTCCGCGGCCAGCGCGGCCTCGCGCGAGGAGGTCAGCTCCACCTGAGCGCCGACGTGCTCGAGGGCGCGCACGGCCGAGCGGACGTTGCCGCTGCCATAGTCGAAGACCACCACGCTGGGCTTGCCGGAGCGGCCGTGGGGGCGGCCATCGCTCATCTCACCAGGCATGTCACAGACCTTCCAGCTCGGCACGGTGGCGTGCGTCCTCGGCCACCCGGCCGTTGAACCGGGCGACCAGGCGGGGAGCGGGCTCGACGAACGACGCGCCCTCGGGTGTCCCGCTGAGCAGCTGGCCACCCGGCACCTCCAACAACGCCATCAGGTCGAGCAGCAGGGCATCGACATCGCCACCCGGCTGGCTCACCAGGCGGGCCACGTCGTGCCCCGCGCCCGGGCGGCCGGCCGCTGCCGCCAGGTCCAGGGCCCGGGCCAGCCGCAGGCCCGGAGCGGGCACCGCACCCTGCCCCGGTCCCCAGACGAGCCAGCGAGGGGCCGCCCGCCAGGCACGCGGAGTCACTGTGGCGACGGCCCGGTCGCCGAGGGACCAGAACCCCAGCGCGGGGCGGAAGCGGTGCGGAACGGGGCGAGCGGCGAGGACCATGGCGGCGTCGTCATACGGAGGCTCGGCCCGGCTCGCCGCCTCGGCGGGGACGACCGCGGTCCATCGCCCCAGCGCTACGACGTGACAGGGCACCAGGCCGCGTCGCACCCAGGCCGCGACGCGAGCGGGTTCGCCGCTCACGAGAAGCAGCCCGCGCGAGGCACGCGCGGACTGCCGCGGGACGCTCACGTGGAGAGGCTGCCCTTCGCGCTCGGCACGCCGCTGACTCGCTCGTCGCGGGCCACGGCAGCCCGCAATGCTCGGGCGACGGCCTTGAACTGGGCCTCGACGATGTGGTGGGGGTCGCGGCCGGCGAGCACGCGCACGTGCAGGGCGATGCCGGCACGACCTGCGAGCGACTCCCAGACATGACGGGTCAGCGAGCCCACGTAGTCGCCCCCGATGACGACGTAGGCCTGGCCCTCTGGCTCCCCGGTGTGCACGACGTAGGGCCGGCCAGCGACGTCGACGACGGCCTGGACGAGCGCCTCGTCGAGCGGCACCGTCGCGTCGCCGAACCGGGCGATGCCGCTCTTGTCGCCCAGGGCCTCGCGCAGTGCGTCGCCGAGCACGATCGCGACGTCCTCGACGGTGTGGTGTGCGTCGACATCGGTATCGCCGGTCGCCTTGACGCGGAGGTCGATCAGGGAGTGCTTGGCCAGCGAGGTGAGCATGTGGTCGTAGAAGCGCACGCCCGTGTCGATGTCGGCGATGCCGCTGCCGTCGAGGTTGAGCTCCAGCTGGACGCTGGACTCGGACGTCGACCGGCTCAGCGAGGCCGTGCGGTCACCCACGCTCACAACCCGCTCCTGTCCGTTGCTGGTGCGATTGCCTTCGGTGCGATTGCCTTTGGTGCGATCTCGGCCATGGCGGCCAGGAACGCGTCGGTCTCGGCCGGCGTGCCAGCCGTGACACGAAGATAGTGGGGAATGCCGACATCGCGGACCAGGACTCCGCGGTCGAGCAGGTCGCGCCAGGTCTGTGCGGAGTCAGACAGGCCGCCGAACAGCACGAAGTTGGCGTCGCTGGGCACCGGCTCGAGGCCGAGGACGGTCAGCTGCCCGACGATCCGGTCGCGCTGCTCCTTGATGACCTCGACGGTCCCGAGCAGCGACGCCGCGTGCCTCAGGGCCGCCAACGCGATCGACTGGGTCGGCGCGGACAGGTGGTAGGGCAGGCGCACCAGCCGCAGCGCGTCCACGAGAGCCGGGTCAGCCGCGAGGTAGCCCAGTCGGCCACCGGCGAACGCGAACGCCTTGCTCATCGTGCGCGTCACCACTAGGCGCGGACGTCCCTCGAGCAGCGTCAGGGCGCTGGGCGTCCCGCGCCGGGCGAACTCGGCATACGCCTCGTCCACGACGACGATGGCCCGCTCGGCCGCGGCGTAGACGGCCTCCACGACGTCGAGCCCGAGAGCCGTGCCGGTCGGGTTGTTGGGCGAGCAGAGGAACACCAGGTGAGGCTGGTGCTCGCGCACCTGGGCGACGGCGGACTCGAGGGTGAGGTCGAACGGCTCGCCGCCCTGCCCGCGCAGCCCGTCGACCCAGGTCGTGCCGGCCGAGCCGCTGATGATCGGGTGCATGGAGTACGCGGGCGTGAACCCGAGGGCGGTGCGGTCGGGACCGCCGAAGGCGAGCACGAGGTGCTGCAGGACCTCGTTCGAGCCGTTGCCGGCCCACACCTGCTCGGGCGTCACCGTGACGTCGTGGTCGCGGGAGGTGTCGGTGAGGTATGCCGCGAGCGCAGCGCGCAGGTCGGTGAACTCACGGTCGGGGTAGCGGTTGAGGTCGGCTGCGACCGCCGCGACGGCGCGGGTGATCTCCTCGACCACCTCGGGCGGGACCGGGTAGGAGTTCTCGTTGGTGTTAAGGCGCACAGGGACGTCGAACTGGGGCGCGCCGTAAGGGGTCACGCCACGCAGGTCCTCGCGAAGGAGGTTCTCGATGCCGCTCATCGGTCGGCCCGCGCCTCGCCGTCGAACCGGGCCTGGACCGCCTCGCCGTGCGCGGGCAGGTCCTCAGCCTGGGCCAGGGTCACCACGAGGTGTGCAACGTCGCGCAGCGCGGCCTCGGAGTAGTCGATGACGTGCACGCCGCGCAGGAACGACTGCACGGACAGACCGCTGCTGTGGCAGGCGCATCCGCCCGTGGGGAGCACATGGTTGGAGCCGGCCAGATAGTCGCCCAGGCTCACCGGCGCGTGGGGACCGACGAAGACCGCTCCAGCGTTGCGGACCCGGGCTGCGATGACGGCCGCGTCACGGGTCTGGATCTCGAGGTGCTCGGCGGCATAGGCGTTGACCACCGCCAGACCGGCGTCCAGATCGTCGACGAGGACGACGCCCGACTGCCGTCCGGACAGGGCCTCGCGCACCCGCTCGGAGTGCTTCGTCGCGGCCACCCTCGCCTCGAGGTCGACGGCGACCGCCTCGGCCAGCGCCACGCTGTCGGTCACGAGGACCGAGGCGGCCTGGGGGTCGTGCTCGGCCTGGGAGACCAGGTCGGCCGAGACGTGAGCGGGAACCGCCGTGTCGTCGGCAAGAACGGCGATCTCGGTGGGGCCGGCCTCCGCGTCGATGCCGATGACGCCCTTGAGATAGCGCTTGGCGGCAGCGACGTAGATGTTGCCGGGGCCGGTCACCAGGCTGACCGGCTCACAGACGACGCCGGCACCGTCCTCGAACCCGAACGCGAAGGCGGCGACCGCCTGGGCGCCCCCGATGGCATAGACCTCGTCGACGCCCAGGAGCGCGCAGGCAGCGAGCACCGTCGGGTGGGGGTACCCGGCGAACTCGCCGGTGTTCTCACGCTGCGGCGGGCTCGCCACGGCCAGCGAGCCGACTCCGGCCAGCTGGGCCGGGACGACGTTCATGACCACGCTGGAGGGGTAGACGGCCCGCCCACCGGGCACATAGAGGCCGACCCGGTCGACGGGGATCCACCGCTCGGTGACCGTGCCGCCGGGCACCACCGTGGTGGCCGTGTCCTGCCGACGCTGCTCCTCGTGCACCAACCGGGCCCGGCGGATCGACTCCTCGAGGGCCTCGAGGACCCCGGCGTCGAGGGCCGCGAGCGCGGCGTCAAGGACGGCAGCTGGAACGCGCAGGGTGGTGGGCCGGATGCCGTCGAACCGCTCACCGAGCTCGTAGAGCGCCTCAGCGCCGCGATGCCTGACGTCCTCACACAGGGGCCGGACGGTCTCGACGGCCGCCGCGACGTCGAACTCCGCACGCGGGAGCAGCTGGCGCAGCTCACGGGTGCCCAGCGCGCGCCCGCGCAGGTCGATCGTGGACATCATGAAGGCAAGTCTAGGCGGGGCGTGCCGCGGCCCCGGTCTCGGTCTCAGGTCCCGAGCCACGACTGCTGCCATGGCGGCAGTAGTCGAGGCTGGTTCGGCCTTTTCGCCACGAGTGCTGCCCATCGGACAGAACTCGGGTGGGCGGCGACCACCACAGCCCGCGGTCAGCGAGACCCGTAGAACACCGACTCCGTGACGGCGCGCGCCCTGCGGGCGACCCGCAGGTAGCTCTCGGCGAGGTCCGCGCCGCTGCCCGGCTCACCACCCAGGATCCGGCTCATGCCGTCGGCGATCCGCAGGTCCGACGGCACGCTGTCGACTGCACGCCCCCGCAGGAGCATGGCCGCGTTGCGCAGCCGCGACGCGAGCACCCATGCCTCGCGCAGCGCCTCGGCCTGCTCCTCGACGACGAGCCCGGCGTCGACCGCGGCGGCCAGGGCCGGCAGCGTTCCGGTGGTGCGCAGCGCCGGTATGGCGTGGGCGTGCTGAAGCTGGAGCAGCTGCACCGACCACTCGACATCCGACAGGCCGCCGCGGCCCAGCTTGAAGTGACTGCGTGGGTCGGCGCCGCGGGGCAGCCGCTCGGCCTCCATACGGGCCTTGAGAGTGCGGATCTCACGGACCTGCACCGCGGTCAGCGCCGGCGGCCAGCGCAGGGGGTCGACGAGCTCGACGAACCGGCGAGCCAGGTCCTCGTCGCCGGCGATCGGTGTCGCCCGCAGGAGCGCCTGCGACTCCCAGGTGAGCGACCAGCGTTCGTAGTACGCCTGGTAGCTCGTCAGCGAACGCACCAACGGCCCGCTCTTGCCCTCGGGCCGCAGGTCGGCGTCGAGGCCCAGCTGGGGGTCCGGGCCGGCTGACCCGAGCAGTCTCCTCAGCTCCTGGACCACCTCGAGGGCCTGGTCCTGCGCCTCCCCCTCGGGAGCACCCTCGACCGGGTCGTGCACGAAGATCACGTCGGCGTCGCTGCCGTACCCCAGCTCGCCGCCACCGAGCCTGCCCATCCCGACGACGAGCAGGCGTGTCACCAGCGGCGTGCCACGGCGTTCCGCCACCGTGCGCTGTGCCACGCCCAGCGCAGTCTCGACGAGCGCAGCAGTGAGGTCGGTGAGGGCCATACCGACACCGGCGAGCGCCAGCTCGCCGGACAGGTCCGCGACGGCCACCCGGAACAGCTCCTGGCGTCTGATCGCCCGGGCTGCTCGCACGGCACGTTCGGGGTCCTCCTGCCGGGAGGCCGCCGCAGCCATCCGGCGGAGCAGGTCCGGACGCGACCGAGGGACGAGGCCCCCGGCATCGCCGAGCATGGCTACGGAGTCGGGCGCGCCCATGAGCAGGTCCGCGGCATACCGGCTGCGGGCCAAGGTGTGGGCGAGGCGCTCGGCCGCCGTGCCCTCGTCCCGCAGCAGCCGCAGGTACCAGTGGGTGGAGCCGAGCTCGTCGCTCACCTTGCGGAAGGCGAGCAGCCCACCGTCCGGGTCGGCCTCGTCGGCGAACCAGCCCAGCATCACGGGCAGGAGGGTGCGCTGGATCGACGACCGGCGGCTGACCCCCGAGGTCAGCGCCTCGAGATGGCGGATGGCACCCGCGGGGTCACGGAAACCCAACGCTGCCAACCGGTCCAGGGCAGCCTCCGGAGCCAGTCGCGCGTCCGTCGAGCTCAGCCGCGCGACCGCGGCCAGCAGGGGCCGGTAGAAGAGGCGTTCGTGGATGCGGCGCACCTCTCGCGCCTGCTGCTGCCACTGGGCGACCACCGCCGCCGCCGGCTCGGAACGATGCCCCAGCGCCCGGCCGAGGCGGCGCAGGTCGGCCTCGCCCGTCGGCATCAGGTGGGTGCGGCGCAGCCGGTACAGCTGCACACGGTGCTCCAGCGTGCGCAGCAGCCGGTACGAGGCGTCGAGCGTTGCGGCATCCTCTCGGCCCACATAGCCGCCGGCCGCGAGCGCCCCCAGTGCCTCGAGCGTCGTACCAGAGCGCAGGGTGTCGTCGGAACGGCCATGCACGAGCTGGAGCAGCTGGACGCTGAACTCGACGTCGCGCAGGCCGCCGGGCCCGAGCTTGAGCTGGCGGTCGGCCTCGGCGGGCGGCACGTGCTGCTCGACCCGGCGCCGCATCGCCTGGACGTCCTCGACGAAGTTCTCGCGGGACGCGGCCCGCCACACCATCGGCAGCACCGCGTCGAGATAGCTCTGGGCCAGCGCCCGGTCGCCGGCCACGGGCCGCGCCTTCAGCAGTGCCTGGAACTCCCACGTCTTGGCCCAGCGCTCGTAGTAGGCGCGGTGGCTCTCGACCGTGCGCACGAGTGGACCGTTCTTGCCCTCGGGCCGCAGCGCAGCATCCACCGGCCACAATGTCCCCTGACCGGTGGACGTCGAGCACGCCCGCATCAGATGGGTGGCCAAGGCGGTCGCTGCGGCGATCGCCACAGGCTCCTCGACACCTGGGCGCGGCTCCGCGACGAAGATGACGTCCACGTCGCTGACGTAGTTGAGCTCGCGACCACCGGTCTTGCCCATGCCGATGACGGCGAAGTCGCAGAGCTCGCTCTGCTCCCCGACCTCCGCGCGAGCGATGACCAGGGCGGCCTCGAGAGCGGCCTCGGCGAGGTCGGCCAGGGCCGCGGCCGCCTCGGGAAGCGCGCTGAGCGGGTCGTTGGCGGTCAGGTCGAGGGCTGCGATGCCGAGGAGCTGGCGTCGATAGCCGATGCGCAAGGCGTCGTATGCCGTGTGCTCACCGGGGTTGCTCACGGCCGCGACGAGGTCGTCGACCCGCTCCCGCGGCCCCATCGGACCGGCGTGGGCGACGCTGCTCCAGTGCTCGGGGTGGGTGACCAGGTGGTCCCCGAGCGCCGTCGAGGCGCCGAGCACGGCGAGCAGCCGGTCGCGGGCCGGGCCGTGGTGCCGCAGAGCGGCGATCAGCTCCGGGACCTCACGTCCCGCGCCGTTCTCGACGTCGCGGCGAGACCGCTCGCCGGCGCGCAGGGCATCCATGAGCCGCACCAGGCTGAGGAGTGCCAGGTCGGGGTCGGCCACCGCGGACAGGGCGTCGGAGAGCCCGTCGCTGAAGACGTCGTCGAGGGGGTCCACCAGCCCCGCCAGGGCCCGGTCGCCGAGCAGCTGCGCCGCTCGCCCTGGGTCGGCGAAGCCGCGGCGCGCAAGCGTCGCGGTCTGGGAGGTGGGGCGACCGGAGCTCACCCCGTCACCCTACGCAGGAGACAGCCGGCTCAGAGGCCGGGAAGGTACCGCTCGAGCTCGAAGCGCGTGACCTCGCCGCGGTAGTCCTCCCACTCCGCCCGCTTGTTGCGCAGGAAGAAGTCGAAGACGTGCTCGCCCAACGTGTCGGCCACCAGCTCGCTGCGCTCCATGACGCGGATGGCCTCGTAGAGCGTGGTGGGCAGCTGCTCGATGCCCATCGCCTGGCGCTCCGAGGAGGTCAGCCCCCACACGTCGTCCTCGGTCTCCGGGGGCAGCTCGTAGTCCTCCTCGATGCCCTTGAGACCAGCGGCGAGCATCACGGCGAAGGCCAGGTAGGGGTTGCAGGCTGCGTCGAGCGTGCGGACCTCGGCGCGGCTGCTCTGGCCCTTGGCCGGCTTGTACATGGGGACGCGGACCATGGCCGAGCGGTTGTTGTGACCCCAGGTCAGGTGGGCGGGCGCCTCGCCGCCGCCCCACAGCCGCTTGTAGGAGTTGACCCACTGGTTCGTCACCGCGGTGATCTCGGCGCCATGACGCAGCAGGCCCGCGATGAACTGTCGCCCCACCTTGCTCAGCTGGTAGGGGGCACCCGCCTCGTAGAAGGCGTTGCTGTCGCCGTCGAACAGCGACATGTGGGTGTGCATGCCCGACCCGGGGTGCTGCGCGAACGGCTTGGGCATGAAGGAGGCGAAGATGCCCTGCTCGAGAGCCACCTCCTTGATGACCGTGCGGAACGTCATGATGTTGTCTGCTGTCGAGAGCGCGTCGGCGTAGCGCAGGTCGATCTCGTTCTGGCCCGGGCCGCCCTCGTGGTGGCTGAACTCGACGGAGATGCCCATCGACTCGAGCATGGTGATGGCAGCGCGACGGAAGTCGTGGCCCGTGCCGTGCGGCACGTGGTCGAAGTAGCCCGCATGGTCCACCGGCTCCGGGCTCTCCCCCGGCGCGAAACCCTGCTTGAGCAGGTAGAACTCGATCTCGGGGTGCGTGTAGAAGGTGAAGCCCAGGTCGCTGGCCCGGCCGAGGGCGCGCTGCAGGACGTGGCGCGGGTCGGCGTGGCTGGCCGACCCGTCGGGCAGCGTGATGTCACAGAACATGCGCGCCGTCCCCGGGTTGTCGCCGCGCCAGGGCAGCACCTGGAACGTGCTCGGGTCGGGCTTGGCCAGCATGTCGGCCTCGTAGACGCGGGCGAACCCCTCGATCGCCGACCCGTCGAACCCGATGCCCTCCGAGAACGCCCCCTCCAGCTCGGCTGGGGCCACGGCCACCGACTTGAGCGTCCCGAGGACATCGGTGAACCACAGGCGCACGAAACGGATGTCGCGCTCCTCGATGGTGCGGAGGACGAACTCCTGCTGACGATCCATGTAACGAATCCTGCCCTAGTCGTGTTTCAGGAAGATGTCCGGCAACGAGGGGGCCGGCTCAGCGGCCCAGGGCGGCCTGGGCCGCGTTGTGACCGGGTATGCCGCTGACTCCACCACCCCGCCGCGCGCCGGCTCCTGCGACGAGCAGCTGGTCGTACTGCGTCTCGACGCCCCAGGTGCCGACCTCGGCGGCCCGCTCGGCCCATGGCCATTGCAGCGATCGGTGGAAGATGTTGCCGCCGGGCAGCCCGAGGTCGGCCTCCAGCTCGCGCGGCGTCCGGGCCTCGAGGCACGGCCTGCCGTCGCCGTCCACGAGCAAAACGTCCTGGATGGGCTCGGCCAGCACCGAGTTCAACGATGCCAGCGTGCGGGCCAGGGCAAGGTCCTTGACGTCGGCATGCTCCTGCTCGGTGCCTGCGAAGAGGCGCGCCGGCAGATGCAGCCCGAAGAGGGTGAGCGTCTGGGCCTCGGTGCCGGCCAGCTCCGGGCCGAGGATCGACCGGTCGGACAGGCTGTGGCAGTAGATCTCGCAGGGCGGGACCTCCGGCACCCGGCCGGCGCTCGCCTCCTCGAAAGCGCGCTGGAGCTGGCCGTAGCCCTCGTTGACGTGGAACGTCCCGGCGAACGCAGCCCGAGGGTCGGCCGTGCTGTCGCGAAGTCGCGGCAGCCGGGAGAGCATCATGTTGACCTTGAGCTGGGCACCCTCGGGCGACGGCTCGGTCTCCACCGGGTCCGCGCCGGCCGCCTCGAGCAGCCGGTTGAGCACAGCGGGAGCGCATGCTGCGTGAACGGTGCGCGCGGTGGCGGACCCACCGGACCAGCTCACCGTGCCGGAGGGGTCGACGGAGGTCACCCTCACGCCGGTGCGCAGGTCTGCTCCCGCGGCGGCGGCCGCTCGGGCGAGCGAGTCGGTGACCGCGCCCATGCCGCCGATGGGCACGTCCCAGTCCCCCGTGCCGCCCCCGATCAGGTGGTAGAGAAAGCAGACGTTCTGGCGCAGGTCCTCGCCTCCCAGGTCGGCGAAGGTGCCGATCAGAGCATCCGTCGCGACGATCCCCCGGACGGTGTCGTCGTCGAACCACTTCTCGAGCACCTCGCCGAGCGGGCGCCGGACCAGGGCCTCCCAGAGCTCGTCGTCGTCGACGAGGTCGGCGAGATCCGCCTCGCTGCGCAACGGCTCGAGAACCGTCGGGAAGACCCTCTCAGCCATGCGCTGCACCCGGCCGTAGAAGCCCTGCCACGCGGCATACGCGCCAGCCCCGCCGGTGAGGGCCGCGAAGCCCGCCGCCGTCGAGGACGCGTCGCCCTGGTCGACGAGCAGGCTCCTCGCCGGGTCTCCGGGCACCGGGGTGAAGGACGAGAACCGCCTGCGAACGAGGCGCACGTCGAGGTCGAGGTCGGTGACGACCTGCCGGGGCAGCAGCGAGACCAGGTAGGAGTAGCGCGAGAGCCGTGCATCGACGCCGGTGAACGCCTGCGCGGACACGGCAGCGCCCCCCACGTGGTCGGCGGCCTCCAGAACCAGCACGCGCCGGCCAGCTCGAGCAAGGTAGGCAGCGGCAGTGAGCCCGTTGTGACCGGCACCGATGACAACGTCGTCGTAGTCCACGGCGGCACTCTACGGGTGGAGCCGTCGCCGTGGCCCGCTTCACGCCGGCTCGGCCTCCCCCTGTGTTGCCCGCTTGACAGCAGTCGTGGCTACACGACTGAACCCGCCACGAGTACTGGCGCCAAGGCTGCAGTCGTGACGGTGCCAAGAGGACTTACGACATTGGACGGAACCGTCGTGGCTCGACCCGCGAGACGATAGGGAGCACTAGGGGCCAACCACACGCACCACCACCCAACGGGCCACAGGGAGCCAGAAGGGCCAGAAGGCACTGGCAATGAGCACTCAGCTGGCACTGACCACCGCCGCGGCAGCCGTTCTCCTGCTCGCCCAGAGCACCCCCTCGACCGTCGTCCCGGCCGACTCTCACGCCCACACGGTCAGCGCGCGGCCGGCGCAGGGCGCCCGGTGCCCGTCGGAGGCCATGATGCGACCAGGCGACCGGATGACGCCGTGGAGGCGCACCCCGTTCATGGCCACCGCCTGGGGACCGCTCTCGCGCCCGGCTGGGTGCGCCCTGCTCGTCACGCGGGCCCGGGCTCGGGCCCTCGAACGCGACCCGTTGCGCTGAACCCGTGCCTTCGCGATCCGAGCGCCCGAGCGCGCCGGCACGCGGCTGGTCAAAGCCGCCTGCCGGCCGGACCTGCCTCCTAGGATGCGGACATGAGCGACCAGCCCACCTCCCCGTCCGCCTCCGGCAACCCGTCCTCCGGCCTCAGCGAGACCCTCGCCCCCTACGGAACGGGAGCCCAGGCCGCCCCTCAACGCCGAGTCCGGGTCCCCCATCTCCAGGCGATGAAGGAGAAGGGCGAGAAGTGGGCGATGCTCACGGCATATGACATGTATGCCGCCGAGATCTTCGACGAGGCCGGCATCCCGGTGCTCCTTGTCGGCGACTCCGCAGGCAACAACGTCTACGGGTTCGAGACGACCGTGCCCGTGACGGTCGACCACCTCGTCCCGCTCGTGCGCGCCGTGACCTCGGCAGCCAAGCACGCGATGGTCGTCGCCGACCTCCCGTTCGGGTCCTACCAGGCGAGCCCCCAGCAGGCTCTGGCCACCGCCACCCGGTTCATGAAGGAGGGCATGGCGCACGCCGTCAAGCTCGAGGGCGGCAAGCCGATGGTGCCGGAGGTCGAGCTGCTCGTGCGCGCCGGCATACCGGTGATGGGCCACATCGGGTTCACCCCCCAGAGCGAGCACGTCCTGGGCGGCTACCGCGTCCAGGGCCGCGGTGACAGCGCCGACCGCCTGGTCGAGGACGCCGTCGCCCTCGAGCGCGCGGGCTGCTTCGCCGTGGTGATGGAAATGGTCCCCGCTCCCCTCGCGGCCCGGGTCACCGAGGTGCTGAGCATCCCGACCATCGGCATCGGCGCGGGCCCACACTGCGACGCCCAGGTCCTCGTCTGGCAGGACATGGCGGGACTGCGCGGCGGCAAGGCCCCCCGGTTCGTCAAGAAGTACGCGGACCTGCGCGGCGCCCTCAGCCAGGCCGCCTCGATGTATGCCGCGGACGTCGCCTCAGGTGCGTTCCCGGCGGCCGAGAACTCCTTCCTCGAGTAGGCGGCATACGGTGGGGCCCATGACGCTGCGCATCGGGTACAAGGCATCGGCCGAGCAGTTCGCACCCCGCGAGCTGCTGGACTACGCGGTCCAGGCCGAGCGCGTGGGGTTCGACAGCGTGATGATCTCGGACCACTTCCAGCCCTGGCGCCACCACGGCGGCCATGCGCCGTTCTCGCTGGCGTGGCTCGCTGCCCTCGGCGAGCGCACCGAGCGAGTCCAGATCGGCACCTCCGTCATGACGCCGACCTTCCGCTACAACCCAGCGGTGGTGGCCCAGGCCTTCGGCACGCTCGGGTCCCTCTACCCGGGCCGGGTCATGCTCGGCGTCGGCACCGGTGAGGCGCTCAACGAGGTCGTCGTCGGGTCGGTCGGGGGCGACCAGTGGCCGGAGTTCAAGGAGCGGTTCGCACGCCTGCGAGAGTCGGTCAGCCTGATGCGCGCCCTCTGGACCCAGGAGCGCGTGACCTTCGAAGGCGACTACTACCGCACCGTCGACGCCACGGTCTATGACCGCCCGGACGAGCCCGTGCCCGTCTATGTCGCCGCCGGCGGCCCCCTCGTGGCCCGCTACGCCGGTCGCTCGGGTGACGGGTTCATCTGCACCTCCGGCAAGGGCGAGGAGCTCTACCGCGACAAGCTGCTTCCGGCCGTCGACGAGGGGCTCACCAAGGCAGGCCGTGGACACGACGAGCTCGACCGGATGATCGAGATCAAGCTGTCGTGGGACCCCGACCGCGACCAGGCGGTCGCGAACTGCCGTTTCTGGGCGCCTCTGTCGCTGACCGCCGAGCAGAAGCACGGCACCAGCGACCCGCTGGAGATGGAGCGCCTCGGCGACGCCCTGCCCGACGAGCAGGTGGCACAGCGGTGGATCGTCTCCGACGACCCGGAGGAGGTCGTCGCCGCAGTCAAGCAGTACGTCGACTGGGGTTTCACCCACCTGGTGTTCCACGGGCCCGGGCCCGACCAGGCGCGATTCCTCGACACCTTCGCGGAGCGGGTGCTGCCGGGGCTTCGCGAGCTCGCCTGAGGCGGTAGCCGCGAGCGCCAGGCCGTAGGCGAACACGCCTCTCCCCGGGTTCCCTCGAACCAGCCGCGAACCTAGTCTGGAGCCATGAGCGAGACCACCTCTCCCGAGCCCCGCACACGGTGGTCGGAGGTCTCCGGCGGACTGGGCGGCGCGACGGCATACCAGCAGCGCTTCGACGATCTCGCGGCCAGTGGAGTCGACATCCACGGCGAGGCGGCGTTCGTCGAGTCGCTCCTGCCCGCACCCGCCCGGGTGCTCGACGCCGGCTGCGGCACCGGCCGCGTCGCGACCCAGCTCACGAGCCTGGGCTACGACTGCGTGGGTGTCGACGCCGACGCCGAGATGGTCGCCGTGGCCGAGCGCCGCGACCCTGCCACGCGCTGGGTGCGCCAGGACCTCAGCCGCCTCGAGCTGCGCACGCAGGCCTTCGCGCTGGCCATCCTGGCCGGAAACGTCATCCCGCTGCTCGCCCCGGGGACCCTGCTCGAAGCCGTCGAGAGACTCACGGCGCACCTGGAGCCGGGCGGTCTGCTCGTCGCCGGGTTCGGCCTCGACACCGACCATCTCCCGCCCGGGTGCCCGGTCACCCCGCTCGCCGACTACGACCGGGCCTGCGAGGTCGCCGGCCTGTCGTTCCTGCGGCGCTACGCCAGCTGGGACCGTGCATCGTGGCGACCCGATGCCGGGTATGCGGTGTCCGTGCACCGGCGCAACGACTGAGCCACTACGGCTGACCCGCTACGACTGGACGCGGGACTCTTCAGCGGTCAGACGGACCTTCGTCCCAGGCCTTGTCCTCCTCGTCCCAGGCCTCGGTGCGCTGACGTGCAGTGTCGAGAGCCTTGGAGGCCTCGGCCTGCGAGTCGTACGGCCCCATGAGGTCGTCGCTCTGACTCTTGTTGTCTTCGCTTTCCACCTGGCCGGTGGTGAGGTTGTACCAGTAGGCCATCAGTGCCCTCCATGTCGACGGATCCGCGGACGTCCCTAGACTCCACCGTATGCCGTTGACGTACGCAAGCGTGGCCCCGGGCGTCGTGTCGCCGCGCCGACCCGTGCCCGCGTCCATCGAGCGCCCGGAGTATGTCGACAAGCCCGCGCCGGCCCAGGACCACGCGTCGGAGGTCAAGGATGCCGAGACCATCGCCAGGATGCGGGTGGCGAGCCGGATCGCCGCCCAGGCCATGGAGGCTGCCGCCGCCGTCATCGCGCCGGGGGTGACGACGGACGAGATCGACCGGGTCGGCCACGAGTTCCTCCTCGACCACGGGGCCTACCCCTCGACGTTGGGCTACAAGGGTTTTCCGAAGTCCCTCTGCACCTCGGTCAACGAGGTGGTCTGCCACGGCATCCCCGACAGCCGCCCGCTCGAGGACGGCGACATCGTCAACATCGACATCACCGCCTACATCGACGGGGTCCACGGCGACACCGACGCGACCTACCTGTGTGGCGATGTCGACGAGGAGTCCCGGCTGCTGGTCGAGCGCACCCACGAGGCGATGATGCGCGGGATCAGGGCGGCCATGCCCGGGCGCGAGCTGAACGTGATCGGTCGGGTCATCCAGAGCTATGCCCGGCGGTTCGGCTACGGCGTCGTGCGCGACTTCACGGGCCACGGCATCGGGCGGATGTTCCACAGCGGGCTGGTCGTCCCCCACTACGACGCCGCGCCGTCGTACCGCACGCTCATCGAGCCCGGCATGACGTTCACGATCGAGCCGATGCTCAACCTCGGCGGTGGCCACGAGTGGGAGATGTGGGACGACGGCTGGACCGTGGTCACCAAGGACAGGCTGCGCTCGGCGCAGTTCGAGCACACCATCCTCATCACCGACAGCGGCAACGAGATCCTCACTCTGCCCTGACCACCCTGCCCTGACCACCTGACGTGAGCCGGGCGACCCGCAAGGAGGCGGACAGTTGGCCAAGCACGGACTCCCCCTGGGGATCGATGTCGGTGGCAGTGGCGTCAAGGGCGCCCCGGTGGACCTGACCACCGGAGAGTTCGCCGCCAAGCGGATGCGGGTCGACACACCGGTGCCCTCGACGCCCACGGCGGTGGCAGCGGTGATCGCGCAGGTCGCCGACCACTTCGACGACGTCCGGGGCGACTCGCCCATCGGCGTGACCATCCCCGGGGTCGTCACCCACGGCGTGGTGCGCTCGGCCGCCAACATCGACAAGCTCTGGCTCGACTTCGACGCCGAACCCATGCTCGAGAAGGTCCTCGAGCACGACATCATCCTGGTCAACGATGCGGACGCCGCGGGCGTCGCTGAGCTGCACTACGGGGCGGCCAAGGGGCACAAGGGTCTGGTGGTCATGACGACCCTCGGGACCGGCATCGGATCGGCCCTGATCTACGACGGCGTGCTCATCCCCAACTCCGAGCTCGGCCACCTCGAGATCGACGGGCACGACGCGGAGACGCGGGCCGCCTCGTCCATCAAGGAGAAGGAAGGGCTCAGCTATGCCGAATGGGCCACCCGCCTGCAGCGCTACTACAGCCAGCTCGAGGCGCTGCTGTGGCCCGACCTCATCGTCGTCGGCGGTGGCGTCTCCAAGGACGCCGACCAGTTCCTGCCCCTGCTGAAGCTGCGCACCCCGATCGTGCCCGCCACGCTGCGCAACAAGGCCGGAATCATCGGGGCGGCACACCTGGCGGCTCACAAGAACGACTGAGCTCTGCAGTCTGAGCGCGTCGAGGTCAGCGCATCGACACGAGGTCCTGCAGGAGGTCTGACTGGCGTCGCCGGAACAGCTCCGAGCCGACCCGCACCCCGACAGCCAGGACGGCGGCGCCCACCAGCGGCCCGACGACCAGCGCCGCCCACGGAGCCCACGACCACCCCAGCCACGACAGCAGGGCGAGTACCAGGACCGGAAGTGACAGCCCGACCACGGCAGCGCCACACAGGGTCTGCACGGCCATCGTGACGCCCACCGACCCCGGGCGGCTGGTGAACGGGTTCTCGCCCGGCGCCGGCACGGCATACTGCTTGACCGCGCTGGTCACGCACGCCACGGCGAAGCCGCTCAGGGCCACCCCGAGGCCCGCCCCGAGCGACGCGGGCAGAAGCCGCCAGGAGCCGCCGGCCAGCGGCCCGAGCAGGGCGTAGGCGGGCACGCAGAAGGCCGCGATGAGCCCGGACGGGAACAGCCGCCCCAGCCGGTCGCTGCGCCCGTCCACCCCGGCCGCGACGTGCATCCAGAACGCGGTGGAGTCGTAGCCCACGTCGTTGTGCTGGCCCCAGCCGATGAGGTATGCCGACGCCACCGGCATCGCTGCCAGGGCCAGCTCCGACCCGGAGCCGATCCCGGGGACCAGCAGCCCGGCGGGCAGCAGGACGGTCATCACGGCGGGCAGGTTGAGGCGTGGGTCGCGCACCCAGTAGGTGCCGGCGCGCGCGGCGATCGCCCCCATCGGGGTCGCGGGAAGCCTCGCGAACAGGCCCAGCCCGCCACGGCTGCCGCCCTCGGAGGTGACCGTGCGGGGGTTGCGTAAGGCACTGACCAGGACTCGCTGCCACACCGCGAACAGCGCGACACACCAGCCTGCGGCGAGCACGAGGCGCAGCAGCGCCGGCCCCCAGCTGCCGAGTGCGGCGTCGACCGGGGCGCCCCACGCCCAACCCAGCGGGGTCCAGGCCAGGACGTCGGCGAGGCCGTGGAGCAGCGCTCGTCGCGATCCGCCCCCGGTCATGGTCATGGCGGGGATCGCGGCGAACACGACCAGCACACCGCCGAGGCCGGCCAGGTCACGCCCGCGCCGCGTGGCGAGCACGGCGGCGGCAACACCCGTAACGATCCGGCTGAGCAGGACACACGCCGCGAGGCCGCAGAGCCCCCCTGCCACGGCCACGAGCACCGCACCCGCACCATAGGAGGTGCCCACGACCATCCCGAGCACCAGCACCACTGTCCCGAGGCCCGGCAGGCCCACCAGCCCGGTCAGCGCGAGTCCCAGCGCCAGGGTGCGCTCAGGCACGGCATAGGTGGCGAAGCGGACCGGGTCGAGGGTGGGGTCGATGCCGAACACCACCACCGGCAGCAGCGCCCAGCCGGCCATGACGCCGGCACCGCCGAGGACGACCACCATGCGGGTCGCCGAGAGGTCCGCGTGCACGCGCAGGGCGACCAGCACCGCCACGGCCAGCACGACGAAGCCGCCACCGTAGATCAGGCCCAGCGCCATCCCGATGACGGCGGCCACGCCCCGGCGCAGCCCGTTGCGCAACAGGTGGAGCTTCAGTCGGAGGAGGTGCGCAACCATGCCAGTCCCCTCACGTCGGTGCTGCCACCCACCACGTCGAGGAAACGGTCCTCGAGCGTGCCGCCTGCGCGCACCAGCTCGACCGGACCTGCGGCCCGCACCCTGCCGTCGACGATGATCGCGACGTCGGTGCAGATCCGCTCGACGAGATCCATGACATGGCTCGACAGGACCACGGTGCCCCCGCTGCCGGCGAAGTCCTCGAGGATCGACCGGATGGTTCTGGCCGAGACCGGGTCCACGGCCTCGAACGGCTCGTCGAGCACGAGCAGCCGCGGTGCATGCACCAAGGCACAGGCCAGCGTCACCTTCTTGGTCATGCCCGCGGAGTAGTCGATGACCAGCTTCTCCGAGGCCTCGGTGAGGCCGAGGGCGACCAGCAGCTCGTCGACGCGCTGGGCCACCAGAGCCCGGTCCATGCCCCTCAGCAGCCCGGCATACGTCACGAGCTGGCGGCCGGTGAGCCGGTCGAAGACGCGGAGCCCGTCCGGGAGTACCCCGATGCGCGCCTTGGCGCCCACGGGGTCCGACCAGACGTCGATGCCGAGCACACTCACCAGGCCGGCGTCCGGGCGCAGGAGTCCCGTCGCCATCGACAGGGTGGTGGTCTTCCCGGCGCCGTTGGGGCCGACGAGACCGTAGAACGAGCCGCGAGGCACGTCGAGGTCGAGCCGGTCGACCGCCACGGTGGCGCCGAAGTGCTTCGTGAGGCCCCGGAGTGTGAGTGCGGGCTGGCGGTCGGGCATGGGCGCGACGCTACCGGCGCTGGGCCTCGCGTACGGCGCTTCTCACGAGGTGGCGGTGAACTCGGTGGGTCCGGAGCCCGCCAGGTCGTGGACCTGCGTCCGGCTCGACCCCAGGCTGCGCGCCTGTCCGAGGTAGAGAGCCCGGCCGGCTTCGCTGAGCAGCGCGTCGTGGACGGGGACCGCGTGGGGCGCGGCGAGCCGCCTCAGGAACGCGGTCATCTCCCGGCTGCGCTGCCAGGGCGCGTTGAGCGGGAAGGCCAGGACGTCGACGTCCCCGGGCTCGGCGTCCAGGGCGTCGCCGGGGTGGAACAAGACCGGCTCGCCCTCGGCGGTGACCCGCATGCCCGTGTTGTGCACCCGGGGCAGCTCGTCGTGGATGAGCGCGTGCAGCTCACCGACCCCGGTGACGGTCGCCGCCCCGACGGTGGCCTCGTCGCCCGGGCCGAAGGGCTGCGCCTCGACACCGTCCTCGCGCAGGATCGCGGCAGTCTCGGGGTCGGTGAGGAGGCGGGCCCGGGGGTTGGCGCGCAGCAGGTCGGGCAGGCGTGCGCGGTCGAGATGGTCGGGGTGCTGGTGCGTCACCAGCACGGCGTCGAGGTCCCGCTGCTCGTGAGCCTGCGGCGACCAGCCGCCAGGATCGACCATGATGCGCGCCTCTGCGACATCGACGAGCAGGCAGGCGTGGCCCAGGTGGGTGATCCGCATTGCTCAAACCTAGCCCCGAGCGGACGCGGCCTGCACCTCTTCACGGTCGGCCGTCAGGCGGCTCAGCGCGACCGCGGACAGGGCCAGCGCAGCGAGCGAGACGACCTCTCCCGCGGTGTCCCACAACCCCGTGCGGAGCTGCTCGTCATAGACGATGACGCCGAGGACGACGCTGAGCAAAGGGTCCAGCGTGGCCATGGCGGGCAGGCTGGCGTTCAACGGGCCCGACCGGAAGGCGACCTGGGCCAGCACGAGGCCGGCGGCCCCCGCCAGGATGAGCACCGGAAGCTGCCAGCTCGTCAGCACTGCCGCCAGACCCCCGCGGGCGGCCACACTGGTGACCGCTTTGATCAATACTGCCGTGCAGGCATAGATCGTGCCGACCACCACCCCCAGCAGCGCCGCCCTGGCTCCGGACGGCAGCTTGCGGGCGACGATGACGCAGATCGTCCCCAGCACGACGGCCAGGATGGCCACGGCAACAGCGGCGCCGCGGTCCGCCGTGCTGGCATGGATGCCCGCGGTGGAGGCGCCCGACCACACGAGGAAGGCGACGACTGAGGCCGCGAGCAGCGCCCCCCAGCCGAGCTCGGCGCGGCTGATCCGGGTCCGGGCTGCGGCGTGGTTCAGGACCAGTGAGAAGAGCAGTGCCGTCGCGAGCAGCGGTTGGACGACGGAGACCGCACCGATGTGTAGCGCGAGGGCCTGCAGCGCCAGGCCTACGGCATCGGCCGCGAGCCCGGCGAGGTACCACCGGTGCGCCAAGGTGGCGGTCACGAAATGCCCTAGTCGAGCGCGTCCCTTCGCACTGGACTCGGGGAGCGTCGAGGCACTGCGGTGCTTGAGCGCCGTCGACAGGGCGAAGAACACGGTGGCACAGAGGGTCACGATGATGACCATGGAGTGGTTCACGTCCCTCTCGTCGGCTCGGCTGGGTGTTCGGGCGACCGCGCGCTCGGCGACACCCCAAGACGGAAACGTACCCGGTGCGGGCCTCCAGTACGCAGTCCTGAACGTCCCGCGCGTCCATGGCGGCGGCCTCACACGCCCCGGCGAAGACCCCGCGCGTCACTCTCGACGGGTTCCCGAGCCGCAGCGGTATCCCTGCCCGTAGGGTGACCAGCGCACCTGAACGGGTCAGGTGCAGACGAGAGAGGCGGGCATGGACGTCAGGGACTGGTTCCTCAGCGCGGCCGAACGCGGCAACCCCGCGACCGTCCTCGACCGGCGTCATCCGGGCGGCACCCCGTGGACCGAGGGCAACCACGTCGTACCGCTGGTCCACGGCGCCACCTACTTCGGGGAGCTGAGACGGCGGCTGGACGCTCTCGAGGCGGGCGACCTGGTCATGTTCGTCGACTGGCGCGGCGACCCCGACGAGCGGCTCGACGGCAGCCCGGACAGCGCCATCGGCGCGGTACTGGCGCGTGCGGCAGCGCGGGGAGTCGACGTGCGCGGCCTCATCTGGCGCTCACATTGGGACCGGCTGTCGTTCTCCAGCGCGGAGAACCGGCACATCGGCGAGGAGATCAACGCGGCCGGCGGCCAGTGCCTGCTCGACATGCGCGTCCGGGTCGGCGGGTCCCACCATCAGAAGTTCGTGGTCCTGCGTCATCCGGCGCGGCCGCATCTGGACATCGCCTTCCTCGGGGGCATCGACCTGTGCCACAGCCGGCGCGACGACCACTCGCACCGAGGTGACCCGCAGACCCAGCCCATGGCAGCGGCATACGGGAGCCGGCCTCCGTGGCACGACGTGCAGCTGGCCATCACCGGCCCTGCGGTCGGCGACGTCGAGGCGGTGTTCCGCGAGCGCTGGGACGACCCCCAACCACCGGGACGCTCACCCCTGCGCTGGCTCGGCGACCGGCTCCACCACGACAACATCCGCACCACTCCCCTGCCGCCCCAGGAGCCCGACCCCGCCCCGACGGGGTCTCACCCTGTCCAGCTGCTGCGCACCTATCCCAAGCGGCTGGGTGGCTACCCCTTCGCGCCGCGCGGTGAGCGCAGTGTGGCAAGGGGCATCACCAAGGCGCTGGCCGGAGCCAAGCACCTCATCTACGTGGAGGACCAGTACCTCTGGTCGCCACAGGTCGCGACGGCCTTCGCCGACGCTCTGAAGCGCGAGCCCGGCCTGCGCCTGGTCGCCGTGCTACCGCACCTGCCCGACCAGGACGGGCGCATCTCCAAGCCACCGAACCTCTTGGGCCGCAGCCATCTCATGAACCAGCTCAAGGAGGCGGCCCCCGGCCGCGTTGCCTTCTACGGAGTGGAGAATGCCGCGGGCACACCGGTCTACGTGCATGCCAAGGTGTGCATCGTCGACGACGAGTGGGCCAACGTGGGGTCGGACAACTTCAACCGGCGCTCGTGGACCCATGACTCCGAGGTGTCCGCCGCCGTCTACCACCAGGACTATGCGCGGGGCCTGCGGACGACGCTGGCCCGTGAGCACCTCGGGCGGCTCGACGACGACTCTGCCCCGCTGCCCCTCTCGGACGTGTTCGACGCGTACGCCTCAGCCGCGGCCGCACTGTCGGCCTGGCACGACGGCGGCCGGGTCGGGACCCGGCCGCCGGGACAGCTGCGGCCCATCAAGGACCCGGTGCTGTCAGCGCGCACCCGCTCCTGGGCGGAGGTGCTCTATCGCGTCGTCTACGACCCCGACGGGCGACCCCTGACCATGCGGCTGCGCGGTCAGCTGTAGCGCTGCGGCTTCGCCGGCTTGACCGCGAGCACCGCGCACTCGGAGTCCAGCAGTACCTGCTGCGCTGTGCTCCCCGTGACAAGCTTGCCCACGGGAGAACGACGGCGTATGCCGATCACGATCAGCTCCGCGCCGACCTCGCTCGCCGCCGAGAGGATCTCGGCCGCCGCCGAGGTGTGGGCGGTCGGTTGGCGGATCTCGTGCTCGACGCCGGCTTCCTCGAGCCGGGCGTCGAGGGCGTCGAGGTCAGCCCCCGACGCGAACAGCGGATGCGCGTTGTCGCCGTGGTGCCCGGTGTTCACGACCACCAAGCGGCTGTCGTCGCGTTGCGCGAAAGCGATGGCGTGGTCCACCGCCGCCATGCCCTCATCTGTGGGGATGTACCCGACGACGATGGTCACGACGCACCTCCATGACCGGTGGAGCGCGGAGCCACGTTCGTGATGTCGGCGTTCGCGGGGATCTGCTCCGCGCCCGTGATGAAGGAGACGACGTCGCTCATCGACACCTGCTTGGGGTCGACGACCCCGGCCCGCCGGCCGAGCCGGTGGACGTGGATCCGGTCGGAGACCTCGAAGACGGCCGGCATGTCATGGCTGATCAGCACGACCGGCAGGCCGCGGCCGCTGATCCGCCTGATCAGCTCGAGCACCTGCGCGGTCTCGCGCACGCCGAGGGCCGCGGTCGGCTCGTCCATGATGACGACCTTGCTGCCGAACATGGCCGCTCGGGCCACGGCGACCGCCTGTCGCTGACCACCGGACAGGGTCTCCACCGGCTGGGTGATGTCCTGGATGGTGGCGATGCCGAGCGAGTTGAGCTCGTCCCGAGCCGCGGTCCGCATCTTCTTCTTGTCGAGCAGACGGAGCCTGCCCAACAGACCCTCCCTGCGCTGCTCGCGGCCGAGGAAGAGGTTGCTGGCGATATCGAGGGCGGGCGCGACCGCCAGCGTCTGGTAGACCGTCTCGATGCCCTCCCGCCGCGCCTCCAGCGGGGAGTGGAACCTCACCTCCTTGCCGTCCAGGGTGATCGTGCCCTCGTCCGGTGTCACGGCCCCGGTCAGTGCCTTGATGAGGCTCGACTTGCCGGCCCCGTTGTCCCCGACGATGGCCAGCACCTCGCCGGGATAGAGGTCGAAGTCCGCGCCGTTGATGGCGGTCACATGGCCGTAGCGCTTGACCAGGCCTCGGCCCGTCATCACCGGCTCGGGTGCTGCGGTGCTCCGCACCGTCGTGTCGTCCTGGGTCACCGTGCTCATCACGCCCTCCTCCGGGTCGCCTGGTCGAACGCGACAGCGGCGATGACGAGCACACCGGTTGCCAGGTTCTGGTAGTTGGAGTCGATGCCCATCTGCGTCAGGCCACTGCGCAGGATCGCCACGATGAGCGCGCCCACGACCGTCCCCACGACTCCCCCGCGACCACCGAAGAGGCTGGTGCCTCCGATGACCACGGCGGTGATGCTGTCGAGGTTGCCCGTCTGGTAGGCGTTCGGGTCCGCCGTCGGCGTGCGGCCCAAGGCCATCCACGCGGCGAAGCCGTAGATGAGACCGGCCACGGCGTAGACGCTGACCAGCGTCCGGTCGATGTGGATGCCCGTCAGGCGGGCCGCCTCGGGCTCGTTGCCCACGGCATACACATGTCTGCCCCAGGCGGTCTTGCCCAGGACGAACCACATCACGGCGAAGAGGATGGCCGCCAGGATCATGCCCATCGTGAACTGGACCCGGCCGAAGAGGTAGAGCGAGTTGCCCAGCCAGGTCAGCGCCCCGTTCGGCACGGCGAAGGTGGTGCCCGTGCTGTAGAGGTTGGTCACGGCCGTCATCACGGCGAGCATGCCGAGGGTCACGATGAACGGGGGCAGCTTGATGCGGGTCACCAAGAGCCCCGAGACGGTCGCGGCCAGGGTGCAGGCCACCAGGCCGGCCAGGATGGCCAGCCCGCTCGGGAGGTGCCCGATCGTCAGCCGCGTGAGCAGCAGAGTCCCGAACACCGCGATCGAGGCGTTGGCCAGGTCGATCCCCGCCGTGAGGATGACCAGGGTCTGTCCGAGCGCCAACGTCCCGATCACCACCGACTGCTGCACGATGAGCGAGAAGTTGTCGATGTTGAAGAACGTGCTCGTGCTGACCGAGAAGAACACGATGGCCAGCACCAGCGCCGCCGTCGGCCCGAGGACCGGGTTGCGGGCGAAGAGCCTGCCTATGCCGTCACCGCGGCCGCGGCGCGGCTGCGGCGCGGGCTCGGAGGCTCGTCCGGACGTGGCGTTCGTCGTCGTGGACATGTCAGCCCCAGCAGTTCGCGGCGCCCCAGGTGGTGTCTTTGGACGCCAGGCCGGGAACGGGCTTGTCAGTGATGAGGGTCGCGCCGGTGTCGATGAAGCCGGACGGCTTCGTCCCTGACTTGGCATACGCGACGACGGCGTTGACGCCGTCCTCGGCCATCTTCTTCGGGAACTGCATGACCGTGGCGACGAACTCGCCGTCCTTGACGTTCTGGACGCCGGCGCAGCCACCATCGATGGCGCCCACGATCACCTTGCCGTTGAGCCCCTTCTCCTTGAGGGCCTGGTAGGCGCCACGGGCCGCGGGCTCGTTGATGTTGTACACCACGTTGACCTGGCCGCCGACGCGCTGGAGGAGGTTCTCCATCGCCGCCTGCGCCTTGGTCTGGTCACCCTGGGTCAGGGCGCTGCCGATGACGTCGGGCGTCTGCAGCGGCAGGCCCATCCCCTCGAGGAAGCCGTTGTGGCGCTGGATGCCGACGGAGGCGCTGGGGTCGAGGTCCATGGCGACGATCTGCGGCTTGGTGCTGCCCATGCGCGCCTTGACGTACTGGCCCAGCAGCTTGCCCGCCTGCTCGTTGTTGGTCGCGTAGGTGGCGGCGACCGCGTTCGCCGGCGTGGTCGCCGTGTCGAGCGCGATGACGATGACCCCGGCGTCCTGGGCCTTCTTGATGGCGTCGAGGACACCGCCGGAGTTACTGGGGGTGATGAGGATGCCCTTCACACCCTGCTGGACGAGGTTCTCGATGGCGGTCACCTGGCCGGCGTTGTCACCGTCGAACTTGCCCGCCAGCGCGATGACGCTGTCCCCGTGCTTGGCGGCCTCCGCCTTCGCGGACTCGCGCAGCTTGACGAAGTACGGGTTGCTGTCGGTCTTGGTGACGAGCCCGATCTTGATGGGGCCGTTGGAGCCTCCGCTGCTGCCGGCGGAGCCGGGCCCGGAGGTCTTGGTGGTGCTACAGGCGCCGAGGCACAGGCCTGCGGTCGATGCCAGTGCGATGGCCAGGACGGCCGGGCGGGCGATGCTGGGGCGGTTCATAGGACTTCTCCTGGTCGAGGCCGAAGCGGCGTTGGTTGGGACTCGGCTCCTTTGTCTGGGTACTGCCCTCTGCAACAAAGGTTTCGGCCAATCTAGGAGTCGCGCAACTCGAGGAAAATAGTTTGCGCAAATGGTTGCGCGAAATGTTCCGGCCCCCTGACGATGTGGCAATGAAGCCCCCACGGCGCGCCTCGCGCCTGGCCGATGTCGCAGCGCTGGCGGGGGTCTCCATCACGACCGTCTCGCACGTCGTGAACGGGACGAGGTTCGTGGCCCCCGACACCCGCGACCGTGTGCGGCACGCGCTGGAGAGCCTGAGCTACGAGCCACCACCCCTGGCCGTGCGTCCCCGCACCGGACGAGTCTTAGGGCTGGCCATCACCGGCGCCTCCAACCCTTACTTCGGTGAGCTGATCCAGGGGGTGGAGTCGGAGGCGAGCCGCGCGGGCTTCGCGCTGCTGCTGTGTGACACCCACGACGACGCTCAGCGCGAGGCGGCCGCCGTGGCGATGCTCTTGGCCCACAACGTCGAGGCAATCGTCATCGCTCCCACGCCCGGGTGGGAGTCGGTGACCCTGCCTCTGCTACGCAAACACCAGACCCCGTTCGTGCTCGTCGACCGGATGAGTGACGTGCGCTGCGACCAGGTGGGCACGGAGAACGAGGCCGTCTCCGTCGCGCTGGTCGAGCACCTGCTGGACCTCGGGCATCGCCGGATCGGCATGCTGACCGGCCTCGAGGGACTGTCCACCACGAAGGAGCGCTGGCGCGGGTACGTCCGCGCCCACGAGCTCCTCGGCGTGCCGGTCGACGCCGGGCTGGCCGTGGCCGCTCACTCGACGGTGGCCGGTGGTCGCGCGGCCACCGCGAAGCTGCTGCGGCTCGACCACCCGCCCACGGCGATCTTCAGCGGCAACAACGCCATGACGATCGGCGCGCTGCTCGCACTCAAGGAGGCGGGCCGTCACGTGCCGGACGACGTGGCACTGGTCACCTTCGACGACTTCGAGTGGGCCAGCGCCATGTCGCCGGCCCTGACCGCGGCTGCCCAGCCCTTCCACGCCATGGGCGCCCAGGCGGTGCAGCTACTGTTGCGCCGGCTGGCGGACCCGTTCGCGCCACGGCACATCGTGCGGCTCCCGGCCGAGATCGAGCACCGCGAGAGCTGCGGATGCCGCCCCGACGCCGTGAGCGCGAGTGTGGGCTGAAGCCGCCGTCTCCGGGGCTCGTCGTCCAGATGTCCGCCGTCCCTTGGGCCAGTGTTCACCTGGACGACATGTGCTGCGCCCCCGGCGGTTCGCGAGGCGCGTGAGCGTGGCGGGAGCCGCACGCTGCGGCCACCTGACAACCTCCAAGGAGCTCGTCGATGACTTCCTCAACCACCACACGCCGGGGGCGCGGCCCCCTGCTCACCACGGCCGTCGCGGCCTCTCTGCTGGCTGCCGGCCTGCCCGCGATCGCGGCGTCCGCCTCCGGGCCGGCCACCGCGTCACCCCGAGCTGGTCGCGTGTCCGCGACCACGACGACGCCGATCAAGCACCTGGTAGTGATCTACCAGGAGAACGTCTCGTTCGACCACTACTTCGCGACCTACCCCCATGCCGCCAACACCGCCGGTGAGCCGCGCTTCGTCGCCAAGCCCGGCACGCCCAGCGTCAACGGGCTGGGCCCGTCGCTGCAGGCTCCCAACAACCCGAACTCGGTGCAGCCGTTCCGCCTGGGCCGGAACCAGGCGCAGACGTGCGACCAGGACCACAGCTACACCGACGAGCAGAAGGCGTTCGACGCCGGCGCGATGGACAAGTTCGTGGAGACCGTCGGCCGCGGCGCGGGCACCTGTGCCGACTACGGCACGGGCAAGGGCCTGGTCATGGGCTACTACGACGGCAACACCGTCACCGGACTGTGGAACTACGCCCAGCACTTCGCCATGAGCGACAACTCGTACTCGAGCACGTTCGGTCCCTCCACGCCTGGGGCGCTCAACCTCGTCTCGGGCCAGACCCACGGCTTCACGACCGACGGCACCGCGGTGCCCGCCAGCAGCAGCACTGTCATCGGCGACCCCCAGCCCACCGGCGACAAGTGCGACACCCGCGACACCAGCAGCACGGTGCCCGGGTCCACGAACAAGAACGTCGGTGACCTGCTCAACGCCAAGGGCGTCAGCTGGGGCTGGTTCCAGGGCGGCTTCGCCGACTGCACGGCCACCCACACCGACGTGGGCGGGGTCACCAGCAAGGACTACATCCCCCACCACGAGCCCTTCCAGTACTACCCCAGCACGGCCAACCTCCAGCACACGCGGCCCGCGTCGGTCGCCGAGATCGGTCACGCCGGCCCCGCCAACCACCAGTACGACCTCTCCGACTTCTGGGCCTCGGTGAAGGCCGGCACCATGCCGTCGGTCAGCTACCTCAAGGCCGCCGCATACCAGGACGGCCACGCCGGCTACTCCACGCCCTTGGACGAGCAGCGCTTCCTCGTCGACACGGTCAACCGGCTCCAGAAGACCCCCGACTGGAAGAACACCGCCGTCGTCGTGGCCTACGACGACAGTGACGGCTGGTACGACCACCAGATGTCTCCGATCGTCAACCAGTCGCAGGACCCCACCGACGCGCTGACGGCACCGGGGCAGTGCGGCGCCAACCCGGCACGGGTGTCCGGCGGATACCAGGACCGGTGCGGCTACGGTCCGCGTCAGCCGCTGCTGGTCATCTCTCCCTACGCGAAGAGCAACTTCGTCGACCACACCGTGACGGACCAGAGCTCGATCCTGAGGTTCGTCGAGGACAACTGGAGCACAGGACGGATCGGCGACAGCTCCTTCGACGCCAAGGCCGGCACTCTGGACAACCTGTTCGCCTTCCACGGCGGACGGCGCGCGACCCGGCACCTGGTGCTCGACCCGAGCACCGGTCAGCCGACCGACTAGCCGACGGGCCCCCTGACCGGCTGGCAGAACGCCAGCCGGTCAGGGGTCGCGGCCCGTGCCTCAGGCCGCCATGTTCTCGAGGACGACGGCAAGACCCTGACCCACGCCGATGCAGATCGCCGCCACCCCCCAGCGCCGGCCACTGCGCTCGAGCGAGCGCGCCAAAGTGCCCAGGACGCGGGTGCCCGACGCGCCGAGCGGGTGACCGATCGCGATGGCCCCACCGTGCTGGTTGACCAGGTCCGGGTCGACGTCCCATGCGCGGATGCAGGCGAGCGACTGTGCGGCGAAGGCCTCGTTGAGCTCGACCGCGCCGACCTCTCCCCAGCCGATGCCGGCCCGCTGGAGTGCGGTGTTCGCGGCCTCGACCGGCGCGAAGCCGAAGAGCTGGGGTTCGTTCGCCGCCGCACCCCACCCTGCGACCCGGGCGACCGGAGCGCGCCCGAGCATCTCGGCGGCTCCCGCGCTGCCCAGCACTGCAGCCGAGGCGCCGTCGTTGAGTGGTGAGGCGTTGCCTGCGGTCACGGTGCCCTCCCTGCGGAACACCGGCGCCAGCGCGGAAAGCTTCTCGGGGGTGGTGTCCGCCCTGATCGACTCGTCGCGGTCCAGCTCCACGCCGGGGACTCGCACGACGAGACCGTCGTAGAAGCCGGCGTCCCAGGCCTGTGCGGCGAGCCGGTGGGAGCGCAGAGCGAACGCGTCCTGGTCCTCGCGGGAGACGCCTTCCCGTTCCCGCAGCTGCTCGGTGGCCTCGCCGAGCGAGACGGTCCAGACCTCGGGCATCGCGGGGTTGACGAGCCGCCACCCGAGCGTGGTCGAGACGAGCTCGGCATTGCCCGCGGGAAACGCCCGGCTCGACTTGGGCAGGACCCAGGGGGCGCGCGTCATCGACTCCACACCGCCGACCACGACGACGTCGGACTCCCCCAGCGCGATCTGCCGGGCACCGGCGATGGTCGCGTCGAGGCTCGACCCGCACAGTCGGTTCACCGTCGTGGCCGGGATGGTGACGGGGAGTCCGGCCAGGAGCCCCGCCATGCGCGCGACGTTGCGGTTGTCCTCTCCGGCCCCGTTGGCGTTGCCCAGGACCACCTCGCCCACCTGGGCGGGGTCCAGGTCCGGGCTGCGCTGAAGCAGCGTACGCAGCACGAGCGCGGCCAGGTCATCCGGGCGGGACCCGGCGAGGGCACCGCCATACCTCCCGAACGGGGTGCGGATGGCGTCGTAGACGAACACCTCGCTCACCGGGACGCTCCCTCAGTCAGCTCAGTGGCATCGACGTCAGGCACGGGGCGGCTCCTTCGGTGGTCGGGCGAACAGCTGGTCGCAGCCTCCCATGGTGCGCGGACTCCCAGGTCAGCGGATCACGAGCAGGTTGGCCATGTCGACCACAGGCCGGTAGCCCAGGGCGGCATACAGCTTGTTCGAGGTCGGGTTCGCCTGGTCGGTGAACAGGCACACCCGCACACCCTCGGCCTGGACCCGCCGAGAGACCTCGGCCACGGCGTTGCTCGCCCAGCCATGGCCGCGGTGCTCCGGCGGCGTGTAGACCGGTCCGACCCGGGACACCCCGAACGACGCCGGGTTCACCGCGGTGAGATGGACGGGCCGGCCCGCGTCGTCGACCCAGAACCACAGCTCGCCTGCGTCCAGGCGCCGGGCCACCGTGTGGGGGTCGAGCTCGTGGGGACTGGAGCCGCGCGGGCGCCCGGCCTGCTCGTCAGCATCGCCCATGAAGGCGGTCAGCCACTCCATAACGAGGTCGGCGTGGGCCTGCGTGGCGGCCACGAGCCGGCCGGGAACGCGCTCCGGCTGGACGAGCTGCTCGAGCACGTGCAGCCTCGTGTGCTGGGCCACCACCAGCTTTCCGCCGGTGAGGCGGGCCAGCTCGGCGGCGCAGCGCTCCGCCGCGGGCAGCGCGCCGTTGACAGCGCTCACCTCCTCGCCACGCTCGTGCAGGGCGGTCGCGAGCGCGGTGGCGGCCTCCTCCGGCATGGGCAGGAGGAACAGCGGGTATGGCGCGAACGGCGCCGTCCGCATCGCCGCCCCGACCACGGCATCGCCGCCGCCCCTGACGACGAGCCACCAGTCGCGCTCGGGCTGCGTTACGCCCGCTGCCTGCTGCGCCCGCGCCCGGTCGGCGACGGTGGTCACGACGGTGCTGACGAGGGGATCTGCGGCCAGGTAGCCACCGGCGGTGTCGAGGAACTCGCCGGGGTCGGTGGAGAACTCGAGGCTGAGGCCGTCGGCTGGGTTCGCGCTCACCAGGGGAGGCTAGCCAGGCGCGCCGGCCGAGGCTCGCCATTTACCGCCGGATCGCCGGCGATCGCCGGGGAGCCAGCGGCGGTCAGATCGCCTCGAGACCTGCCCGGTCCACCCGCCGGTGGTAGCGCATGCCCGCCAGGCCGCCGAGGACCGCCCCGACCAGGCTGGTGACCGCCACGAGGACCAGCGCCACGATGCCCGCCGTGCTGAGCGTGCCCTGGCTGACCGGGATCCGCGGGAACCCGTTGAGCCTGGACAGCACGTCGTACTTGCTTCCCGCAACCGCACCGGCCACGGCGACGAGGATGGCGACGAGCAGCGCCCACAGCCATACGGCAACGCCCTGGCGAGCACCGTTGAAGCGCGCCATCCGACCGGCGACGTAGCCGCCCGCGAAGTAGCTGAGAAAGACGAGGACGGCCAGCACGATGGCGCCGATGATGCCGACGCTCGCGACATTCTGACTGGCCTGGGTGCTCACCTTCGAGGCGTCGGCGCCTTTGGTCACGCCCACGGCAGCACCTGCTGCGGCCAGGATCGCGGTGAGAATCACGCCCATCCCCATGGCGGTGAGCCAGCCGAAGAAGGCCGACCCGAACTTCATCCCGCCGAACTGCTCGCGCTCGGCCTGCAGGGCCGTGCCGTGTGCGGCGGCCATGGTGTCTCGGCGACGCTCCACGACCGCGGGATCGGTGTCACGGCGCTCATCGACGGGCTCGTCGACGGTCGCGGCGTCGCGGCTGAACTCGCCATTGTCTCTGGACTCAGTAGTACTCACCACGCACCACTACCCAGCCGCACCCATCATGAAACACCGGCGTCTGGCTCATTCTCTGAGACCGGACCTCTTCACTCTATGAGACGGAACCCGCCGCAACAGGCCGCAAGCGAGGCCTGAGGGTACGCTTCCGTGGTCTTGCGAGCCAAGGAGTACGTCATGGAGACGACCGACACTGCACTGCGCTCCGTGGGCCGAGCAGCCGCGAGCCCCGCCGAACCGCATGACCACAGGTCTTCCGGAGCATCCGCGCTGCGGAAGGTGGTAAAGCGATGAACCTCAAGGCAACGATGACTCTCAAGGCAACCCTGTCTGCGCTGGTGGCGGCAGCCACAGTCACCCTCGCGATGGGAAGCCTACCGGCGCAGAGCCTGCCGGCGCAGGGAGCCCCCGCCGCCGTCAATCCCACCGCTGCCTCCGACTGGAGCGGCGACGGGAGGGCCGACATCGTGGCACCGACGGCTGACGGGCGTCTGTGGATGTACCGCGGCGATGGTGCGGGCGGGTTCGCGGGCGCACCGACCCAGGTCGGTCAGGGGTGGAACGGCCTCGACCAGATCCGGATGGTGGGCAACTGGGACGGCACCGGCGGGACGGACATCATCGCCCGCAACCCCTCCACCGGTGCACTGATGCTCTACCCCGGCAACGGCGCCGGGGGCTTCGCGCCGAGCCGGACCATCGGCAACGGGTGGCAGGCCTTCAGCCATATCTTCTCCCCCGGCGACTGGGACGGCGACGGCCATCCGGACCTCCTGGCGACCGTCAAGAGCGACGGCACGCTCCGGCTCTACCGCGGCAACGGGGCTGGTGGCTTCCTCGGCATGAGCGTGATCGGCAGTGGGTGGGGACCCATGGACTCCTTCATGCCGACCGGTGACTTCGACGGCGACGGCGCACCTGACTTCCTCGCGCGAAACACCGCGACCGGCCAGCTCGATCTCTATCGGAGCAACGGCACTGGCGGTTTCGCCGCCACGCGAGTCGTCGGGACCAACTGGGGCGGCTTCACGGCGCTCCTCGGTGCCGGAGACTGGTCCGGCGACGGCCACAGCGACGTGCTGGCCCGGCTGAGCGATGGCACGCTGCGGATGTACCGCGGCGACGGCGCCGGCGGCTGGATCAGCCCGTACCCCGTCATCGGCACCGGCTGGAACAGCATCCGGTTCCCCGACCAGCCTGCCTCCGACGGGCCTGCCTCCTGCACGCCGACCTGGACGTCCTCGGCCTCGGACGGGTCATTCAGCACCGGCGACTACGTGGTCAACAACAACATGTGGAGCGGAGATGCCGGTCCTCAGACCATCTCGGCCTGCTCGTGGCACCAGTGGTCGGTGACCTCGAACCAGCCCGGTACCGGTAGCGACGACAGCGTCAAGACCTACCCGGACACGCAGAAGCACGTCAGCTACCCGCTGAGCTCGTTCACGTCGCTGCCGTCCAGCTTCGATGTCACGACGCCTGCCGGTGGCGGCACCGTCCCGGCCAACGGCAAGCAGTGGAACGCGGCCTACGAC
>NZ_DASYGF010000030.1:0-17810 GCF_036000045.1 Pedococcus sp.
ACCTTCTTCGCGCCAGGCGCCGTGCGGCTCTTCGGGGGCATTACTTACCAACCTTCTTCTTGCCGGCGACGGTGCGCTTGGGACCCTTGCGCGTACGCGCGTTGGTCTTGGTGCGCTGTCCACGCACCGGGAGACCGCGACGGTGACGAAGGCCCTCGTAAGAACCGATCTCGACCTTGCGGCGGATGTCAGCGGCGATCTCGCGACGCAGGTCACCCTCGTGCTTGACGTTCGCCTCGAGGAAGTCGCGGAGCTTGACCAGGTCCTCGTCCGTGAGGTCGCGGACGCGGGTGTCCGGGCTCACGCCCGTGGCGGCCAGCGCCTGCTGGGAGCGGGTGCGACCCACTCCGAAAATGTAGGTGAGAGCGACCTCGACGCGCTTCTCGCGCGGCAGGTCCACACCGACAAGACGTGCCATCTTGTGTGTTTCCTTTGTTTCACCGGAGGTCTGGAGCAGTACCGTTCCGGGCTGGTTCCCGAAGCTTTCTTCGGGGCACCGGTCCTCGGCCTCCGGGCCGGGGGTGACATCCTGGTCGGCGTTGAAAGTCGTCGTGTCGACGACGCCGCGCACAGGGGCCGGGTACTGCGGTCATTCACTTGTCTGCGCTTCTCGAAGAGATGCGACTCATGCCCCCGGGCACTGGACCCGGGCGGTGCTCAGCCCTGACGCTGCTTGTGGCGCAGGTTCTCGCAGATCACCATGACCCGACCGTGACGGCGGATCACCTTGCACTTGTCGCAGATCTTCTTGACGCTCGGCTGAACCTTCATAGCCTCTGCTTCGCCTCGATCTGGACCGCTGACCTGATGGTCGGCGGGTCTTGCATCTACGTCAGCGGTAGCGGAAGACGATCCGGCCACGGGTCAGGTCGTACGGGCTGAGCTCCACCACCACACGGTCCTCGGGGAGGATCCGGATGTAGTGCTGACGCATCTTGCCCGAGATGTGAGCGAGAACCTTGTGACCGTTCGTCAGCTCGACCCTGAACATGGCGTTCGGGAGAGCCTCGACGATCGTGCCCTCGATCTCGATGACACCGTCCTTCTTGGCCATAGCCTCCACAATCTGCTGAGTTGATCAATCCACCCCCGCCCCAGGAGGGGCGAACGGGGCACACGTAGAACCAGCACGCGCGCGTATGACACGCATGCCGACAGACGAGTCTACGTCAGGTACCCCTCACGCACGAAATCGCGCCTGCGGGGCCGCACCCCGCCCCGACTGCTTGCCCTGGATCCACCGTGTTCGGCAGTCTGGGCGCCCGGGGCGGTGGATTGGGGGCAATACGACCGCTCAGCCCAGCGGGGCGTATGCCGCGCCGGCGGCTTCCAGCCGCTCCTGGCCGCCGTCGAGCGCCGTAAGCACCCAGAGACCGCCGTCGGTCACCGCGACGGTGTTCTCCCAGTGCGCCGCGCGCGACCCGTCGACCGTGACGACGGTCCAGTCGTCCTGAAGCACCCTGGTCTCGGCGCTCCCGAGCGTCACCATCGGCTCGATGGCCACCGTCACGCCGGAGCGGACCGTGGGGCCCTTGTCGCGCACGGCGTAGTTCGGCACCTGGGGGTCCTGGTGCATCTCGGTGCCGATGCCGTGGCCCACATAGTCCTCGACGATGCCGTAGGTGCGGCCGTCGCGCTCCGACGCGGTCACCACACTGTCCTCGACCGCAGCGCCCACGGCATACAGGGGCTCCCCCACCGCCAGCGCCGCGATCCCGGCCCACATGGAGTCCTCGGTCGCGTCGATCAGCTCCAGGTCCTCGGGCCGGGCGGCCGAGCGGCCGCCGACGACCACGGAGATCGCTGCGTCGCCGTGCCAGCCGTCGACGATCGCGCCACAGTCGATGGAGATCAGGTCACCCTCGTTGAGGACGCGAGGACCCGGGATGCCATGCACGACCTCGTCGTTGACCGAGGTGCACAGCGAGCCCGTGAACCCGTGGTAGCCCAGGAAGGACGGGACGGCTCCACAGCCACGGATGTGCTCCTCCGCGAGCTCGTCGAGCTGCTTGGTGCTGATCCCCGGCCGCACCGTCTGCGCCATGAGCTGCAGGGTCTGCCCGACCACCAGACCAGCCTTGCGCATGCGCAGGATCTGCTCCGGGGTCTTGGTCTCGATTCGCGACCGGCCGAACATCAGGTGCGAGCAACTCCTTCGAGGGCACTGGCCACATGGCCGAACACCTCGTCAACCGTGCCCATGCCGTCGACCCGGCGCAGCAGGCCCCGGGCGGCGTAGATCTCGGTGAGCGGTGCCGTCTCGCGGCGGTAGATCGCCTGACGCTCGCGGATCACGTCCTCGGTGTCGTCGTCGCGGCCCTCGGTCTCGGCGCGCTTGAGGAGCCGCTGCACGACCGCGTCCTCGTCCACGGTCAGCTCGAGAACGGCCTCGAGCTTGTGGTCGTGCTCCGCGAGGATCGCGTCGAGGGCGTCGACCTGGGCCGCGGTGCGCGGGTAGCCGTCGAGCAGGAAGCCCCGCTCGGCATCGTCCTCGAAGAGCCGGTCACGCACGATGGCGTTGGTGATCTCGTCGGTGACGTAGCCGCCGGAGGCGAGGATGTCCTTGACCTGGCGGCCGAGCTCGGTCTCGTTCTTGATGTTGGCGCGGAAGATGTCACCGGTGGAGATGGCGGGGATGCCGTAGGACTCGGCGATCTTGGCGGCCTGCGTGCCCTTACCGGCACCGGGCGGCCCGAGGATGATCAGACGCATCAGCGGAGGAACCCTTCGTAATGGCGCTGCTGCAGCTGGGACTCGATCTGCTTCACGGTCTCCAGGCCCACACCGACGATGATGAGGATGGAGGTGCCACCGAACGGGAAGTTCTGGGTGGCGCCGACGAGCACCAGTGCGATGAGCGGGATCAGCGAGATGAGGCCAAGGTAGATGGCCCCCGGGACGGTGATGCGGGTGAGCACGTAGTCGAGGTACTCGGCCGTGGGTCGCCCGGCGCGGATACCTGGGATGAAGCCGCCGTACCGCTTCATGTTGTCGGCGACCTCGGTGGGGTTGAACGTGATCGACACGTAGAAGAACGTGAAGAACAGGATCAGCCCGACGTAGAGGAGCATGTAGATCGGGTGGTCGCCACGCACGAGGTTCTGCTGGACCCAGGTCACCCAGGCGGCCTGGTGCCCCGTCGTGGACGTGTTGAACTGTGCCACGAGCGAGGGCAGGGCGAGCAGGGACGAGGCGAAGATCACGGGGATCACGCCGGCCATGTTGACCTTGAGCGGGATGTAGGTAGAGGTCCCGCCGTACATCTGACGGCCCACCTGGCGCTTGGCGTACTGGACGGGGATGCGCCGCTGGCTCTGCTCGACGAAGACCACGAGCGCGATGATGACGAAGCCGAGCAGGATCACGCCGATGAACACGTCCCAGCGGCCCTGCTGCTGCTCGATGGCCCACAGCGAGCTGGGGAAGGCGCTGGCGATCGAGGTGAAGATCAGCAGGGACATGCCATTGCCGATGCCCTTGTCGGTGACGAGCTCCGCCAGCCACATGACGACGCCGGTGCCGGCCGTCATGGTCAGCACCATGATCACGAGGGTGGGGATCGAGCCGTTCGGCAGGATGCTCGTGCACTGGGCGCCGAAGAGCGCCTGCGGGTTCTGGGCGAAGGTGACCAGCGTGGAGGACTGCAGCACCGCCAGGCCGATGGTCAGGTAGCGGGTGTACTGGGTCATCTTCGTCTGGCCCTGCTGGCCCTCCTTCTTGAGGGCCTCGAACCGCGGGATCACCACGGTGAGCAGCTGCACGATGATGCTCGCCGTGATGTAGGGCATGATCCCGAGCGCGAAGATCGACAGCTGGAGCAGCGCCCCGCCGCTGAAGAGGTTCGCGAGGCCGAGCACGCCGGAGGTGTTGTCGGCGTTCTTCAGGCAGGCCTGCACCGCGCTGTAGCTCACGCCGGGCACCGGCACGTGGCTGCCCAGCCGGAAGATGACCACGATGCCGAGGGTGAACAGCAGCTTCCTGCGCAAGTCCGGCGTCTTGAACGCACGGGTGAAGGCGGTGAGCACAGGTCCTCCTGGTGACGCAGGGCCACGGGCCCACGCGGTGACGACGGTCAGACGATCCTAGGAAGGTTACCCCGGCGCCGGGCCGGGATCACCAAACGGGTATGCCGCGAGCCCACCAGAGGTGAGCCCGCGGCATACCGGTGAAGCTTGGGTCAGGCGGAGGTCACCGAGCCACCGGCGGCCTCGATCTTCTCCTTGGCGGTGGCCGAGAACTTGTCGGCGGTCACGCTGACCTTGACCGTGATCTCGCCCGTGCCGAGCACCTTGACCGGGGCGTTGTCGCGAACCGCGCCCTTGGCCACGAGGTCGGCCACGGTCACGTCGCCACCCTGGGGGTAGAGCGCGCTCAGCTTGTCGAGGTTGACGACCTGGTACTCGACCTTGAAGGGGTTCTTGAAGCCGCGCAGCTTCGGGAGACGCATGTGCAGCGGCATGGCGCCGCCCTCGAAGCGCTCCGGAACCTGGTAGCGGGCCTTGGTGCCCTTGGTGCCGCGACCGGCCGTCTTGCCCTTGGAGCCCTCACCGCGACCCACACGGGTCTTGGCGGTCTTGGCGCCGGGGGCCGGACGCAGGTGGTGAAGCTTGAGGGCCGTGCCCTCGCCAGCGGCGGCCTTGGGGGCCTTCTTGGCAGTGTTGTCAGCCATGGTCAGTCAACCTCCTCGACAGCGACCAGGTGGGTCACCGTCTTGACCATCCCGCGGATCTCGGGACGGTCCTCCTTGACGACGACGTCGCCAATGCGCTTCAGACCGAGGCTGCGCAGCGTGTCACGCTGGTTCTGCTTGCCGCCGATCTCGGAACGGGTCTGGGTCACCTTGAGACGAGCCATCACGCACCAGCCTTCGCGGCAGTGCGGGCGGCCTCGCGACCGGCAGCCTGGGCGCGCAGCATGGCGGCCGGGGCGACCTGGTCGACCGGCAGGCCACGACGAGCGGCAACGGCCTCGGGACGCTCGAGGCCCTTGAGGGCCGCGACCGCCGCGTGGACGATGTTGATCGCGTTGTCCGAGCCGAGCGACTTGGACAGGACGTCATGGATGCCGGCGCACTCGAGCACCGCTCGCACCGGGCCACCGGCGATGACACCGGTACCGGGAGCGGCGGGGCGGAGCATGACGACACCTGCGGCGGCCTCGCCCTGGACGGGGTGCGGGATGGTGCCCTGGATGCGCGGGACCTTGAAGAACTGCTTCTTGGCCTCCTCGACACCCTTGGCGATGGCCGCGGGGACCTCCTTGGCCTTGCCGTAGCCGACACCCACGGTGCCGTCGCCGTCACCCACCACCACGAGAGCGGTGAAGCTGAAGCGGCGGCCACCCTTGACGACCTTGGCGACGCGGTTGATGGTCACGACGCGCTCGACGTAGGCGCTCTTCTCGACCTGGTCGCGGCCACCGTCACGACGGTTGTCACGGCCGCCTCGGCGGTCATTGCGGTCGCCGCCGGAACGGGCGTCGCCGCCAGCAGCACCAGTGCCTCGACGCTGGGGTCCGGGCATCAGATGTTCCTCATCTCAACGGTTGCGTTGTTGGTAGCAGCGGTCATCACAGGGACAGCCCACCCTCGCGGGCGCCCTCGGCGATGGCGGCGATGCGACCGTGGTACTTGTTCCCGCCGCGGTCGAAGACGACAGCCTCGACACCGGCGCTCTTGGCACGCTCGGCGAGGAGCTCGCCGACCTTGCGGGCCTTGGCGGTCTTGTCACCCTCGAAGGACCGCAGGTCCGCCTCCATGGTCGAGGCCGACGCGACGGTCTTGCCGACGGTGTCGTCCACGATCTGCACGAAGACGTGACGGCTCGAGCGCGAGACCACCAGACGGGGACGCGCGGTGGTGCCGGCGACCTTCTTGCGCAGGCGCAGGTGGCGACGCCCGCGAGCAGCGGACTTCCCCTTGGCGCGCTTGACGATCATTGCCATGGCTTACTTACCAGCCTTTCCGACCTTGCGACGGATCTGCTCGCCCGCGTAGCGAACGCCCTTGCCCTTGTACGGGTCGGGCTTGCGCAGCTTGCGGATGTTCGCGGCGACCTCGCCGACCAGCTGCTTGTCGATGCCCTGGACCGCGAAGCGGGTGGGGTTCTCGACAGCGAAGGAGATGCCCTCGGGGGCCTGCACGGTGATCGGGTGGCTGTAGCCGAGCGCGAACTCGAGGTTCCCGTCCTTGTTGGCCACGCGGTAACCCGTCCCGTGGATCTCCATCTTCTTCTCGTAGCCCTCGGTGACACCGAGGACCATGTTGTTGATGAGCGAGCGGGTCAGGCCGTGCAGGGCACGGGACTGACGCTCGTCGTTGGGGCGCTTGACCTCGAGGCTGCCCTCATCGCCCTTGGCGACGGTGATGGGCTCGGCCACCACGTGGCTGAGCTCGCCCTTGGGACCCTTCACCGTGACGGCCTGGCCGTCGATGGTGATGTCGACACCGCTGGGGATGGCGACCGGAAGTCGTCCGATTCGCGACATGTCGTGACCCCTTACCAGACGTAGGCGAGGACTTCCCCACCCACACCCTTGGTCGCGGCCTGGCGGTCCGTGAGGAGACCAGACGAGGTGGAAATGATGGCCACGCCGAGCCCGCCGAGCACCTTGGGCAGGTTGGTCGACTTGGCGTAGACGCGCAGACCGGGCTTGGACACCCGGCGCACACCGGCGATCGACCGCTCGCGGTTGGGGCCGTACTTCAGCTCGACGGTCAGTGTCTTGCCGACCTCGGCGTCCTCGACGGTCCAACCGGCGATGTAGCCCTCGGCCTGGAGGATCTCGGCGATGTGGGACTTCAGCTTGGAAAACGGCATGGAGACTGCGTCGTGGTGCGCCGAGTTGGCGTTCCGGACGCGGGTCAGCATGTCCGCAATCGGGTCAGTCATGGTCATGGGCTTCTCCGCCCTCTCTCACCGTGGTTTCGTTCCCGCTCATGCGGGGCGACCTGCGATGTAGAAAAGAATCAATGGGTGGGTGTGGAACTGGTCTCTACCAGGAGCTCTTGGTCACGCCGGGCAGCTCGCCCCGGTGAGCCATCTCGCGCACGCAGATGCGGCACAGGCCGAACTTGCGGTACACCGAGTGCGGACGGCCGCAGCGCTGGCAGCGCGTGTAGGCGCGAACCGCGAACTTCGGCTTCTTGTTGGCCTTGTTGACCAGTGCGGTCTTCGCCATGTCAGTTCTCCTTGAAGGGGAAGCCGAGCGCCTTGAGCAGTGCACGGCCCTCGTCGTCGTTGGTGGCGGTGGTCACCACGGTGATGTCCATGCCACGCACGCGGTCGATGCGGTCCTGGTCGATCTCGTGGAACATCGACTGCTCGTTGAGACCGAACGTGTAGTTGCCCTTGCCGTCGAACTGCTTGGGCGACAGGCCGCGGAAGTCGCGGATGCGGGGCAGCGCCACCGACACGAGACGGTCGAGGAACTCCCACATGCGGTCGCCGCGCAGCGTGGTGTGCGCACCGATCGGCATACCCTCGCGGAGCTTGAACTGCGCGATGGACTTGCGGGCCTTGGTGACGATGGGCTTCTGTCCGGTGATGGCCGACAGGTCGCGGACGGCGCCCTCGATGAGCTTGGCGTCCTTGGCGGCGTCACCAACACCCATGTTGACGACGACCTTGACGACGCCAGGCACCTGCATGACGTTCGCGTGTCCGAACTGCTCCTGCAGCTGGCCCTTGATCTCGGCGGCATAGCGCGCCTTGAGGCGGGGTGCTGAGGTCACGGTGGTGGTTTCGGTCATCTCTCTCTCACAGATCCTTGCCCGAGCGCACCGCGACGCGGGTGCGGCTGGCCTTCTCGCGGCCGTTGCGCTCGACCGTCTCGACGCGAGTCTTGACCCGGGTCGGCTTCTTCTCGGAGGGGTCGACGATCGCCACGTTGCTCACGTGGATCGCGGCCTCCTGGACCACCAGGCCACCGGTGCGGGTGCCGCGGGCGCTCTGGCCGGCCTTGGTGTGACGGGTCACGCGGTTGACACCTTCGACGAGCACGCGCTCGGTCTCGGTGTAGACGGCGATGACCTTGCCCTGCTTGGCCTTGTCCTTGCCGGTGAGGACCTGGACGAGGTCGCCCTTCTTGATCTTCATCTTCTTCGCGGCCATGACTCAGAGCACCTCCGGCGCGAGCGAAATGATCTTCATGAACTTCTTCTCGCGCAGCTCACGGCCCACCGGGCCGAAGATACGGGTCCCACGAGGGTCGCCGTCGCCCTTGAGGATCACGGCTGCGTTCTCGTCGAACTTGATGTAGCTACCGTCGGGACGCCGGCGCTCCTTGGTGGTGCGCACGATGACCGCCTTGACGACGTCGCCCTTCTTGACGTTGCCGCCGGGAATGGCGTCCTTGACTGCGGCGACGATGACGTCACCGATGCCGGCGTAACGACGACCCGAGCCACCGAGAACACGGATGCAAAGGATCTCCTTGGCACCGGTGTTGTCGGCGACGCGCAGTCGCGACTCCTGCTGGATCACTGTCTAACTCCTACTCGTCGTGCTGGTTCTCACCCGTGGGCGAGCCTGGCCGAACTGACTGGATTGCCTTGAACGGGCAGAGGCTTACTTGGCCTTCTCGAGGATCTCGACCACGCGCCAGCGCTTGCTGGCAGACAGCGGTCGGGTCTCCATGATCAGCACGCGGTCGCCGATACCGGCGGCGTTCTGGTCGTCGTGCGCCTTGACCTTGCTGGTGCGGCGGATGACCTTGCCGTAGAGGGCGTGCTTGACGCGGTCCTCGACCTCGACCACGACGGTCTTGTCCATCTTGTCGCTGACCACGTAGCCCTGGCGGGTCTTGCGGTCGTTGCGCGCGATGCCTTCGGTCACGGCCTCATCCTTCACGTGCTTGCTCATGCCGACTTCTCCGTGCTCTCGGTGCCACTGGGGCTCTGCCCGATGCCGAGCTCACGCTCGCGCAGCTCGGTGTAGATGCGGGCGATGTCCTTGCGGACCGCGCGCAGCCGGCCGTGGTTGTCCAGCTGGCCGGTGGCCGACTGGAACCGGAGGTTGAACAGCTCCTCCTTGGCCTTGCGAAGCTCGTCGACGAGACGCTCCTCGTCGAGACCACGCAGGTTCTCCGACGTCAGGTCCTTCGAACCGACTGCCATCAGATGTCACCACCCTCACGCCGAACGAAGCGGCACTTCATCGGGAGCTTGTGCATTGCCAGACGCATGGCCTCGCGGGCGACCTCCTCGGAGACGCCCGAGACCTCGAACATCACCCGGCCCGGCTTGACGTTGGCGATCCACCACTCGGGGGAACCCTTACCGGAGCCCATGCGGGTCTCGGCGGGCTTCTTGGTCAGCGGACGGTCGGGGTAGATGTTGATCCACACCTTTCCGCCACGCTTCATGTAACGCGTCATCGCGATACGAGCGGACTCGATCTGACGGTTGGTGACGTAGGCAGGCTCGAGAGCCTGGATGCCGAAGTCGCCGAACGCGATCTTGGTGCCACCCTTGGCAGCGCCCGAGCGACCCGGGTGGTGCTGCTTGCGGTGCTTGACTCGACGGGGAATCAACATGCTCAGGACTCTCCCTCTGAGCTGGCAGGGACGCTGGCAGCGGGAGCCTCGGTGGCCGGGGCCTGCTCGGCAGCGGTGGACTCGGTCGCCTCGGGGCGCTCGCGACGGGCGCGGGCGGGACGGTCGGCGCCGTCGCGACGCGGGCCACGGCTCGGGCGCGGCGCGGCAGCCTGCTGCTGAGCCAGCTCGCGGGCCGTGACGTCGCCCTTGTAGATCCAGACCTTCACACCGATACGGCCGAAGGTCGTGCGGGCCTCGTAGAAGCCGTAGTCGATCTGCGCACGCAGGGTGTGCAGCGGGACGCGACCCTCGCGGTAGAACTCGGTGCGGGACATCTCCGCGCCGCCGAGACGGCCGGAGACCTGCACGCGGATGCCCTTGGCGCCGGCGCGGGTGGCGGACTGCATGCCCTTGCGCATCGCACGACGGAACGACACACGAGCAGAGAGCTGCTCGGCGATGCCCTGTGCGACCAGCTGGCTGTCCACCTCGGGGTTCTTGACCTCGAGGATGTTGAGCTGGACCTGCTTGCCCGTGAGCTTCTCGAGCTCGCCGCGGATGCGGTCGGCCTCGGCGCCGCGGCGACCGATGACGATGCCCGGGCGGGCCGTGTGGATGTCCACGCGGACTCGGTCACGGGTGCGCTCGATCTCGACCCGGGAGATGCCGGCCCGCTCCATGCCCTCGGACATGAGCTTGCGGATCGCGACGTCTTCCTTGACGTAGTCGCGGTAGCGCTGACCCTCCTTGGTGGAGTCAGCGAACCAGCGGCTCTTGTGCTCGGTGGTGATGCCGAGGCGGAAGCCGTGCGGGTTGACCTTCTGGCCCATTAGCGGGTGCCTCCCTTGGTGGTCTTCGGCGTGACGACCACGGTGATGTGGCTGGTGCGCTTGTTGATGCGGGCCGCGCGGCCCTGGGCGCGCGGACGGAACCGCTTCATGGTCGGACCCTCGTCGACGAAGGCTGCACTGACGACCAGGGTGCGCTCGTCGAAGGCCTCGGAGGCGCGGTCTGCCTTGACCCGGGCGTTCGCGATGGCGCTCTCGAGCACCTTCTTGATCGGCTCGGAGGCGGACTGCGGTGCGAACTGCAGCACCGACACGGCCTCGACGGCCTGCTTGCCGCGGATGAGGTCCACGACGCGGCGCGCCTTCTGGGGCGTGACGCGGACGTGCCGCGCGCTCGCCTTGGCTTCCATGACGTTGTCCTTGTTCTCGGTGGGGGCGGCCATCAGCGACGACGCCCCTTCTTGTCGTCCTTCACGTGACCCCGGAACGTGCGGGTCGGCGCGAACTCACCGAGCTTGTGGCCGACCATCGACTCGGTGACGAACACCGGGACGTGCTTGCGGCCGTCGTGCACGGCAAGGGTGTGACCGAGCATGTCCGGGCTGATGACCGAACGGCGCGACCAGGTCTTGATGACGTTCTTCGAACCCGCTTCGTTCTGGGCGTCCACCTTCTTCTGGAGGTGGTCGTCGATGAAGGGGCCCTTCTTCAGACTGCGAGGCATGTTTCCAGGCTCCTATCAGCGCTTCTTGCCAGTACGGCGGCGACGGACGATCAGCTTGTCGCTCGGCTTGCCGGGGCGACGGGTGCGGCCCTCGGCCTGGCCCCACGGGCTAACCGGGTGACGACCACCAGAGGTCTTGCCCTCGCCACCACCGTGCGGGTGGTCCACCGGGTTCATGGCGACACCGCGGACGGTCGGGCGCTTGCCCTTCCAGCGCATGCGGCCGGCCTTGCCCCAGTTGATGTTGGACTGCTCGGCGTTGCCCACCTCGCCGACCGTCGCGCGGCAGCGCAGGTCGACGTTGCGGATCTCACCCGACGGCATACGCAGCTGGGCGTAGGGGCCGTCCTTGGCCACGAGCTGGACACGCACACCGGCCGAGCGGGCGATCTTCGCGCCGCCACCGGGCTTGAGCTCCACAGCGTGGATGACCGTACCGGTGGGGATGTTGCGCAGCGGAAGGCTGTTGCCCGGCTTGATGTCAGCCGTGGCGCCGTTCTCGATGGCAGCACCCTGCTCGAGGCCCTTGGGGGCCAGGATGTAGCGCTTCTCGCCGTCGGCGTAGTGCAGCAGCGCGATGCGGGCAGTGCGGTTGGGGTCGTACTCGATGTGAGCGACCTTGGCCGGCACGCCGTCCTTGTCATGACGACGGAAGTCGATGACACGGTACGCACGCTTGTGACCACCACCGATATGCCGGGTGGTGATGCGGCCGTTGCTGTTGCGCCCACCGGACTTGCTCAGCGGGCGAACCAGCGACTTCTCTGGCGTGGAGCGCGTGACCTCGACGAAGTCGGCGACGCTGGAGCCACGACGACCAGGCGTCGTCGGCTTGTACTTGCGGATACCCATAGTTCGAAATTCCTTTTTCGAAGTCCCGTAGTCTCTTCAGCGTCCTCGTCAGGCGCCGGCACCGAAGATGTCGATCGAGCCCTCGCGGAGGGTGACGATCGCACGCTTGGTGTCCTTGCGCTTGCCGATGCCGAACCGCGTCCGGCGGGTCTTGCCCGGGCGGTTGAGAGTGTGCACGGAGTCGACCTTGACGTTGAAGATGCGCTCGATGGCGATCTTGATCTCGGTCTTGTTGGCGCGCGGGTCGACGATGAAGGTGTACTTGCCCTGGTCGAGCAGCGAGTACGACTTCTCCGACACGACGGGCGCGATCAGGATGTCGCGGGGGTCCTTACCGGTGGCGAGAGTGCTCACTTGGTCTCCTCGGTGACGATCTCGACGGCGCCGCCCACGGGCTGAGCCCCGCTCACGAAGGCGTCGAGCGCGGCGCGCGTGAAGACGACATCGTCGGCGCACAGCACGTCGTAGGTGTTGAGCTGGTCGGCGGCGAGCACGTGCACGCCCTCGAGGTTGCGGACCGACTTCATCGAGACGAGGTCGGCGCGGTCCAGGACCACGAGCACGTTGGGACGCTCGGTGAGTCCGGCCAGCAGGACGCGGGCGTCCTTGGTGGAGGGGGCGTCACCGGTGACCAGCGACTCGACCACATGGATGCGGTCGTTGCGGGCCCGGTCGGAGAGAGCGCCACGCAGGGCAGCAGCCTTCATCTTCTTGGGGGTCCGCTGGGCGTAGTCACGCGGCTGCGGGCCGTGGACGACGCCACCGCCGGCGAACTGCGGCGCGCGGGTCGAGCCCTGGCGGGCGCGGCCGGTGCCCTTCTGGCGGTAGGGCTTGCGGCCACCGCCGCGAACCTCGCCGCGGGTCTTGGTGGAGTGCGTGCCCTGACGGGCAGCTGCCATCTGGGCGACGACGACCTGGTGGATCAGCGGGACGTTGACCTGCACGTCGAAGATCTCGACGGGCAGCTCGAGGTCGAGCACCTTGCCAGGCTGTGCAGTCTTGGTAGCCATGGAGATCAGGCTCCCTTCGCGGCCGTGCGGACCAGGACGATGCCGCCACGGGGGCCGGGGACGGCGCCCTTGACGAGCAGCAGGCCCTTGTCGGCATCCACGGCGTGGATGGTGAGGTTCTGGGTGGTCTGACGCACGCCGCCCATACGGCCGGCCATGCGCATGCCCTTGAAGACACGACCCGGGGTGGCGCAGCCACCGATCGAGCCCGGCTTGCGGTGGTTCTTGTGGGCACCGTGCGAGGAGCTCACACCGTGGAAGCCGTGACGCTTCATGACACCCGCGAAGCCCTTGCCCTTGGTGGTGCCGGTGACGTCGATGTCCTGGCCCGCCTCGAAGGTCTCGACCGTGATCTCCTGGCCGAGGGCGTAGTCCGTGGCGTCGCCGGTGCGGAGCTCGACAAGGTGGCGGCGGGGCGTCACGCCGGCCTTCTCGAAGTGCCCGGTCAGCGGCTTGGTCACCTTGCGCGGGTCGATGGCTCCGAACGCGATCTGGACAGCCGCGTAGCCGTCCTTGTCGGCGTCGCGGACCTGCGTGACGACGCAGGGGCCCGCCTCGATGACGGTGACGGGGACGAGCCGGTTGTCGGCGTCCCACACCTGGGTCATACCGAGCTTGGTGCCCAGCACGCCCTTCACGGTCTTGATGGAAAGTTGAGTCGTCATCGCCATTCCCGCTTAGAGCTTGATCTCGATGTTGACGTCAGCCGGCAGGTCGAGGCGCATCAGCGAGTCGACGGCCTTGGGCGTCGGGTCGATGATGTCGATGAGGCGCTTGTGGGTGCGCATCTCGAAGTGCTCGCGGCTGTCCTTGTACTTGTGGGGCGAACGGATGACCACGAAGACGTTCTTCTCCGTGGGCAGGGGCACGGGGCCAACCACCGTCGCGCCGGCACGGGTGACCGTGTCGACAATCTTGCGCGCCGAGTTGTCGATGACCTCGTGGTCATACGACTTCAGTCGGATGCGGATCTTCTGTCCCGCCATCTCCGTTACGTCTCTCTCTCGCCGAACATGTGAGCTTCTGGCCGCCTCTGCGGGCCTCCGACCCCCGCGGTCGGGTGTGTCGCACCCGCTTCGCGGCCCGACGACATGCGCTTTCGCGCTCATCGGCGGTCGGTTGGTCCGGCAGAGCCGGGGCTTACGCTTCCCTGGTGTGTCGCCCCACCCGAGAACGGGTGGTTCGAGATGACACCGGGGGTGGCGGAGACGTCCATGTTTTCCAGACAGGGCATCGCCGCGCGTCAAGCAACCGCTCTAGTGTGCCAGAGCCCCCGGTGACCTACCAAATCGGGCGGCAGGCACCCGGCATACTCCTCTCAGTGGCGCGTCGCACGCGTCGGCTCCCCCGCCTCCTCACCCGTCGGCTCCCCCGCGCTCTCGCGGAGCGCCCGGCCCTGCTCGACCCGCTCCTGCGCCTTGGCGCGCCTCTTGTCCGATCCGCGGGTGTCCCGCGGGGGCAGCTGGAGCACCTCCTCGGCCTCGATACCGGACTGGAGCTCACGGGCGCGCTCGAGCTCTGAGTCGACCTCGGCACCGAAGAGCAGCGCCAGGTTGGTGATCCAGAGCCACAGGAGGAAGACGATCACCCCCGCCAGTGAGCCGTAGGTCTTGTTGTAGTGGCCGAACTGAGAGACGTACAGGCCGAACAGGACCGAGCCGATGACCCACGTGACGATCGCGATGCTCGCGCCCACGCTGATCCACCGGAAGCTGGGCTGCTTGATGTTGGGGGTCGAGTAGTAGAGCATCGCGACCAGTGCGACCACCACGAGCAGGATGACCGGCCACTTCGCGATGTTCCAGACCATGACGGCCCCGCTGCCGAGCCCGATGGCGTTGCCGACGGACTGGGCGACCGAGCCACTGAGCACGAGACCGACGAGCACGAGGGCCGCCATGACCACGCTGACGGCCGTGATGAGCAGCTGCTGGGGCCGCAGCTTCCAGGCAGGCCGGCCCTCGTCGATCTGGTAGATCCGGTTGAGCGCGCGGCCGAAGGCCCCGACGTAGCCCGACGCGGACCACAGCGCGCCCACCAGGCCGAAGGCCAGCGCGAAGCCGGCCGATCCGGTGTGGGTCATCTGGTCAAGCGGTCCTCGGAGCTGGTCGGCCGCGTTCCCCTGCCCGATCTGACGGATGATGTCCAGCAACGTCTGGGTCGTGGACTGTCCCTGCCCGAAGATGCCGAGCAGCGAGACCAACGCCAGCAGTCCCGGGAAGAGCGCGAGCACCGAGTAGTAGGTCAGGGCCGCGGCGAGGTCGGTGCACTGGTCGTGGCCGAACTCCGCGAGGGCGGCCTTGGCCGTGTAGGTCCACGACGGCGTGGTCAGGTCTGGGGGCCCGTCCGGCTTGCGGCCGTCCTCCGGGCCGGGGGCGTGCTCGCGCTCCGCAGCACTGGTTTCCTCGCGGGTTCCCTCGCGGGCCATGATCTCTCTCCTGGGTTCGACATCCACTTCCTGGGTGGCGTGCCCACTGTGGGACGGCGGCAAACGGCAAGATCGGCCCATGACGACTCTCAGCAGTGGATGGGGCCGAGATCGCCAGGGCGCGATCTACCGCGCAGGTGTGCTCGGCCGCCGTCCACGCGTGCCCGCGGACTTCGCTGAGCTGGAGCGGCGGGCCCAGGCGGCGATGTCGTTGCAGGCCTGGGCCTACGTGGCAGGCGGTGCGGGCGAAGGCGCCACCATGCGGGCGAACCGTCAGGCCTTCGACGCGTGGCAGATCCTGCCGCGGATGCTTCCGGGACACCCTCGTCGCGACCTGACGACCCGGCTGCTGGGGAGCCCGGCACCCTCTCCCCTGCTGCTCGCGCCGATCGGGGCAGCCGGCCTCATCAGCCGCGGCAGCGACCTGCAGATCGCCCGGGCCGCCGCAGCGACGGGCGTGCCGTACGTGATCTCCAACCAGGGGTGCGTACCGATGGAGGCGGTGGCCGAGGCCATGGGCGACGCCCCTCGATGGTTCCAGCTGTACTGGTCGACCGACGAGGCGCTGGTGGACAGCCTGCTCGACCGAGCTGCTCGGATCAGCGCCGGCGCTGTCGTGGTCACGCTCGACACGACGATGCTCGGCTGGCGCCCTGCGGACCTCAACCTGGGCAGCCTGCCGTTCTCTCAGGGCATCGGCATCGCCCAGTACACGTCCGACCCGCGCTTCCAGGAGGTCGTGCGGCAGCGGATGGCCGGGTCGGCCGGTGCCGCGCCCGCCGAGAAGGTCCAGGTGACGCTGGGCGCGCTGCGCTCCCTGCTGTCCATCAGCCGCAACCATCCGGGGCGCCTGCGCGACACACTGCGCTCACCCGAACCGCGTGCGTCGGTGGAGACCTTCCTGGACATCTACTCCAACCCGGGCCTGACCTGGGACGCGCTGGCCACGCTGCGCCACCGAACCGACCTGCCCATCGTGCTCAAGGGCATCCTGCACCCCGAGGATGCGCAGCGAGCCGTGGAGATCGGCGCCCAGGGGATCGTGGTGAGCAACCACGGCGGCCGTCAGGTGGACGGGGCGGTCGCGTCGCTGGACGCCCTGCCGGCCATCCGCTCGGCGGTCGGGGCCGAGACGACCCTCGTGCTCGACAGCGGGGTGCGGACCGGCTCGGACGTCCTCAAGGCCCTGGCTCTCGGCGCTGACGCCGTGGCCCTGGGCCGCCCATACCTCTACGGTCTGTCCCTCGCCGGTGAGGACGGCGTCCGCGACGTCATCACCAACGTCCTCGCCGAGCTGGACCTCACGATGGGACTCTCCGGGGTCACGTCCGTGGCGGACCTGTCACCTGACGTGCTGCGCCCGGCGCCCCACTGACCCTCACCACGGAGCACGCCGACGGCGCCGTATGCCGCGCCGTCGGCCCGGCGGCATACGCCGAGCCCCGTTGTACGCCACCAGACAGCAGCAGGGCCCCGCAGCCGAAGCTGCGGGGCCCTGCTGGCGGTACTGCGTCAGATCACTTGAGGATCTTGGTGACGCGGCCGGCGCCCACGGTGCGGCCACCCTCGCGGATCGCGAACTTGAGGCCCTCCTCCATGGCGATCGGCTGGATGAGCTCGACGTTCATCTCGGTGTTGTCACCGGGCATGACCATCTCGGTGCCCTCGGGGAGGTGCACAACGCCCGTCACGTCCGTGGTACGGAAGTAGAACTGGGGACGGTAGTTGTCGTAGAACGGCGTGTGACGGCCACCCTCGTCCTTGGACAGGATGTAGACGTTGGCCTCGAAGTCGGTGTGCGGGGTGATGGAACCCGGCTTGACGACAACCTGGCCACGCTCGACGTCCTCGCGCTTGGTGCCACGAAGGAGCAGGCCGACGTTCTCGCCAGCGCGACCCTCGTCGAGGAGCTTGCGGAACATCTCGACACCGGTGACGGTGGTCTTGGCCGGCGGGCCGGTGTGGATGCCGACGATCTCGACCTCCTCGTTGACCTTGAGGACACCGCGCTCGATGCGGCCGGTGACGACCGTGCCACGACCGGTGATCGTGAAGACGTCCTCGACGGGCATGAGGAACGGCTTGTCGATCTCGCGCTCCGGCTCCGGGATGGCGGAGTCGACGGCGTCCATGAGCTCGAGCACCGACTTGCCCCACTCGGGGTCGCCCTCGAGGGCCTTCAGGGCGGAGACCTTGACGACCGGCAGGTCGTCGCCCGGGAACTCGTAGGAGGACAGCAGCTCGCGGACCTCCATCTCGACGAGCTCGAGGATCTCCTCGTCGTCGACCATGTCGGCCTTGTTGAGCGCCACGACGATGTAGGGAACGCCGACCTGGCGGGCCAGGAGGACGTGCTCCTTCGTCTGCGGCATCGGACCGTCGGTGGCGGCGACCACGAGGATCGCGCCGTCCATCTGCGCGGCACCCGTGATCATGTTCTTCACGTAGTCGGCGTGACCGGGGCAGTCGACGTG
>NZ_DASYGF010000088.1:0-29931 GCF_036000045.1 Pedococcus sp.
GGGATCCTCAACGGCGCTCCTCAGCTGGGTTCTGCCGCGCCCGCCTTGTCGGTGACACCCGCAGAGTCGAACGTCGCCATCTCGCCGAGCAGACGTGCGGCGGCCTGGACCAGCGGGACGGCGAGCGCCGCACCCGAGCCCTCCCCCAGCCGCAGGTCCAGGTCGACCAGCGGCTTCAGACCCAGGTGGTCCAGTGCCGCCGATGCCCCGGGCTCGCTGGACCGGTGTCCCGCAACCCAGTACCCCACGGCCTCGGGCGCCAGCGCGTGGGCCACCAGGGCGGCAGAGCAGGCGATGACGCCGTCCAGGACGACAGGGGTATGCAGCGCGGCCGCGCCCAGCAGGAAGCCCGCGATCGCCGCATGCTCGAGGCCGCCCACCGCGGCCAGGGCCGCGAGAGGCTCGTCCGCGCTGGGGTGGTGCAGCTCGAGGGCCTGGCGGATCACCGCCTGCTTGTGCCGCAGCATACGGTCGTCGCTTCCCGCGCCGGGGCCGGTGACGGCCTCCACGTCCAGGCCCGTGAAGACCGAGACCAGAGCCGCTGAAGAGGTGGTGTTCGCGATCCCCATGTCCCCGGCGACGAGCAGCCGGTTGCCTTGTGCCACCAGGTCGCGGGCCACTTCGATGCCGGTGTCGACGGCGCGCTGCACCTCGTCCAGCGTCATGGCAGGGACACTCGTGAAGTCGGCCGTCCCACGCCGGACCGAACGCTTCATCAGCCCAGGCGCAGCCGGGAGATCGGCGGCGACGCCGACGTCGACGACGTTGACCTCGGCGCCGATCTGGCGGCCGAGGACGTTGATCGCGGCACCCCCCGCGAGGAAGTTGCCCACCATCTGGGCGGTCACCTCCTGGGGCCACGGGGACACGCCCTGGGCATGAACGCCATGGTCGGCGGCGAAGATGGCGACGGCAACCGGCTCGGGGACGGACGGCGGGCACTGGCCAGAGATCCCGGCCAGCCGGGTGCCCAGCTCCTCGAGAGCGCCCATCGCGCCTCGCGGCTTGGTCAGCTGCTGCTGGCGCTCATCCGCCTCAGCCATCGCCTCGGCCGAGAGCGGCGCCACGGCAGCGACGGTCTCGCTGAGCAACGTCATGCGCTCTCCTCCGGGTAGGCGACGGCTGCCCCATGCTCCGTCGTGGACGGCCCAGGCGAGCGGTCGCGCCCGGGCCCAGCCGGACAGCGCCAGCTCGGGTGCGGGCGGGAACTGCTCGACGTGCCCCACGCAGAGGTAGGCCACCACCTCGACATGCTCGGGAAGGCCCAGCACCCTGCCCAGCTCGGCGGGGTCGAAGAAGCTGACCCAGCCCACACCCAGCCCCTCGGCACGGGCCGCCAGCCAGAGGTTCTGCACTGCGAGCGCGGTCGAGAACGGCGCCATCCGGGGGTCGGCGTGGCGCCCGAGGGTGAACGGGCCGCCGCGGGTGGGGTCACAGGTGACCACGATGTTGAGGGGTGTCTGCAGGATCGCCTCGACCTTGATGCCGTCGAAGAGACGAGTTCGCCCAGCGGGCAGGCTGGCCGCGAACGTGTCTCGCTGTGCCGCAGCGAGCGACTGCACCCGCCGACGCTGCTCGACGTCGCTGAGCAGCAGGAAGTCCCAGGGCTGGCTCAGACCGACGCTAGGGGCTCGATGGGCCGCCGTGAGGATGCGGGTCAGGACGTCGTCGTCGATGGGCTCCATGGTGAAGCCGCGTCGGATGTCGCGGCGGTTGCGGATGATGTCGTGCAGCGCGTCGCGTTGGTCGTTGGGATAGACATGCACAGCGGGCTCCTCCTGGGGTGTCCACGCCCCGGGTGAGTGAGGGTGACGGGAGTTCCTGACTTCCACGCTGACGAACGCGCGGTCACAGTGGCGGGACCGTGCCGGACTCGAACCGGCTTCCTCCCGGAGGTCACCTTCGGTGGACGACGCCCGGACGGACGTCGGGCCGAGCATATCGACCAGCCACCGGAGCTCACGGGGTCCGCCATGGGAGAAGATGGCCGGGTGACGAGCGGGATGCAGCATCAGCACAGGTTGCGCCGCCATGCGGCCTGGGCTCTGCTCGTCACCCTGGTCATGGGAGGCGCGCTCACCGTCCTCGGGGCCGGCGCGGCTCAGGCGCATGCCACCCTCCTGTCGATCTCGCCATCGACGGGCGCGACCCTCACCAGCCCTCCGAGGGCGGTCGTGCTGACCTTCTCCGGTCCCATCGAGCCCACCTTGACCACGGTGGTGGTGACGGACGGCAACGGGCGCCAGGTGAGCGTGGGCGCACCGACGGTCGCGGCCGGCGTGGTGAGCGAGCGGCTGCGCACCGATCTGGTGTCCGGTCCGTATGCCGTGGCCTTCCGGATCATCTCGACCGACGGCCATCCGGTGGCGGACGTCTCCGCGTTCACGCTGGCGCTGCGAGGCAGGGGTGGCTCAGGGGCAGCGGCGACACCGTCTTCTGACCAGACAACGGCCGATCCCGTGGCCGCGGCGCGCGCCCGCGCCGCGGCCGGAACCGCTGCGGATGCCGCGGCTCGGACGGCCGCCGACCCGGCCACCGGGCGGCTACGACGGCTGGGTTTGGCCGTCGGAGTGGGGACCTTGGCGATCGCCGCCGGCACGGCAGTGATCGCGCTGGCCCGGCGCCAGAAGCCCTCCTGAGAGGCGGGAAATGGTCGATTTCACCAGCGCGGGGACGTCCTGCTAATGTCTCTCACCGCGCGCCATTAGCTCAATTGGCAGAGCAGCTGACTCTTAATCAGCGGGTTCGGGGTTCGAGTCCCTGATGGCGCACCAGAGGTTGCGAAGCCCCTCACCTGGTCCTCCGGGTGAGGGGCTTCTGCGTTTCAGCGGCAGGGCGCGTGGTTCGATGGCGGCCAGTCAAGGGGCCTTCACCACATCGTCCTCGGGAAGCCGAACGAGTCCCGGGACTGAACCCATGACTCCGGCAACCCGGTGGGGTCCCGACCGGCCATGGCAGTGGCAGAATCTCCGCGTGTCCACGTCAGGCGCCAAGGGCAGCTATCCGGAGGAGTTCGCCGCACTGGCTCGTTCGTTCGCCGAGGCCGGCGGAGTGAGCCCCACCCTGCACCAGATCGTGGCGAAGTCGCTCGAGGTCGTTCCGTGCGACTGGTCTGCCGTCGCCATGACCGACCACCTGTCGGATCGGCCTGCCCGGATGGCAGCCGTGACCGACGCGGAGCTCATGCGAACGGTCGCAAAGATCTCAGCCGTGCGCGACAGTCCCGGGCGGACCGCGTTCAGGGCAGGCTCGATGGTGCACTGCGACGACTTGACCACGACGACCCAGTGGTGCGACTACGCACGAGCGATGGTGCAGGAGACACCGGTCCGCGCCGTGCTGTCCTTCGGCTTGCAGCTGCACGGCGACACGCTGGGCGTTCTGACGTTCTACTCGGCCCGCCCTGGGGGCTTCGACGTGGCTGCGCAGCGACGTGGACGGCTGCTTGCCGACCACGCCACGGTGGCCATCGGCTTCGCCGCCTCAGCCGATGCTGCCGACAGCCTCCGGGACGCCCTGAACACCAGTCGCCTCATCGGTGCGGCGATCGGTGTGCTCGCTGAACGCCACACCATCACCACGGACCAGGCCTTCGACCTGTTGCGTGTCGTGAGCAACAACGCCAACCGCCGGCTCGCCGACGTGGCTGAGGACTTCATGCGCACCGGCGAGCTGCCCGAGCCGTAACCCGAGCCATGACCCGAGCCATGTACGGGTCGGCGCCTCAGGGAGCCGCGGCGCGAAGGCGCTCCAGCAGCGGAGCCGCCGCGACCTCGAGGAACTGCTCCTGAGCTTCGCCTCCGACCTGCACCAGCGCGATGTCGGTGAACCCGGCCTTCCAGTACGCGGAGACGGCCTCCACCATGGCGTCGAGGTCCGGGCCGCAGGCCATGGCGTCGGCGACGTCCTCGGGCCGCACGAACTGGCTTGCTGCAGCAAACCCAGCGGGGGTCGGCAGGTCGCTGTTGACCGCCCAACCGCCACCGAACCAACGGAACTGCTCGTGCGCGATACGCACGCCTTCCTCCCGGTTCGGCTGCCAGCAGACCGGGACCTGCCCGACGGCGCGCGCCCCGTCACCGACGCGCGATGCCCCCTCGGTGCCGTTCCACCGGTCGATGAGGCCAGACTCGGGCTGCACGGCGATGAGATGGTCGGCCAGGGGCGCGAACCGCTCGACGGACTGCTCGCCGGACACCGCGACGGCCAGTGGGACACCGCCGTCGGGCAGGTCCCAGATCCGGGCTGAATCGACGTCGAACCACGTGCCGTGGTGGGTGACGAGCTCGCCGCTGTGCAGGTCGCGGATGATGCCGATGGCCTCGGCCAGCATCTCCTGCCTCGGTGCGACCGACGGCCAGCCACCACCGACGACGTGCTCGTTGAGGTTCTCACCGCTGCCGAGTCCCAGGACGAAACGGCCGTCGGCCAGCAGCTGGAGTGTCGCCGCCTTCTGCGCGACGACGGCAGGGTGGTACCGCATCGTCGGGCAGGTCACGTAGGTCATGAGCTCGACCCGTTCGGTCACCGCGGCGACCGCACCGAGGACGGCCCAGGCGTAGGGCGCATGGCCTTGCTCGACCAGCCATGGCGAGTAGTGGTCGCTGCACACCTCGAAGTCGAAGCCCACCTCCTCGGCGCGCTGCGCCCAGCGGACCAGGTCCTTCGGCCCGCTCTGCTCAGTCATCAAGGTGTAGCCGAACCTGGTGCGACCCACAGGGACTCCTCTCGTCGGGGCTGTTGGACGGCCTACCCCGACCGGACGACGGCAAACGGCACACGGCCGGGAAGTCAGCCGTCAGCCGACCTGCGCGAGCCCCACGTCCTGAGGCGCGCCCTCAGCCCCGGCGGAGGCAGGAGTCCCAGGCAGCCGGCCGGGAAGGAAGAGCAGAGCCGCGACTGCCCCGACCAGGCAGACGACCGCGACGAGGACGCTGCCGGCGTGGAGCCCGGCCATGAACGAGTCCCGGACCGACGCGAGCAGAGCAGGCGTGCCGTGGGCGATCGCCACCGCGGTGCCGACCGAGTCCTTCCCCTGGCCCAGCGCTGGCGCCGGGAGCGACCCGAACGCGCCGGAGGCGAGGTGCGCGGAATACACGGAGGAGAAGTAGGAGCCCACTACGGCGACGCCGAGAGTGCCACCCAGCTCACGGGTCGCATCGTTGACGGCCGACCCGACGCCGGCGCGCGCCGGCGGCAGGACGAGCAGGATGGACTCGGTCGCCGGGGTCGAGATGGCGCCCATCCCCAGACCCATGAGGACCATCTGCGGGACGATCACCGTGCCGTATGCCGCGTCGACGCCGACCGTGGAGATCCACAGGAACGCCGTGCCGAACAGCAGCAGCCCGGTCGTCACGACAACCTTGGTGCCGATGCGCGGAGCAAGCCGCGCACCGATGACCGAGGCGACCGCGATGCTCAGAGCCACGGGCAGCGTGCGGGCGCCCGCGGAGAGTGTGGAGTAACCGCGGATCAGCTGGAAGTACTGCGTAATGAGGAAGATGAAGCCGAAGAGCGCGAAGAAGGTGATCGTCACCGCTCCGCTCGCCGCGCTGAACCGTCGGTCGCGGAAGAGGCTGACGTCGAGCATGGGGTGAGCGGCAGACCGCTCGCGGAGCACGAACGCAACCAGCAGGACGGCCGACCCGACGAAGCCGCCCACGGTGCGCGCCGACCACCAGCCGTTGGCCGGAGCCTCGATGATCGTCCAGACGAGCAGGCCGAGCAGGCCGATCGAGAAGGCGAGCCCGGGCAGGTCGAGGCGCGGCACCGAGGGGTCGCGCGACTCCGGGACCAGTGCCACGGTGAGACCGGCGGCAACGAGCGCCACTGGCGCGAGCGCCAGGAACACCGACCCCCACACGAAGTGCGCCAGCAGCAGGCCCCCAGCCACCGGGCCACCGGCGACCCCCAGCCCGACGACGGCACCCCAGGCCCCCAGCGCGGCGGCTCGCTCACGCCGGTCGGGGAAGGCGTTGCTGATGATCGACAGGGTGGTCGGGAAGATGAGCGCCGCGAAGGCGCCCATGACCGCTCGGACGGCGATGAGCGCGCCTGCCGATCCCATGAACGCCCCCACGGTGCTCGCCGCCGCGAACCCGACGAGGCCGATGACCAGAGCCGGCCGCCGCCCGAAGCGGTCGGAGAGGCTGCCCGCGGCGAGCACCAGCCCCGCGAAGGCGAGGTTGTACGCGTCGACGATCCACTGCAGACCACGAGTGCCGGCGGACAGCTCGCGCGCCATCGTCGGCAGGGCCACGTTGACGATCGTCGTGTCGAGGTTGATCGCCAGGGTGGCGATCAGGACGGTGGCCAGGATGCCGAGCTTGGGTTTCATGTCGAGGCTCCAATGTTGACAGTGACAACACTTCTTCGACCTCAGTGAAGCCCACCATGTTGTCGGTGTCAACATCCATCTAAGATGCAACGCGTGACCTCCTACCACCACGGCAACCTCCGCTCGACGCTCATCGAGACCGCGACCGAGCTGGCAGCCACCAAGGGGCCTGACGGCGTGGTGCTCCGCGAGGTCGCGCGCCTCGCAGGGGTCTCGCACAACGCGGCATACCGTCACTTCGCCGACCGCGAGGAGCTGCTCGCCGAGGTGGCAGCGATCGGCCTGCAGCGGTTGGCCGCGGCGATGCGGCGACGGCTCGCTGGGGTCCGCGCGACGGAGCCCGCCGCGCGGGCTGTGGCCCGCCTCCGGGCGACCGGCCGCGCGTACGTCGAGTTCGCACTCGACGAGCCGGGCCTGTTCCGGGTCGCCTTCTCGACCGCCCCAGCACCCTGCGAGGGCGCCGACCCGTATGCCGTGCTCCTCGCCGCCCTCGACGACCTCGTCGCGCTCGGGCTGCTCGACGCCGCGCGCCGAGACGGCGCGGCGGTCACCTGCTGGTCGGCCGTGCACGGATTCGCCGAGCTGCACCTCACTGGCCCCCTCCACGACACGTCCAAGCGCGAGCGCACCCAGCAGCTCGAGCTGCTCCTCGACACCCTGCGGGAGGGCCTGGTGCCCGAAGCCGGCGACAGCTCTGGCTGGTCGCCGGATGTTCACCCGTAGGTCAGCCGAGCGACGAAGGGCCCGACCCCACCATCCCTAGCGTGGCCACTATGCCCCGTCGTACGCCTTATGCCCTGATCGCTGCCGTGACGGTCTGTGCCGCGGCCACCGCCGTGCCCGCCGTGAGCGCGGCTGCGATGAGCGCCGTCGCCTCGTCGACCGGATCGACGTCGTCGAGCGCGTCGACTCTGGACCTCGGCCCCAGCGGACTCACCGAGACACGGACCGTGCGCACGATCGAACCGGGCGTCACGGTCACGCACATCGTCCGCGGCACCGCGGACCCCTCCGTGCGCTGGGTGGTCGAGGCCAGCATCCCGAGCACCGGCACCAGCCCCGACCCGGACGCACCGGCGCAGTCGATCCAGGACGAGGCGAGCGCGCAGGACTATGCCGCCAGGCTCACGGCAGCAGGCTTCCCCGCCTCGGCCTCGCGGGTGATGCAGCCTGCCACCGCCGACGTGCCCGCGAGCGTGCTCGGCTGGCGGGTCCGCCTGGACTCCACCTATGCCACGCAGTCCGAGGCTGCTGCCGAGGTCGCCCGGCTGAAGAGCGCGGGGTTCACCACCCACGCCTGGTATGGCGGGTGGGACGGCACGTCGACGGCCCGCGGCCCGTGGAGCGTCAACGTCGTCACCATCGACCCGAAGCTCTTCCACGGCCGTCTGGGCAGCACCTTCGGGCCGACCATCGAGGCGCGCGAGACGACGTCGTGGCTGGCCGGGTACACCAAGGCCAAGGCCGCGGTGAACGGTGGCTTCTTCGTGCTCGACCCCGCCGCAGGGGCTCCTGGCGACCCGGCAGGCGCCGGCGTCTATGGCGGCACGCTCGAGTCGGAGCCGGTGGGCACCCGTCCCGTCCTGGTGCTGGGGGCCGACGCCAAGCACACCGAGATCACGCGTCCCCAGTGGCATGGCGACGCACTCCTGCCCTCAGGGGATGTCCAGCTCGACGGGCTCAACCGCGTGCCGGGGCTCATCAGGAACTGCGGCGGCGACAGCGGCGACGCACCCACCGCCCTGCCACTGCACGACACGACCTGCGCCGACCCGAACGAGCTGGTCCTGTTCACGCCGGAGTTCGGAGCCTCCACACCATCCGGTGCGGGCTCCGAGGCCGTGGTCGACGGCCAGGGCCGGGTGCTTCGCACCCTGGGCCAGCGCGGAACGGCCCTGCGACCGGGTGAGCGGTCGCTCCAAGGCATCGGCGACCTCGCTCCCCTGGTCGCCGGCCTGCACCCCGGTCAGCGTGTCCGCATCACGACCGCGCTGACGGACGGCGCACAGCCGCTGACCCGGCGCGGCGCCAGTGTCGTCAACGGTGGGCCCGAGCTCGTGCAGGGCGGCGCGGTCCACATCACCCAGCGCCAGGACGGCATGGTCCACCCGGGCCAGCCGAGCTTCGCCTACGGCTGGGTGCTCCAGCGCAACCCCCGGACCTTCGCCGGTGTCGACGCCCAGGGGCGCACCCTGCTCGTCACCGTCGACGGACGGCAGCCCGACCAGCTAGGCCTGTCCATCCCCGAGGCTGCCGCCGTGGCCCGCTCGCTGGGCATGGTGGACGCGATGAACCTCGACGGCGGCGGGTCCACCACGATGGTCGTCGACGGGCAGCTGACCACACACCCGTCGGACGCCACCGGCGAGCGCCCGGTCGGCGACGCCATCGTGGTGCGCTGACCTTCGACGGTGGCTGACAAGCCGTCCACCCGGCATCGCCGCACCCCGTGCCACGACGGCTAGGTGGCGGCGCGCCGCCGACCAACGAGGAAGTATGCCGCCGGCCCGACCGGCTGGACGAACGCCGCCAGGAACCATAGGGCCTTGGGACCGCGCACCTGCGCGCTCGGGCGGCGTACAAGGTCTCGCACCGCCCTCGTCGTGACGACGAGCTCCGCCACCCCACCCACGACGACAGCAGCGCGTTGCCCGGCGGACAGGTCGCTCCACTTCTTCTTCTGTGCCACAGATGCAGCCTATTCGCCGCCGCGGCGCACGTCAGGCATCCCGGCGAACGTCAGGCGACCCGACCGGCGACCCACACGTTCGTCCAGATCGTGGCGAGCCGGACCCGGGCTCCGGTGTGCGGCGCATGCCAGATCCTGCCTCCCCCGGCGTAGATGCCGACGTGGTAGACGTTGCGCACCGACCCCTCGTAGAAGAACACGAGGTCCCCCTGCCTGATCTGTGAGCGGGCCAGGTGGATGGACGCGTCGTACTGCTGCTGCGCTGTCCTGGGCACGTACTGATGCAGGCGCGTGCGGTACACGTATGTCGTCAGGCCCGAGCAGTCGAACGCGGCCGGCCCGGACGCGCCATACACATAGGGCTTGCCGACCTGCTGTGCGGCCACGACCACCGCCTGCGCCGAGATCGTGGCGGACACCCCCAGGGTGGCGGCCTGGGCGGGCCGGGCCGGTGCGACGCCGGTCAGGCACAGCACTGCCGTGACTGCGGCGAGCAGAGCTCGGGCAGCGTGCCGCTGCCGTTTCCTCAAAGCGGACATGGTGAGGTTTCCCTTCCACCGCCTACGAGGTGAGCTGTCGGGTTCGGGCGGAAGGCGCCCGGCCGCTGGCTCCCAGCGGCTTCACCCCAAGCCGGCACGAGGCCGGACCGAGTGGGTCCCCCGCTCTCGCCCTGATGACAATGTCGACCCCTGGCGGAGGGCGAGACTCGGCGACCGGCCCGGGGGCGCCCCGCTGGCGCGAGGCATCCATCGATCGTGCAGGACGGACGAGGACGTGTCCATCACTCCGCTGAACCCGGTACTTTCGGACCTTTCTGCACCCCCCTTTCGGGCCTGTACCGACCGTGGGCGCGGAACCACGACCTCACCCCCTGGACCCAAGGCGACGTGGGTCGGCGAGGTGGTCGTCCACGGCGAGGACGCCCGCCGCCCGCTCGGCATCGCCCACACCTACGACCCCGAGGCGCTGGGGGTCGTCGCGGACTTCTACAAGGGCTCCAACACCCTCATCGGCGCCAAGAAGCGGATCGCCGGACTGACGCTGAGGCCCACCGACCAGGACTTGGACCCATGGCAGCGGGCCGCTCGTCGAAGGACCGATGCTGCCCACCGGTTGGCTAGCCTGACCCTCAGGGGCATCTTCCCTCTCGTCCATCTTCCTTGACCCATCGGGAGTGACCATGACCGGCTCGTCGACCCACGGCATCAAGACCGTGCTCCACCCGGTGACCGACCTCGCGAAGGCCAAGCCGGTGTATGCCGCCCTGCTCGGCATCGAGCCCCAGTACGACGACGAGTCGTACGTGGGCTTCGAGGTGGAGGGACAGCACATCGGGCTGGTTCCGGGCGGTACCAACCAGGGCATGACGTCGCCGGTCGCCTACTGGCACGTCCCGGACATCGAGGCCAAGCTCGCCGAGCTGACCGCCGCAGGCGCGACCGTGAACGAGCCGGCCCGGCAGGTCGGATGGGGGCGAGTCGTGGCCACCGTCACCGACCCTGATGGCAACGTGCTCGGGCTACTCCAGGACCGGTGAACGAGCCGATGACCAGTGCGGCCAGCAGGACCCAGAGGCAGCAGTCGCACCCGTCCGAGACGCCCCAGCCCCGAGCGGCCGACAGCCATGACGTGATCCGGGTCCACGGCGCACGCGTCAACAACCTCAAGGATCTCAGCGTCGAGATCCCGAAGCGCCGGCTCACGGTGTTCACCGGCGTCTCCGGCTCGGGCAAGAGCTCCCTGGTGTTCGCCACGATCGCCGCGGAGTCGCAGCGGATGATCAACGAGACCTATAGCGCCTTCGTCCAGGGCTTCATGCCGAGCCTGTCGCGCCCGGACGTGGACGTCCTTGAGGGGCTGACCACGGCGATCATCGTCGACCAGGAGCGGATGGGCTCCAACCCACGCTCCACGGTCGGCACCGCAACAGACGCCAACGCGATGCTGCGCATACTGTTCAGCCGTCTCGGGGAGCCGCACATCGGTCCGCCGAACGCCTACTCCTTCAACGTCCCCTCGGTCACCGCCAGCGGGGCGGTCACCGTCCAGCGAGGCGAGGGCAGGACGAAGACCGAGAAGGCGACGTTCAACCGGTTGGGCGGCATGTGCCCCCGGTGTGAAGGGATGGGCTCGGTCACCGACTTCGACCTGACCGCGCTCTACGACGACACGAAGTCCTTGAGCCAGGGCGCCCTCACCATCCCCGGCTACAGCATGGACGGGTGGTACGGCCGGATCTTCAGTGGCTCGGGCTTCTTCGACATGGACAAGCCGATCGGCAGGTTCACCGAGCGAGAGCTCCATGACCTGCTGTACCGCGAGCCGACCAAGATCAAGGTCGAGGGCATCAACCTGACCTATGAGGGCCTCATCCCGAAGATCCAGAAGTCCATGCTGTCCAAGGATCCCGAGGCGATGCAGCCGCACATCCGCGCCTTCGTGGAGCGGGCCATCACCTTCACGACCTGCCCAGAGTGCGACGGCACCCGCCTCAGCAAGGAGGCGCGGTCCTCCCGCATCCAGGGCAAGAACATCGCCGACGTCTGCGCCATGCAGATCAGCGACCTGGCGCAGTGGGTGCGCCAGCTGGACCAGCCAACGGTGGCACCGTTGCTGGCCGGTCTGCAGCACCTGCTCGACGCCTTCGCCGAGATCGGTCTCGGTTACCTCTCGCTGGACCGGCCCGCCGGCACCCTGTCAGGCGGAGAGGCGCAGCGGACCAAGATGATCCGGCACCTCGGGTCCTCGCTCACCGACATCACCTATGTGTTCGACGAGCCGACCATCGGCCTGCACCCTCACGACATCGAGCGGATGAACCGGCTGTTGCTGCAGCTGCGCGACAAGGGAAACACCGTCCTCGTCGTCGAGCACAAGCCGGAGACGATCCGCATCGCCGACCACGTCATCGACCTGGGCCCGGGAGCCGGGTCGAACGGCGGCACCCTCTGCTTCGAGGGGACCGTCGAGCAGCTGCGGGGATCCGACACCATCACAGGCCGCCATTTCGACGACCGTGCCTCGCTGAAGGGCTCGGTGCGGTCTGCCTCGGGTCGGCTCGAGGTCCGCGGAGCCTCGACCCACAACCTGCGGGACGTGGACGTGGACATCCCCCTCGGACTGCTCTGTGTCGTCACCGGCGTCGCCGGCTCCGGCAAGAGCTCCCTCGTCCAGGGCTCGGTCGCCAGCAGGGACGGCGTCGTGGTGATCGACCAGGGCGCGATCCGCGGTTCGCGGCGAAGCAACCCCGCGACGTACACCGGGCTGCTCGAGCCGATCCGCAAGGCGTTCGCGAAGGCCAACGGCGTCAAGCCCGCGCTCTTCAGCTCCAACTCCGAGGGCGCCTGCCCCACGTGCAACGGCGCCGGCGTCATCTACACCGACCTCGGGGTCATGGCCACCGTCGAGTCGACCTGCGAGGACTGCGAGGGCAAGCGGTTCCAGGCGTCGGTGCTGGAGTACCGCCTCGGCGGCCGGAACATCGCCGACGTCCTGGCGATGTCCGTGACCGAGGCCGAGACCTTCTTCGGCGAGGGCGACGCCGCCACCCCCGCGGCCCACAAGGTCCTCGGACGGCTCGCCGACGTCGGGCTGGGATACCTCAACCTCGGGCAGCCACTCACCACCCTCTCCGGAGGCGAGCGCCAGCGGCTCAAGCTCGCCACCCAGATGGGCGAGAAGGGCAGCATCTACGTCCTCGACGAGCCGACCACCGGCCTGCACCTCGCCGACGTCCAACAGCTCCTCGGCCTGCTCGACCGCCTCGTCGACTCCGGCAAGTCGGTCATCGTCATCGAACACCATCAGGCCGTCATGGCCCACGCCGACTGGGTCATCGACCTCGGCCCTGGAGCCGGTCACGACGGTGGTCGGATCGTCTTCGAGGGCACCCCCGCCGACCTCGTCGCGGACGGCTCAACACTCACCGGCGAGCATCTGGCGGCCTACGTCGGCACCTGAGCTGGGATCCCACTGGTGCGGCGAGCGGTGGTCACGACTCATGGGTGAGCGGGTGATGGGACGCCCACGCCATGTCAGCTCGGAGTGCTCGTCACAGTTGCGCGCACGAGGACTCCCCCTAGGCGTGAGTGAGCTGGTCGAGCCAGGCCCGGCGCGGGGTGCTGTCGGGTCACCCGGTGACGTCGGGTCACCCGGTGCTGCCGTCGAGAGCCACGTCCACGCCGTGCGACGGGGTGCGGCCGACCACCAGTTCCACGCCATGGCCGCGATGGAGGCGCGCGACCAGATGGCCCTGGCCGTCCGCTCGCTGCTCGCCACCGGAATGTCGACCGACGCTGTGGCCAAGGAGTGCGACCTTTCACTCGTCAGCGTCCTCAGCCTTGAGCACCTGGCCGACCAGGTCCTCAAGGAGCCCGCCCCGCCCGGACGAGGCAGCAAGCGCTGACCGTCAGGGACGGAGCACCATCGCCGCCGAGAGGAACGCCTCGGCCGTGGCCACCTCACCGACGGCGCGCAGCGCCAAGGCGCTCGTCACCCGTTCGACAAAGGCCCACATCCTGACTCGTTCGCCGTCGAGCCCCGTCATCGTTGCTGCGAGACGGCACCAGCCGTCGTGCCGCGACGTCGCCGACGGCCGGTCCGCCAGCAGCGCCGGCGTGAAGTCGCGAAGGACCACCCCCAGGTCGTACTCGGGCTCACAGCGAAACCCGTCGGGATCGACGAGCTTGTAGCGTGCGGCCCCGCTCGAGCCTCCGGCTCGCACGGCGTTCCCCGGGTGGGGGTCGCCATGACAGAGAACGTCGCGAGCGGCGTCCCTTGTCGCGCTCAGATGAGCTGCCAGCGCGTGCGCGAGGTCCAGAGCAGGGCCCCACCGTATGCCGTCTGCCTGGGTTCGCCCCTCGTCCACCATCCGCGCGAGCTGAGCAGCCTTGTCATGACCCTCCAGGACCGGTGGGCCCACCTCCCGTGGCACCTCCCACGCCCGCAGCAGCGTCGTCGTGAGGGCCGTCACCTGCGCGGGCGGGTCAAGTGCCGACGAGGCGAGGCTCGGGCCGAGCCGCTCCAGCAGCAGGCCGCCACGATCCAGATCTGCGGCGACGACGGCGGCATACCCGCGACCCTGCGCCGCGCACATGGTGCTGACCTGGGCGTCAAAGGGTGAGCCAGGTCGGTCGACCTTCAGCACCAGGGGCACTCCGGTGGCCGACTTCACCGCCACGACCAGCCCCCGGAACCCCTCGCCGTAGGTCTCCCCCGGCGTCAGGTCCCAGCGCTCGAGCAGGTCCGCAAGCCGCTCTTCAAGATCCTGGCGTGTCATCGGCGGTCCGGCTGCACCCGCACGACGGCCACCCGCCCGGAGCCACCGAGCGCCACCCGTTCCCCCGCGCCGCACCACACCGCGTCGAAGGGCTCCAACGCCTCGTCAGCGCCACCCAGGCGGGTCCCGGCCTCCAGCGCCACCACAACGAGGTCGCCGTCGTCGGGCGCGGTCAGAGCCAAGGCCCGACCCACCGGTTCGACGGCGACCGCCGCTGTCGACGCCCCGCGCCGAGTCATGACATTGAGCGCGACCGCTGGCAGCCCTCCGCTGACGAGGCACGCGACCCGGGCGTCGCCGGAGAAACCGAGCGACTGATCGCGCGCCACGACGTGCCGGTCCCCGTCGACCACCAGCGTCAGGGGGCCGCCGTGCACGAGCAGGAGCTCGCGGCGGATACCGGGAAAGGCGGAGAACGGCGCGTCCCCCGCAATCTCCGCACAGCTGACCCGCCAACGGAACTCGTCGAGGCCGGCCTCTGCCGGCCACTGCGCCACTGGCCGCGTCAACCCGGCGCCGTTGCGCCAGGGGGTTCGTGGGGATCCGGTCGAGCGCACGAGTCTCACCCGGACATCCAACCCCTCTCGTATGCCGCGCGGTGCGCCCGTCGCAGCAGGTTCCGTCTCGCATGCAAGACCAGGGTGGCCAAGAGTCCGGAGTTCGAGACGCTGCCGCCGGCGCGTGGACTCTCCCGCTGCCGCCGTGCTGAACTGGTTGCATGTCTTCGACCGCCGCGGTGACGCGCCTGCACATGATGTCCATGTGCCACGGCGTCATGCGGTGTTGCTGCTGCGCCTGACCTCACCGTCCGCACCAGCCCCCCGGCGCCTCCTCGCGCGCCGCCCGACCTCCGGAGACGATCCCGTTGCACCGCACCCTCACAGCTCACGCGGCATACCACCGCCTGCATCTCGACCTGCACCTGACCCAGGGCTCTTTGTGTCGCCGAATGTGTTGCCGCACAGCACATTCCGACCCCCACACTGAGACTTTGGAGCAGAGTCATGAGTACCATCACCACCGCCGGCACCGCCGGCGTCAACCGTTTCAACCGTAGCCAGCTGCTGCGCACAGGCCGCCTGTTCGCCACCGACCCTGAGCTGCGCGACACCGTCGACCTCACGAGCACCGAGCGCACCTGGCACCGTCTCGACGCCACCGAGCACCTCGAGATCTGGGTCATCGGATGGCCCGTCGGGTCGAGCACCGGCTGGCACGACCACCTGCGGTCCGAGGGCGCCTTCCTCACCGTCGAGGGAGAGCTCGTCGAGGAGAGCTGGTCCGGAGGCGAGGTGCAGGACCGTTCCCTGTGGAAGGGCGAGGGTCGCTCGTTCGGCGCTCGCCACGTCCACAACGTGCGCAATCTCGGCGACCGGCCGGCGGTGTCGGTGCACGTGTACTCCCCCGCGCTGAGGGGCCTGACGCGGTACGCCCTCATCGGTGGTCGCCTTCAGCAGACCTCCGTCGAGCGGGTCGGGAGCCAGTGGTGAGCGCCGCGACGACGACTCTGTGGGAGACCCACCAGTTCAGCGGCGGCCGAGGCTGGGAGGCGCCGGTGTACGACGGGGTCGACGACCAGCTCCTCGACGCCCGCAGCCGCCTGGCACGGGTCAGCCCTCGGGGCGCCTATCAGGAGGCGCTCTATGGAAGAGCGGTCCTCGTGGACATCAGGCCGGCCGCGCAGCGCGCTGTCGAGGGCGAGGTCGCCGCCCACCTCGTTCCTTTGGTCGTCGAGCGCAACGTGCTGGAGTGGAGGTTTGACCCTCGCGCGGACTCGAGGCTCCCGATGGCCGGGTTCGAGACGCGGGTGATCATCCTCTGCCAGGAGGGGTACACCTCTTCGCTGGCGGCGGACTCGTTGCTACGACTGGGAGTCCGACGTGCCACTGACGTCGTGGGTGGCTTCCGCGCCTGGCGCGAGGCAGGTCTGCCGGTCGTGTCAGCTCACAGGTAGAGGCCGGTCTGCCCGTCCTGGACCCGTGCCGCGGCCACCGCGTGGATGTCTCGCTCGCGCAGCAGGACGTAGGCCCGGGACTGGAGCTCGACCTCGGCCCGATCCTCGGGGTCGAACAGGACCCGGTCGTCGACCTTGACCTGGCGCACGTTCGCGCCGATCGCCACAACTCGCGCCCACCCGAGCCGCTTGCCGACACTGGCCGTGGCAGGGATGACGATGCCACCGCCGGAGCGCCGCTCGCCGCCCTCACCCTCGAGCGAGACGAGCACACGGTCGTGCAGCATCCGGATGGGGAGCCGGTCGGCGGACTCCTCAGCCACGACGACGGCGCCAGGCCGCGACGCCGATCAGCGCGACGGCTGCGGCCACCGCGGCGGCGATCCGCTCGATGCGCAGATCTCCGGACGGCGTGCGGGTGGCCTCGGTGAACTTCGTCTTGAGGGCCTCGACCTGGCGGCGGGCGATCTCCTTGGGCGCCGTGCGCGCATGGAGCTCGTCGACCGTGCCGGCCAGGCGGGTCCGAGCGGCTGTGATCTCGGCCTCGATGGCATCCACCGAGGTGGCGTCGTCACTCATGGGTGCTCCATTCAGTCAGGTGGGTTCGGCGGTCAGTCGAGCCCGAGGTCGCGTCGCAGCTTCGCGACGTGTCCGGTGGCCTTGACGTTGTAGAACGCGTGCGAGACGGTGCCGTCCTCGTCGACGACGACCGTGCTGCGGATGACGCCGTCCACAGTCTTGCCGTAGAGCTTCTTCTCGCCGAAGGCGCCATAGGCGTTCATCACCGCCCGGTCCTCGTCGGCGAGCAGGGTGATGGTCAGGCCGTCCTTGTCGCGGAACTTCGCCAGCTTGGCCGGGGAGTCGGGCGAGATGCCCAGCACCTCGAAGCCCTCAGCGTGCAGGGTGTTGATGTTGTCACTGAAGTCGCACGCCTGCCTCGTGCAGCCCGGGGTCATGGCCGCCGGGTAGAAGTAGACGATCACCTTGCGGCCACGCAGGTCCGACAGCGAGACCTGGCCACCCTTGTCGTCGGGCAGGGTGAAGTCAGGGGCGGTGTCCCCGGGGCTCAGACGGTCACTCACTGCGCTGCACTCCTCGCATCAACGTCGAGCCTGGCCACACGCAACCGTGCGGCCCTCTCGATCCGATCGTGAAAGCCAACCTATCCCAGCAGCAGCCTGCGTACCCGCGCAGAGGTGCTGTCACGACCACGCCGCCTCGTCAGCACCCCAGCGTCGACCGACCTCGGCGAACCGGGAGAACCGCTCGTCGATCCGGAAGGCCGGTCGGGGCAGCCGCACCTCCCCGCGCTCTGTCGGGGCATGCATGAGCCACGGCTCCGGGGCGACGGCGACCGCCGGGCCATCGAGGGCGTCGGTCGCCGGCAGCCACTGGGCGGTTCTCGCGAGATGGGCGCTGACGCGCCACGTGCCACCCTCAGCGGCTCGGCGCCGTAAGGCGGTCAAGATGCCGGCCGCCAGCAGGTAGCCCGTGGCGTGGTCCAGCGCCTGCGCCGGCAGCGCGCCTGGGGTCCGGCCGTCAGGGGACTCGATGAGCGCGATCCCCGTCGCCGCCTGGACGATGCTGTCGAAGCCGCGACGGGCGCCCCAATGGCCGCTCGGCGTCCACGCGCTGAGGGACGCACAGACAAGGTGGGGGTGGGTGTGGGCGAGCCGCTCCGGGTCGAGACCGAAGGCGACGAGCGACCCCGGCCGGTAGCCCGTCACGAGCACGTCCGCCTGATCGAGCAGCTCGTGCAGGCGAGCGCGGGCATGCTCGTCGTGGAGGTCGACGAGGGTGGACCGCTTGCCGGGTCCGGTGTCCAGGTAGAGAGCGTCGAGCTCGGGCAGGTGCGGGCTGTCGACGCGCAGGACGTCGCACCCGACGAGCGCGAGAGTGCGCGTCGCCACGGGGCCGGCCAGCACTCTGGTGAGGTCGAGGACCCTTGGTGCCGCGCGCACCGCCACTGGCGCGGCTGCGCCCACCGTGCCGACCTCGAGCAGGTCGTGCGCGGCCACCGCGGCGGCCTGTTCGCCGGCACGCCACTCAGCCCACGAGCGGACGCGCACCGCGATGCCCTGGTCGGAGGTGACGAGATCCTCCACCTCCTGAGCCGTCGCGGTGGCGATGGCCGCCGCGACGTCCGCACGCGTGACACCGCCGGGCAGGCCGAGGGCGCGCAGCAGCCGGTCCCGGTGGTGCGGGTAGTTGGCGTGTGTGCGCACCCACCCGTCGGAGGCCTCGAAGAAGCCCGACATTGGGGCGAAACCCGGAAGAGACTCTCCATCGAGCCTCAGCAGCTGGTCGGCGCGGAACGACACCGCCACCTGCCGTGGGTCGACCCGCACGCGCTCTCCGCCGACCAGGGCTGAGGCTGCCAGGCCTGCCGCCGCGACCGCGCCACACGCCAGGGTGCTCACCGGCAGCGCGGACGGGAGCGCACTGCCACCGGCGAGCGCCAGGTGCTGCGCGGCATACGACTCGGAGAGGTCGAGGGCAGGCAGCACCTCGCGCAGCAGGTGGTTCACGTCCCGATGCTAGGCGTCGCGAGGTCGGTGATGAAGACGCCGTCAGTAGCCCACGGGCAGCAGCTCGCCCACGGGTGCCGAGGCGGCGAAGCGGTTGCCCGCCGGGGCCAGCGGACAGTTCCACCGCGGGTCATAGACGCAGGAGGGGTTGTAGGCGAAGTTCAGGTCGACCACCCAGTCCTCGCCCTCGCGCCCCAGGTCGGCGCCCTTGACGGTGTCGAGGACATAGCGCCCCGCCCCGTAGGTCTCGGATCCGGCCGAGCCGTCACGCACGGGCAGGAAGATCCCGCCGCCGTAGGAGTCGAGCCACCAGAGGTCGAGCCGTCCGAGCTCCCCCAAGGTGACCTGGCCGAAGCGCTCGAAGGGCACCGTGCCGTCGCTCGCCGAGGCGAACTCCCAGCGCTGCGGCTCCGCGGGCTCGACGGAGACGACGAACCGGTATGCCGGGTCGTACGCCGCGTGCCGCATTGCCTGGTCCCCGCTGCGGGGCGACGCCGGGTGGTCCAGGAAGAGGCGCGCGCGGGTGTCGGTCCACAGTGCGTGGGCGATGACCGGGTCGGGCTCGGCCCGCACCGCGGCATACAACGCATGGACCTCGCGCCGCCAGGAGGCGACATCGAGCGCCCCCGGGTACGCCGGCTCGTCCTGTCCGTTCATGTGCGCAAGGCGGGACTCGAACCCGCACACCCGAAGGCACCAGGACCTAAACCTGACGCGTCTGCCAATTCCGCCACTTGCGCGCGGTGGCCACTCTAGCCGCGGCTCTGACGGGTGGTCAGCCGAGGAGGTCCCGCAGGTGCGGCACCATGGCGCGAAAGGCCTTGCCGCGGTGGGAGATCGCGTTCTTCTCCTCGGCAGTGAGCTCGGCCGCGTGGCGCGTGCCGCCCTCGACCACCAAGACGGGGTCGTACCCGAAACCGTTGACCCCCTTGGGCTCCCGGGCCAGCGAACCCGGCATCCGGCCCTCCGTCGCACGCACCGTGCCGTCCGGCAGCGCCAGCACAGCCGCACAGACGAAGGCCGCGCCCCGGTGCCCGTCGCGGACGTCGGACAACTGGGCGAGCAGCAGCTCGAGGTTCGCGCGGTCGTCGCCATGGCGCCCCGCCCAGCGCGCGGAGAAGATGCCGGGCGCGCCACCGAGGACGTCGACGGCCAGCCCCGAGTCGTCGGCCAGCGCGGGCAGCCCGGTGTGGGCTGCGAGCGCCTGCGCCTTGAGCCGGGCGTTGCCCTCGAACGTGACCTCGTCCTCCACCACGTCGGGCGCGCCGGCGAACTCCGAGGCGCCCACGATCTCGAGCCCTAGCTCGGCAGACACGTCGGCGAGGATGGCCCGCAGCTCGACCACCTTGTGGTCATTACGGGTAGCGAGGACGAGCCGGGTGGTCTCCCGGGTCACAGCACGCGCTCACGCGGCGCGGTGGCGAGGGCCTCCTGCTGCTTGGTCGTCAGCTCCGCGCAGCCGACCGTCGCCTTGTCGAGCAGGGCATCGAGCATGGCCCGGTCGAAGGGCTCCCCCTCGGCGGTCCCCTGGATCTCGACGAACCGGCCGTCGCCGGTCATCACGACGTTCATGTCGGTCTCGGCCGTCGAGTCCTCGGGGTAGTCCAGGTCGATGACCGCGGCGCCGTTCACGATGCCCACACTGACGGCCGCGATGGAACCAGTCAGCGGCCGGGCGTCCCTGGCGATGAGCCCCTTGGCCCGGGCGTCCTCGATCGCGTCGACCAGGGCGACGTAGGCGCCGGTGATGGAGGCGGTCCGGGTGCCCCCATCGGCCTGCAGCACGTCGCAGTCCAGGACGATGGTGTTCTCACCCAGGGCCTTGGTGTCGATGATGGCCCGCAGGCTGCGCCCGATCAGCCGGCTGATCTCGTGGGTACGACCGCCCACCCGGCCCTTGCGGGACTCCCGGTCGGTGCGGGTGTTGGTCGAGCGCGGGAGCATCTCGTACTCGGAGGTGACCCAGCCGGTGCCCTTGCCCTTGAGCCAGCGGGGCACTCCCCCGGTGAACGACGCGGCGCACAGCACCTTGGTCCGGCCGAACTCGACGAGCACGCTGCCCTCGGCATGGTCCAGCCAGTTGCGCGTGATGCGCACCTCTCGGGTCTGGTCGGGGGTGCGGCCGTCGTGGCGGGTCGGCAGGCTCTGGTTCGCGGTCGTCTCATTCACGTCGGCAAGGCTAACCGTCTGGGGGTCCGCCTAGTCTGGGGCCATGCCCGCCACCTCGCCCACGCCCGCCACCCAGCCTGCGATCGGCGCCCATGTCGACTCGGCCGACCCGGTGTCGGCGGCGCGGGAGCGCGGCGCCGGGCTGAGCCAGTTCTTCCTCGGCGACCCCCAGAGCTACAAGGGCCCTGTGGTCGACTACGCGGGCGGCCCCGAGGCCCTGAAGGCCGACGCAGAGGCGGCGGGGGTCGACCTCTACGTGCATGCTCCCTACCTGATCAACGTCGCCACCACGAACAACCGGATCCGCATCCCCAGCCGCAAGCTGCTCCAGCAGTTCATCGACGCGGCCGCCTCGGTCGGCGCGAAGGGTCTCATCGTCCACGGCGGCCACGTCGACAAGGAGGACGAGGTCGACAAGGGCTTCGACAACTGGCGCAAGGCGATCGAGGCCACCGACCTGAGGGTCCCGCTGCTGCTGGAGAACACCGCAGGTGGCGACAACGCCATGGCGCGCACGCTGGAGCGGATCGCCCGCGTCTGGGACGCCATCGGCAGCGCGCAGGGGGCCGAGCAGGTCGGTTTCTGCCTCGACACCTGTCACGCGCACGCGGGCGGCATCGGGCTGGCCACGGCGGTCGAGCAGATCCGGGCGATCACCGGGCGCATCGACCTGGTCCACTGCAACGACAGCCGCGACGAGTTCGGCTCCGGAGCCGACCGGCATACCAACCTCGGCGAGGGCCTGATCGACCCGGACGAGCTCGCCGGTGCGGTGCGCGCCGCAAAGGCCCCGGTGGTCATCGAGACCCGCGGCGGCCTGGAGGGCCAGCGCGCCGACCTCGACTGGCTGCGCGCTCGCCTCTAGGCCGGCGACGGAGGCCTAGGCGACCGGGTGCGTCGCCAGGAACCGCCGGATGTGCTCGCGCGGCCGGTCCGACAGGTGCGGCCCGTGCGTGAAGGCCGCGACGGTGTAGTCCAGCTCGGCCAGGCGGTGCGCCGTCTTCGTGGTGAGCCGGAAGTCCGTGCAGAACGCCTTGATCGGCCAGCGCAGGCCGCGGACGTTGAAGATCGAGTCGCCGGTGATGAGCACCCCCGCCTCACGCAGCAGGTATGCGGCGTGGCCGGGTGAGTGACCGGGCGTGTGCACGACCTCGATGCCACCGGCGAACGGCACGAGCTGGCCGTCGGTGAACGTCTCCCCGACGGGAACCGGGTCGAAGGACCCACTGCCGATCCGGTTGAACAGCCGTCCGAGCCGCAGCGAGGAGTCGCGCGGGGGCGAGGTGCCCGCGGTCGCGGACTCGGCGTCGTCCTCGTGGATGCCGAACTGCCGCCCCGTCTCGCGAGCCACGTGGGCCGCCCCTCCGGCATGGTCGGGGTGAGCGTGGGTCAGCAGGAGCCGGGTGACGTCACTGGGGCCCGACCCGACCGACGCCAGCGCCGCCATGACCTTCCCACCGGAGGACTTGACACCCATGTCGACGAGCGTCACCTGCCCGTCGTCGTCGCGCAGGATGTAGCCGTTGACGAAGTCGCCGACGAGCGGGATGCGCCAGACGCCGGGCGCTACGGAAACGGCTGGAGTCCTGGCCATGCGCCTCACACCTCGTAGGTCTCGTCGGGGGTGGCCAGGTCCAACGGACCGGACCAGACCGCGGCAGCCTGCGTGCGGCATACCTCGGGGTCGTTCCAGGGCGGGATGTGGGTGAGCATGAGCCGGCGCACCCCACCGGCCTCCGCAGCGGCCTTCGCCGCGCGGCTGCCCGACAGGTGGATGCCCGTGGCCTCGTCGCGCCCGTCCACGAACGCACTGTCCATGAGGGCGAGGTTCGCCCCCGTCAGCAAGGGCGTCAAGGCCTCGCATGTGTCGGTGTCGCCGGTGTAGGCCAGCACTGCCCCGTCGGCCTCGACCCGGAAGCCGTAGGCCTCGACAGGGTGGTTGACGCGGTATGCCGTGACGCGCAGGGGCCCGACCTGCGTCACCTGGGCTTCCGACAGCTCGTGGACGGCCAGCTCGCCGCTCATGCCATCGTGCTCGAGCCCGTGGTACATCAGCGCGAACCGCTGCTCGGCGCCCCGGGGAGCGTGCACGGGCAGCCGGCCGGGGAGGGCGCCGGCAGGACGGTACTTGCGGGTGACGTAGAGGCCGCAGATGTCGACGCAGTGGTCGGGGTGCAGGTGGCTCACGAACACGGCGTCGAGATCGGCCGGGTCCAGGTGGCGCTGGAGGGCGCCGAGGGCACCGCTGCCGAGGTCCAGCAGGATGGACCAGGTGCGGTCGCCGTCGTCGGCCTGGACGAGGTAGGAGGACGCCGGCGAGCTGGGGCCGGCGAACGAACCCGAGCAGCCGACCACGGTCAGCCTCACGGCCGGACCACCGCCGCCGTCCGGACGACCGACCCGTCGCCGTGGAAGTCGCCGACCTCGGGGCCGAGGAACCGCCGGGCCAGGGCCTGGAACGCCTGGGCGTCACCGGTGGTGGTGAAGCCGTGGGTGGGGGGCGGCAGGGCCGGGTCGCGCAGCGCGTCGCGGTCGGCGAGCACGCGGTAGACGTCCTTGGCCGTCTCGTCGGCCGATGACACGAGGGTCACGCCGTCGCCCATCACGTAGGAGATCGCGCCGGTGAGCAGCGGGTAGTGCGTGCAGCCCAGCACCAGCGTGTCGACGTCGCCCTCCACGAGTAGCCGCAGGTAGTCGCGGGCGACCTCGATCACCTCGGGTCCGGTCGTCTGGCCGGCCTCGACGAACGAGACGAAGCGCGGGCAGGGGACGCTGGTCACCTGGAGATGAGGGGCGGCCGCGAAGGCGTCGACGTAGGCGCTCGACTGGTGGGTGCCCTGCGTGGAGATGACGCCGACCCGGTGGTTGCGGGTCGCGCGCGCCGCACGTCGCACGGCCGGCCTGATCACCTCGACGACGGGCACGTCGTAGCGCTCGCGGGCGTCGTGCAGGACTGCCGCACTGGCCGTGTTACACGCGATGACCAGGGTCTTGACGCCGTGGTCGACCAGGCGGTCGAGGCACTCCAGCGCGAACTCCCTGGTCTGGGCGATGGGCCGGGGGCCATAGGGGGCCCGCGCCGTGTCACCGAAGTAGGCGATCGACTCATGCGGGAGCTGGTCGAGGACGGCGCGAGCGACCGTCAGCCCGCCATATCCGGAGTCGAAGATACCGATGGGTGCATCAGCCACGGGTCAAGGCTAGGGGCGCGACCCACTGACAGACCCCTGGGTCTGCCGTTCGGTGAGTCACATCACCCTCAGGCCTCGGTCTCAGGGGACCAACGCGTGCGCCAGCGTCTCCTGCAGCCAGGTCAGGAAGTCGTACACGGCCAGGGCGTAGACGGCCGGGTCGTCCTCGGCGAGACCGGAGACCTGCTCCTCCAGCAGCTCCAGGTCGCTGTCCTGCTTGAGGCCGAGCCGCTCTCCGAGCACGAGACGCACGTCCGTCAGGGCCACGAGCAGTGCCAGGGCCTGGTCCGGGAGCAAAGAGACCTTCTGGTCACCGACCTCGGACAGTGCGTCGATGGCCGTGGTGAGGTTGGCTGCCTTGCGGGCCCGCAGGCCGTCCTCGGTCAGCCTGCGGAACTCCGCGGCCAGCTGGTCGTCCTCCCGGTTGGCGGTCGGGAAGATGCGGTCCAGGGCGGGGTCGCGCGGCGGGGGCACGTCGCCGGTCAGCTCCGGCACCTGGTCGGCGGCCGACAGCGAGACGCCGACCCCGATGCTGCCGAGGCCCGCGACGATCTGGTCGAACTCGTCACCGGAGCCGGCGGTCGGCTCGCCGGCATCCGCCGGGGGTTCAGGCTCGGGCTCGACGAGCTCGAGGACCTGCTCCATCAGGCCGACCACGAGGCCCCGCTCGACCACGTCGAGCCTGGCGACGTAGCGACCGTTGCGTCGCTTGAACCCGCGGGCCACTCAGACGTCCTTCTGGAAGGTGGCCCACAGGCCGTACCCCTGGAGCGCCTCGGTGTCGGTCTCCATCCGCTCGCGGGTGCCGGTGGAGACGACCGCGCGCCCCTTGACGTGCACGTCGAGCATGAGCCGCTCGGCCTTGGTCTTGGAGTACCCGAAGTAGGTCTGGAAGACAAAGGTCACGTAGGACATGAGGTTGACCGGGTCGTTCCACACGAGCGTGATCCAGGGGACGTCGACCTGTGTCGCGTCGTCCGTGGCGACGCTCTGCTGCTCAGCGGGGGCGAGGGACACGGCTCCCACCTTAGGCTGCGCTCGTGGCCTCTTGTTCCCCTACCACCGCGCTGCTCACGGACCACTACGAGCTCACCATGCTCGAGGCGGCACTGCGCAGCGGCGCCGCCTCGCGACGATGCGTGTTCGAGGTCTTCGCGCGGCGTCTGCCGCCCGGCCGACGCTATGGCGTCGTCGCCGGCACTGGACGGCTGGTCGACGCCGTCACCCGCTTCCGCTTCGGTGACGCCGAGCTCGAGTCGGTGCGGTCGCTCGTGGACGACACGACCCTGTCCTTCCTCGCGGACTACCGCTTCGACGGCCACATCTGGGGGTATGCCGAGGGCGAGTGCTACTTCCCCGGCTCGCCTGTGCTCGTGGTCGAGGCCGACTTCGCCCACGGTGTCGTCCTCGAGACCCTCGTGCTGAGCATCCTCAACCACGACAGCGCCATCGCGTCGGCAGCGTCGCGGATGACCTCCGCCGCGGGCGACCGACCCTGCATCGAGATGGGCTCTCGCCGCACTCACGAGGAGGCCGCGGTCGCGGCCGCGCGCGCGGCATACATCGCAGGGTTCGCGGCCACGTCGAACCTGGAGGCCGGGCGGCGGTTCGGGGTGCCCACGGGCGGCACCGCCGCGCACGCGTTCACGCTGCTGCACGACGACGAGCGCAGCGCCTTCGCCGCCCAGATCGCCGCCCTGGGCAAGGACACGACCCTGCTGGTCGACACCTACGACGTCACCGCGGCCGTCGAGCTGGCCGTCGAGCTGGCCGGTCCGGAGCTCGGCGCGGTCCGGCTGGACTCCGGCGACCTGCTCGTCCAGGCTCGGGAGGTCCGCGACCAGCTCGACCGGCTGGGGGCTCGCTCGACCGAGATCGTCGTCACCTCAGACCTCGACGAGTACGCGATCGCGGCGCTGGCTGCCGGTCCGGTGGACCGCTACGGCGTGGGGACGTCGCTGGTGACCGGTTCGGGCGCTCCGACCGCCGGGATGGTCTACAAGCTGGTGGCCCGCGAGGACGCGACCGGCGCCATGGTCGGCGTCGCCAAGCTCAGTGCCAACAAGATGTCCGTTGCGGGTCGCAAGTACGCGCTCCGTCGTCGTGATGCCCGCGGGGTGGCCGAGGCCGAGGTCGTCGGCATCGGCGAGCCGCCTGCGAACGACGGGGACGACCGGTCGCTGCTCGTATCCCTCGTCACCGGCGGCGAGGTGGTCGACGGGGCGGCGACGTCGCTCGAGGCGGCTCGAGTACGTCACCGTGAGTCCCTCGCCGAGCTGCCGGCCGAGGCGCACCGGCTCCAACGGGGCGAGCCGGTGATCCCCACCGAGCTGAGGCAGTAGCCTCCGGGGATGGACGACCACGACCTCCACCGCGAGGCTGCCACACTCGACGCCCAGGACCCGTTGGCTGGGCTGCGCCAGCGGTTCCTGTCGCCGGAGGGGAGCGACCTGGTCGCCTACTTCGACGGCAACTCGCTGGGACGCCCGGTGGCCGACGTGCCGCAGCGGCTGCGCGACTTCACCGAGCAGCTGTGGGGCGACCGGCTGATCCGCGCGTGGGACGAGCAGTGGCTCGACTGGCCGATGCGGATCGGTGACCGGCTGGGCTCGCTCGTCCTCGGTGCGGCTCCCGGCCAGACGGTCGTGGCGGACTCGACCACGGTGCTGCTCTACAAGCTGAGCCGGGCCGCAGTGGACGCCCAGGCGGCGGGGCCGCAGCGACGCACGGAGATCGTGCTCGACACGGACAACTTCCCCACCGACCGCTACGTCCTCGAGGGCATCGCCGGCGAACGCGGCCTGACCCTGCGCTGGATCGAGACCGACCCGACCTCCGGCGTGACGATCGACCAGGTCCGCGAGGCTGTGGGCCCTCAGACCGCCCTCGCCGTCTTCAGCCATGTCGCCTACCGGTCGGGGCATCTCGCCGACGGTCCCGCCATCACCGCCGCCGTGCACGACGCCGGCGGGCTGGTGCTGTGGGACCTGTGCCACAGCGGTGGCTCGGTGCCCGTAGCGCTCGACGAGTGGGGCGCCGACCTCGCGGTCGGCTGCACGTACAAGTACCTCAACGGAGGTCCGGGCTCGCCCGCCTGGGCGTACGTCGCGGCGCGCCACCACGGCCGGCTGCGGCAGCCGATCTGGGGGTGGATCGGGCGACGCGACGCGTTCGACATGGGCCCGGGCTACGACCCCGCTGACGGCATCCGGTCCTTCATCTCGGGCACCCCGCCCATCCTGGCCATGGTGCCGCTCCAGGCCAGTCTCGACCTGGTGGAGGAGGCCGGCATCGAGGCGATCCGGACCAAGTCGGTCGCCCTCACTGAGCTCGTCATCCGGTTGGCGGACTCCCTCCTGGTACCGCTCGGGGTCGAGGTGGCGTCCCCACGCGACGCCGCGCTCCGGGGTGGGCATGTGACGTTGCGCCGCAAGGGTTTCCGCGAGGTGACGGCCGCTCTGTGGTCGCAGGGGGTCATCCCCGACTATCGCGACCCGGACGGTCTGCGGATCGGTGTCTCCCCGCTGAGCACGAGCTTCGCGGAGGTGGTCACGGGCATGCTCGCCCTGCGGGACGCTGTCGTGGCGTATGACGCGGGCTCGGGTTCGTCTGCGGCCTCGGACGCCCCGGTCTCGGGTCTCACGCAGTAGCGTCGCGCCATGGCCCGCGGACTGGTGATCGTCGACGTCCAGAACGACTTCTGCGAGGGCGGTTCGCTCGCGGTGGCAGGTGGCGCCGAGGTGGCGGCCCGTATCAGCGCGTACGTCCAGGCTCACGGCGAGAGGTATGCCGCGATCGTCGCGACCGCGGACTGGCACGAGGACCCGGGCTCGCACTTCAGCGAGCACCCCGACTATGTCGCCACCTGGCCGGTGCACTGCCGAGTCGGCAGCGACGGGGCGCTGTTCCACCCAGCCGCCGAGCCCGCCTTCGAGCGGGTGCAGGCCATCTTCCGCAAGGGGCACCACAGCGCGGCCTACAGTGGTTTCGAGGGCTTCACCGTGGAGGGCGACCACAGGGTCGGTCTCGCTGACTGGCTGCACGGGCGGGAGGTCGACTCCCTTGATGTCGTCGGCATTGCGACGGACCACTGCGTCCGGGCGACCGCGCTGGATGCCGTCGCGGCCGGCTTCGACACGACCGTGCTGCTGGACCTGACTGCGGGGGTGGCGCCCGACACCACGGCGGCGGCCCTGCGTGAGCTGGCGGACGCCAACGTGCAGACCTCCGGAGAGGTCGCTTCGCAACCTCAGGGCTGAAACCGTCTGGTCAGGCCGCGCGGGGGTAGCTGTGACGGTCGGCGGGCCAGGTGGTGTGGGTGCGTCCGTCGGGTGCGGTCCAGGTGCAGATGCCGTGGGGGTCCATCTGGACGCGCCAGCCGGCGTGGTGTTTGAACGCGTGGTGGGTGGCGCACAGGGTCTGCAGGTTGGTGACCTGGGTCGGGCCGTCGGGGTGGCGGATGACGTGGTCGAGCTGGCAGCGGCGGGCCGCGGTGGCGCAGCCGGGGAAGCGGCAGGTGCCGTCGCGGGAGCGGACCGCGCGGGCGGTGCGGGCGCCGGGCCGGTAGGTGTCGGGGTCCTGCCAGCGCACGGCCCCGGTGGCGGGGTCGGAGCCGGCCACGCGCACGGCGGTGTCGGGGTCGCTGAGCAGGGCGACGACGTCGGCCGGCAGCAGCGAGCCCAGGCTGGGGACCTCGGTATGCGCGGACACGAACCACAGCTCGCCGTCGTGGTCGTGCAGGATCCCGTCGTCGAGCTCCTGGCAGCCGCCGACATCGACGAACCACCCCGCTGGTGCGGCCGTAGCCGTGTCGGCGGCTGAAGTGTCGCCGGCCGCTGGGTCGGTGGTTGCTGGATCGGCGGAAGAGGCGGCGGCCGGGTCCGATGGGTCCGGGGCCAGGCAGTCGGTCGAAGCGGCCGGCCGGAAGACGCGCAGCGAGCCGGGCGCGTGGGCCTGCACGGGCGTGACGAGCTCGATGGAGGTGCTGATGGTGGCGTTGGCCTCCACGAGGTCGGCCAGCGCGTCCGCGCGTGCGGCGCCCATGAGCAGCCCGGGTTGGGCTCGGGCGTACTCCGCGGCGAGGGCGTCCACGGCCCCCCAGAGGCGTAGCGCGGTCGAGGTGGGCAGGTCCGCGACCAGCCGGGTCATGCCCGAACACTCCCCGGGGCGCACCCGTACCTCGCGCCGGGTCCGGGCCTGCTCGCACGCCTGCCCGGCCTCCAGGGGGGCGCACCGGTCGGCGCAGCGGCGCGCCCGGGCCCGCAACGCCGCGCAGGGCAGGCCGGTGATGCCGCCCTCGAGGACCCGCGCCTCGAACTCGTGCAACCGGTCGGTGGGCGCGGCCAGCGACTCACCCACCACCGCATCGACCCGGTAGGCCTCCAACGCCCCGGACCAGGCCAGCGCCTGGACCCCCGGCAGCGAGCACACCACCCGCCGGGCCCGGTCGACCCTGGTGACCATGGTCCGCGGTGACACGTGCAGCAGCGGCGCCAGCGACCCCGCCGCGAGCTGGTCCCCCGACAGGTGCAGGGGCCGCCGGCCCGCAGCGGCCGCGTCCGCGGCCTCACGCTCGCACCGCTCCTCACAGCGCCGCGCCACCGTCTCGATCGCCGAGCGCTGCCGCGCCGCCACCGCGGCCATCACCCGCTCCGCGGCCAGGGTCAGCGCCTCGGCCTGGCCCACCGTCAACGCGGCGATGTCCTCGTCCGTCACCGCGAACAGGACGGCCGCCAGCACCGCAGGGTCAACCCCCACCACGGCCCCCACCGACTCGAACATA
>NZ_DASYGF010000025.1:0-95876 GCF_036000045.1 Pedococcus sp.
CGTGGGTTGTGCCGGGTTGGTCAGCGGCCCCAGGGCGTTGAACGCGGTGCCGACCCCCAGTCCCCCACGTGCGGCGGCGGCGTGGCGCATCGCCGGGTGGAACGTCTGGGCGAAACAGAACGTGATGCCGGCCTCACGGGCGACCTGCTCGACGCGTTCGGGGCTCAACGTCAGGTCGACCCCGAGGGCTTCGAGCACGTCCGCTGAGCCCGAGCTCGAGGACGCGGCCCGGTTGCCGTGCTTGACGACGGTGATGCCGCACGCGGCGATGACGACCGCAGCCATCGTGGAGATGTTGACAGTGTGGGCGCGGTCGCCACCCGTCCCGACGATGTCGAGGCTCGGACCTGCCACCTCGATGCGGTGGGCGTGCTCCAGCATGACGTCGGCCAGCCCCCGCAGCTCCTCGACGCTCTCACCCTTGGCACGCAGCGCGACGAGGAAGCCGGCCAGCTGGACGGGTGTCGCCTCACCGGACATGACCTCGTGCATGGCCCAGGCCGCCTGAGCGGTGCTGAGGTCCTCGCGCCGCAGCAGCATGCTCAGCAGGTCGGGCCAGCTGGCAGTCGTGCGGGTCGGGGAAGACGTCGGCTGGTCGGCCGTCATGGTCTAACCGGCGCGGACGGACCCGCGGCGACCCAGCTCAGCCACCGCACCAGCGAGGGCCACGGGGTCGAGCGGGTGCGGCACGGCCACGTCGGCCAGGGACCAGGTGGCCAGCCAGCCGTCCTGAGGGCGCCCGGTGAGGACCAGGATCGGCGGGCACTGGAAGATCTCGTTCTTCAGCTGGCGGCACAGTCCCAGACCACCCACGGGGGCAGCCTCGCCGTCGAGGATGAGCAGGTCGAAATGGGATGCCTCGACCGCCTCGATCACGGCCGCACTCGTCGCGCACTCGCGCCAGGCGGTCACCTCGACGTCGCGCGCCGGGCGTCGTCCCACGGCAACTCGCACCTCGTCGCGCGTGGTGCGGTCGTCGCTGTAGAGGAGCACCGAGATCTGGCGGACCGGGGTCGCCCCCGCGAGGGCGGTGTCGGTGGCGGGCGCGTGCGAAGCGGTCATGCGGCAGATGCTACCGGGGCAGGCGTGAGACCCCTCCAGGTGGCTCAGAGGTGAGACCCCAGGTCACCCACAGGTGGGGCCCTGGGGCGCCCACAGGTGAGGCCCGTAGCGTGGGATTGCCCACGCTCGGGCCCTCGACGGGGGGTCGACGGTGTGCCGCGTGGGGAATATGGCAATAATGCTCACGTGGCGACAGCATCCGCAGTGACCTCAGACTCTCCCCGCCCCGCGACCATTCCCGGTCACGGTCCGGTCTCCCGGCCCAACATGGTCTCCGTCGGCACGATCGTGTGGCTGGCCAGCGAGCTGATGTTCTTCGCGGGGCTCTTCGCGATGTACTTCACGATCCGGTCGGTCGAGCCTTCGCTGTGGTCCACGGAGACGGGCAAGCTCAACGTCCCCTACGCGACGGTCAACACGCTGGTGCTCGTGATCTCGTCCGTCTGGTGCCAGCTCGGCGTTCACGCGGCGGAGCACGGCAAGGCCCACCGCGGTGCGGCCAGCCTCCTGTCCGTCAAGGAATGGGGCATGCGCGAGTGGTACGTCCTGACCTACCTCTTCGGCGCGGTCTTCGTGTCCGGTCAGGTCCTGGAGTACTCCAACCTCACGCACGACAACATCACCCTGTCGGCCAACGCTTACGGCTCGGTGTTCTACCTGACCACCGGCTTCCACGCCCTGCACGTGACCGGCGGCCTGTTGGCCTTCCTCCTGATCATCGGCCGCACGTTCACGACCCGCCACTACAGCCATGCCCAAGCGGCCGGTGCGGTGGTGACCTCGTACTACTGGCACTTCGTCGACGTGGTGTGGATCGCCCTGTTCGCGACGATCTACCTCCTGAAGTGAGTCGCCGGATGCCGACCACCACTCCCGCCTCCCCCGCCCTGCCCGTGACGACCGACAGGACCGCATCGTGAACGCCTTGGCCGCCCGCCGCCGACACCCGGCCGCGATCGCCGTGCTCATCCTGCTGGGGCTGGTCGTGACCGGCCTCGCCTACTCGGTCCTGGCCCCGCGCCCCGCACAGGCCTCCGCCTCCGGCGTCGACCAGGTCGGACTGGGCAAGAAGCTCTTCCTCGCCAACTGCGCCACCTGTCACGGCCTGCAGGCCCAGGGCAGCAAGGTTGCCCCTTCCCTGGCCGGCGTCGGCGCCGCTGCCGTGGACTTCCAGGTGGGCACGGGGCGTATGCCGTTGGCCAAGCCTGACGTGCAGGCCCCCAAGCAGCGGGTCCAGTTCAGCAACGACGAGATCGCCGCGCTCGCGGCCTACGTCGCCTCCCTTGCCCCCGGCCCGGCCATCCCGGACAGCCAGTCGGTCAGTGGCCAGGGCGGCAACGTCGCCATGGGCGGTGAGCTGTTCCGGGTGAACTGCGCGATGTGCCACAACTTCGCCGGCTCCGGTGGCGCCCTGACCCGCGGCAAGTTCGCGCCCAGCCTGCGCAACGTCTCCGGCAAGCACATCTACGAGGCCATGGTCACCGGGCCGCAGTCGATGCCCGTCTTCAACGACGACAACATCTCCCCTCAGGCCAAGAACGACATCATCGCCTACCTGCACTCGGTCGACCAGGAGGAGAATGTCGGTGGCATGAACCTCGGCAACATCGGCCCCGTTTCCGAGGGCCTGTTCGCCTGGGTCTTCGGCCTTGGCCTCATGGTCGCGTTCGCGGTCTGGCTCGGGAAGAAGGCCGCCTAATGACGTCACGACAGGATCAACCGATGAGTGAACACGACACCGCCTCCCGCGAGGTCGTCCACAGCACCGACGGCTATGGCGCCAACGCCGTCCGCCTCGACCAGGGCCACATCGAGGGCACCGGCGGCCTCCCCGAGCGGTTCCAGAACCCGGGCCTACCCCCGCACGTGCCCCGCATGGCCGACCTCGACGAGAAGGCCGCCAAGCGCGCCGAGAGGCAGGTCGCGACCCTGTTCGGGCTCTCCAGCCTGGCCACGATCGTCTTCGTCGTCGCGTACTTCGCGATCAGCCCGGACCACGCCACGTTCCTGCCCGGCATCGGTAAGGCGAACCTCTACAACGTCGTGCTGGGCACCTCGATGGCGATCGCCCTCCTGGGTATCGGTGTCGGAGCCGTGCACTGGGCCAAGACGCTGATGCCCGACACCGAGATGGTCGAGATGCGTCACCCTCAGCGCGCGTCTGACGCTGACCGTCAGCGGGTGATCGACAACCTCACCGAGGGTGGCGAGGCTGCGCAGATCAACCGCCGCCCGCTCATCAAGTACTCCCTGGGTGGCGCGCTCGGCCTCTTCGCCCTGCCGCTCGTGCTCCCCCTGGTCGGCGGTCTCGGGCCGCTGCCCGGCAACGGCCTGTCGACCACCATCTGGAAGAAGGGCATCCGGCTGGTCCGCGACCCCGAGCGGACCCCCATCCGCGCCGACCAGGTGACGATCGGATCGGTCTACCACGTGCTTCCGGAGTCGATCAACGAGTCCCAGCACGTCCTCGAGGACAAGGCCAAGGCGGCCGTTCTCCTCATGCGCCTCAACCCCGAGGACATCAAGCCCCAGAAGGAACGCGACTGGGGTCACGACGGCATCGTCGCCTACTCCAAGATCTGTACCCACGTGGGCTGCCCTGTCGGTCTCTACGAGCAGCAGACGCACCACCTGCTGTGCCCCTGCCACCAGTCGACCTTCGACGTGACGCAGGACTGCAAGGTGATCTTCGGGCCGGCCAAGCGACCGCTCCCCCAGCTCAAGATCACCGTTGACTCCGAGGGCTACCTCGTGGCCGATGCTCCCTTCCGCGAAGCCGTCGGCCCGAGCTTCTTCGAGCGAGGACACTCATGAGCACCGCCGACACCGTGAACCACGGCACCGCGAACCACGACCCCGTCGACCGTCTCCGGGCAGACGACCCCGCTCCGAAGGCGCCTCCGGGCCCGGGAGCCAAGGCCATCGGCGGCGTCGCCGGTTGGCTGGACGACCGCACCGGCGCGGCCAAGCCGGTCGGGTACCTCATGAAGAAGGTCTTCCCCGACCACTGGTCCTTCATGCTCGGCGAAGTGGCCATGTACTCCATGATCATCTGCCTGCTCTCCGGCACGTTCCTGACCTTCTGGTTCGTTCCGAGCGGCGGGCAGGTCATCTATGACGGCTCCTTCCTGCCCCTGCGCGGCGTGACCATGTCAGAGGCCTACCGCTCCACGGTCGATATCTCCTTCGACATCCGCGGTGGCCTGCTCATCCGGCAGATCCACCACTGGGCCGCGCTGATGTTCATCGTGTCCCTCTCGGTGCACATGCTCCGGGTCTTCTTCACCGGCGCCTTCCGCAAGCCGCGTGAGATCAACTGGGTCATCGGCTCGATCCTGTCGATGCTCGCCCTCGTGGAGGGCTTCGCCGGCTACTCGCTGCCGGACGACCTGCTCTCGGGCACGGGTCTGCGCGCGGCGGAGGGCTTCATGCGCTCGGTCCCCGTGCTGGGCTCGTACCTGTCGTACTTCGTCTTCGACGGGCCGTTCCCGGGCGAGGCGATCATCCCGCGCCTGTACTCCGTACACATCCTGCTGCTGCCGGCCATCCTCGTGGGGCTCTTCACCGCTCACATCGGCCTGGTCTTCGTCCACAAGCACACCCAGTACCCGGGCCCCGGCAAGACCAACGACAACGTCGTCGGCTACCCCGTGATGCCGGTGTATGCCGCGAAGGCCGGCGGCTTCTTCTTCATCGTCTTCGGTGTCATCGCCCTCATTTCCGCCCTGGTCACGATCAACCCCATCTGGGCCTACGGTCCCTATGACCCGAGTCCGGTGACGGCGGGTGCCCAACCCGACTGGTACATGGGCTTCGCCGACGGGGCACTGCGTCTGCTTCCTGGCTTCCTGGAGTTCACCGCCTTCGGGTTCACGTTCTCCTTCAACGTGATGATCGGCGCGATCCTGCTCATCCCGGTGATGTACGGCCTCATGGCGGCCTACCCGTTCCTCGAGCGCTGGGTCACCGGCGACGAGCGCGAGCACCACCTGCTCGACCGGCCTCGCAACAACCCCACCCGCACGGGCCTGGGCATGGCAGCGATGACCTTCTACGGCGTGCTCATGTTCGCGGCCGGCAACGACATCATGGCCACCAAGCTGCACTTGTCGATCAACGACATCACCCACGTCCTGCGTGCAGCGGTGTTCGTAGCCCCGCCCATCGCCTACTGGGTGACCAAGCGGATCTGCCTGTCGCTGCAGCGTCGCGACCGCGACCTCGTCCTGCACGGGCGGGAGACCGGCCGCATCATCCGCACTGCGGACGGCCGCTTCTTCGAGCAGCACGAGGCGCTGGACCCCTACACCCGCTGGAGCCTGGTGCAGCACGACGTGCACCGCCCGCTCGAGCTCGGGGCCGCCACCGACGAGAACGGCGTGGCCTCCCCCACAGCCCGCAAGGAGAAGCTGCGCGCCCGCCTGTCGCACTTCTACTTCAGCGACCGCATCGAGGCTCCCACGCCCGCCGAGCTCGCCGCCGCCCACCACGACGGTCACGGCGCCGAGGCAATCGAGTCCGGCAACGGGTCGGGCACCGGCTCGCAGGCCACCCAGCACGAGCTGGAGTCCTCCGAGCGCCACTGAGGCGCACCACCGTTCCAGCCCAAAACGGCTCCAGGTATGCCGCCCGCTCCCCGGAGTGGGCGGCATACCTGTCTGTGCGCCTGACAGCTGGGTGCCGTGGCACCCGTCGGCACGTGACACGCTGGGTGGCGTGGAGATGGACGCGCGGGACTTCGAGGACGCCGTCGCGGACGCGCTGGATGCCGTCCCCTCGGAGCTCATGGGGCTGCTCGACAACGTGGTCTTCCTCATCGAGGACGAGCCCACGGCCGGCGAGCCCGACCTGCTCGGACTCTACGAGGGGACGCCACTGACGGCTCGTGGCGACGGCTGGGCCGGATCGCTGCCCGACCGGATCACGGTGTTCCGGGGACCCCTGACGCGGATGTGCCGGGACCGTGCGGAGCTACGTGCAGAGATCGCCGTCACCGTGGTCCACGAGATCGCGCACCATTTCGGCATTGACGAGGCGCGCCTGCACGAGCTCGGCTGGGACTAGCGGGGACCTTCGACGAGCGATCGCGCTCAGACCAGCGCGCTCTGGTGCTGCCAGCCTGCGAAGGTGTACTGCCACACCCCGATGCCCTCGGTGGGCAGGAACGGGCGGTTCGAGCCGGTGAAGATGACGATGTCACCGACCTTGGAGTTGTTGAACATCCACTCGGCATTCGCCGGCGACATGTTCGTGCAGCCGTGCGAGACGTTGGCGGTGCCCTGACTGTCCACCGACCACGGCGCGGAGTGGATGTACTCCCCGGTCCAGGTCAAGCGCAGGTTCCACTGGGTGTCGATCTTGTAGTAGTTCGGGTCGCCCTTGGGGATACCGATGGTCGTGGAGTCCATGGTGATCTTGCCCTCCTTGCGGATGATCACCTTCACCCCCGAGCGCGTCTCCGTGAGGGGCCCCGGCCGCCCGGTGCTCACCGGGATCGTCTTGATGACCTGGCCGCCTCGGGTCACCGTCATCATGTGTGTCTGGATGTTGACCCGGCTGACCATCGCCGAGCCGACGGTGAAGCTGGCGTGGTCGTCGTGAGCGATCCACTTGTCCGCGCCGGTCTGGACGCCGGTCAGCGGCGCGTCGACCGTCACCGTGGTGCCTGGCTGCCAGTAGGTCGCCGGGCGCCACATCAGCTGACGGCTGTCGAGCCACCCCCATGAGCCCTTCTGGGCGGGCGAGACTGTGATCTTGACGAGCTTCTCGATCTGAGCGCGCATGGCCTTGGTGGCCACCGCCGTGTCGAACTGGATGCTGGCCGGCATGCCGATGCCGACGGTGTCACCGGAGTTGAGGATGCCGTAGGTGGCGACGACCTTGGGCACCAGCGTGGTGAAGGTGCTGGTCGTGGTGCTCGATGCCCCACCGTCGGGCCCGGTGGACTTGGCGGTGACCGTGTAGGTGGTGCTGGGAGCCAGGCGAGCGCTGGAGATCCACGTGCCCGAGCTGTCGGTCGACCCGGGCACGGCTTTGCCGGTGGCGTCGGCGACCGTGACGTGGTCGACCGTACCGGTCGTCGCCTTGACGGTGACGGTCTGGGTGGGCAGGACACCGGTGGCCCGATCGGCGGGCGCGATGACCAGCTGGGCCGGCTGGGCGGTGGCTGAGGACGACGCGGACGGTGCGGGCGCGGATGACTGGCTGGAGTCGTGCGCCGACGGCGTCACGGAGACCCCTTGGCAGGCTGCCGCCAACGTCGCCACAGCGACCATCGTCAGGGCAGCGGACAGTGCCCGAGGCCGTCGTGTCATACCTACCACGTGTGCGCTCCTGTGCTCGGCGTCCGGCCTCCTAGCCGGCGGCCCCCCATATGGCGGCCGCCTCGGGAGGCGGCCAGCCTGCCCCAGTCTACCCGTTCAGCATGGGCGTCATGACAACGACGCGAACCGCGAGGAGCACGAGGGGACCGCGAGGGGCGCTCAGACGGCGTGCGGGCCCTTGAAGTACTCGAAGGTCCAGCCCACCAGAGCGACCACGCCCAGGGCGGCGCCGATGATGAACAGCCACCAGCCGATGGCCACTCCCAGGAAGCAGAGCGCTGCGGCCCCGGCGAGTGGCAGCGGCCACCAGGAGTGGGGGCTGAAGAAGCCGTACTCCCCCTCCTGCTCGGCGATCTCACCCGCGGGGTTGTCCTCGGGGCGCTCGGGCAGGCGGCGACCGGTGATCCACAGGTAGAAGGCGATCATGATGCCCAGGCCCGAGGAGAGGAAGAGCCCTGCGGGGCCGACCGGCTCGCGCCAGTGGGTGAAGTAGCCGTAGATCACGCCCAGAGGCGCGAAGAAGGCGGCTAGGACGACGAAGAGCTTGTACTCGATCTTCATCGTCAGTCGCGCTCCTCGTGGTAACGGCCATGCTGGTCGGGACGGTCGAGGTCACCCGTGTGGTGCGGGTGCAGGCCCTCGCCCTGCTGGGCCGGCCCGACGATGCGGGTCAGCGTGTCGGGGTCGGCCATCAGGCTCGCCATGTGGGTGACCTCCGGGTGGTGCAGGTCGAACGCGGGGCGCTCGGAGCGGATCCGGGGGATGGAGTCGAAGTTGTGCCGCGGAGGCGGGCACGACGTGGCCCACTCCAGCGAGGCGCCGTAGCCCCACGGGTCGTCCGTCTCCACCAGCGGCGCCGTGCGCCACGTCTTCCATACGTTGTAGAGGAACGGCAGCGTCGACGCGGCCAGCAGGAAGGCGCCTGCTGTCGACACCTGGTTCATCCAGGTGAAGCCGTCCTCGGGCAGGTAGTCCGCGTATCGACGGGGCATGCCGTCCACGCCGAGCACGTGCTGGATCAGGAAGGTGGTGTGGAAGCCGATGAACAACATCCAGAAGTGCCACTTGCCCAGGCGCTCGTCGAGCATGCGCCCGGTGAACTTGGGCCACCAGAAGTAGAAGCCACCGAACATCGCGAACACGACGGTCCCGAACACGACGTAGTGGAAGTGAGCCACCACGAAGTAGGTGTCGGACAGGTGGAAGTCGAGCGCCGGGCTGGACAGGATGATGCCGGTCAGGCCACCGAAGAGGAACGTGATGAGGAAGCCGATGGCCCAGAGCATGGGCGTCTCGAAGGACAGCTTGCCCCCCCACATCGTGCCGATCCAGTTGAAGAACTTCACTCCGGTCGGCACGGCGATGAGCATGGTCATCACCGAGAAGAACGGCAGCAGGACCTGACCCGTGGCGTACATGTGGTGGGCCCACACGGTCACCGACAGGGCTGCGATGCCGATCGTGGCGAACACGAGCGTCTTGTAGCCGAAGATCGGCTTGCGCGAGAACACCGGCAGGATCTCGGAGATGATGCCGAAGAACGGCAGCGCGATGATGTAGACCTCTGGGTGGCCGAAGAACCAGAACATGTGTTGCCACAGCATCGGCCCGCCGTTCTCCGCCTGGAAGACGTGGGCACCGAACTTGCGGTCCGCACCCAGCGCGAGCAGCGCCGAGGCCAGCACCGGGAAGGCCATGAGCACGAGCAGGCTCGTGATCAGGATGGTCCAGGTGAAGATGGGCATCCGGAACATCGTCATGCCGGGGGCGCGCATGCAGATGATCGTGGTGATGAAGTTGACCGCACCAAGGATCGTGCCGAAACCACCGAGCGCGAGACCGAAGACCCACAGGTCACCGCCGGCTCCGGGGCTGTTGCTGGCGTCGGACAGCGGCGAGTAGGCGAACCAGCCGAACGACGCGGCGCCGGACGGCGTGAGGAACCCGGCGGACGCGATCAGGCCACCGAAGAGGTAGAGCCAGTACGCGAACATGTTCAGCCGCGGGAAGGCGACGTCCGGCGCGCCGATCTGGATGGGCATCAGCGCGTTGGCGAACCCGGCGAACAGGGGCGTGGCGAACAGCAGCAGCATGATCGTGCCGTGCATGGTGAACAGCTGGTTGAACTGCTCGGGGTTGTCGACGACCTGCAGGCCCGGCTGGAAGAGCTCGGCGCGGATGAGCAGCGCCAGCACACCACCGAACATGAAGAACGCGAACGAGGTGATGAAGTAGAGGTTGCCGATGACCTTGTGGTCCGTCGTCGTGAGCCACTTCACCACGGTCTGGCCCTTGGTCAGCCGCCGGGTGGAGGTGGCCTGGGTCGACCGGTAGTAGGTCGACGAGGTGTCGGTGACGGCTGCCATCACTGCCCCCCTGCGCTCGGAACGCTGCTCTGGTCTTGGTTCATGATCTTTTCTGGGTTGAGGCTGTTGTCGAGCTGGCCGGTGTTGCCCTTGGCCTTGAGGTCGGCGATGTGCTGCTCATAGGTGGCCTGGTCGACGACCTTGACGTTGAAGAGCATGTCCGAGTGGTAGGCACCGCAGAGCTCCGCGCACTTGCCCCTGAAGTCACCCGTCTGCGTCGGGACCACCTGGAACTTGTTGACGAGCCCCGGGATCACGTCGAGCTTCTGGAGGAAGGCCGGCACCCAGAACGAGTGGATGACGTCCCGCGAGGTCAGCACGAACTCGACCCGCTTGTTGACCGGCAGGTAGAGGGTCGGCAGCGAGGCCTCGGCCCCCGGCTTGCCCGTGAGCTCAGCCTGGGTGCCCGCCTCGTACGTCTTCTCGTTGACGTAGTTGAAGTCCCAGCTCCACTTCTTGCCGATCACGTTGACCACGACGTCCGGGTGCTTGGACGTGTCGAGCAGGGTCGCCTCGTCGTGCGCGGTGTAGTAGAAGAGCACGGCGATCATGAACACCGGGACGACGGTGTAGAGGATCTCCAGCGGCACGTTGTAGCGCAGCTGGACCGGCAGCTCGGTGTCGTCGGGGCGCCGGCGGTAGGCCACGACGCACCACAGGATCAGGCCCCAGACGAGGACACCGACGCCGAGGGCGGCGATCCAGGCGCCCACCCAGAGGTTGGTGACGTGCTGGCCGTTCTGGGTGACCGCCCGAGGCAGGAACCCGTCCTGGACACGGCCGGCGCAGCCGGAAAGGGCGAGCACGACGAGCGCGGCGAGGGATGCCGTGGTCGCCGTCCTGACGAGGGTCCGCCGCCGGTGTGGGCGCGGCGCAGAGACGTCATGCTGACGCAACGGTGCACCTTCTTCGAAGCAGTGAGGGGCCATCGCGCCAAACCCTACTCCAGCCCCCGCCCCTGGGCCGGTCAGGGTGCGGCTAACGTCGAGGTGTGGCCGAACCCACTGTCCCCCGGGCCCTTCTCGACGCGGCGAGTGGTCCTGTGCACCCCCAGGCGACGCAGACGTTGATGGCGGCGATCGAGGCCGGCTGGGCGGACCCACGGCGCCTGTATGCCGAGGCACGGACCGCTCGCATGCTGCTCGACCAGAGCCGGGAGGTCCTCGCCGCAGGGTTGGGAGTGCGCCCATCTGAGGTCTGCTTCGCCCCCGATGGTGTCGCTGCTGCACGACTGGCGGTCGACGGGCTCCTGCACGCCGCGCGCCGCCGCGGGTCCGGCATGGTCGCCTCGGCCGTCGAGCACTCGGCCTTCCTCGTCCCGGCTCGCGACCGGCTGAACCGCGACGCGGCAGCCCGCCTTCACGAGGTGCCCGTCGACGCCCGCGGGCGGGTGCATCTCGACGCCCTGACCGAGGCCCTTCAGGACCCTGCAGTCGTGGTGGCCGCCCTCCAGCATGGCAACGCCGAGGTGGGCACGCTGCAGCCGATCGCCCAGGCGGCCGAGGCCGCCGCCCGCGCCGGTGTCCCCCTGGTCGTGGACGCTCAGGCCTCGCTCGGCCGCACCGCGCCACCGGAGCGCTACGACGTCATGGTCGCGGATGCCCGCTCGTGGGGCGGTCCAGGTGGGGTCGGGCTCGTGATCCTGCCCGAGCGGACCCGCTGGTCGCTGCCCGGGGCCGCCGATCCCGACGAGGCGCTGACGGGGCCTACCCGGCATACGCCCTGGCTGCCTCTCGTTCTGGCGGCCGCCGAGGCCTGGCAGCAGACCGAGGCCACCCGCGCCACCGACGAGCGCGAGGCGTTCGCCCTCGTCGACCGCCTCCGGGCGGCGGCCGCGGCCGTGCCCGACACCGAGGTGGTGGGCGACCCCGTCGGTCGGCTGCCGCACATCGTGACGTTCTCGGCGCTCTACACCGACGGCGAGGCCCTGGTGCGGGCGCTGGACCGCCGCGGGGTCGCCGTCGCCTCCGGGTCGGCATGCACCAGCAGCACGCTCGAGCCGAGCCACGTCCTGGCGGCCATGGGAGCCCTGACCCACGGCAACCTCCGGGTGACCCTGCCCCTCGCCGCCGTGGCGCCTGAGCGGGCCTCGGCCGTCGAGCGCCTCGCCGTGGCGCTCCCCGAGGTCGTCGCCGAGGTGCGGGCCGAGCTGGGAGCGCGGAACCTGTGACCTCCTCCCCCGGTCCCGACGCGTTCGCGAGTGCGCCCGACGCGGTCGTCGACGCGCGCGGGCTGCGCTGCCCGCTACCGGTGATCCGGCTCGCCGCTCACGCCCGCTCCGTCGGGGGCGTCGAGGTGGTGGAGGTGCTGGCCACCGACCCGGCCGCCAGGTCAGACATCCCGGCGTGGTGCCGGCTCCGCGGTCAGGAGTACCTGGGCGCCCTCGACCGGGCCGCCGACGGTGGGGTCGCCGAGGGCGGCGGCCACACGGCATACCGGGTCAGGATCACCCCGGCCGACGCGGAAGGACGAACGGCGGCGGAGGCAGCCGCAGCGCGTCCTGGAGGCGCGCCAGATAGGCCTGCCGGCTGACCGTGACCACGCCCAGCGACCGCAGGTGGTCAGTGGCCCACTGGACGTCCACGATGCGGCGAGGGTCGCCGTCGGCGAACACGGTATCCGCCAGCGCGACCACGGCCGCCTTGGACGCGTCCCGGGCACGGTGGAACATCGACTCCCCCGCGAACAGGCCACCGATGGCGAGTCCGTACAACCCACCCACGAGCTCGCCGTCCTGCCAGGTCTCGATGCTGTGCGCCCAGCCCAGTGCGTGCAGCTCGGCATAGGCGTCGACGATCTCGGGGGTGATCCAGCCGCCTTCGCGTGAGGGGTCGGCACACGCTTCGACCACCTCACGGAACGCGGTGTCGGCCCGCATCTCGAAACCGCGCATGGCCTTGCGCAGCGACCGGCTCGCGTGCACCCCGCCCCGGAGCAGGACCCCCCTCGGGTCAGGGGACCACCAGCCCAACGGCCGCGAGCCGTGCTCGCCGACCCCCATCGGGAACACCCCGCTGCGGTATGCCGCGAGCACGGTGCCCGGCCGCAGGTCACCGCCGAGCGCCACCAGGTCCTCGCCGTCCGCGACGGTGCTCAGGTCGAAGTCCCACGGGGTCTGCGGCGGCTCTACCGGGTCGCGCATCCGCCGCTCACGGTCGGTCACTGTCGGTGATGGACGAGAGCCCGGCCGTTACGGCGCGATACAGGTGATGTGCGGGGCGATGGCGTCCGCGGACTCCTGTCCGTAGGCCTCGGCCAGGCGGCGCAGGAAGCGCTCCTTGCCGAGGGTGTACTCCTGGGTGCCCACCGTCTCGATGACATAGGTGGCCAGCATCGACCCGAGCTCGGCGGCATGGCGCAGCCCCAGGTCGGCCGCCAGGCCGGTCAGGAAGCCGGCCCTGAAGGCGTCGCCGACACCGGTGGGATCGGCGCGGCGCACCTCGCGTGCCACCGACACCTCGACGGGGGCCTCTCCCCGCCGCTCGATGACGACGCCGTCCTTGCCCTTGGTGATGACGCGGGTGGTGACGCGCGCGGCGATCTCCTCAGAGGTCCAGCCGGTCTTCTTCTCCGTCAGCGCCGCTTCGTACTCGTTGGTCAGCAGGTAGTCCGCTCCGTCGATGAGCTCGCGGATGGTCTCGCCGTCGGCGAAGGCCAGCTGCTGGCTCGGGTCGGCGGCGAACGGGATGCCCCGAGAGCGGCATTCACGGGTGTGGCGAAGCATGGCCTCCGGGTCGTTGGCGCCCACGACGACCAGGTCCAGGCCGCCGACCCGCTCCGCGATGGGGCCCAGCTCGATGCCGCGCGCCTCGCTCATGGCACCGGCATAGAACGTGGCGATCTGCGCCATGTCCTCGTCCGTCGTGCACACGAACCGCGCGGTGTGCTTGGACTCGGACACGTGCACCGACACGCAGTCGACGCCGTGTCGCTCGAGCCAGCTGCGGTAGTCCGCGAAGTCCTCGCCGACCGCACCCACCAGGATCGGACGCTGACCGAGCCCGGCCATGCCGAACGCGATGTTGGCGGCCACGCCGCCGCGGCGCACCTCGAGGTCGTCGGCCAGGAAGGACAGCGAGACCTTGTCGAGCTGTTCTACGACGAGGGAGTCGCGGAACCTGCCGCGGAAGGTCATGAGGTGGTCGGTGGCAATGGATCCAGTGATGGCTATCTGCACCCTGGAAACCTACCCGCTTGACCGCACCCAGGCTGCACTCGCTGCGTAGGCTCGCCCCATGACTGAGTCAGCGATCCGAGAGTTCGACTTCGGCGGACTGCGAGCGACGTTCGTCAACTGCACGCTCAAGCGGTCCCCCGAGACCAGCAACACCCAGGCCCTGGTCGACATCAGCGCCTCGATCATGGCCAAGCACGGTGTCGAGGTCGAGGTGATCCGGGCGGTCGACCACGACATCGCCACGGGCGTCTATCTCGACATGACCGAGCACGGCTGGGAGCGCGACGAGTGGCCGACGATCTTTGCGCGCCTGCTGACCAGCGACATCCTCGTGCTGGCCGGACCCATCTGGCTCGGCGACAACTCCAGCGTCACCAAGCGGGTGATCGAGCGGCTGTATGCCGGTTCGTCCATGACCAACGCGAGTGGCCAGTACGTCTACTACGGCAAGGTGGGCGGCGCCATCATCACGGGGAACGAGGACGGCATCAAGCACTGCTCCTCGAACGTCCTCTACAGCCTCCAGCACATCGGCTTCGCCATCCCACCGGGCGCGGACGCCGGGTGGATCGGCGAGGCCGGGCCGGGTCCGTCCTACCTCGACCCCGGCAGCGGCGGCCCGGAGAACGAGTTCACCCAGCGAAACACGACGTTCATGACGTGGAACCTCATGCACCTCGCGCGGCTGCTGCGCGACGCGGGAGGGTTCCCGGTGGGTGGCAACCAGCGCACCGAGTGGGACGCCGGCGCGCGGTTCGACTACCCGAACCCCGAGTACCGCTGAGCCCGGCGCCGTATCGCTGAGCGATACGGCGCCGGGCTCGAAGCGGGCTGGGTCAGCTGAAGGAGTCGCCGCAGGCGCAGGAGCTGCCCGCGTTGGGGTTGTCGATGGTGAAGCCCTGCTTCTCGATGGTGTCGGCGAAGTCGATGCTGGCGCCCTCGAGGTAGGGGGCACTCATGCGGTCGACGACGACCTCGACACCGTCGAAGTCGCGCACCAGGTCACCGTCGAGCGTGCGCTCGTCGAAGTAGAGCTGGTAGATGAGCCCCGAGCAGCCACCGGGCTGCACGCCGACGCGCAGTCGGAGGTCGTCGCGGCCCTCCTGCTCGAGCAGGGACTTGACCTTGGCAGCGGCGACATCGGTGAGGAGCACGCCGTGCGAGGTCTCGGCGGCCTGCGTCGTGGTGTCGCTCGCCGGAGCGGTCTGGTCCTGAACACTCATGGTGATGCGTCCTTCATGTCGGTGGAGGGGGCCATCAGAGCCAACCCACGGTTCGCGCGGATTGTTCCCCGCGCAGTTCCCACTGTACGTCGTGGTCAGCGCGAGGGGGACCAGGTGGCGGCGACCCGGACCGCCCGAGCGCGCAACGTGCCCACCGGGTCAGCCATCGCCGCCTCCAGCTGAGCCGGCGTCTCGGCGACCGCATAGGTGCCCGACAGCCCCAAGGTCATCGCCTCGCGCCGCCCCACCAGCGTCTGCCCGGCGATGACGACGCTCGGCGTGGCGGTCTCGAGGGCCGTCGCGGCGACCCCGGCGACGACCTTGCCCTGCAGGCTGGACCAGTCGAAGCACCCCTCACCCGTGACGACCAGGTCGGCAGCGGCGGCGAGGTCGCGGAAGCCGACGGCGCGCAGCACCTCCTCGACGCCGCTGACCCTCGTCCCACCCAGCAGGTACAGGGCGTAGCCGAGGCCTCCGGCCGCCCCTGCACCGGGCTCCTTGTCGAGACGTCGCGGCTTGCCGGTGAGCAGGTCCGTGGGCTCGGGAACCGTGCGGCGGACGACCTCGGCATACCGCCCCAGGGCACCCTCCAGGGCCTGGGCCAGCTCGGGAGACGCGCCCTTCTGCGGCGCGAACACTGCGCTGGCGCCCTGCAGCCCCAGCAGTGGTGAGTCCACGTCGGTGGCGAGGACGAGCTCCACGCCGGCGAACCGCTGGCGCACCTCGTGGAGACCGGCCAGGGCATCGTCGGAGAGCTCGGCCAGCGCCAGCCCGCCGCGGGCCAGGGCGCCCTCGGGGCCGGCCCCGAGGGCGGCGAGCAGCCCTGCTCCCCCGTCGTTGGTCGCACTGCCCCCGAGCCCGACCACGATGCGCGTGGCCCCGGCCGCGAGCGCGACATCGAGCAGCTGGCCCACACCCCAGGTGCTCGTGACGGCGGGGTTGCGTTCGTCGGCGTCGAGCAGGTGCAGGCCGGCCGCCTGCGCCGACTCCAGGTAGGCCGTGCGCCTCCCGTCCAGGTCCACCAGGGTCAGAGCCGCCGGCACCTCGCGACCGAGCGGATCGGCGACGGTGCTGGCGAGGGTCTCCGCCTGCGGGAACGCCGCACCCAGCACCTCGAGGAAGCCGGGCCCCCCGTCGGACAGCGGCAGCAGGGTCAACAGGTCGTGGGGGGCGGCCTCGCGCCAACCAGAGGCGATGGCTTCGGCGGCCTGCTGCGCGGTGAGCGTGCCGGTGAAACAGTCCGGAGCGATGACGACGTGCACGGAGCCATCTTGTCAGCAGCCGCTGAGCACGGGACACGCCTGGGTAAGGCGACCCTACTGTCAGCCATACTCGCCAAACGGGTCCACACTGGTGGGATGCGCCCTCGTTCATCGGCCAACAAGCCGCACCTGCCCAACAGCCCCTTCCGGGCTCAGCCGACGCCGGAGGTCCACCCGTTCGAGGTCAACGACCGCGTCACGCACGACCGGCACGGTCTCGGATCGGTGGTGCGCATCACCGGCGACCGTATGGAGGTCAGGTTCGGCCAGATCATGGTCAGCGTGGCCCGGAACAGCACCAAGATCCACCCGCTCTGAGCGGCGGCATACGATCGGGACGTGAGCACCTCCACGGACGCCCCACGCACCGCGCCGCTTCCCCTGCTCGTCCTCGGGCGCGGCACCGACCTGCACAGTGAGCGCGGCGTCGAGTGTCCCGGTGACCTGCCCGCGCCGTCCGACCCCGGGCTGGTCGAGCGGGCCCGTACCGCGAAGGAGGCGCTGGGCGATCGAGTGTTCGTGCTGGGACACCACTACCAGCGCGACGAGGTGATCGAGTTCGCCGACGTGACCGGCGACTCGTTCAAGCTGGCCAAGGAGGCTGCCGCCCGGCCCGACGCCCCCTACATCGTGTTCTGCGGCGTCCACTTCATGGCCGAGTCGGCCGACATCCTGACCAGCGACGAGCAGACGGTCATCCTGCCGGACCTCGCGGCAGGGTGCTCGATGGCCGACATGGCCGCCATCCGCCAGGTCGAGGACGCCTGGGACGACCTGGTCGAGGTTGGGGTCGCCAACCGCACCGTTCCCGTGACGTACATGAACTCCTCGGCCGCCATCAAGGCCTTCACCGGTCGTCACGGCGGCACGATCTGCACGTCCTCCAACGCCAAGACCGCCCTGACCTGGGCGCTGGAACAGGCCGGCGAGGGCGGCAAGGTGCTGTTCCTGCCCGACCAGCACCTGGGCCGCAACACCTTCGTCCGCGACCTCGGCGGCTCTCTCGACGGCTGTGTCGTCTTCGACCCGCACCGGCCGATGGGCGGCCTGACACCCCAGGAGCTGCAGGACGCGACGATGATCCTGTGGCGCGGGCACTGCTCGGTGCACGGCCGGTTCAGCGTCGAGGCAGTCGAGCAGGCCCGCCGCGAGATCCCCGGGGTGCGGGTGATCGTGCACCCCGAATGCCGTCACGAGGTCGTCCAAGCGGCCGACGAGGTCGGTTCGACGGAGCGCATCATCTCGACGATCGCCGCGGCGCCGGCAGGCACGCGGTGGGTGGTCGGCACCGAGCTCAACCTGGTGCGACGTCTGGGCGCCATGTTCCCCGAGCAGCAGATCGCCTTCCTGGAGAAGAATGTCTGCTACTGCTCGACGATGAACCGGATCGACCTGCCCCACCTCGTGTGGGCACTGGAGTCGCTGGTCGCGGGCCGGGTCGTCAACCCGATCCGGGTCGACGACGAGGTGGCGCACTATGCCCGCGTCGCCCTCGACCAGATGCTCGCGCTGCCCGGCGAGACCCAGCGCGACTGAAACCCAGGGCGAGTCGGGCCCAAGACGTCTGAGGCGCGCCGGTCAGGTCTCCTCGACCGTCAGCGTGAAGCCGCGAGCGCGCAGCCGGTCCACGAGCGCGTCACCCATGGCGGTCGCCGGGGTCAGCGCTCCCGCCGAGGCAGGCAGGCGTTCGCCGTCCAGGGCCAAGCACAGCGCCGACTCTGCGAGCATCACGGCCGTCGCGGCATAGCCAGGGTCACCGTCGGCCGCCACGATGGCTCGGTAGCGCCGGCCCGTCTCAGTGGTCGTGCGCAGCTCCATGCGGAACCAGCCCGCAGCGCGGCTCTGCGCGCTGGGGCCCTCGCCGGGCTTGGGTGCCAGGCGGTCGAACCAGGGGCGCAGGCGCGGCTCGCTGAGCGCCTTGAGCGCCAGACCCAGGACGCCCGTCATGAGCATCGCCTGGCGACGCCCCTTGAGGCCGCGGCCGTATGCACTCAGCTCGCGGTAGCGGAACCTGCGGCCGTAGTCGTGGCCGCGAAGTGCGTTGCTACGCCTGACCACTCGCGTGTTGAAGGCTGCCATGACGAACGGCCCGACCCACTGGCCGGTCTCCGCATCGACGAACACCGAGCGCGGGTCGTGCTCGGGGCCCAGCTGAGGCTCGGCCTCCCGGTCGGGGCTCAGGGAGTAGGGGTCGAAGACGACCTTCGCGAGCCGCCGGTCGGCCGTGACCTCGTCGATCTGGGTGCGCGAGGAGTCGATGGTGCCACCCGACAGGCCGCCTTTGGCGCGGGCCAGGAGCGTGGTGTCCAGCAGACCACCAGCGCCGTCCTGGCGCGCTCGCTCGTGCAGCATGAGCACGCCCAGGTCGGAGGGGATCGAGTCGTAACCGCAGGACGTGACGATCCGGGCGCCCGTGCGACGAGCGGTCTCGTCACACTCGTCGACGACGCGACGCACGAACAGGACCTCTCCGGTGAGGTCCGCGTAGTGCGTGCCCGCCTCGGCGCAGGCGCGCGCGAGCGGCAGACCGTACTTGAGGAACGGCCCGACGGTCGTCGCCACGACAGTGGTCGAGGCGGCCAGGTCGGCCATGGCTCGTTCGTCCGCCGCATCTGCCACGACGAGCGGCCAGTCGTGCGCGGCGCTGGGCAGCTCGGCGCGCACCGCCTCCAGCTTGGCGAGTGAACGCCCCGCGAGGGCGACCCGCGTGCCTTCGGGTGCGTGCTGCGCGAGATCGGCGGCAAGCAGCCGCCCGACGAACCCAGTCGCGCCATAGACCACGACGTCGTAGGGACGGCTGGCGCCGATGGGACTGGTCATGGCCGGTGCTCCTCGGGGACGCGCTCGCTGTCGTGGACCGGCCCGGGCGGCGTGCCGTCGCCGAACGGGGAGCCGCCGAGCTGTTCGCGGTGATGAGGGGTGAGCCACCCGCGCAGGTCGGGCCCGCCGGGGACGACCCCCGTCGGGTTGATGTCGTGGTGGACGACGTAGTAGTGCCGCTTGATCTGGACGAAGTCTGTGGTGTCGCCGAAACCAGGCGTCTGGAAGAGGTCGCGCGCGTAGGCCCACAGCACCGGCAGCTCGGTGAGCTTCGAGCGGTTGCACTTGAAGTGGCCGTGGTAGACGGGGTCGAACCGCGCGAGCGTGGTGAACAGCCGGACATCGGCCTCAGTGATGCGCTCCCCCATGAGGAAGCGCTGGGTGGCCAGGCGCTCCTCGAGCCAGTCCAGGGCGGCGAACAACCGCTCGTATGCCGCGTCGTAGGCCTCCTGGGTACCCGCGAAGCCACAGCGGTACACACCGTTGTTGACCTCGGTGTAGACGCGCTGCATGACCTCGTCCATCTCGTCCCGCTGGCCCTCGGGATAGAGGTCCGGAGCCCCCCTGCGGTGGTAAGCGGTCCACTGCGTCGACAGGTCGAGGGTGATCTGGGCGAAGTCGTTGGTCACCACCTGGCCGGTCGGCACGTCGACGATGGCCGGGACCGTGATGCCGCGCGGGTAGCCCGGCTGGCGTCGCTCGTAGGCGTCCTTCAGCCGCGGGATGCCGAGCACGGGATCCACGCCGCCGGGGTCCAGGTCGAACGTCCAGCTGTCCTGGTCATGCGTGGGGCCGCACAGACCCATGGAGATGGCGTCATCGAGACCGAGCAGCCGTCGCACGATGATGGCCCGGTTGGCCCAGGGGCAGGCCCGGGCGGCGACGAGCCGGTACCGGCCGGCCTCGACTGGCCATGGGCTGGTGCCGTCGGCGGTGATGCGGTCGGTGAGGTAGCGGGTGTCGCGTTCGAAGGAGGGCTCCACGTAGCCCTGGGTCTGCACTGCCATCCGCCGAACCTAGCCGGTCAGCGCTTCATGGCGCCCAGTCGCGCCAGCAGGACGGCCTCGGCGACGCAGACCTTCTCGAACTCGCCGAGGTGCAGGGACTCGTTGGCCCCGTGGGCCCGGGTGTCCGGGTCCTCCACGCCGGTGACGAGGATCGCCGCCTGCGGGAACTTCTCGGCGAAGGCCGCGACGAACGGGATGGAGCCGCCGACGCCGATGTCGACCGGCTCGACACCCCAGGCGTCCGTGAACGCCGCCCGGGCCTGGTCGTAGACCGGCCCGGTTGCGTCGGCGTCGAAGCCGGCGCCCTGGTCGTCCAGGTGGACCTCGACCTTCGCGCCCCAGGGGGTGTGCGCCTCGATGTGCCGCTGTACCGCGGCATACGCGTCCAGGGGCACCTCGTCGGGAGCCAGGCGGATGGAGACCTTGGCGCTGGCCGTGGGGACCAGGGTGTTGGAGGACTTCGCGACGGACGGCGCGTCGAGGCCGATGACCGTCGCGGTGGGCTTGGCCCACATCCGGTCGAGCAGCGAGCCGGTGCCGATCACCCCGACGCCGTCGAGCAGGCCCGACTCCTCGCGCAGGCGGTCCTCTCCGAACTCGAGGTCGGCGGCGTGGCCGGACTTCAGCCCCTGCACGGCCACGTCGCCGGCCTCGTCGTGGAAGGTGGCCAGCAGCCGCACCAGCGTCGTCAGAGCGTCGGGCACGGGGCCGCCGAACATGCCCGAGTGGATGCCGTGGTCCAAGGTGGTGACCGTGACCACGACCCGGATCAGGCCGCGCAGGGTCGTCGTGAGCGCAGGCTCGCCGAGCGCCCAGTTGGTCGAGTCGGCCAGCACGATGGCGTCGGCCCGCAGCCGGTCGCCGTGGCGCTCGAGGATGGTGGCCAGGGAGTCGGAGCCGATCTCCTCCTCCCCCTCGACGAAGACGGTCACCCCGACCGGCAGCTGGCCCGTGTGGGCACGCAGGGCCGCGAGGTGGGCCATGATCCCGGCCTTGTCGTCGGCGGCGCCGCGGCCATAGAGCCGGCCGTCGCGCTCGGTCGGCTCGAAGGGCGGGCTGTCCCAGTCCTCGTCGGCGCCGGGAGGCTGCACGTCGTGGTGGGCGTAGAGCATGACGGTGGGAGCGCCCTGCGGCCCGTCGATGTGGCCGATCACGGCCGGACGACCGCCCTCGCGCACGATCTCGACCTCGAGACCCTCGGCGCGCAACAGGGCGGCGGTGGCCTCGGCGCTCGCCTCGACCTGAGCCTGGTCGAAGGCGTCGAGGGAGACGCTCGGGATGCGGGTGAGGTCCTCGAGGTCCTTGCGCAGGCCGGGCATGAGCCCGGCCACCGTGGTCTTGAGAGCGGAGATCTGGTCGGGCGTCAGCACGTCGTCGGTCACGAGGCGTGAGCCTAGACCGTGAGCCGGACGGTCGAGGCGACCCAGGTGGGTGCTCGTCGTCGCCGAGCCGCGATGCGGGGCCTGCCCCGGCCACGGCATACAGTGGGTCTGTGTTCGGACGTAGCAGCAAGACCCTCCAGGAGCAGCAGAGCGAGACGGTTCTGCGCGAGCCGCGCGATGGCGCCAAGAACAGGCCCACGCCCAAGCGGCGCGACCAGGAGGCCGCGAACAAGCGTCCGCTCGTCGTCACCGACCGCAAGGCTGCCCGCGAGGTCGAACGCACCAACCGCCGCCAGGCGCAGCTGAAGCAGCGCGAGGCCATGGTCACCGGGGACGACGCCAACCTGCCTGCCCGCGACAAGGGGCCGGTGAAGCGCTACGTCCGCGACTACGTCGACGCCCGGTGGAACCTCGGCGAGTTCATGCTGCCGGTGATGCTGGTCGTGCTGGCGCTGTCGTTCATCCGCTCGCCCCTCGTGTTCGCGTTCGTGTCCATGGGGGTCTACGCGCTGCTGCTCGTCGCCATCGTCGACGGTTTCCTCATGTGGCGCCGGCTGAAGAAGCGGCTCGTGGCGAAGTTCGGCGCGGGCCAGACGGTGCGCGGGCTCGCGATGTATGCGGCGATGCGCAGCTTCCAGCTGCGCCGCTCGCGGATGCCGCGCCCCCAGGTCAAGCGCGGTCAGTACCCCAGCTGACCCGTCACCCCAGCGGACCCGTCATTCTGCTACTCGGGGGGCCGCAGGCTCATCGGGCCGTAGACGGGCGCGCCGTCCCGCAGCAGCGTGACGGCGTCGACGCCGGCCGCGCTCAGGTCGTGCCAGCTCTCGCCGAACCAGTTCTCCGCGTCGGACTGTGACGGGAACTCCGTGGTCGCCAGCGCTCCGCCGGAGAGCTCGCGGCCCTCGGCGTCGAGGTAGGTCCAGGTCCATGCATCGGCCATGGTCCACACCCTAGGACCAGGCTTTGACAGGAGCGCGGTGGGGTGGGACGGTTCGTTCGTCGATTCAGCCACGCCCTGGGTAAGCCGGTCACATTCCGGCGCTGTCCCGCAACCGTAGGCTGCCGACCGCCTCGTCCGAGGCGGTCGGTGGTAAGCCGGAAAACCAGCCGAGGCCCTTCGACTCCAACTATGTCCGTCGTGGAATGCGGACCGGAGTCACAGACGATCCCGCGCAGCGGGTGCGTCTTCTCGCCGGTCGCGAGGAGGAAATGCACATGGCGCGCGCCAGCCTGCGGTCGTCCCTGCTCTTGTTCACGCTCGTCGCCGCCCTGGGAGCCGCCCTCGTGGTGCCAGCAGGCTCGGCCGATGCTGCGGCATACCGCTTCTGGGGGTACTTCCAGCTCAGCGGGTCGTCGTGGAAGTTCGCACCGAAAGGCCCCGACCAGCTGACTCCGGCCAACGGCGCCGTCGAGGGGTGGCGCTTCGCGCTCGCCAGCGAGACCGATACGCGCGCCCCCCGGGTCCACCCCACGTTCGACGCGGTCTGCGGCGCCACCAAGGCCGAGAGTGGCAAGAAGCGCGTCGCCGTCGTCATCGACTACGGCCGTGTCGCCGACCAGGAGGACGGCGCGCAGGTGCCGGCCCCCGTGGCGAAGTGCGCGCTCGTCCCGACGGCAGCCACTGGCGCCGAGGTCCTCGCGGCCGTGGCCACCGTGCGGACCGACAAGGGGCTGGTCTGCGGCCTGGACAACCACCCCGCGACGGGCTGCGGTGGTGCGGTCAAGACCGTCTCCGCAGCAGCGGCGGCGCCCGACACGCCCGTGACCCTGGCGGCGCGGCCTGCGGCACCCGCAGCCGCATCGACGAGCCCTGCCCAGTACATCGGGATCGGTGTTGTCATCCTGGCCCTGCTGGCTCTCGGTGTGGTCGCGCTCCGCCGGCGTCGCAGCGCCTTCGGGCCATCCGAGCTCTGACCCGACGCGCACGGACTGCTCTCGATGACTCGCTCCCCCACCTTGCCCAGGCTGCTGCATCCGGCCGCCTGGTGGGTGTGGGGCGCGGGTCTGGCCGTCGCCGCCTCGCGCACCACCAACCCGTTCCTGCTCGTGCTGGTGGTGGCGGTCGCAGGATGGGTGGTCCTCGAACGACGTGACGTGGGCTCCTCCAACGCCTTCGCCCCGTTCCTCCTCGTGGGGATGTTCGCTGTGGGGTTGCGCGTCGTCATGGTCGCACTGCTCGGTGGGGGCGTGACCGGGAGCACCGTCCTCGTCCGCCTCCCGCAGCTGCCCTTGCCCGCGTGGTCCGGTGGCCTGCGGCTCGGCGGACCGGTGACGGCCGAGGGCATTCTCGCGGCTGCCTACGACGGGCTTCGGCTCGCCGCCATGCTGGCCTGCCTCGGCGCGACGAACGCCCTGGCCAGCCCTCGACGGTTGCTGCGGTACGTCCCCGCCACTCTCTATGAGGTGGGAACGGCTGTCGTCGTGGCGCTCACATTCGCCCCGCAGCTGGTCGAGGACGCCCGGCGGGTCCGCCTGGCCCGTCGCCTCCGGGGACACACCGGCCGAGGGATCCGCGAGATCGCCCGCCTCGCAGTGCCCGTGCTCGTCGGCGCCCTCGAACGCTCGCTCCACCTCGCGGCCTCGATGGAGTCGCGCGGGTACGGCCGGGCCGTGCGGCGCACCCAGAGGTCAGCCCGTCTGGGCGGAGCGCTCACCATCCTGGGGTTGCTCGGCGTGGTTCTCGGCCTCTACGGCATGCTCGACACGACGAGCCCTGTCGCACTGGGGCTGCCGACGCTGGTGGCCGGCACGGTCTGTGCAACGGCAGCACTGCTCGTCGGGGCCCGCCGTGACCCGCGGACCCGCTATCGCCGTGATCCTTGGGGGGTGCCGGAGACCTTGGTCACCCTGAGCGGCGTGGTTCCGGCGGGTGTTCTCATAGCCGCCAGCATCCCGGGGTGGGGTGGAGTGGCGCCCCAGCAGGTGCCCGCTGTCGTGCCCACGGTCAACCTGGCTCTGGTGGCGGCCATCCTCGTCGGCGCCGCGGCGGCCGTGGCCGCGCCGGTACCGCCCCAGGTCGCCGGTCTGAGAACAGCGAGGGCCGAAGCGTGATCGAGTTCCAGGACGTCTCTGTCGCGTATGCCGTGGGTACCCAGGGCGCGGATGTTCAGCCCCAGCGGGTCGCTTTCACCGGCGCCACCTTCACGGTGCCCGAGGGCGAGCTCGTGCTGGTCGTCGGACCGACAGGTGCGGGCAAGTCCACTCTCCTGCGCTGCATCAACGGCCTAGTGCCGCATTTCTCGGGCGGCACGCTCAGGGGGCGCGTCGTGGTTGACGGTCGCGACACCCGGGTCCACCGCCCTAGGGATCTCGCCGACCTCGTCGGCTTCGTGGCCCAGGACCCGGTCTCGTCGTTCGTCACTGACACGGTCGAGGAGGAGGTCGCCTACGGGATGGAGGCGATGGGTGTCGACGCCACTGCCATGCGTCGGCGGGTCGAGGAGACCCTCGACCTCATGGGGTTGTCCGACGTGCGGCATCGTGCCCTCAAGGACCTCTCCGGCGGCCAGCAGCAACGCGTCGCGATCGGCGCAGTCCTCGCGGCGGGGCCCCGGATCCTCGTGCTCGACGAGCCGACATCGGCGCTGGACCCCGTCGCCGCAGAGGACGTGCTCGCCACCCTCCACCGGCTCGTGCACGACCTGGGTATCACCGTCGTCGTGGCCGAACACCGCCTGGAGCGGGTCATCCACCACGCCGACCGGGTACTGCTGCTCGAGTCGGGTCGGGTCAGCGGGCTGCTGGACCCCGCCGACGCCATGGTCCACTCCCCCGTCTTCCCCCCTGTCATCGCGCTGGGGCGAGCCCTCGAGTGGCGCCCCCTGCCCCTGTCGGTCCGCGACGCCCGCCGGCGGGCTCGGGAGCTGCGCGGGTCGCTGACGCCCCCGGCGCCGTCCCCGTCGCCGTCGCTGTCCCCGTCGCCGTCGCCGTCGAGCCGGACAGACGCGCAACGACCGCCGGTCACACGTCTCGAGCGTCTGACGGTGCGGCGGGGGCCGGTGGTGGCGCTCCGAGAGGTCGACCTCAGCGTGCGACCGACCGAGGTGGTCGCTCTCATGGGACGCAACGGCGCAGGCAAGTCGACCTTGCTCGCCTGCATCGCGGGGCAGCTTCAGCCGTCTGGCGGCCGGGTGCGCCTCGGCGACCTCGACCCTGCTCGCAGTGCGCCGGCGCAGATCGTGCGGCGGGCCGGCCTGGTGCCCCAGGACCCCTCTCTGATCCTGTATGCCGACACCGTGGCCGACGAGCTCGCCACTGCAGATCGCGACTTCGGGCTGCCAGCCGGGTCCACAGCCGCGGTTCTCGACCGTGTGGCACGCGGGGTCGCCCGGGACCAGCACCCGCGCGACCTCTCCGAGGGGCAACGTGTCAGCCTCGCCCTGGCGGTCGTCCTCGCGTCGATGCCACCGCTTGTCCTGCTCGACGAGCCGACCCGGGGCCTGGACTACGCCGCGAAGCGACGGCTTGTCCAGGTGCTCGCCGGACTGGCCGCGCAGGGCCGCGCCGTGGTCCTCGCGACGCACGACGTCGAGCTGGCCGCCGAGGTCGCCACGCGTGTCGTCATCCTGGCTGAAGGGGAGGTCGTCGCCGACGGGCCGGCCACGGATGTCCTGGCGGGCTCTCCGGCGTTTGCTCCTCAGGTGGCCAAGATCCTTCACCCGCTGCCCTTCCTCACCGTCGATGATGTCGTCGCCGCCCTCGGGCAGGCGTCATGACGACCGGCCGTTGGCGCGGAGCGCTGACCATGGGGCTGGTCATGGTGGTGGGCGTGGTGGCGTTCGGCTGGCCGTTCCTGGCCACGTCGGGGTCCGAGCTCGACCAGCTGGGCCACAGTGGCGATGCCTCATTGGTCTTCGTCGCCCTGATGGCCCTGCTCGCACTGGTCCTGCTGGCCGAGCTCGGGTCGGGCGGCATGGATGCCAAGACGGTGGCCGTGCTCGGGGTCCTCGCGGCAGCCGGCGGCGCCCTCCGCGTGCTCTCGGCAGGCACCGCGGGCCTCGAGCCGATGTTCTTCCTGCTCGTGATCGCCGGCCGAGTCCTGGGGCCCACCAAGGCGTTCCTCCTGGGGGCGCTTGCCCTGCTCACCTCGGCCTTCCTCACCGCCGGGGTGGGCCCTTGGACCCCGTTCCAGATGCTGAGCTGCGGCTGGGTGGCCATGGGAGCCGCCCTCCTTCCGCGCGTGATCGTGCGGTCCGAGCGGTGGCTGCTCACGGCATACGGCCTGGTGGCGGGTCTGGCCTATGGGGCCGTCATGAACCTGTGGTTCTGGCCGTTCCTCGGCTCGAGTGCACCATCGGGAGCAGGGTTCACCCCGGGTGCCGCCGCCACGGCGAACCTGCAGCACTACGCGGTGTTCTATCTGGCGACCTCGCTCGCGTGGGACCTGCCAAGGGGGGTCCTGACCGCGGTGTTGACGTGGGTCGCGGCCCCGCCTCTGTTGCGGGCCCTGCGTCGCAGCCTGCGGCAGGCACGGTTCGAGGCACCGGTGGCGTTCGCACCTCCCCACTCCCCCATCGCTGCCTCCACGCTCTCCGCCCCGCCAGCATCACCCCTCCGCTAGCGACCCGCCCGCAGGTCGCACTCAATGGCTGGTCGGCGGCCCTCCCTCCACCCGGCGGCGGACCTCGGCGTGGCCGGCGGGACCGTCGTCGAGGTTCCACCAGCCCTCGACCCACCAGGTCGCTCCGGCCTCCTCCCAGTCGGACGGCCCGCCCTCCAGGTGCACGTGCTCACCCCAGCTGTCCGCCTCGACGACCCGCTCGTATCCCTGCCACGGCAGCCCCTGCTGCTCGCGCATCCCCCGCACCAGGCTCACCACCTGGGCGAACGACTCGAGGTCGTAACCGGCCTGACCCTGCGGCGCGGCCGCCGGGTCCTCGGGGACGATGGCAGGCAGCAGCCCGTCCCAGCCCGCCGCCCGCTCGAGCGAGGGCTGGCGCGCCCGGCCGACCCGATAGGCGCCGACCACCCAGACCGGCGGATGCGGCTGATGCATGGGAGGCGGTGGCAGCCGGAAGTCCGTGGGGCGCGCCGAGTAGTGCCTGCCCCGAAACGTGAACGGCTGGCCGTGCATGAGCCCGGCGTAGATGGCAAGGCACTCGTCGAGCCGCTCCGCGCGCACGGCGCGGCCCTCGTCGGCCTCGAACGCGAGCCAGCCGTCATGCAGGGCCCCGAGGCCGACGGACATGACGGCCCTGCCCCCGCTGAGCCGGTCGACGGTGCCCACCTTGGAGGCGAGGTCCCACGGCCGGTGCCGAGCGGCCGGGGTGAGCAGCGTGCCGAGCCGAATGCGTGAGGTGACCATGGCCGCCGCTCCCAGACTCACCCAGGCATCGGTGCCCCATAGGGCCTCCCAGGTGAAGATGCCGTCCCACCCGTGCTGCTCGCCGAGGACCGCCAGCTCGGTGAACAGGCGAGCATCGGAGAACGGGACGACGACGCCGAACCTCATGACGCGACGCTACGCCGCGGCACCGACAGCGGGCATCGCGACCGCGCACGACGTCAGACGTGCACCACCGTGGGCTCGAGAACCACCTCAGACGTCAGCGAGCTCGCGATGTAGCACTCGTCATGGGCCTGAAGAAGCAGCGCCTGCACCGTCTCGTCGTCGGTGTCGCCGCAGACTGACACCCTGGGTCGCAGGGTGATTCGGGTGATGCGCTGTGGGACGGCCGTGGCCGGCATCTCGCCGAATGCCTCGTCCTCGTAACCCACCACGTCGACGCCCTGCCGTGCCGCCACCGCCAGGAACGACAGCAGCTGGCACGAGCTGGCCGCCAGGACGAGCAGCTGCTCGGGGTTGGGCAGGTCCGCGTCCCCGCGAAAGTGCGGGTCCGCGCTGAGGTCCAGCCCCTCGACGGCCGGTGGCAGGTATGCCGAGTGGGCCCGCGGGTACGCGGCGTACCCCAGGCCGGTCGACCCGGTCCACTGCACCTGCGCGCGGTAGTGGTGCCCCGGCATACTCAGCCCTCGCGGACCCCGACCTCGACGAACGGCGGCTTCACGACGCGGGCCGGGACCTCGCGCCCACGCACGTCGATGACGACCTCGGTGCCCTCAGCGACACTCGGCGCCAGCAGGGCCAGGGCGATGCCGTTCTTCAGGGTCGGGCTGAAGGTGCCCGAGGTGACCTCGCCGATGACCTCGCCATCGAGCCGCACCTCGCAGTGCGCCCGGGGGATGCCGCGACCGGTGGCCAACAGGCCCCACGCGACGCGAGCCGGGCCCTCGGCGCGCTCAGCCGCGAGCGCCTCCTTGCCCCAGAAGGCGTCCTTCTTCCAGCCGACCGCCCAGCCGACGCGCGCCTGGACGGGGGTGATCGACGGGGACAGCTCGTTGCCGTGCAGGGCATAGCCCATCTCGGTGCGCAGGGTGTCCCTGGCGCCGAGACCACAGGGCAGCCCGTCGTAGGGCGCGGCCGCCTCGACCAGCGCATCCCACAGCTCGCCGGCCACCTCCCACGCAGGAACCAGCTCGTAGCCCCGCTCCCCCGTGTAGCCGGTCCGGCACACGATGACCGGGTGACCGTTCCAGTCGGTCTCGGCGAACGACATGTAGTCGTGCCCGGTCGGCAGCCCGAGCGCGTCGAGAACCTCATCGGACCTGGTGCCCTGCACCGCGATGACGCCGTAGCGGTCGTGCAGGTTCTCCACGGTGATGCCCTCAGGGGCAGCCGCCGCGAGGAGGGCGACCACCGCAGCGGTGTTGGCCGCGTTGGGGATGAGGAACACGTCGTCGTCACTGCGCAGGTAGGCGATCAGGTCGTCGACAACACCCCCAGACTCGTTGCAGCACAAGGTGTACTGCGCCTTCCCCTCGTGGATCCGCCCCAGGTCGTTGGTGAGGCAACGGTTGACGAACTCACGCGCGCCCGGCCCCGACACCCGAGCCTTGCCCAGGTGCGAGACGTCGAAGAGGCCGACCGAGGTGCGCACGGCGGTGTGCTCGCGAACCACGCCGCCACCGGGGTACTCGATCGGCATCTCCCACCCACCGAAGTCCGCCATCTTGGCGCCGAGCGCCACGTGACGGTCGTGGAGGGGGGACGTCTTGAGGTCTGGGTCGCTCATGGCGCGAACGCTACCGCCCCTTAGCCTGCCAGCCCGCAGCAGCACGGTTATCCTGCGCTGCAGCAGGTGCCAAAAGCCCCCATCAGAAGGATGCCTTGTGACGACCGTCAACGTCTCCGACCGCTCTGCCCACGACCTCAAGGTCGACGTGCTGGTCCTCGCCACCGTCGGAGTGGACGGAACCGCGCGACTCGCGGCCGCCCACGGACTGCCACGCGAGGCCGCCTCCCACATCGAGACCTCGCTTGAGGCCCTGGCGGCTGCCGGGGCCGCCGAGGAGGTTCACACGCTGACGGCAGTGCCCGGAGTGCGCGCGCCGCTGGTGGTCGTCACGGGCCTGGGCAGGCAGGCCGCAGACTCCTCCGGTTTCGACCACGAGGTGCTGCGGCGCGCCGCCGGTGCGGCTATCCGCTCGGTGAAGGGGGGCGGCAAGGTCGTCGTCTCCCTCCCCGCACCGGACGAGGCAGCCGTGGCCGCCATCGCCGAGGGCGCTGCGCTCGGCGCCTACCGGTATGCCGGCGTGCGCGGCCCCAAGGCCAAGCCCGCCAAGCCCGTCACCGCCATCACTGTCGTCACGGGTGTGGCGCGGAGCAAGGCCGCCAAGGCGGCAGCCACGCGCGCCGCCGTCCTCGCGGAGGCCAAGGCCTACGCGCGCGACCTGGTGAACACCCCGCCCAACCAGCTGTTCCCCAAGTCCTTCGCCGACTCGGTCACGGCGCGGGCCCGCTCGGCCAGCGGCAAGGTCAGCGTCACCGTGCTCGACGAGAAGGCGCTGGTCAAGGGCGGCTTCGGCGGCATCGTCGGCGTCGGCCAGGGCTCGGTGAACCCGCCCAGGCTCGTCACCCTCACCTGGTCCCCGTCGAAGGCGAAGGGCTCGGTCGCGCTGGTCGGCAAGGGCATCACGTTCGACTCCGGTGGCCTGTGCATCAAGCCGCCGGCCTCGATGCTCACCATGAAGTCCGACATGGCCGGAGCCGCCGCCGTGGCCGCGACCGTGTTCGCCGCGGCCGAGCTCGGCCTGCCCGTCACCGTGACCGGCTATCTCTGCCTGGCAGAGAACATGCCGAGCGGCTCGGCCCAACGTCCCAGCGACGTGGTCACGATGCGTAACGGCACCACCGTCGAGATCCTCGACACCGACGCCGAGGGCCGCATGGTGCTCGGCGACGGGCTGGCCTTGGCGGGCGAGGCCAAGCCTGACGTCATCGTCGACATCGCCACCCTCACCGGAGCCCAGATGGTCGCCCTCGGGGCGCGGGTCGCCGGCATCATGGCGAACGACGACGCCTTCCGCGACCGGGTCCGCGCCGCGGCCGACCAGTCGGGAGAGGCCGCGTGGCCGATGCCCCTGCCGCAGGACCTGCGCAGCCAGCTCGACTCGCAGGTCGCCGACATCGCCCACAAGGGCGAGCGCTGGGGCGGCATGCTGACGGCCGGGTTGTTCCTGCGCGAGTTCGTCGAGGAGGGGACCCCCTGGGCGCACGTCGACATCGCCGGACCGTCCTTCAACGAGGGGTCCGCCTGGGGCTACACGCCCAAGGGCGCCACCGGGTTCGGCGTCGCCACCCTGCTCACGTTGGTCGAGAGCTACGCCGGCTGACCGGCACACGACCTGCACGCTGAGAGGGGCCCGTCCGACACCGGACGGGCCCCTCTCAGATATGTCCGCGGGTCTATCCGCGGGCGGTGTTCACCCGCTCTTGCGACGGAACATCTGCTGCGTCGCGCTCGTCGCGGCGCTCTGCGCGTGGTCCACCTTGCCGTGCTCGTGGTCGTCGGAGACGTCACGTCCGGCATGGGACTGCTTGCGCTCCAGCGCCTCGCGGAACCTGCGCTTGACGTCCTCGCTCGGCCCCTGCTGCCCAGACTTGCCATTGCCAGACATGGTTCCTCCTGCTCGTCCGAACTGCTCGTGTGAGCCTCCACCCTCGCACCTTCGGACGACCAGAACCACCGGTTAGCGCGTCAAGGCTTGTTGCGTTGGCGGGAGTTCCACTCGCGCATGCGCTGCGGATACCCCGTGTGGAGCACGTCGTAGACAGGGATCCCGAGGCTCGTGGCCAGCTCGAAGGCGGCCTGGCGGGTGCCGGCCGCCCGCCTGGTCCACTCCCCGTCGTGGGCGATGAGGATCACCGTGGTGGCCGTGACGTTGGTCGGGGGTTCGACATACGCCTCCACACCCCGGCGGCTGGCGACGAAGTCGGCGAGGTGACGCCGGACCGCCTGTTGGTCCACCGCCATGTTGGGACCGTCGGACGGCCCGCCGTGTCGCGAGCCCCGGCGTCTGCGCCACCACACCATGGCGCAACGATACGGGGCGAAGGTGCGCGGCCCCGAGGGTTTCGCGCCGTTTCGGCGCGTCTCTCACCCCGCCCGCGCCGGGGTGAGACCTGCTTGTGCCTGTCAGGTCCATCAGTGACAAGATGCACTGTGTCGCACGCGACACGGTCACCACATGACCGGCGGCTGCAGCGACACGACCCACGACGCGAACGACGCAAGGGAGCGACCAGGATGTCGGCTGACGCCGAGAGCACCACCTTCGACGTAGTGATCCTCGGCGGCGGCAGTGGCGGATACGCCTGCGCGTTCCGCGCGGCCGAGCTCGGCCTGCGCGTCGCTCTCGTCGAGAAGCACAAGCTGGGTGGCACCTGTCTGCACGTCGGCTGCATCCCGACCAAGGCGCTGCTCCACGCCGCCGAGGTCGCCGACACCGCCCGCGAGGGCGAGCGCTTCGGCGTGAAGTCCACCTTCGAGTCCGTCGACATGTCGGGGGTCAACGCGTACAAGGACGGCGTCATCGCCCGTCTCTACAAGGGTCTCCAGGGTCTCGCCAAGGCTCACCAGATCGAGCTCATCGAGGGCGAGGGCCGGCTCGTCGACCGCTCGACGGTCGAGGTCGGTGGCCGGGCCGTGCGGGGCCGGCACGTCGTCCTCGCCACGGGGTCGTACCCCAAGTCGCTGCCTGGTCTCGAGATCGGCGGCCGCATCATGACCAGTGAGCAGGCGCTCGCGATCGACTTCGTACCGCCGCGCGTCGTCGTCCTGGGCGGCGGCGTCATCGGCGTCGAGTTCGCCTCGGTGTTCCGCTCGTTCGGCTCCGAGGTGACCGTGGTCGAGGCACTGCCCCGACTGGTCGCCGCCGAGGACGAGGCGATCAGCAAGCAGCTCGAGCGCTCGTTCCGCAAGCGCAAGATCGCCGTGAAGACGGGCGTCCGGTTCGCGGGTGCGACCCAGAGCGGCGACACCGTCACCGTCTCGCTCGAGGGCGGCGACTCGATCGAGGCCGACCTGCTCCTCGTCGCCGTGGGCCGGGGTCCGGTCACCGAGGGCCTGGGGTATGCCGAGGCCGGCGTCACCCTCGACCGCGGCTTCGTGACGACCGACGAGCGGCTGCGCACCGGCGTCGAGGGCGTCTACGCCGTGGGCGACATCGTGCCGGGGCTCCAGCTCGCTCATCGCGGCTTCGCCCAGGGCATCTTCGTCGCCGAGGAGATCGCCGGGCTGGAGCCGGCGCTGATCGACGAGACCGGCATCCCACGGGTGACCTACTGCGACCCCGAGATCGCGTCCGTCGGTCTGACGGAAGCCCAGGCCGCGGAGAAGTACGGCGAGATCGAGACCTACGAGTACAACCTCGGCGGGAACGGCAAGTCCCAGATCCTGCAGACCCAGGGCTTCGTCAAGCTGGTCCGCGAGAAGGACGGTCCTGTTGTGGGCGTCCATATGGTCGGCGCCCGGATGGGCGAGCAGGTGGGCGAGGCGCAGCTGATCTACAACTGGGAGGCCCTCCCTTCCGACGTGGCATCGCTGATCCATGCCCACCCCACGCAGAACGAGTCACTCGGAGAGGCGCACCTGGCCCTCGCCGGCAAACCGCTCCACGCACACAACTAAGAGGAGAACGAGCAGATGTCTGAACGCGTGACCATGCCGGCGCTGGGTGAGTCGGTCACCGAAGGCACCGTGACGCGCTGGTTGAAGAACGTCGGCGACACCGTCGCGGTGGACGAGCCGCTGCTCGAGGTCTCCACCGACAAGGTCGACACCGAGATCCCTTCACCAGTGGCGGGCGTGCTCCAGGAGATCCTCGCGGGTGAGGACGACACGGTCCCAGTCGGCGCAGACCTCGCGGTGATCGGTGACGGCAGCGAGTCCGGCGCCGGCGGGTCCCAGGGCGGGTCGGCCGACGCGCAGCAGGGCGACCAGGGTGGTCAGCAGGGCGACGTCGGGGCCAGCCCCGTGCCGGAGACGCCCTCGGTGGACCAGGAGCCGCAGCAGCAGAACTCCGAGCCGGAGAGCTCCCAGCAAGGCCAGCCGTCGCAGGACCAGCAGGATGGCCAGCCGCAGGGCGGCGACTCCGGTGGTGGCGAGACGGTCCGTATGCCGGCGCTCGGCGAGTCGGTCACCGAGGGCACGGTGACGCGCTGGCTGAAGGCCGAGGGAGACCGGGTCGAGGTCGACGAGCCGCTGCTCGAGGTGTCCACCGACAAGGTCGACACCGAGATCCCCTCCCCCGTAGCCGGGGTTCTCACCAAGATCCTCGTCGCCGAGGACGACACCGTCCCGGTCGGTGGCGACCTCGCCGTCATCGGTGGCAGCGCCCCCGCGCAGCAGCAGTCTCAGCCAGCCCAGGAGCAGGAGCAGCCCCAGCCCGCGCAGGAGGCGCCGAAGCAGCAGGAGCAGGCACCCGCCCAGGAGCAGGCACCGCAGCAGGCACCGGCAGTACCTGCACCCGCTCAGGCTCCGCAGGCCCAGGCACCCCAGGCCCAGGCACCCCAGGCAGCGCCTGAGCAGGCGCCCGCCGCCCCTGCTCAGGCTCCCCAGGCCGATGGCGGCCAGGCTGCCGACGCGTCGGCATACGTCACTCCGCTCGTACGCAAGCTGGCGGCAGACAACAACGTCGACCTCGGCGCACTCACGGGCACCGGCATCGGTGGGCGGATCCGCAAGCAGGACGTCCTCGACGCCGCCAAGGCCGCCCAGGACGCGGCACAGCAGCAGTCGACCCAGCAGCAGGCGCCTGCAGAGCCCGCGGCCGCACCGGCCAGCGCTGCCCAGTCCGGGGCCGCCGCGGCCAGTCGCCCGGCCGCGCCGTCGCCCAAGCGTGGCACCACCGAGAAGATGTCGCGCCTGCGACAGACCATCGCCAAGCGCATGGTCGAGTCCCTGCACGTCTCGGCGCAGCTCACCACGGTGGTCGAGGTCGACGTCACGAAGATCGCTCGCCTGCGGGCCAGGGCCAAGAGCGAGTTCGAGCGTCGCGAGGGCACCAAGCTCAGCTTCCTGCCGTTCTTCGCGCTCGCGTCCGTCGAGGCCCTGAAGGCGCACCCGACGGTCAACGCGAGCGTCGAGGGCGACCAGGTCACCTACCACGGATCCGAGAACCTCGGCGTGGCCGTCGACACCGAGCGCGGCCTGCTGGTGCCCGTCATCAAGGACGCCGGCGACCTCAACATCGCCGGGCTGGCCCGCAAGATCGCCGACCTCGCCGAGCGCACCCGGGGCAACAAGATCACGCCCGACGAGCTCGGTGGTGGCACGTTCACGCTGACCAACACCGGCAGCCGCGGAGCGCTGTTCGACACGCCGATCATCAACCAGCCCAACGTGGCGATCCTCGGCACCGGCGCGGTCGTCAAGCGTCCCGTGGTCGTCACCGACGTCGACGGCGGCGAGACGATCGCGATCCGCTCGATGGCCTACCTGGCCCTGTCCTACGACCACCGGATCGTCGACGGCGCCGACGCCGCTCGGTTCCTGACCACCATGAAGGCCCGGCTCGAAGAGGGCAACTTCGAGGCCGACCTCGGTCTCTGAGCGACGACCCGGACCTCTTGAGACCACCACCACACATGTCGAAGCGCGTCGCCGTCACCGGTTCGTCCGGACTGATCGGCGGCGCGCTCTCGGCGTACCTGGAGAAGCGCGGGGACGAGGTGGTCCGGCTGGTACGGCGGACCCCGCGTGACTCCACGGAAGTGCAGTGGGACCCCTCCTCGCGGGAGCTCGACCCGACGGCTCTGCGGAGCATCGACGCCGTGGTCCACCTGGCCGGAGCGGGTGTCGGCGACCACCGCTGGACCCCGGCCTACCAGCGCGAGATCCTTACCTCCAGAGTCGACGGCACCACGGCCATCGCCGGCGCTCTCGCGCAGCTCGGTGGCGACGTCCGGCTGGTGAGTGGCTCCGCGGTGGGCTTCTACGGCGACCGGGGTGACGAGCTGCTCACCGAGGACTCGGAAGGCGGCACCGGGTTCCTCAGCGAGGTCGTGCGGGCCTGGGAGGCAGCCGCAGAGCCGGCCCGTGCGGCAGGCATCTCCGTGGCGCACCCGCGCACCGGCATCGTGCTGGCGGCGTCCGGCGGAGCCATGGCGCGCATGCTCCCGTTGGCTCGGCTGGGCATCAACGGGCCACTGGGAAGCGGCACGCAGTGGTGGCCCTGGATCTCGTTGCGAGACACCGTCGCCGGCCTCGCGTTCCTTGTCGACCACCCCGACCTCACCGGTCCGGTGAACCTGGTCGGCCCATCCCCCGACAGGCAGCTCGACCTGGCTCGTGAGCTGGGCCGTCAGATCCACCGGCCGGCGCTGCTGCCGGCCCCGGCGTTCGGCATCAAGCTCGTGCTGGGTGGTTTCTCCGACGAGGTCCTGACGAGCAAGCGGGCGATGCCGGCCCGGCTCGCCGAGGCCGGCTTCGTGCACCAGGACACCACCCTCGCGTCGGCGCTACGCGCAGTCCTCGCGGACGCCTAGGGAGCACTCACCTCCTCGATGCGCCATCCGGCGTCCTGCCAACGCAGCGAGAAGCGCACCACCGGCGCGGGCGGCAGCCGCTCATGCCGGACGACTCCTCCTGCGTCATCCACCGTGTATGCCGTGGTGTCCACGGCCGCGTCGATCTGCGCCGTGGTGGCGGTGCACTCCACGTAGCGCGCGCTCCGCACGCGAAAGGCGACATCGCGGTAGGACCGGTGGTGAGCCGCGAGGTCACGAAGCAGCGCCGCGTCGTCACGCATGGCGACCGATCCCGTCACATCCAACGACTCGAGCTCGGCGGGCACCCGACTGGTCATCGTCCGGGCCCGACGGTCCGCGAGTGCCTGCATCAGCCCCACGGGGTCGCGACGAGCAGCGGCGGGGTCAGTGGTGAGGTCGCGAGGCGTCACGGAGACGAGGGTTCTGGGCCGTTGCGGCACCGCGCTCGGATGCGGGGGGATGCGCCACGGTAGGTGGTCCGCGAACGCGACGCCTGCCACGGCCAAGCCCAGCGCGGTCATCACAGCGGCGCCCACGAGCAGCCATCGCAGCCTGGGCCGCCCTCGGACCCGAGCGGCCGCTCGAGATGCGGCCGGTGGGGCCGGCTGGGACCTGCGCAGCCGGTGGGTCAGCAGTGAGGTGTCGTCCGCGCCGACGACGAGCCGTAGCGGCTCACACGGCGCCGAGTCGAAGTAGGCCAGGGCCAGCTCTGCCGCGGTCGGTCGATCGGCGGGGTCGCGCGAGAGCGCCTGTGCGGTGACCGCTCGCCACGACTCCGGCAGCCCGGGAGCCAACGCGTCCAGCGGCTGCCGCAGGGATGCCGGGGTCGGAAGCTCCCCGGTGACGCACCACCACCCCAGAGCGCCCACGGCATAGACGTCGGAGGCAGCGGTCCGCGGCGACCCGTCCTCGAGCTCGGGAGCCACGAAGCCGGTCGTCCCATAGGTCTGAGCGTCCGACACCCCGGCCACCTGTGCGACGCCGAGGTCGGAGAGCACCGGCCGGCCGCTCCGCTGGAGCAGGACGTTGCGCGGCGAGACGTCACCGTGGACCACGCCCATCGCGTGCAGCCCGGCGAGCGCTCTCGCCACGGGCACCAGCACGGTCACGCTCTCACCCACGCTGAGGTGACCGCGGGCCCGAACCGCGCTCCAGAGCGAGCCGCCGGCGACGTGGTCCAGTACCAGGGCGAGCGACGGCGGGTCGGTGTGGAGGCCGATCGCCTCGTGGAAGCCGACCAGCCCCTCGACCGACACCCGGCCGAGGACAGCCAGCTCGCGCGCGGCGTGGCCGCCCGGCTCGTCGACCGGCTGGTCGCCCGCCTGGTCGACCGGCTTCACGTGCGCCCCGACGGGCACCACCTTGACCGCCACCGGCAGCAGGTCTCGCGACCGTAGCGCCGCCCACACCGTGCCGGTCGCGCCAGTCCCGAGGTGCTCGCCGAGCCGGTAACCGGGGACGTCCGGAGGCGGCATGGGGTCGGTCGCGTCCATGGGCGCCACTATGCCGAGATCGCCGTGCGAGGCCGCGAGCTTCTCCACAGGCCGTCCTTCTGCACTGGCCGTCGGGGCAGGCCCATAGGGTGCCTCCATGCCTGCAGACCAGCCCACGATCCTGGCCACCTCCGGTGGCTACCGCCTGGCCGACCGGGTGCGTTTCGAGTTCGATGCGCTCGTGCACCACGCCGTCGAGCTCTCCGGCGCCACAGGACGGCCTCGGCTGACGCATCTCGGCACCGCCGGCGGGGACCAGCGGTTCGCCAACGACTGGATGAGCGACGCCGCTCGGGTGGCCGGGTTCGAGCTGACCAACCTCAACCTGTTCTCGATGCCGAGCATCGAGGACATGGAGGGGCACCTCCTCGAGCAGGACGTCGTCTGGGTCAACGGTGGCTCCGTGGCGAACCTCCTGGCCGTATGGCGGGTCCACGGGCTCGACGCCATCTTCCGCAGGGTGTGGGAGGCCGGGGTGGTGCTCGCCGGCGTCTCCGCCGGCTCGATCTGCTGGTACTCCGGCGGCACCACCGACTCGTTCGGACCGGAGCTGCGCGCCGTGACCAACGGGCTGGCGTTCCTGCCCTTCGGCAACGGCGTGCACTACGACTCCGAATCCCGCCGCCGTCCACTCGTGCACCAGCTGGTCGCTGACGGCACGCTGCCGACGACCCACTGCACCGACGACGGCGTCGGCCTGGTCTATCGCGGGACCGATCTGGTCGAGGCGGTCAGTGAGGTCGACGGCAAGGGCGCGTACGTCGTGACCCGCGAGGGCGACGTCGCGACCGAGGAGCGGATCGAGCCGCGTCGCCTCTGACCAACGCTGCCCGTGGTGGGCTGACAGCCTCGGCGTACCCTGACGTCATGCGTTTCGAGCACGTGGGCTTTGCACCGGAGTTCGTCGACTATCAGCGGGCCTGGGACCACCAGCGCGAGGTCCACGCCGCTGTCGTGGCTGGCGGCGAGGACACCGTGCTGCTGCTCGAGCACTCCCCCGTCTACACCGCCGGCAAGCGGACGCTCGACTCCCAGCGGCCGTTCGACGGCACCCCGGTGGTCGACGTCGACCGGGGCGGCCTGATCACCTGGCACGGTCCTGGCCAGCTCGTCGGCTACCCGATCGTGCGGCTGCATGGCGTGCCCATCGACGTGGTGGCCCACGTGCGCCGGCTCGAGGAGGTGATGATCCGGGTGTGCCGCGAGTTCGAGGTCGAGACGACTCGGGTCGAGGGCCGCAGCGGGGTGTGGGTGCTGGCCGACGACCGTGGTCCGGACCGCAAGCTCGGCGCCATCGGCGTGCGGGTCAGCCGCCAGGTCACCATGCACGGGTTTGCGCTCAACTGCGACGCCGACCTGTCCTGGGCCGACAACATCGTGGCCTGCGGCATCGACGACGCGGGCGTGAGCTCGATCAGCCGGGAGGCAGACCGGACGGTGACCGTCCAAGACGTCCTGCCGTATGCCGAGAAGCACCTGAGCGAGGTGCTCACCGCAGCTACCCGGCCCTAGCCGGGGCACGACCGGGCGTACCCTTGAAGGACGCCCGGTGACCTCCGGGCGGACCTGTGCCCCGCGGCATACCGCTCGGCAGCACTGACGAAGGGCAAGGGAGCTTCGTGACCATCGCACCCGAGGGCCGCCGCCTGCTTCGCGTCGAGGCGCGCAACGCCGAGACGCCGATCGAGCGCAAGCCGGAGTGGATCCGGACGACCGCCAAGATGGGCCCCGAGTACACCAAGCTGCACTCGATGGTGAAGTCCGAGGGCCTGCACACGGTGTGCCAGGAGGCCGGCTGCCCCAACATCTTCGAGTGCTGGGAGGACCGCGAGGCCACCTTCCTCATCGGCGGCGACATCTGTACGCGACGGTGCGACTTCTGTGACATCGCGACCGGCCGTCCGTTGGCGCTCGACCTCGACGAGCCGCGCCGGGTGGCCGACTCGGTGGCTCAGATGGGACTGCGCTACTCGACCGTCACGGGTGTGGCGCGAGACGACCAGCCCGACGGCGCCGCGTGGCTCTACGCGGAGACGATCCGCCAGATCCACGCCAAGAACCCCACCACCGGCGTCGAGATCCTGCCTCCTGACTTCGGCGCGCAGCCCGAGCTCGTCGGCCAGGTCTTCGACGCCCGTCCCGAGGTGTTCGCGCACAACCTCGAGACGGTGCCACGGATCTTCAAGCAGATCCGCCCGGCCTTCACGTACGACAAGTCGCTGCGGGTCCTGTCCATGGCGCGCGAGGCCCAGCTCGTCACCAAGTCCAACCTCATCCTCGGCATGGGCGAGCAGGACCACGAGGTCGAGCAGGCCATCCGTGACCTGCACGACGCGGGGTGCGACATCCTGACCATCACCCAGTACCTGCGCCCCTCGAAGCTGCACCACCCGATCGACCGCTGGGTCAAGCCCGAGGAGTTCGTGCACTGGAGCGAGGTGGCCGAGGACCTCGGGTTCAAGGGTGTCATGGCCGGCCCGCTCGTGCGCTCGTCGTATCGTGCCGGTCGCCTGTGGGCCACGGCCATGACGAAGTGGGGCCGGGAGATTCCCGAGCACCTCCAGCACCTCGCGGCGGCTGCCGGCGACCCGGCCCGGCAGGAGGCCGCCTCGCTGGTCGCCGCACGTCGGCCCGCCGCATTGGGTCAGCGCGGCTGACGCCCCGTATCCTGACCCCTATGGCCCGCAAGGATTCGCAGCAGTCGGACACGCCCGCAAAGCAGGGCCGTTTCGCCCAGATTCGCCAGGTCTACCGGGCCGCCTACCAGGTGGACCGCACCATCCCCTGGTGGATGCTGCTGGCTGCTCTCGGCGTCGTCGTGGTGGGCGTCATCATCGGTCTGCTGCTGGGCCACTGGGTCTACGCGCTCATCCTGTCGCTGCCGCTCGCCATGCTGGCCGCCACCCTCGTGCTGAGCCGCCGCGCCGAGCGGGCGGCATACCGCGCTCTCGAGGGGCAGCCAGGCGCGGCCGGCGCCGCCCTGGGCGCGCTGCGTCGCGGTTGGTATGCCGACCAGCAGCCGGTCGCCGTGGACGGTGCCCGCGGCGCGCGGCCCGAGGACATGACCGGAGCCGCCTTCGTCTACCGCGCGGTGGGGCGCCCCGGAGTGGTGCTCATCGGTGAGGGGCCGGACGCGCGACGCAGCAAGCTGCTCGCCTCGGAGCGCAAGAAGATCGAGCGCGTCGCGCCCGGTGTCCCGGTCACGCTGGTCGTCGTCGGCGACGGGGACGGGCAGGTCGCCGTCCGCAAGCTCACCGGCAAGCTGACCCGGATGAAGGCCGTCCTCACCAAGGACGAGGTCTCCGCCGTCAACAAGCGCCTGAAGTCGCTGGGCGGACTGCGCCCTCCGATCCCTGCCGGCATGGACCCGCAGCGCGCACGCGTCGACCGCAAGGCCATGCGCGGACGCTGACCTTCAGCCCCCGCCCGGCCGCGGCGATCAGGGCTTGCGGTCGCGGCATACGCGATATAGCGTGATTGTCCACAACGCGATATAGCGCGAGAAGGGACAGATCTCATGACTGAGGAATGGACGATCGACGCACCACGCGTCCTCGATGTCGGGGACGACGGCGAGCGCGTCCGCGAGCTGAGCGTGGCCATCGTCGGCGGCCGGGTCGACGTGGTCACCCACGCCGACTCCCCCACCGCGCGGGTGGAGGTCTCGGGCGTGGAGGGCGACCCGCTGACGGTGAAGTGGGACGGCTCCAAGCTCAAGATCACCCACGGGATCAGCTCGGCGGGGATCCTCGCCAAGGTGCGGCGCGCCTTCGACGGCATCGAGCGCAACCGAGTCTCCATCAGCATCTCCATCCCCGAGGACGCGCGCGCCTCCGTCAGCACGGTCAGCGCCAGCGGGCTGCTGGCCGGAATGCGCTCGGGCGCCAAGGCCAACACCGTGTCCGGCGCGATGACCATCGACGACGTGGCCGGGCCCGTGGGCGTCAACACCGTCAGCGGCGACGTGGAGTGCGGGAACGTGCGCGGGCCGTTCACGGTGCACTCGGTCTCGGGCTCGGTCACCGCCCAGTCGAGCCAGACACCCGAGGTCAGCATCAACACCGTCAGTGGTGACATCACCCTCGACCTGACGATGGGACGGGCCACGATCACCTCGAACTCGGTGTCGGGGGACGTCACCGTGCGCGCTCCGCATGAGGGCTACGACGTCACGGCGAACACCGCCTCCGGACAGGTGGTCATCGACGGGCAGATCATCGACAAGCTCTCGCGCCCCTCGGGCAACCGACTCACTGGTGGCGATGGTGGGCTGCGCCTCAAGGCGAACGCGGTGTCGGGCAACGTCGTCCTGCTCAAGTCGGTCGTGGGAGCGTCCGCATGAGCCCGGTGTTCGCCCACGGGCAGCTGCGCCTCTATCTGCTGTCGCTGCTCGACGAGGGTCCTCGCCATGGGTACGAGGTCATCCAGGACCTCGAGCAGCGGTTCAACGGCCTGTACTCCCCCAGCGCCGGCACGGTGTATCCGCGGCTGGCCAAGCTCGAGGAGGAAGGCCTGGTCGAGCGAACGGACGAAGGTCGCAAGGCGGTGTACCGGATCACCGAGGCCGGTCGTGAGGAGGTCCGCTCACGGCAGGACGACCTGAGTGCGCTCGAGGCCGACCTCGACGTATCGGTGCGCGAGCTGGCCGAGGAGGTGCGGTCGCGCGTCCGCGGCCAGACGAGCGACCTGCGCGCCGAGCTCAGGGTGGCCGCGCAGGAGGCTCGCCGCACCGCGACGCCGGTCGGCGGTCAGCAGACCTGGCCGACCCCCGACTCGCACACCGTGCACGAGGTCGAGGAGGCGGTGCAGCAGCTGCGCCAGGAGGCCCGCACGGCCTGGCGGCGGCACGGCATCACGCCCGCGCAGACTCGCGAGATCGTGGACATCCTGGCCGAGGCGACGAACCGGATCCGCGAGGTGGTCAGGTCCGGACGATGACGGTGCCCGCGGCCTTGTCGTGCAGGCCGCGACCGTCGGCGTCCCAGAACATCGCGGGCAGGAACAGGGCGAGCAGCACCGTGCGAACCAGCACCTGGAACGGCCGAGCAGGCTGCCCGTCGATGGTCTGCACCCGCAGGCCGACGATGCGATGGCCGAGGGTGTTGCCCAGCGTGCCCACGAGCACGAGGTTCTCGACGGCGAAGATGGCCAGCGGGACGAAGGACCCACCGCCCGCCTGCACCAGCGGCACCCGGAACAGCCCGTAGGCGATCAGCTGGCAGACGGTCCAGTCCACGAGGACGCCGAGCAGCCGCCGCCCCCACCGGCCGACCGAGCCGGCGCCGTCGCGCGGCATACCGAGTCGTTGTCCTGGGTATGCCGTGGGCGCACCCGTGCGTGCTCCGGGCCCGTCGAGCCAGGAGCCGATGTCCTTGCGGTCGACCACGTCGCCAGCCTCTCACGGCGTAACACCCGCGAAACATTCGGGTCATGGCCGAGAAATGCCCGCCCGATAAGGTCGTGGACGACACCGGTTGGGTCGACAACCGTCACCGGGCGGTCTCGGCCGCCCTACCACCAGGAGGTTGGATTGTTCAGCAATGCTGACGAGGTCCTGAAGTTCATCAAGGACGAAGACGTCAAGTTCGTGGATGTGCGGTTCTGCGACCTGCCCGGCGTGATGCAGCACTTCAACGTGCCTGCGCAGAGCGTGACGGCAGACTTCTTCAAGGATGGCCAGATGTTCGACGGATCCTCGATCCGCGGCTTCCAGGCCATCCACGAGTCCGACATGAAGCTGATCCCGGACCCCACGAGCGCCTACGTGGACCCGTTCCGCGCGGAGAAGACGCTCATCCTCAACTTCTCGATCGTGGACCCCTTCACCGGCGAGGAGTACTCGCGCGACCCGCGCAACATCGCGGCCAAGGCCGAGGCCTATCTCAAGTCGACGGGCATCGCCGACACCGCGTACTTCGGCGCCGAGGCAGAGTTCTACATCTTCGACGACGTGCGCTTCGAGACCAAGCAGAACGCCGGCTACTACTTCATCGACTCCGTCGAGGCCGCGTGGAACACGGGTCGCGAGGAGGAGGGCGGCAACAAGGGCTACAAGACCCGCTACAAGGGCGGCTACTTCCCCGTCCCGCCGGTCGACCACTTCGCCGACATGCGCGACCAGATGTCGCTGGCCCTCGAGGCCGCCGGCCTGAGCGTCGAGCGCGCGCACCACGAGGTGGGCACCGCTGGCCAGCAGGAGATCAACTACCGCTTCAACACGCTGAAGCAGGCGGCTGACGACGTTCTGAAGTTCAAGTACATCATCAAGAACGTGGCCTGGCATGGCGGCAAGACCGTCACCTTCATGCCCAAGCCGCTCTTCGGTGACAACGGCTCGGGCATGCACTCGCACCAGTCGCTATGGAAGGACGGCGAGCCCCTGTTCTACGACGAGCGCGGCTACGGCGGCCTGTCGGACCTGGCCCGCTGGTACATCGGCGGTCTGCTCAAGCACGCTCCCGCGGTCCTCGCGTTCACCAACCCGACGGTGAACTCCTACCACCGCCTGGTCCCGGGCTACGAGGCTCCCGTGAACCTCGTGTACTCGGCCCGCAACCGCTCGGCCTGTGTGCGCATCCCGATCACCGGCGACTCCCCCAAGGCCAAGCGCCTCGAGTTCCGCGTGCCCGACCCGTCGGCGAACCCGTACCTCGCGTTCTCGGCGATGCTGATGGCAGGCCTCGACGGCATCAAGAACCGCATCGAGCCCCCCGAGCCCGTGGACAAGGACCTCTACGAGCTGCCGCCCGAGGAGCACGACGCCATCGCCCAGGTGCCCGGCTCGCTGCCCGAGGTGCTCGCCGCGCTGGAGGCCGACCACGAGTTCCTGCTCGAGGGTGACGTGTTCACCCAGGACCTCATCGAGACCTGGATCGAGTGGAAGCGCAAGAACGAGGTCGACCCGATCCGGTTCCGCCCACACCCGCACGAGTTCGAGATGTACTACGACCTCTGACCTTCACGTGCCGCTTGACCTGCTGTTCTGCGCGCTCGATGCCGTCCTAGTCCGCATCTAGTCCGCAAGACTCGGGATCTTCCTCTGCGAGTCCGCCCGCGCTGCCAGACCACACCACGGCAGTGCGGGCGGACTCGTCCGCGTCGGGCCACATCTGGCCGTACGGGTTGTTGCCTGGGAGCGTGCGGTGATGCGGGTTGCGGCCGCGAGCACCGGGGCGAGTTGACCGACAAGGCGGCGCTCGCCACGCTGACCGAAAGCACCTCCAACGGAGAGTCCTCTCATCCCTTGACTCCGCCCTCGTTGGCGCCGCGGATGAAGTAGCGCTGGAGGGAGAAGAAGAGCACCGCGACCGGGATGGTGGTCAACAGCGCTGCGCCGAGTTTGAGCGGGAACTGCGTCCCTGCACCGAGCTGGCCGCTGGTGAGGGAAGCGAGGCCGGTGACCAGGGTCATGTGGTCGGGCGTGCCCCTGGTCACGACGAGGAAGTGGCTGAACTCGTTCCAGGAACCCTGGAAGGACAGGATCGTCAGGGTGATCAACGCCGGCCGCGCCATCGGCAGGACCACAGACCAGAACGTCCGGAAGATCGAGGCGCCGTCCATGCGCGCCGCCTCCTCAATCGAGATCGGCACCGAGTCGAAGAACTGCTTCATGATGAAGACCCCGGCTGCATCGACGACGAGCGGCATGATCATCGCCGTGTAGGTGTCGTAGATCCCGAGGTAGTTGACCATCAGAAACTTGGGGATCAGCAGGGCGACTCCGGGCACGCTCATGACGGCAAGCAGGGCGCTGAAGATGGCCCCGCGGCCGCGGAACTTCAACCGTGCCAACGCGTAGCCGGCGAGGCTGTCGAGGAAGACCCGGGCGAACGTGACGATGACGGCGATGAGGACCGAGTTCTTGATCCAGGTCGGGAAGGGGACGGCGCCACTGCCGAAGATCGTCTTCCAGGCGGCCAGGCTCAGCGGGTTGGGGATCAGCGACAACGGGTGCGAGGCCGCGTCCGGGTCGGTCTTGAACGACGTCACGATCTGGATCAGGAAGGGGACGATGAAGATCAGGGCGAAGAGGGTCAGTGCCCCGTACAGGAGCGCCCGCTTGAGTGCGCTTGCGCGGGTGGTCATGCGCGTGCTCCCTTCCGGCGGCCGAACAGTGATCGTCGTTCGTCCTTCTCCGTCAGGGCCCACCGCTGGATGCGAGTGAGCACGAGGATGATCACGAAGACGACGAAGGCCATGGCGGCACCCGAGCCGTACTTGAAGTTGCCGAAGCTCTGCTGGTAGGAGAGGAAGGCCGGGGAGAGAGTCGTTCCGTTGGGTGCACCCTTGCCCATGACGAAGATCTGGTCGAAGACCTGCCAGGTCCCGATCAGGCCGAGAGTAAGGACCAGGAACAGGACGGGCCGGATCATCGGGATGGTCACCATGCGCAGCTTCTTCCACCCGGTGGCGCCGTCGAGGGCAGCAGCCTCGTCGATCTCGACGGGTAGGTCCTGCAAGGCGGCGATGAACATGAGCATGAAGGTGCCCGACGTCGTCCACACGACGAGGATGATGATGACGCTCATCGCCACCGAGGGACCGGACAGCCAGTCCCAGAGGCTGCGACCGACGATGTCATGTTGGCCCCACCCCGGGTTGTCGACGCCGACGGCGTTGAAGAGCAGGTGGATGAGGCCGCGGTCGTCGGTGAACCAGTTCGGCCCGTTGAGGCCGACGACCTGGAGCAGGCCGTTGACAACCCCGGTGCTGGAGAAGATGAACAGGAACACCGTGGAGATCGCGATCGAACTGGTGACCGAGGGGAAGTAGAAGGCGGTCCGGAAGAAGCTGCGCGCCTTGAGGATCTTGGCGTTGACGAGCAGGGCGAGGCCCAGCGCCAAGGCGGTCTGCGCGGGGACGACGAAGAGCACATACCAGAAGGTGTTGCTGATCGACTGCATGAAGTTGGAGCGGGTCAGGCCGTCCCTGGTAAACAGATCGGTGTAGTTCTTCGCGCCGACGAACTGCGCGCCCGGGCCACCCGAGAACGGGTTGCTCGACCCGTTCCAGTCGGTCAGGCTCACCCACAGTGCCATCACGATGGGGATCGCGAGGAACAGCCCGAGGATGACCACCATGGGCGAGACGAACAGCCACCCCATCGGACCCTCCGGACCGCGCAAACCCCTACCTCGCTCCTTGGGGGGCTTCGTTGCCTTGGCGACGGCCTCTTCCGCAGCGACCGGTGCGGGTGTGGCTGGTCGTCCCGCTTTGGCTGTCGTCATGTGCGACTCCTGCGTGAGAAGTGTTGCGGCCGAGGGGGTGGGTCGTGCTGGGTCCGTATGCCGGTGACGCCGGCGCAAGGGCGACGCGCCACCGGCATACGGACGGGGTCAGCTAGCTGCCCGAGAGCGCGGCTTTGCCGTTCTTCTGCAGCTCGGCCAGCATCGTGGCCGGGTTGCCGCCCTTGGACAGGGTGGCCAGCTCGGCGTTGAACTTGCTCATGACGTCGTCCAGGCCGGCGAGGTTGACCGGTCCCTGACCGTAGGCCGCACCCGCGACAAAGGCTGCCGACTCCGGATACTTGGCTGCGAACTGCTTGAGCCCTTCGGTCGTCGAGGGCATGACGCCGAAGGCATCGGCGAAGGCCATCTGCTGGGCTGGGGTGATGAGCGACTTGACCAGGTCGACCGCAGCGGCCTGGTGGGGCGACTTGGTAGCGATGCCCCAGCAGTTGGTGAAGGTCAACGTGCCCTTGCCCCCGGGGCCAGCAGGAAGCTCGACGGTCTTGTACTTGATGTTGGGGTAGTCCTTCATACCGCCGGCGATCCAGTTGCCTTCGATCGTCATGGCAGCCAGGCCCTTACCGAAGGCCTCGCCGCCCCAGCCGGTGGCCGGCTTGGTGTCGGTGTTGAACTTCAGCACCCCTTCCTTCATGAGCTTCTGGACCTCCTGCAGCCCCGCCAGGTTTCCGGGAGCGTCGGCGGTCATCTTGCCGTCAGGGGAGACGACCCAGCCGCCAGCCTGCTTCATGAAGGCGCCGGAGCGGTTGATGTCGTTGCCAATGACCAGGCCGGTCACGTTGCCCTTGGTGAGCTTCTTGGCGACGGTCTCCAGGCCGGCCCAATCCTTGGGGATGTCGGCATCGGTCAGTCCTGCCGCGGTCCACATGGCCGTGTTGATCTCCAGCGCGAGCGTCGAGGAGTCCTTGGGCGCGCAGTAGAACTTGCCCTGGTAGGTGAACGACTTGACGAGGGAGTCGACGAATCCGGCGTTCTTGACCTGGTCGCCGTAGGCGTACAGGTTCCCCGCCTTGGCATACGTGCCGAGCTTGCTGGCATCGGTATAGAAGACATCGGGCGGGCTTGAGCTGGCGAATGCCTGGCCGAGCTGCTGACCGAGGTCGGAGGCGGCGATGACCTCGACGGTGTTGCCCGTCTTGGTCGCCCACGCCTGAGTGGCGGACTTGACGGCGGCCGTCTCGGCGGCACCGGAGCTGCCGATCATGACCGTCAGCTTGACTGGGCCCTTGCTGGTGCTCTGCGTCGTGGAGCTGCTGAACCCACCGCTGCACGCGGAGAGCGCGAGAGCGCCGGTCGTCGCGAGAGCGACCGCGGCGATACCACGGACGGACCGTGTCTTCATAGGTGCCTCTTTCATTGTGTGCGGTCGCCCGCAGGGGAGGAACTGGCCCGGATGACCAGCTCGGGGGGAATCAGGAGCCCGACATCGTCGCCTTCGCCGCCGAGCAGCGCGAGCACGCGGTCGGCAATCTCGGCGAGCGGCTGACGGACAGTGGAGAGGTCGAGCGCTGCGGCCAGATCACCGTCGTCGAAGCCGACGAGACCGAAGTCCAGGCCGGGCTGCCAGCCTCGGTTGATCAGCACCATCCAGGCGCCGACAGCGAGGGCATCGGAGGCGCAGACCATCGCGGCACCCCGCCCCAACCGGTCGATCAAAGGGCCGGCAGCGGCCGCGGCGAGCGTGAAGTCCTGCGCGGCCGTGGCCTGCCAGTCGGACCTCTGAAGGCCGAGGTCGAGCGTCGCGCGCGACCAGCCCGCTCGGCGGTCATCGCCGACCGGCGAGCCCGGCGGCCAGCCGAGGAAGCCGATGCGCTCGAAGCCGTTCCCCGCGAGGTGCCGCACGGCGGCGTCGACCCCCGCCGCGCCATCGATGTCGACCCACCCGGCGTGCGTCGGGTCGTCCCAGATCCGACCGAAGGACGCGAACGGGACGCCGCTGTCGCGCAGCCACCTTGGCCGTGGGTCGCCGTGCCGGGTGTCGGTGAGCACGAACCCGTCGGCGAGTCGAGAGGCCAAGAGGTCCTCGTAAGCCGCGATCGGAGCCTCCGGGTCGGGCGCGGTGAACGGCACGATGTGCGCGTCGTGCCGGTGAGACAGGGTCGTGAGGCTGACGAGAAAGTTCACGAGGAGGTTCCCCTGACGCCCGGCTCCGGCCGTCTTGAGCTCGAGGCCCCAGGCGCCGGCACGTTCTTGCTTGAGGTTGCGGGCGGCGCGGCTGGGCCGGAAGCCAAGCCGGGCGATCTCGCGCCTGACCCGCTCCAGCGTGTCGGCAGCAACGCGCTCCGGCTGGTTGACGACGTTGCTCACGGTCTGACGAGAGACGCCCGCAGCGCGCGCCACGTCGATCACGGTCGCTCGGTCGCGACCCCCCCGATCCAACGTCATCCTTGACGACCACCCTCAGTTGTGGAACGTTCATATTCGGCCGGCAGCCCCGGTATGAACGTTCATACCCGTGGGTCGACAGGTTCATACCTCTCACACGGCTTGTCAAGACCCTGACGCAGAACAACCCGATGGTGAACCGAGGGCCCGGCGCCACCCGTCACGAGAGAGAACACATGCACACGCAGCGCATCGACCCCCCCGGCGGGCCGGCACGCCTGCAGCCATGGCTGCACGACCTCGTCATCACCACGGCCGGCAACGTCACTGCGCTGGGAACGGCCGGCGGCGACATAGGTCTCTCCGCGGCCGAGGGCCTCTACGTCGATGACGCCCGCGTTGTCTCGCGGTGCCTGGTCACCTTTGGGGGTGCTCCCCTCGAGCCTGTGGGTCGAGCCGCGCTCGGCCCGGAGAGCGAGTTCGTGGGGTCGGCCCGCCACCTCGGCGCCAAGGGCAGTGCCGACCCGACGGTCGAGGTGCACCGGCGCCGGCTGCTTCGCAGCGGTGGCGCAGAGGAGACTCTGACCGTCACCTCGCGAGCGGTCCCAGTAGCCGCCAAGCTCACGGTCGTTATGGGGGGCGACGGTGCCGAGATCGCCGTCGTCAAGGGTGGGGATGCGCCGGAGACTCTCGTGCCTGCCGCAGCGACCTCCACCGGTGGCTCGTGGAACACCTCACGGCACCGCGTGACTGTCGTGTGCGATCCGACCCCGGCAACCTCGACGATCGACCCCGACGGCGCGCTCCGGCTGACGCTCCCCCTGCGCATCGACACAGGCGAGTCGGCCACCGTAGTCCTGCGCACCTCCGTCACGCGGATCGTGCCGTCCGGGTTCGACGCCGACGACGCCAGCGAGGCGGTCGCATGGCCCGACACGGTGCACGTGGCAGCCGGCGACCCGCGACTTGAACGGACCGTGAAGGCCTCGCTCGCAGACCTGCAGTCGCTCCTGCTCAGCGACCCGCAGGCTCGCGAAGACTTCTTCGCCGCGGCCGGGTCCCCCTGGTACCTCACGCTTTTCGGGCGCGACTCCATCTGGGCTGCACGGCTCACCCTACCTATCGGAACGGAGCTCGCGGCCGGCACCCTTCGCGCTCTCGCCCGCCGCCAAGGAACGACCCACGACACCCTCAGAGCCGAAGAGCCGGGGAAGATTCTCCATGAGGTCCGAAGGGTCGCCTACGTCGATTCCACGAGCCGGCTGGAGCTACCGACCGTGTACTACGGCACGGTGGACGCGACCTCGCTGTGGATCTGCCTTCTCCATGACGCATGGCGGTGGGGCATGCCCGAGAAGGACGTTCGCGCGCTGCTGCCCGAGCTCCGTTCCGCCGCAACCTGGCTCACCGACATCGCACCCGGCGACGACGGCCTACTCACCTACGTCGACGTCAGTGGCAAGGGCCTGACCAACCAGGGCTGGAAGGACAGCGGCGACTCAATCCGTTGGCGCGACGGCCGGATCGCCGACGCGCCGATCGCGCTCATCGAGGCCCAGGCCTACGCCGTCGAGGCGGCCCGTTCGGCGTCGACCCTGCTGCTGGTGCTGGGTACGGACGAGGACGCTGCCCGCGCCAAGGCGCTCGAAGACTTCGCCGACCACCTGCAAGACCTCGTCCGGCGACGTTTCTGGGTCGACGAGCGCGACAACACCTACCCCGCCATGGCCATCGACGGCCACGGAGAGGCGGTGACCGGTCTCGGATCCAACATGGGTCATGGGCTCGGCACTGGGGTGTTCACCGCGGACGAGGCCACCCGGGTCACCGACGTCCTCACCGAACCCCGAATGCTCGGAACCCACGGAATCGCGACCTACGCAAGCGACAACGGCGGCTTCAACCCGCTCGGCTACCACACCGGTTCAGTGTGGACTCACGACACCGCGATCTGTGCGCTCGGCATGCTGCGCGAAGGCCATCGCGCGCAGGCGGCCGCCGTCGCCCAACGACTGCTCACCGCCGCCGAGGCCTTCCACTTCAGATACCCGGAGCTGTTCGCCGATACCGGGGTCCTTGGTGAACCGATACCGTATCCCGCCTCCTGCCGGCCCCAGGCATGGTCTGCAGCCTCCGCCGTCGCGCTCCTCACCATCGCGCTCGGACTATCCGTCGACGTGCCCAACCGGACGATCACGGTGGAACCCCCGCCGGGTCTGCCGTTCGGGCCGATCACGGTGCGCGGCATACGGGTCGGCGACGCATCCGTGACGGTAGCGGTCGATGCCGACGGCCGGACCACCGTCGACGGCCTCCCCGACGGCTTCACCTTCAAGACCTGACGCGCTGGCAGTGGCAAAGCAAACCCGCCATCCCGATTGTGGAGCACGAGCACGCCCGTCCTGCTCGAGGATCGACACCCGGGCGTACCCGATGCCGGTAGCCGGGGTCGCGGTTCTCAGTGCTCATCGTGTGGCCCCCTTTCGAGACGTTGGTTTGGGACATGGGTATGGACGCCCGCGGAGGCCTCTCGGGGCTGGGGTGTGCGGCGTCGCGCCATCGCTCCTTTCTGATCTGATCAGGCGACCCCGGGCGAAAAGGTGGCGAGGGCGTGATGCGCTGGGCCGGACGTGACGGCCTCCCCCATGCGTTCGGCATGAGGGAGGCCGCTGGTTCGAGGATTGCTAGGTTCCCGGTATCTCCACGGCTGCCATGGTCCACCGGTCAGTGGTGAATCCGGTGTCTGACACCGTCACCGGCGTGCCAGTCACGGTCGGTGCGTCCACCCGTTGGGTCCAGAAGGAATCGTGTACACGTGTGTCGATGAACTTGTGCACGAGCGTCTGACCTGGAGCGGGCAGCGGCGTCTTAGCGTGGGTCCAGTCATGACCGGCGGCCCAGACCAGGGAGTTGCATCCCTGGGGGATCACGGTGGCCGAGGCGGGGCCGCCCGTTCCGGCCCCGTCTGCAGTGGCCGCGACGTGGTTGGCTGCCCCCCGGAAGGCCGCGACGGTGATGGAACCGTCATAGGCCTTGGCGAGCGTCGCGACGACCGTGGCATCGGTGAGCTGGGCTGTCGCATAGGTCTGCCAGACCTCGGTCGTTCCCCAGGTGCTGTTCGACCTTGCAGCCATGGTCCACGTGAGTCCGCCACCGGAGACGCTTCGCACTGTCTGGGTGGGTGCGGTTGGACCATCTGCCTCGATGAACGCGAGAAGCAGCTCACCGGCCCCGCCGGTCGTCAGCTTCGGTGCGTAGAACTTGGCGGACGCCCACTTCTGGTCCCGTGACACGGACGTGTCGAGGGTCGGGGCCGTGGTGGCGCAGCTGTTCACCTTCGGGGTCACCGTGATGGAGACGGTCGCCGTGTTCGAGTCGGACGTGCCATCGTTGGCCTTGAAGGTGAACGAGTCCGGCCCGCTGTAGCCCGTGGTCGGGGTGTACGTCAGGTTCGGTGCGGTCCCCGAAAGGGTGCCATGAGCTGGGGAGGCGACCACGGCGTAGGTGAGAGGATCACTCTCCGGGTCGGTGGCCGTCAGGGTGACCGCCTTCGCGGTGTCCTGCGCGGTGGTGACGGACTGGTCATTCGCTACTGGCGGCTTGTTGACCGCTGTCCAGGTCTGGGTGACCGGGTTGGACTGCAGGGTGACCGAGGCCGGGTCGGTGAACGAGGCGCCGATCGTGTCGGTCCCTGCGCCTCCGCTACCGGTGTACGTCAAGCTTGCCTGCCCGGAGGCGTCGGTGGTGCCGCTCCCGGTCTGCCCTGTGTTGGGTCCTGCGCTGATGGCGAAGTGAACCGTCTGACCGGCCAGTGGGGCCCCAGCGTCAGTGGTCGTGGCCGTGACGGTGTGCGTCGTTCCGGCCGGTGCGCTGCCTGTCGCCGGTGTCAGCGTGATGGCGTACTGGTGGGCCGCGGTGACCTCGCCCCGAACTGACAGGCCGGCAACGACGCTGCCGCCGGCGCTGAGCCCGTTGAACTGGCCCAAGAGCGCACCAGAGGCAATGTTGAAGTGGGCGACGTCGCCGGTGCCGAGGTCGGCGGTCCAGAAGGTGGTCCCGTCTGGGTCTAGGTTGAGCGCGAACAGGGAGCTGTCGTTCGGGACGGCGTACGTCTGCACGACCACACCGGAGCTATCCAGGCGAACGACTTGCTGGCTGTCTGCGACCAACACGCCGCCGCCGGGCAGGATCCTCAGCGCGTATGCGTACGACCCGGGAAGAGGTGTGGTCGTGAAGTCCGTGAGCTGGGCGTTGGTGCACACGTTGAAGCGGTGGACGTTCGGGCCCTCGGAGTCGTAGTAGATGGTGCACTGGTCTGCGGCCAGGTCGATCCAGTCGGTTCCGCGCTCCCGGATGGTGGGCGCGAAAGAGGCGAGCGGTGCACCGGTCGCGTCGAACTTGAGGATATTGGTGGTTCCGTCAGCCTGCCCGACGTATGCGTTGCCCGCGGCATCGAAGACCATGGACTCCGGGTCGGCGTTGTAGCCGCTACCAAAGGATCCGACCAGCGTTCCATTGGTGTCGAACTTGGTCACCGCGTTTCCCGAGAAGCCGGTGACGTAGAAGTTGCCAGCGCCGTCGAACGCCGAACCCGTCGTGTAGGGAGTGCCGGTGGTGGTGTCGAGGGTCTGGACGAGCGTGCCCGACGGAGTGAACTCTTTGACCAGACCACTACCGACGGAGACGAAGACGTCTCCCGCCGTGTAGGGGGTGGCCGCTGCGGGTCCGGCCGCGACCACCATGGACATCAGCGCGGACACGCTTACCGCGAGCGTCCCGGAGACCCAGCGGCGAGCGGCCGCCGAGTGCAGCACCGCTCTGGTGGGTGGATATCCCAACCCCGACGATCTCGGCGCCGTCACGTTCCAGCTCGACAACTTCATCTGCCCACTCCATCTCTTGGAGATCGCTCGCGGGGTAATTTGGCAGGCGAGCACCGCCATCTCAGATCACAGTTGCCGACAGTGCCACCGGACCGGTCGGACGTCATCGGGCACCTGGCGTATCCACCTGGCCAACGCCTACGCCGATCCGCGCACGGCGCGTCGTCGTCCAGGCCGTATCTAGCGCCAGGGCCGCTTGGGGTCCCGGTGACCTTTACCGAGCTGAGCTCGTTCTCGCCGCCATGAAGGAGACCGACGACGGACGGCATTGGCCCGTCAACGCCTACGACCAGTTGGGCCCAGGCTGTCAATGAGGAACCGCCATTCAAACGATTGCGTAACTGCAATGATTGCGTGATACATTCAGGCCATGTCCTCGGACCCTCCGACCTGGCGCGACGACTGGCTGCGCGGCGGTACGTTGCCAATTGTGTTGATGGCCAATGCGTGCCTTCGGGGCTGCACGACCGCCAACTGGCCCGGACGGTGGATCTCCTGTCAGGAGACCGAGAAGCGGCAGCGTCCGGAACCCTCCGAAGGGCCTCTGGGAGTCGGCCGACAGAAGCCCCGAGTTCGGCATCCACGGGCAGGGTCGATGGTCCGTGCGTCATTCGTGGCCCGGAGCCGTGGGCATTGCAGCACCACGGCTGCTCAGTGTCGGGGCCGTCGGGGCCACCCTGTCTGGTGTCCAGGGGGCGGCCCAGCGACGATGAGCCCGGACATCACAATCTTGCAGCCGACCATCGCGGCGGCCCGGCAATGAGGAGTCGCGACGTGGCCAGGCTCGGCTACGGTCTTGCGCTGCTCCTGGACCCTCAGCGCACGTCGTCGGCCCTGGCCGGCCCCCGGTTGGACCGCCGGGCCCGGGTCACCGCCAGGGTCCTGGGTGTGCGGCACGTGGCCCAGGCCGTAGTGCTGATTGCCGATGACCGGCCGTTCACGCGGACGGCTGCGCGGGCCATCGACCTGTCACACGCGGCCAGCATGGCCCTGCTGGCCGCGTGGGTACCCGGTCGGGCCAGGGTGGCCCTCACCGACGCAGCCATCGCCGCGGTCCTGGCGGGTGGCGCCGCACCCCTGGGCCAACGCGTCGCCTGCCCTCCGTCAAAGGTCTCGTCGCGCGAGCCGCCCGAATCAGACCTGCTAGACCTCCCCCGGCCAACCGGAACGGGAGGAGTGGACGTGTCCATCAACGACGCGGACGGGCCTTCGGCCCGGCGGCGTCGCAACGCGCTGATGCAGCAGGCGGTCTACGAGGCGTTCCAAACTGCGCGAGGGGCCACGCAGCAGCAGGCGAGGGACGCGCTCGGCCGGGCGTTGCAGAAGCGTGGTGTCCCCCTGCCGCCGCCCGCGTGGCTGGAGGCGGCGGCTGCAGAGCTTGCCGCGGGAAGCCTGTACGTGGTCAGCGGGCCCGCGATGCAGGATGTCGGGCTGAAGCTCCCGCCCTACCGGCCCATCTGAGGGACCAAGAAGCCGCTCAGGCAGGCAGTCCCAGGAGGTACGTCTCCTGGCCCAGGAAGGCTCCCCGGCAGCGGCCGCGAAAGACTCGAGGGCGCGCCGGCGAGAGCTCGTCGCCGGGCGCTGGTCATGTTCTCCATCACGGCCAGATTCAGGCTGGCCGGCTGGTCACGGGCACCAGAACCCGAAGCCGGGGCAACGTGACGAGGATCGGAGGCCTCGGTTCGAACCGTCCTCTTCGCGTTCATGGGGCCCAGGTAGGCCATTCATTGCGCTAAATCAATGGTTGCGCTTGCGATCGGGGTGTACGCGTGTGATTCTGCGAAGTACGGCGAGAGTCGTTGCGTGAGTGCAACCCATGACTCTGCGCACATAGTTTCATCAGGAGTCATCGTGCGAGCTTCCACCCAAGGCCAGCCATCGCCGGGCACCGGGCTGCCCCTGCGCATCAGCGATATCGCCAAGTACCGGAGGTGGTGATGGGGGTGAAGCAGGAACTCGGGGGCGTGGCAGGCTGGCTGGACGACCGCACCGGGATCGCCAAGCCGAGCGGCCCACTGCTGCGCAAGGTCTTTCCAGACCACTGGTCGTTCATGCTGGGAGAGGTCGCGCTCTACTCCCTGATCGTCTTGCTGATCACCGGGACCTTCCTGACCTTCTGGTTCGTGCCGAGCTCCGGCCAAGTCATCTACGGCGGCTCCTATATCCCGTTACGTGGCATCCCCGTGAGTGAGGCGTACCGCTCGACCGTGGACATCTCGTTCGACGTGCGGGGCGGACTGCTGATCAGACAGTTGCACCATTGGGCCGCCCTCGTGTTCACAGTGGCGATCGCCGTTCACATGATGCGGGTCTTCTTCACTGGGGCGTTCCGCAAGCCGCGGGAACTGAACTGGATGTTGGGGTCGTGCCTGTCGCTGCTCGCGATCGTCGAGGGCTTCGCCGGCTACTCCTTGCCCGACGACTTGCTCTCCGGCACCGGTCTGCGGATCGCCGACGGCCTGATGCTGTCAATACCCGTGATTGGCTCGTGGCTGTCGTTCGCCGTGTTCGGCGGCCCGTTCCCAGGCAACGACATCATCCCGCGCTTGTATGCCGTGCACATCCTGCTGTTGCCGGCACTGCTGGTCGGGCTCGCCCTAGCGCACGTCCTGCTCGTCTTCATCCAGAAGCACACTCAGTTCCCAGGACCGGGCCGGACCAACCGCAATGTCGTGGGCTTCCCGCTGATGCCCGTCTACCTGGCCAAGGCGGGCGGGTTCTTCTTCATCGTGTTCGGCGTGACCGCCCTCATCGCCGGGCTGGTCACGATCAACCCGGTCTGGATGTTCGGTCCTTACGACCCCACGGCTGCGTCGGCTGGCTCGCAGCCGGACTGGTACATGGGCTTCGCCGAGGGAGCGCTGCGGCTCATGCTCCCGTGGGAGATCCACGCCTTCGGGCGCACGCTGAGCCTCAACGTGCTCGTGCCGGGCGTCCTGCTCATTCCGGCGATGTACGGCGCCGCGCTCGCCTACCCGTTCCTCGAACGCTGGGCAACACGGGCAGGCCCGCAGGAGCACCACCTGCTCGACCGTCCTCGGGACGCCCCGACCCGCACCAGTATCGGCGCCGGCGCCCTCACCTTCTACATCTGCCTGTTCCTGGCGGGCGGGAACGACATCATCGCCGTGAAGCTGCACCTGTCGATCGAGGCGATCACCATGACACTGCGTGTTCTACTGTTCGTGGCGCCGTTCACGGTCGCGTGGGTCACGCGCCGGATCTGCCTCTCGCTTCAGCGCCGCGACCACGCCCTAGTGACGCACGGACGTGAAACCGGCATGCTCGTGCGAACCGCCGGAGGAGGCTTCATCGAGAGGCACGAAGCACTATCGCCCTACGCCCAGTGGCCCTTGGTCTCACGCGCACAGCAGCACACGGACAACGCTCCACCGCACGCCGTCGGCATTAGCGAACCCTCGCATCCCAACGGAGCAAGTGCGCATGGGCAGACGCCAGAGGATTCGACCCACTGGCGCGACCGGCTGAAGGCTGCGGCCGGCCGGCTGTATTTCTCCGACCAGATCGCGCCCCCCACCCCTGAGGGCCAGCACCTCGCTCACGAGGCCGTCCGAGAGGATCAGGCCGCACTGCACGACGCGCGGGTCGGGGGCCCAACCCTGCCCAGAGAGCCATGACCCCGCGCTCCCCCTTGCGCACTCGGTGCGCGGGCCCAGGCGACTGGGCTGCTCGGGTCTGGGCGCTGCGACCCGGGACCAACCACTCTTGGTGATCAGGAAGCGACGACGGCGCACTCCCGGTAAGGGGCACCGCCTCATCATGCGAACGCGTCCAGGCCCCCGCCACCCGATCATCCACGGGACCTGCCCTCACGCCTGGACGGCTCAACTCACAACATGGAAAGAGAGACATCTCGTGCCGAATTCGCCCTCGGGTCAGCAGTACGTGCTCCGGGACGGAGATCAGGAGGTCACTGTCGTCGAGGTCGGCGGCGGCATTCGCTCCTACCGTGTCGGTGACCGGGACGTGCTGCAGCCCTACGCTGAGGGAGCGATGTGCGACGGCGCCCACGGTGCTCCTTTGATCCCTTGGCCCAATCGCCTCGGTGACGGCCGGTACAGCTTCGAGGGGACCGACTACCAGGTCGCTCTCACCGAACCGGAGAAACACAATGCCATCCACGGGTTCCTCCATTGGCGGCCCTGGCAACCTCTCCGCCAGTCCGAGAATCACCTTGTCATGGCCGCCACCCTCTACCCGCTGCAGGGATACCCGTTCATGTTGGAGGTGCAGATCGACTACCGCCTCGACGGTGCCGGCCTGAGCGTCACCACCAGCGCCACCAACATCGGCGATCAGGCCTGCCCCTACGGATGCGGGCAGCATCCCTACCTCTCCCCCGGTCCGGGCCTGATCGATGACTGCGAACTGCAGCTTGCCGCGCACACCCGTATCCTCACCGACCCAGAGCGGCAGCTCCCCGTGGGCACCGAAGACGTCGCCGGCACGGCCTTCGACTTCCGGAGCACACGCCGGATCGGTGACCTACACGTGGACCATGCCTTCACCGACCTGGACCGCGACGCCGACGATCGCGCGTGGGTCGCCCTGACCGGCACCGACGGACGCACCAGCGAGATATGGGTCGATGAGGCGTACCCCATCATCGAGCTGTACACCGCGGACAGCCTCGACCCGACGCGTCGACGTCGCGGGTTGGGGACTGAACCCATGACGTGCCCACCCAACGCCTTCCAAACCGGTCAAGGTGTCATCCGCCTGGAGCGCGGGCAGACGGTCCGCTCCAGCTGGGGAGCCCGCCTGCGAGCATGAACGCACGCTGAGACTCAGACGCCGGCGCTGAGGATCCCCAACAGTCGAGCCGTGTGGTCGAGGGAAGTGACACCGACACGACGGCATGCCCGTTACGGCCCCCCTCCACAGCCGCAGGTCCAGGTCCAGGTCCAGGTGCACGGCGTCCGGGAGCTCGATGCCAAGGCCCTCGAGGCGCCGGCAGCCGATTGACCGTGCCGGAGCGGTCAATGCCACGTCTCGGCACATATCGCCGGTGACCTCACCGCACTGGCCGCCTCATGGCGGCGAGGGCCAGCCAGGAGCAACTAGCGCGCCCTCAGCGATCCTCGTGAACGGAAGTGCGTGTTAGAAGGGCTGCCGCCATCTTGCTGCTCAGAGGTCACCCAGCGATCTCGGCACAGTTCCATGCGCCGCGCAATGGTTGCGAGGTCGCATCCTTTGGTGCAAGTATTGTTCCCGTGCATCCACAGGGCCACGAGACGTCTACGTCAGATCCAGCGCTCACTCGACGATGCCCGAGACCAGGGACCTCGCGCCGCCTACCTGGGGTGGGCTTACTGAGCTCAGGGACGAGAGGCCATGAACACGCGCCGGCAGCTTGAATCTCGGGGCACCCAGTTGCCACCTCTACTTGAGCTGGCCGGGGACGTTCACGAGGACATCCAGGCAGTGCTGACTCTCACACTCAGCGACGCCACCAACCACCCGTCGCCGCCAGGAAGGGCAGAGACGTGAAGAACCGCCCGGAAGACCGGAGCACTTGGCTGACCCGGGCAATCGGCCATGTGACTGGTTGGCTCGGTTCCGTCCCGACAATAGTCACCGCGCTGGTGCTGGTCGTGCTGTGGTTCATCGGCGGCTTCTTCGTCCCAGGCCACTTCCGGAACAACACCTACCAACTGTTGATCAACACCGGGACCACGATCATCACGTTCCTCATGGTGTTCATCATCCAGAACACCCAAAACCGGGACGGGCGCGCAGTGCAGGCCAAGCTCGACGCCCAAAGCGAGGTCCTGAGGTCGGTCGCCCAACGGCTGGACATCGAGGACGACGAGGACCTGCTGACCAAGCTAGTGGGTGTGGAGGACGCTCCGGAGCGGGTCATCCAGGACGACCAGAAGGAGGTGCGGCGGGCCGCCGCGACATCGGGCCAGCGCGACGTCACCCCGAACTGACGGAAGGACGTCCTCGCCCGTCAGGAGGCGAATCGAGCTGCCCTGAGGCAGATACGCAAGCACATGAACAGTTACCGGCGGCCCATCTGGTGTCCTTGCTACAAGAGTGAGCGCGCTGGCGGTGAACCTTCCGACTCCGGCCTATGGGCCTGGGCTGGACGACCTGGGCCGGGCCCGACCTTTTGATCCAGTTAGGAGCTGCGCACGGATGCCCCGCATCGTTGCTGCAAAGACAGGGTTCAAGTCCCAGCGACCCCACCCCCAGCGTCATGATGAGGAACCGTGGTGAAGCTGTGGGATCCGGCCGGCGACGCGGACGGCCGCGGCTTCGGCGCGTACGGCATCGTTGGCGACCAACGACACGGGCATGATCCGCAGTTCAGGGCGTCCCGGCATCACGGCGTCCTCGGCGCCGCCTTCCCCGGTGCGCTCCGGGTTCGGGGACGGCGATGACGACAGGGACGAGCCCGAGCGACCGCATCCCTCCGCAGGTGCTCCGCGAATACGCGCTGCTGGCCGACGGTGAGCGCGGCGCCGTGGTCGGCCCGCAAGGAGACATCGTGTGGCTCTGCGCGCCCCGCTGGGACAGCGAGGCCGTCTTCACCTCCCTCATCGGCGGCGCCGGGCACTACACGGTGTCTCCTGTGGGGCGCCACGTGTGGGGCGGTTACTACGAAGACGGCTCGATGATCTGGCACAACCGTTGGGTCACCGACTCGGGCATCATCGAATGCCGCGACGCGCTCGCCTTCCCCGGAGACCCCCGCCACGTAGTTCTGCTGCGCCGCATCCACGCCATCGACGGGGCCAACTCCGTCACGATCGATATGGAGCCCCACGCCGGATACGGTACGCACCCGCTCGAGGACCTGCATCGGCATCGAGGGATATGGACGGGTCGCAGCGGCGGCATCCACATGCGTTGGACCGGAGGCCACGACGCCCGGCCCAGACACCGGCGCCATGCCCTGCACGGCGAGATCCACCTTGAGGCGGGCCAACACCACGACCTGGTCCTGGAGCTCAGCGACCAGCGCCTACCGGACGACCCGGCCGACGCCGACACCGCCTGGACCACCACCGAAGCGGCCTGGCGCGCCGCAGTCCCCACCTTTGACAACGTCCTGGCGCCGCGGGATACCCGACGCAGTTACGCGGTGCTGCGCGGACTCACGAGCAGCGGCGGCGGTATGGTCGCCGCCGCCACAACCAGCCTGCCCGAGCGCGCCGAAGCCGGACGCAATTATGACTACCGCTACGTGTGGATCCGCGACCAGTGCTACGCGGGGCAAGCCGTCGCCGCCGCGGGGTCCCACCCCCTGCTCGATGACGCAGTCTCGTTCGTCGGTGACCGCCTCCTCGAACACGGCGACCAGCTGGCGCCCGCCTACACCACCACGGGCGCGGCGGTACCCGATCAGCGCCACCTAGGTCTGCGCGGGTACCCCGGCGGTTACGACATCGTCGGGAACTGGGTTAACCAGCAGTTCCAACTGGACGCCTTCGGTGAGGCGCTCCTGTTGTTCGCCGCGGCCGCCCGTCACGAGCGCCTTGACACCAACGGCTGGCGCGCCGCCGAAGCCGCAGCCGGCGCGATCAACCACCGATGGACTGAACCTGACGCCGGCATTTGGGAAATAGACAACCGTGCTTGGACCCACAGCCGTCTGACCGCCGTCGCTGGACTGCGCGCGATCGCGGCCGTGCATCCGGCCCCGGCCCAAGGCGCGGACTGGCTGAGGCTGGCCGATCGCATCACTGCCGACACCACCACGCATGCTCTTCATCGCGACGGGCATTGGCAACGGTCCCCGGATGACCCCGCGCTCGACGCCGCTCTACTGCTGCCCGCTTTGCGCGGCGCCGTCGCCTCGGATGACCCCCGCACTGTCGCAACCCTGAACGCCTACCTACACGATCTCACGCGAGACGGCTTCGCCTACCGCTTTCGGCACGACAACCGCCCTCTACAGGACGCCGAGGGATCGTTCCTTCTCTGCGGCTTCCTTGTCGCGCTCAGCCTGGACCAACAGCACCAGCCGGTCCAGGCCCAAGCCTGGTACGAACGGACCCGGGCCGCCTGCGGGCCACCGCAGCTATTCAGTGAGGAATACGACCCTCACCAACACCAGATGCGCGGCAACCTGCCCCAAGCCTTCGTCCACGCGCTGATGATCGAGGCTTCCGCCCGCTTGGCCCACTAGGGAAACACCATGTCACCCAGACCCACCCCTCCACTCCTCGAATCCGGCGTGATCCCGGACCGGGCCTGGAACCCCGCGGCGGATGTCAGGCGGTCCTGCGGTGGACCGCCCACTCGGTGGGTCAGCTCGCCCTGGAGCATCCCCTGATCTTCCCATGGTCGCCACCGCCATCCGGCCTGGGTGAGCACAGCCAGCATCGACATCCGACCGCGTATGAGGTGACCGACGAGCGCTCAACGTTGGGGTTTCGACTTCCTTGGGAAATCCGTCCGAACGCCGCCTCGTCCAAGCATCGCCAGAAGGACGACGAGCAGGACGGCGGCAAAGAGCCCGACGCTGATGCCGGCCAGCGAAGCGACCTCCTCCCGGCGCAGCCCGGTGACCGGCGGTTTGCCCCGTACACGCGCCGCCCGGCCTGGTCCGGGGTGAGCTTGGCGCGACGGGTGGTCAGAAAGTCGCGCAGGTCGGTCTTGGCGGTCACGTCCTTCACGGTAAGGGCCCACGCGGCCCGTGGGAGGCTCTGTGAGTACCCCTCTCAGCAGGGCCGGTTACGGGTGTCGCGCGTGCCGTTCCCTTGAGGGGTGACACCTTGAGATCCCTTCGACGCGGTCCAATCGGGTCGTCCGGAGAGCCCTAACCCGCGACAACCAGCAAGGAGAACAACCATGGACGCACGCAAACTCGGTCAGTCCGGGCTGGCCGTGTCACCGCTCGGCCTGGGCTGTATGGGCATGAGCCAGTCCTTCGGCCCACGACCGCCGCGAGACGACATGATCACGTTCCTGCGGGCGGCCGTTGACCGCGGCGTGACCCTGTTCGACACGGCCGAGGTCTACGGACCCTTCCACAACGAGGAACTCGTCGGTGAAGCGCTGCAGCCCGTCCGCGACCACGTCGTCATTGCCACCAAGTTCGGGTTCGCCTTCGACGAGGCTGGCAACCAAACCGGCGTCACCAGCCGACCGGAGGCCATCCGCGCCGCCGTGGACGGGTCGCTGCGCCGCCTGCGCACAGACACCATCGACCTGCTCTACCAGCACCGCGTGGACCCTGATGTCCCCATCGAGGAGGTCGCCGGCACCGTCAAAGAACTCATCGAGGCAGGCAAGGTGCGCCACTTCGGGATGTCGGAGGCGGGCGCGAGCACCATCCGTCGCGCGCACGCGGTCCACCCGGTCACGGCGCTGCAGAGCGAGTACTCGCTGTTCTGGCGCGAGCCCGAGGACGAGGTCCTTCCCGTCCTTGAGGAGCTGGGCATCGGGTTCGTGCCCTTCAGCCCGCTGGGACGCGGCATTCTTACCGGACAGCTCACCGCTGCTACGCAGTTCGGCGAGGGAGATATACGAGCCACGCTCCCTCGATTCGAGAGCCAGGCTCTGAAGGCGAACCTCGCGCTGGTCGACCTCGTCAAGGGCGTGGCCCAGCGCAAGAGCGCCACTGTCGGACAGGTCGCCCTGGCTTGGCTGCTTGCCCAGAAACCGTGGATCGTGCCCATCCCCGGCACCAGGCGTCTCGAGCGCCTCGACGAGAACCTGGGGGCGGCACACCTTGAGCTCACGCGGGAGGACCTGGCCGAGCTTGACAGGGCATCGACCAGCGTCCAGGTCCAAGGCGACCGCTACCCAGAAGCCATGCAGCGCATGATCGACCGCTGAGGCAAACATGAGACGCCGAGGTCGGCGGGTCCGCCCAGGCCAGGGCGGTCCTAAGATCGGTCGCCTCCGGCTAGTGCTCTTGACCTTGACGCAGGGTCAGGCTTGCAGGCTTGTGCCATGACCACGAGAAATGCCATCGAGATCGCAGGACTGACCAAGTCCTACGGCGACAACGCGGTGCTCAGGGGCGTCGACCTGAGCGTCCCGACGGGCACCATCTTCGCCTTGCTGGGATCGAACGGGGCCGGCAAGACCACCGCGGTGAGAATCCTGTCGACCCTGCTCAAGGCCGACGGTGGAACCGCAGTCGTCAACGGGTACGACGTGGCCACCCAGCCGGCGCAGGTGCGTGAGTCGATCAGCCTCACCGGACAGTTCGCTGCTGTCGACGAGATCCTCACCGGCCGGGAGAACCTGGTCCTGGTCGCCCAGCTGCGACGTCTGAAGGATCCGGGCACGATCGCCGACGGCCTACTCGCGCGATTCGACCTTTCGGACGCGGCCGGACGGAAGACGGCGGCATACTCCGGCGGCATGCGCCGTCGCCTCGATATCGCGATGAGCCTGATCGGCGACCCACCCGTGCTCTTCCTCGACGAGCCGACGACGGGCCTCGACCCGCAGTCGCGGCTCGAGGTCTGGAAGACCGTCAGGGAGCTCGCCGGTCAGGGCACCACGGTGCTGTTGACCACGCAGTACCTCGACGAGGCCGAGCAGCTCGCAGACCGGATCGCAGTCCTACACGAGGGACGGATCATCGCCGACGGCACGCTCACCGAGCTCAAGCGACTGCTCCCGCCGACCGAGGTCGAGTACGTCGAGAAGCAGCCGACCCTCGAAGACATCTTCCTCGCGATCGTCGGCCACGACAGCCCTCACCAGCAAAGGACCGACCGATGAGCACCTACTTCTTCCACGACACCCTTGTCCTACTCAAGCGCTCGCTGCGACACATCCTGCGCAGCCCGGACACGATCATCACCACCGCGGTCACCCCGATCGCCATGTTGCTGTTGTTCGTCTACGTCTTCGGTGGGGCCATCAAGGTCGGGGGCGGCAGCTACGTCAACTACCTGCTGCCCGGGATCCTGTTGATCACCGTTGCCTCCGGCATCGCCTACACCGCGTTCCGTCTGTTCATGGACGTCTCGGGTGGCATGTTCGAGCGCTTCCAGTCGATGCCGATCAGCCGGTCGGCCCTGCTGTGGAGCCACGTCCTCACCTCGGTCGTGGCGAACCTGACCTCGCTCGCGCTCGTCGTCATCGTCGCGGTGGTCATGGGCTTCCGCTCCGGTGCGGGTGTGCTGGCCTGGCTCGCGGTCCTCGGGATCATCGTGCTGTTCACCTTGGCGCTCACCTGGCTTGCGGTGATCCCCGGGCTGACCGCGAAGTCAGTCGACGGGGTGGGCGGGTTCTCCTACCCGCTGATCTTCCTGCCGTTCGTCAGCTCGGCGTTCGTGCCCACCTCCGGTATGCCGGGCCCGGTGCGGTGGTTCGCCGAACACCAGCCCGTCACCCCGATCGTCAACACCATTCGTGACCTCTACGCCGAGCAGTCGGTGGGCAGCGATGTCTGGACTGCCCTCGCGTGGTGCGTCGGTCTGTTGCTCGTCGCCTACGCGATCGCGATGCGCACCTTCGGTAGCAAGATCGCCTGATGTCCACGGCGATCGGGTCCCGAGCCGCCCCGGAGCGGCCAGCGAGCTCGCAGAATAGGGCCATGCTGACCATCAGCCAGATCGCGTCGTATGCCGGGGTGACGGTCCGGGCGGTCCGTCACTACCACGCCAAGGGCTTGCTCCCCGAGCCTGAGCGGGACCACTCCGGCTACCGGCGCTACGACGCGGCTTCGGTCGTCGAGCTCGTCAAGATCCGCACGCTCGCCGACGCCGGGGTGCCGTTGTCGCGGGTACGTGAGCTCCTGATGGCAGATGCCGACGAGTTCGCGGCGGCGGTCGAGGACATCGACCGCCGCTTGCGCGCCGAGATCCGAGAACGTCAGCGTCACCGTGAACGCATCGCCAAGCTGGCCTCCGGCGACAGCCTCGCGCTGCCGCCGGAGACCGTGGCCTACCTCGACCGGATGCGCGAGCTCGGATTCCGCGAACGGCTGATCGAGGTCGAGCGCGACAGCTGGATCCTCATCGCGGCCCAGATGCCGGACGAGGTACCGGCCTTCATGGCGATCAAGCACGCGCAGCTCGAGAACGAGGGGCTGCGTCGGCTCTACCTCGATGTCGGGGAGCTCGCCGAGTGCGGGGCGAACGACCCGCGACTGCCGGCACTTGCGGACCGGGTGGCCGCGTTCATCGAGGCAGCCGCGGCGCAGGCGGTCGGGGTTGAGGAGGAGTACCCAGTCAGCGACGACCTGGTCGCGCTGCTCGACGCTGCATTCATCGAGTCCTTCCCTTGCGCCCCGCGCCTGCTCGAGCTCCTCGAGGAACGGGGCTGGACCGGCTGGACGAACATCAGACGTATGGATTCCGCGGTCTGATCGGGCCCTCGGAACGTCAGGCTGGGCTCCCCACCTACCTACCAGTTGAGCGAGGTGACAAGGACGGGACCGGGAATGCGGCAAACAGGATCGGGTAGCAACTGTTGACCCGGATACTGCTGCCATGTCGCCTCCCGCACCGCTCCCCACGGTCAGCGCCGGCCGCCGATGGGCGCTCGGGTGCGCGGGTTCGCTCCTCTTGGGTTTCGTCGTGGTGGCGGTCGCCTGGGTGCAGCTTGACCCGTTCCATGTCGCCGAACGTGACGGGCGACGCGTCTACCACCAGTTCACCGGTCGCGACCCAGTTGCGGTGACCCGGGAGGGCACCTACATCGGCGACGAACTGCCAACCGGCGTGGCGTCCGGACCACTGGTCGGGCCGACGACCATTCGCGCACAGATGCTCAACGCCCGTGCGGCACTGCTCGCCGCGGGGTACCGGCCGAGCTCACTGTCCACCCTTTCCAGGTTGTGGTGCACCGTGGACAGCTGGCCGTTCTGGCGTCCAGAACACGCCCCGGCCACGGTGCGGATCTCGTGCGAAGTCACCGGGGCGAACGACCACGGGTCGACTGCGGCGGTCGCGCTGGAGGAAGACATAGACCCGCGTCGGTTGAGCGTGAGCGTGACGGCCACCGGGTACCAGGCCGTGTCCGCTGACACGGCTCCGGACCTGACAGTCACCGGGGGCAAGGTTCGCGTGACCGTGTCCCAGACGCTCTAGCTCCTGTGCCGCGGTCCACCTCAGGTCGCGGCGACTGGGGCGGAACCTTCGCCGGGTGGCAGAGGTCGTCGCGGCCGTCGCCCGGAATACCTCAGATGTTGGCGTCTAGCTCATGCCGTTCGGTCCGGTTTGGGTCAGGTTCCTGCGAAGTGGTCGATGGCGGTCCACAGCGTGCCCCTTATAGACCAGCTTTCCCGCGTTGCGCAGCAGCTGCCCTTCCCTCATACGAGCCGGTCCAGACCGTGAACGCGGTCTCTCTCGTTGGGGATCTGGGCCAGTCCAGGGTGGCGTACCGGGTCACCGGCCGCAACGTAGGGCGAGCCCGCGACACAGCGGCGCGACCACGACGAGAAGTCGTTGACCCGAGACACTGTCGTACACCGAGCTGCGGCCGAGGGGTCTAGCCAGGGGGGACGCGATGTCGACCCGTGCGCAGCTCATGCTGCCCGGACCCATGGCCCCTACGTGGAGTCGGACCGTCACCCGGTCAGCGGTCTGGCTGACAACGTGAAGGGTGCCCCCGCAGTTGATGATGCCGTGCAGCAGGCGTCCATTCGGCGAGACCATGATTGGGCCTGTCCAGGGCACATCGGCGGCGCATCGGCCTCCCGCGGGTGGGGTGCAGATCGAGGGCGACGGGGCCGGCGACCGCCCTGTGGTGAGTGCGTGCGGCGCGCAGCCCGTGAGCAGGAAGGCGAGAGCTGCAAGAGCGGGAAGGAGTCTGCGCATGTCCGTAGGACGTCGGTCCCACCGGGCGGGTTCCGCCTGTGAAGGGGTCAACCAGACCCGCGTGGGGTAGGGCGGCCCCGGCGCGCTCCCGCAGCTCCGCTCACGTCGGTGGTTCTCGTGCTGGTGGAACTCACCACGGGCGTACCCGTGGAGGGGGTGACCTTGACGCGGCGGCGCTACAAGCCGGGAGCGATTCAGCTTCTCGGGGCGGTCGACCGCGCGCGGATCGCCGCACGTGGGTCCGTCGATTTCGGTCCATCCGTGCGGTCAGTGACGAGCCTACGGATGACCATGTGCTGGTCATCCCAAGGTGACGAGCCTGGTTCAGACCGATGGCTTCGACGGGAGGCAGGAAAGGCGATTCGCGTGGTCGTGCTCAAGGTGCTGGGACGATGGTGCAGGCACGGGCGAGTGCGACCGCCCGCAAGAGCTCAGTTGGTGTACACGGTCACGAAGCCGCCGGCGGGCACTGCCAGCAGACCACTGGCGGCAGCCAGACCAGTGTGCATCCCGAACGCGTCCGAAGTGGACACGGGACCCGGAGCAACCGCCGTCCATACCTGGGCGCCGGTGCTGCTGTCGATACCGTAGAGGTTGCCGTTGCTGCTACCGGTGAAGACGATCCCGTTGGTCGTCACCGCCGTCGTGTCGATGGAACCGTCGCCGGTGAACGACCAGTGCGCCGGGGAGCCGGCCTTGTCCACCGCCTGCAGGGCGCCGCCGCTGACCAGGTACATGTTGGTGCCGTCGAACGCCGGCATGCTTGTCCCGCCGAAGGTTCCGCTGCTCACTCCGGTAGCCGTCGAGACGATCAGAGCACCTGGGCCCTGGTTGCCGCCGCGCAGGTACAGGTTGGCCCCGTTGAGCACCGAGGTCGCGCCCCCGCCACCCTCACAGCCGTACGTTTGTGTCCAGCGGTTCGTCCCACTCAGGCTGAAGCCGGACGAGAGATCGCAGGCGTAGTCCTCGTACACACCAGAGTCGTCCACCGCCGGCGAGCTGACGTCACCGTTGGCCACCGGGGCCGACCAGACCAGCTTGCCGGTGGCCTCGCTCAGGGCGAAGAGGGTGCCGCCACTGCCGGCGCCGGAGGCGTACAGCACTCCGTCGTAGGCAGTGGGCGGGGCGCTGAACGAGTACTGGCCGGGGGCGGTGCTCCAGTTGGCATGCCCGGTGGCCGCGTCATAGGCGGTCAGGTTGCCGTTGCTGTTCTGGGTGAATACCTGCCCGCCGTCATAGGTCAGTCCGAGCCATCCATAGGTACTCGACATCGGGGTGAACCAGTCCACTGAGCCGGTGGTCGCGTCGAGGGCGTACAGGTCGTCGCCGTTGCTTTTCGCAACCGTGACGAATACCCGGCCTCCGGCGATGAGTGGATAGGAGATGTTTGCGGTCCCCGAGGAGGGGTTCAGGTTGGTCGACCAGGCTTGGTGCAGTGTGGCCGGGTTGAAAGTGTCGCTGGTGTCCATGCCGTCGTGGCGGGGGTCATTCTGAAACGCGGTTGCGACAGTCTTGGACGCCTGGGCCACCGAGATGGCCAGCGAGGCAGACGCACTCGGCGAGTACACGTTGTCACCTGAGTAGGTGACCACGATGTGGCGGGTTCCCGGTGCCAGAGCCGCCGTGGTCAGGTGGGCAACGCCGCCGATGATCGGCGTGACAGCCAGGATCGATCCATTGCTGCCGTCCGTGAACGTTACCTGGCCGGTGGGTGGGCCTGAGGCGCCTGCTACCGAGGCGGTCAGTGTCAGTGCCGTGTCGTACGTAGTGGTGCTCGACGTGGATGTGAGTGTCGTCGTGCTCGGATGGGTGGTGGTGCTCTCGAAATAGCCGACGGCGTCGATCAGGGTGTCCAGCGTTCCGCTGCTGTTGTACTCGGCGAACGACCTGGTGCTGGTCATGCTGAGCCCGGTCATGACCATGTTGGAGCGCACCTCGCGCGAAGACAGGTTCAGGCTGGAGGTGCCCGGAAAGCTGGTGTCAGCGGGATAGACACTCAGGTAGGTCCCCAAACGGTCGTCGAGCCCGGTGGCGTTGGCGACCATCGCAACGGTGTTCCCATCACCGAACACTGCCGACGTCGCCGCAGCGGCGCTTTGCCCGGCGGAGAGGGGGTGAGGCAGGCCTCTTCCAATGCGGGTATCCACAACTCGTGTGGGTGTGATCGCCTTGAAGATCGACCCGCCACCGCCAGCTAGCGGAGTGTAGAAGCCGACGACGTCGACGACGATGTTCACGGGGCCGTCCGAGAAGTTTCCGACAGAGAAGCTTGGGTCTCCGTTGTTCGTGTCCAAGGCTGTTCGGGTGATGGCCATGTTCGCGACTGTCTGTCCGGCGACGAAGTTCAGCGCCGAGGTCTGCGGCGGTTGGGGACCCGCACCCGGCCAGACTTCGAGGTAGCCCGCCCGGCTGGGGCCGGTGACCGTGACGTTGAGCGCGATGGCCGTTGTCTGCGGCACCGTTAGATCCACCCAGAGGTAGTGCCCGGCCAGGACTGCCGAACTGTGGCGGGTGTCGACCAGACGCGTGGGCGACTGCGGGTTGTAGACGCTCTTGGGGTTCGAGTCAGAAGTTCCCGTGTAGTAGCCGACGACGTCGAGCACGGCGTTGACACTGCCGGCGGAGTTGTACACCACGATCCCACCCGTGCTGCCGAGGGACACTGTCGCCTCGACCGAGCTCACATGGCTCGCCACGAAATCCAGGTTCGACGTGCCCGGCCGCGATGACAGCTCCGGGTACAGCGTCAGGTAGCCCGTTGCGGTCGCGCTGGCCTCGGTGAGGTTCACGACCACAGCTGTCGCTCCCGCCGGGATACCTGCGCGTCCGGTGACGGGCACGACCACGGTGCGGCCTGCGCCGATCGCACCAGAGCTGGAGGCCCTCCCGTCCACCGTGGGGGCGCCCGGCCGGGTGTCCAGGAGCCGGGCAGGCGATACACCGACGAACGCCCCCGCGCCCGAGCCCGCTGTCTGAGGTACCACGGCACCCGACAAAGCCCGAACGGGAGCCGGGGACGTCGAGGATGACGCAGCAAGGCGACCGCCCACCACGCCAACCGACACCTGAGCGGCGTGCACCGACCTGTCCAGGGGTGCGCGGGCGGCCGAGACAGGCCGGCCCGACGCTCCGATGGGTGCCATCGCCACGCCGTCAGTACCAGCAGGCCGAGTCGTCGACGCCGACGCAGACAGCGGCACCAATGACGCCGAGACCCCAATACTGCAGACGGAACCAACCAGCGTCAGAAGCACTACCGAACGTGGCCTGCTGGAAACACCTCTGCGCAGAAGGGTGCGACGCCATGACCGCAGCAGGACGCGGCGAACCGGCACGGCGCGGACGATGACTGACGCCCATAGGGCCCTGCTCGCAGAAATCAGAAGAGAATCTGCAACCCCAGAACCAGCCATCACTCGCCCCCCGCCCGGAACCCGACGTCCCGGACAGGAGCGTCGAGCAGACTGTACCGGTATCGGCCGTTGACGGAATGACTTTTGAAGCACTCGCGATCTTGTCAGAGCTGGTCCTTTCAGAACTCGCCAACCTTCATGGTTGGTGTGATTCGGACCAGGTCTCCTGATTCCGTGCGAAGACGAAATCCGTTGGTCAAGTGACGGTCTCGAACCTCTTAGCATTGAGCCACATAGGTCGCTGGTGGCTGAGGCATGTTCTGACACACGGGCCGCTGGGCCGACGGTGGGCGTCAACCGGGCCACCTTCCCGCCGCGCCCGATTGTTCACACGGCGCCCGTTCCTCCAGCGCAGATCGCATCCCCGCGGCTCACGGGACGCCTACCCGGCCCGGCGTCCGAGCCCACCAGCGGGGCTCACCAGCGGGAGTCACCGCGCGCGAAGCTGCTCTGGCCGTTCACCGCGGAGGCCGCGCTCGGGGCCGTCACGACTATCAGCTTGGTTCGGATCTGGGTCGGCCCGGGTGGCTGGGTGGTGGTCGATGCTTCCGTCTCAGGTAAAGGTCGCGCACGGCTTCGAAACTGCTACGCCTCCTCAACGGCACCCCACCAACCCCATCAGCTTCTGTCGCCGGTCGAGCGTGAAAGGCCGGCACAGGGACCCGGCTGTGTTGGGCCGGGTTGCGGTTCAGTGCATCGGCATGACCGCACCGGCGGGGATGGTGAGCCCAGGCAGCGCATGAGGGGCGACCAGCAGCAGCACCCCCAGGCCGAACAGGAGGGCCGCAGTCGCGTATGTGACGATGCCGCGCCAAGGCAGCGTCTTCTCCAGAGCGATGAGCCCCGCGACCAGCGCCATCCAGCTCACGCTCATCACCCCCAACGCGAACAACGACGCCATGAGGGCCCAGCAGCACCCGACACACCAGGCTCCGTTGCGCACCCCCATCGTCACGGCGCCGGTGGGCCCCGGCCGCCACGAGCCCAGGAGCGCTCCCAGTGGGCTGCGGCACTTGGTCAGACACACGTTCTTTAGCGGCGTTACCTCGTATGCCGCGGCGACGAACAGGGTGCCGGCAGCGATGGCCTGACCCGCGTGATCCCACTGGAGCGCGTCTCCGAGGACTCGGCCCCCCACCAGCGAGACCAGATAGGCGACGAGGCCTGCGGCGGCCCAGCTCAGCAGGTACCCGCCGGCGAAGAGCCATGGCGAGAGAGCTGAGCTCGCCTTGGTGACGCGGGTGTACAAGGCGACGGTCGGAGCAACCGAAGGGAACATCATCGCCGCCATCATCACGACCCAGACGCCCAGGAACCACCCGAGACTGCCCAGGTTGGTCCACGGCCCGGCGTCCATCCCCTGCATCTCACGTGCGGTCCAGACCCAGCCCAACGCGGCGATCACGACCAGTGCGGCGACCAGACCGAGCCGGGCGCGAACAGCTCCGTATGCCGGCGCAAGCCCGGCGGTGCGAACGCCGTCTGGGGTCGGTCCCATGGGAGTCAGGCGGCCCAGGAGAACTCTGACGTCGACAAACCTGTCTTGCCCTCGTAGGCGATGCCGAAGGCGTTGATCCGGGTGTGCTTGGCCTCGGCCATCGTCAGGTTGGAACCGACCGGGTGGAACATGCCGTCGAAACGCACCGGCCGACCACTCTCCACACCGAACGGCACGATGTCCTGAACCTGGAAGTCAATGGAGTCCCCCACCCGGACACTGTGCACGAGTCCGTCATCAGTGACCTCGATGTTCGCGCGTTCGACACCGGCGATCTCCCCGACCAGCGGAGCGAGTGCACCCATGGGGCCGCCCAGCTGACCACCGAAAACCTTGACCAGCTTGTCGAACTGCTCATCGCTGGCCGCGTCGTCGACGTAGATGCCGAGCCGCCAGTTGCCCTCAGTCATCACCTTGGGGGTGTCAGCAATGAGGACGACCTTCCTGCCCGCGATGTCCATGCCGTCGATCTGACCGTCACGGATGTTGAACACCAGCGTGACCCGGCAGAAGTCGTAAGTGGCTCCATGGTCCAAAGACAGGTTGCACGGGCACATCAGCTCGCACGAGCAGGTCTCCACATAGCTACCGGTCAGATTCCACGCCATGGCCCGGCCCCCTTCTCAGTACCACAAGTCTCGCCATCGCCATCGGACCCGTCAACGACCATGAAGGCGACGAATGCCCCATAGCGCGACAATCCGAGACAACGAATTCCACTGCGCAGCAGAGCTGTTGGCGACGAAAGCGAGGACGAGAGATCAAGCAGGGCAAGCAGAAACGCGTACTCGAGACCACCCATCGGTGCGATGCCGCGGTCGGTTTGGGCGCCTACGATCTGCACTGCCCGGAAACACCGGCCTCGCCCGGAAGGACGTGCACATGACGATTTCCCCGGCCGCCGCGACCCACCCCAAGGGCTTCTTCGCCGCACTGTTCGACTTCAGCTTCACCAGCTTCATCACCTTGAAGTTCCTCAAGGTGATCTATGCGCTCCTGGTCGCGATGATCGTGCTGACAGGTCTCGTGTCCTTGCTCGTGTCCATCAGTCAGGGGGGCGCATTCATCTTCGTCGGCCTGATCCTCGTTCCACTGATGACTCTGGTCTACCTGATCTTCGCGCGCGTCGCCCTCGAGTCGGTAGCCATGTTCTTCCGCATCGGGGAGAACACCTCGGTCATGGCGGCGAACTCGGCCAACCCGAACACTGCACTGCCGGGCGCAGCCTGACTCGCGCCCGGAGCAACATAGCGTTCGCCCCAACCGGGCCGATCGATACCAGCGCGAGGGCGCTGGACGTATGCCGTGCCGCACGCTCTGGCCGCGCCCTCGAGGGCGGGGGCATGCGGCGTCAGCCTCGGCACAGCTGCAGGGCTGCTGGCTCTCGGCATCCCCGCGGGCGCTGCCGCCTTCTCCACCTACCACCAGGTCAACCTCGTCTCGGACGTCCCCGGGGTGGCGCAGGTGACCGACCCGAACCTCGTGAACACGTGAATCCCTGAGCCATAGGCGGGGCCCTGCGGGTCGCTGGCGTGGTGGGCGAGTCCGCAGCTGCACGAAGCTGGAGGAATCGGCACGACGTGCGTCAGATGGATTGGGCGTTGAGGCGTTGCCGCAGGCCTTCGGCCATACCAGCGATGGTGACGATGTCGATGAGCTCCCCGGCTGTTTCAGCCAGCCATCTACGGCGGACGGGGGCCATTCTCAGGCGTAGGAAGACCCGGGTTCCGTCTCCGGCCGGTTGCAAGGTGATCGACCACGTGACCGTGGTGCGGCCGCGCTGCGAGGTGTAGACGAGCGAGGTTGGTGGATCGACATGCGCGATCTCGAAGGTTTCGTTCTTGCCGCCGTAGTCAGGGACAGTCTCGCCGACCTGCAGGTGCTGCCATCGGTCTTGGATCTCCCATGCTGCGCGCCGGGAGGCCGGAAGGAGCCGTTCGAGGCCGGAAGGCAGGTACCAACCGGCGCGCATCTTGCCCAGCTGGGCCAGCCAGGGCCACACCTGCAACGGTGGGGCGGCCAGGGTGAATGCGCGGTCCATCACCACGTCAGCCTGGGAGACCAGCTCGTCGCCGCGACGTGGTGTGGCCTTCTCCGCATCGGTGGCGGCGATGGACTCAAACATGCCTTGTCCATGACGATGGTCGGCGAGCAATGATCCTATCCGCAGTCGCCGTCCTGCAGTCGTGACCCGATCGGGAGACTGCCGGGGCCGTTCGTCCCTGTCGTCGGCCCGGCACTGGGTTCATCGCGAATCAGTTGATGATCTCACCGCGTTCCCCTTCGAGGGTCGCCGCCAGCCGGTCACGCCATGCCTGAAGCGCCTCGGGCGTTAGGCGTGTCCAGTCCACTACCTCGCCGGTGACTCTGAGTGGCTCCGTGCTGCGGTAGGACCGGGTGGGATTGCCGGGAAACTTCTTGTCGGTCACGTTCGGGTCATCCTCGAAGGCGCCGGTTGGTTCGACGCAGTACACCCGCGGAGCACCCTCGCCGGCGGCCAGCTCCGCGGCGAGTCCGGCGCCGTCTGCCAGCGCCGTGAAGTAGATGTGGCTCATGACGACTTCGGGTCGGTAGTTCGAACGGAACCCTGCGGTGAGCATCTCACCAACCGACAGATCGGCCTTCGTGCCGTGGAAGAACGGCCCCCCGTCCAGGACTTCGCTCACCGCCATAGCGTAGTTGGCTCGGAATGCGACCGCGCTGACTTCAGCCGCAATCGGGGCTTCGCGTCGGATGTTCGGCCCGCCGTATGCCGTCCGCTCCCCTAGGCCCTGAGCGACCAACAGCTAAGCCAGGGCTTCCGATCCGGGCCCGGGCGCGCAGACAGTCCGTTCAACGCCGCGGTTAGAGTCCAAGCATGAAGGCAGCCGTCCGCACCAGATTCGGACCACCGGAGGTGGTTCAGATCGGCCACGTGGAAGAGCCGACCGCGGGGCGCGACGAGGTCCTGGTCAGAGTCCACGCAACGACGGTTAATCGGACGGACTGCGCTTACCGCAGCGGGAGGCCGATGCTGGCGCGGCCCGTCTACGGTCTCTTCAAGCCACGGGCACGCATCCTCGGGTGCGAGTTCGCGGGAGTCGTCGAGGCTGCCGGCGCAGACGTTACCTCCTTCCAGGTTGGCGACCGGGTGTTCGGTTACAACGAGGGCCCATTCGGCGCGCATGCCGAATGGCTGTCGATCCGCCAAGATCGGCCGATCGCACGCATCCCAGATCAGATCACCTATGCAGAGGCAGCCCCGAGCTCCGAAGGCTCGCACTACGCCCTCACGCTCATCAGCGCGGCGAAGATCCGCAGCGAGCAGGACGTCCTCGTCAACGGCGCGACCGGCGGCATCGGGTCGGCCGCGGTCCAGCTGCTGAAGACGCTCGGCGCCAACGTCACAGCAGTCTGCGCAACGCAGCACATCGAACTGGTCCGCACCCTCGGGGCCGACAGGGTTATCGACTACACCGTCGAGGACTTCACCACTGACGACCACACGTATGACGCGGTGATCGACGCCGTCGGGAAGAGCTCATTCGGCCGATGTCGGCAACTCCTCAAGCCTCACGGCGTCTACCTGTCCTCAGAACTGGGTCCGCTGTCCCAGAACCCACTGTTGGCGCTGGTCAGCCTGCTGTCCAGGGGCAAGAAGGTGCTCTTCCCGATCCCGAAGGTCGATCAGGCCATGGTGCAACACGTGCGGACGCTGATCGAGGCGGGCACGTTCAAGCCCATCATCGACAAGCGCTACCCGCTGGACCACGTCGTCGAGGCCTACCGTTACGTCGAAACAGGGCAGAAGGTCGGCAACGTCGTCATCTCGATCGATCCAGCGGGCTAGACGACCACGTCACCAATCGCAGATCGGCCTTCGTGCCGTGGAAGAACGGCCCCTCGTCCAGGACTTCGCTCAGATGCGCCGATCGGGTCGCGGGTACCGAGAAGCACGTGGTGAATGTGGGCGTACCAACCGGACATTTCCAAGTCGATGACCCCCCACCTCTCCTGGCTCACATCAACACTTGGCTCGACGTGCGCCAGGGCTTCGACGAGGGCGATGCGGTCCGACTCGGGGGGATGCGAACTCCACAGGTCATTGGCCCGCAGCGTCGCCTGGCGCAGAACCGTCACTTCGTGAGCCCGGTGGTGGGCTGCCCTCTCGATGGCCTCACCCAGCTCACTGGCCTCCATACGCGGAGCACAGTCCCACAGGTCCTGCCAGATCCCCTGGCTGATGAGCAGGCGTTCCGCGCTCGCCACGAAAGCCTCACTACCCCCGACGTGGCGCGCCTTAAGGTCCGCCAGGTACTCGGCTCGCCGGCTGTCCGGCATCGCGGCACTATCGACCAGGAGCTGAACAGTCGCGGTCACGGTATTGATCAGGGCCAAGGTGCCGTGCACCAACACACCGGCGACGCCCGCTCCGTGCCAGGTAGCGCTGTCCGCCCCCGCCAAGGCGCGTCGCCACGGGTTACGTCCGCCGGTGGCGGCCACGGCCCGGTCGCCGAAGGTCCGCGCCGGCAACGTCAGAACCGAGCGCATGGGATCCTTGTTAACGAGGTGGCCGAACTCGTGGGCGAGGACCGACAACCGGCCCGCAGGGGGCAGCATCGCCCACAGCGGTGCACCGATCACGAGCAGCGTCTGCTGGCGCCACCCGAACCGCGCTACTCCTGCGTTGAGACTCATGTCGATGACGATGGCGTCCGGAGACCGGGTTCCCACGGCTGCCGCCACCTGGTCAACCAACCGCCGCAGCTCCCGGCCCTGATCCTGCGGAATCTGCGCCCCCCGCGGAACCTGCAGCGGTGCGGGAAAGAGCAGCGCCACCAACGCCAGGAGCCCCAGGCTGGCCAGCACCCGCACCCCGGCCGGCCAGCCCTCTCGGGCCCACACCAAAACCGCCCCACACAGGCAGCCCAAGGCGACGAGCACGATCAGAACACTCACGCCCATCAGCCACCATTGGCCGCGTGAGGTACGCGGCAACTGGTCTGGGTTCCGTGTCAGCTCTGCTAAGAGCTGATCATCCAGGACACGGCCGCGGCGAAAGCCCCAGCGGCTCAGCAACCGGGTCCCGCGGTAAGGAGCCATGGCCGGGTCCCAATCGGCCAGCCCCCACTCACACGCCGGACACCACGGCCGCGTCGCGCCCGCCGGCAGCATGACGGCGACACCGCAGCGCGGACATTCCGATCTGGGCCGCGAACCCCGATCCCTCATGGGCGCACACGGTAGACCAGGCAGCACCCTCGTCGACACCCGATTGGGGATTCCGCGCCTTCCGCAGGAGGGGGCTGGCTTACTCGACGCTGCGGGCCACGAGGTAAAGCGGCAAGGAGAGCACCACGACCAGTAGGCACAAGGCCGCCCACACTTCCGGCCTGTCAACCGTGGGGCCACCGAACGTCGCGACGACGGTTTGGCGGCGCCTTACCCGTGAACGGGCATCCTCGAGCACCCAAAGACTGATGGCCCCTACGACTAGGACCACAAGCACGGCGCTCAGCACGGAGAGATCCACTCGTTCAGTATCTCGGCATACACCGCTTGCCGCTTAGAACACGGTGCCATCTCGACCCTCCCGAGCACGAGCGGGGCTAGGGTCGAGCACGTGCACGATCACCAGGGATTCGACGACGCGGCAGCGACGTGGGACGACGACGCCGACCATGAGCGACGGCAGGTCGCGGTGGCCCAGGCCATCCAGGAATCCATGGCGCTCACGCCTCGGATGAGCGCTCTCGACGTTGGCGGCGGCACAGGTCGGCTGAGCATCTTGCTCTCCGACCTGGTCGGCTCGGTCGTCGTGACGGACCCCTCCGCGGGAATGGTTCGGGTGGCGCGTGAGCGGATCGAGGCGGCTGGGCTCAGCGACCGACTGCAGGCTGTCCAGGCAGACCTCACCGCAGACCGGCTCGACGGCACGTACGACGTGGTCTGGAGCTGTATGGCGCTGCATCACGTTCAGGACCTGGAGGGGCTTCTGCGATCCGTGGCAAAGCTTCTGGGCCGCGGTGGCCAACTGGCGATTGCCGACCTCGACGAAGATCGCGACGGTGCCTTCCACGCTGACAAGGTCGACTTCGACGGACATCACGGATTCGACAGGCGACGTCTGGCCGAGCAGCTGGCGGACGCCGGGTTCGCCGACGTCAGGTTCGTTGACGCCACGACGATCCTCAAGGGTGACCGCGAGTTCGGCGTGTTTCTGTGCACGGCGGCCAAGGCTGCATGACCCTGACTCGACCAGCTGGGATCAGCCCGGCTCGAGCACGAACCACACGCTCATCCCGACGGCGTCCAGTTCGGAGCCCCAGCGCGTCGCGAGCGCGTCCACGATCTGGAGCCCACGGCCGTGCACGGCCAGCGGATCCGCCGGGACGCTGCTGGGATCGACCAGGACGGTCGATCCACCGTCGCGCACGGTGGTGGTGAGCACACCGCGGTCGAGCACAAGGCGGAGGTCGCAGCCGGTGTCGGTGTGCATGATGGCGTTCGTGACCAGCTCGCTCAGGCACAGAGTCGCGATGTCCACGCTGCGCTGGTCGACACCCCATGCCGCGAGGGTGTTCAGGACGAAGTGGCGCGCGGTGGCGACCGCACGAGGGTCCGCAGCGACGGAGTGCGTGGCCACTTCTGCTCCCCGCGGCACCGGCTGGTCCTGGAGGGACCTGCTGCAGGGTGGGGCGCCACGCTGGACGCGGCGCAGTCCAGCGCCGAGCCGTGACCCGAGCTCCTCGAGCTCCCTCACCTGTGGACGCTCGAAGCTCTGCGGTTGGTCGTAGAACAGCGCATATCCCCCATGCACGTGGCCGCCGGCAACGATCGGGAGGCACGCGAGGGCTGACGTCTTTGGGCTCTGCCGCTCAGTGAACGCGCGATACCGTCCGGCAAGGCCCTCCAGCGAGCCCAGGACCGCCTCGCCAGTGCGGACCGAGTGGTTCAGTGGGACCTCCTCGTAGACGTCCACCTCGCACCAGTCGACACTGGGTTCGTTGTCGCGGTCGCTCGCGGCAAAGAGCAGTCGTCGTCCACCGCCTTCGGTGAGTGCCAGACCCGCCCGATGGACCCCGCGCACCCGGCCCAGCTGCGCGAGCGCGGAGCGGGCCCACGCGTCCCCATCAGGGACCGGCCTGCTCGCAACCCTAGGCGCCACCTCGCCAGGATAGGTCCGAGTCCGACCACATCGATGGAAACCCCACGGACCGCGGTCCCTGCTGTGAGGGACGCGGTCCGTTCCGGGCTGTGATCGACTCAGGCGAGGCCCTCGAACGGGCGGACCTCCACCTTGCCGCGACACGCCTTCGAGCCCTCAGCTGCGAGCCTGATCGCCACGTCGAGGTCAGGCGCCTCGATGACCCAGAAGCCCCCGATGACCTCCTTGGTCTCCAGGTACGGACCGTCGGTCAGGACCGGCGTGTCTCCCTGGCCGTCCACGACGGTCGCCGTCGAGGCAGGCTCGAGTCCGCCTGCGAACACCCAGTACCCATCGACACGCAGCTTCTCGTTGAAGGCTCCCGTCGCGGCGAACGCCTCCTCCATCTCCTCCTTGGAGCCGTAGTTGCCGAACTCGTTCCTCTCGACCGGGCCGTGCACGGCCAGCAGGTAGTGCGTCATCACGCCTCTCCTCAGTTCCGGGCGGTCCCTGTGACCACCTTCCACCCACACCACGAACGTAGTCCGGCCGATCCGACAACCTGGCAGTGTCAAAGTTCGCTTGGTTGGAACATGCTGGTCCATGGCCGCGAGTGGGTGCGGACGTTCATCACTCGCGCGAGCCGATCCAACCGACCGAGGAGAGAGCGATGAGCGACACCACAACCCACATCACCGGTATACGCACCGTCAGTGTCCCGGTGGAGGACCAGGACGCCGCCCTTGCCTTCTATGTCGACGTCCTCGGCTTCACCAAGCTCCGGGACAACCCGACCCCGGGCGGCGGTCGGTGGATCGAGCTCGCTCCCGGCGAAGACCGCGTCGTCATCACTTTGGAGCCCGCCACACCCGGCGTCACGCGCGGCCCGATCAGCATCCGCTTCACCACCCAGGATGCCGAAGCGGCGCATGCCGCTCTCCGAGACGCCGGTGTCGACACCGACGAGATCCTCAGCTGGCCGGGCGTGCCGCCCATGTTCGCCTTCCGTGACCCCGACGGAAACGCCTTCTCGATCACCGAGCTCGGATAGTCGCGCTGGGTCTCATTCGTCGGCGAGGGCGGCGAAAGCACGCTGGGTGTCGCGGTACCACCCCATCGACCTCTTGGGGTGCATCCAGCGGCTCTTCATGGCGTCGCGAGCCTCTCGATGAGTTGCGTCGCCGGACCGTTCCGCCTCCTTGAGGTGGCGGTCCTGCGCCTTGATGACCTCGTCGGCGCTCGCGCCGTGGTGCTCCAGGTCGCAGGGCCCTCCGAGGGCGCGGCAGGTCATGGTCTTCATGGTCTTCTCCTTTGTATGTCGTGCCCCGGGTGGCTCCCCAGCCAACCGCAGCGGGTATGTGTGGGTCAGCCGCGTGGCTGATCAGCCTGGCGGCGCACGACCTGCGCCAAGACCTCGGGTGCGGCGCGGAACGTGATGGCCCGCACCATGCCGTCCTCCACGGTGAAGTCGAAGACGACCTTGGCCGCGCCGAGATGGAACCAGGCACTGCCAGGCCGATGCCCCACGAAGACCGGGAATGCCGACCTGGCGCTGCCGTTGAAGAACGACGCGACCTCTTCGCGGCCCTCGATCAGTCGCGGAGTGCCGACCAGGGCAGCAGCCTCGTCGGCAGTCACCGTGGCATCCGGCGCTAGCAGCCGAAGCAAACGCTCGAACTCGCCATCCTTGGCCGCGGCCATGAAGGCGTCCACTACTTCCCAGTCGGCCAGCTGGTCCTCGGCATGCGGTTGGGCCACCTTGGCCCGCGCGCGCGAGGCCAGCTTGCGCGCGGCCACGGGCGTCGTCTCGAGCAGCGCCGCGATGGTCGGGAACTCGAAGCCGAAGCTGTCATGGAGGATGAAGGCGACCCGCTCATTCGGAGAGAGCCGGTCGAGCACCACCTGCAGGGCGACCCCGACGGTGTCGGCGAGCGCGACATCGTCAGCGGGATCGGAGGCGCCCACCTGGGGCTCCAGGTCGTCCATGGGGACGGGCGTGCGAGCGCGCAGCCGGTCCAGACACAGCCGGGTGGTCACGGTCGTCAACCACGCCGGCAGGCTCTGGATCTCAGCGTCTGCGCCGTGCAGCCGAATCCACGCCTGCTGCACGACGTCCTGGGCCTCGGCGTGGTCACCCAGCACCCGGCTCGCGATCCCCACAAGCCGGGGTCGCTCTGCCTCGAACAGGTCCGTCTGGTCCACGCTCTCCACCTCCCGATTGTGCCGTTCACCCACCTGACGCGCCCGCATGTCCAAGTGTGACCACCTGTGGCTCCGCGCTGCGGAACACTGGGTGCCGCTGACGACCGAGGAGGACGCGATGTCACTCGCACGGATCCACAACTTCTCCATCTCCCTGGACGGCTTCGCCACCGGCGAGCCGCAGAGCCTCGAAGCACCCTTCGGCCATGCAGGCCATCGACTGCACCAGTGGATGTTCGCGACCCGGTTTTGGGACGCGAGTGGCGCGGATGGAGTCGACAATGCCTTCGCGGAGCGCCACGGCCCGGGGATCGGCGCGGAGATCATGGGCTCCAACAAGTTCGGGCCGCCCGGATGGCGCGACGACCCGGAGTGGACGGGCTGGTGGGGCCCGAACCCGCCGTTCCACACGCCTACCTACGTCCTGACTCACCATCCCCGCTCCCCCATGGAGATGGAGGGCGGGACCACGTTCCACTTCCTCGACGCCACCCCCGCCGAGGCTCTCCAGATCGCCCGCGAAGCGGCCGACGGCCAGGACGTCCGGATCGGCGGTGGCCCCACCGTCGTCCGCGACTTCCTCGCCGCCGGGCTCGTCGACCACATGCACCTCGTTCAGGTGCCGATCGTGCTCGGTCGCGGCGTCCGTCTCTGGGACGGGCTGGAGTCCATCGAGGACGGCTACGACATCGAGGCCATCTCCTCCCCCAGCGGCGTCACCCATCTGACGTTCGCCCGCAAAGCCTCCTCGGGAACGTCGACGACGGCCGCTGGTGGTCGCCATAGCGGCGTCGGCGGCGCAGGATGAAACCGTGGAGACCTGGGACGCCCTGAGGGCGCGACGCAACGTTCGGCAGTTCACTGAGCAGCCCGTCCCCGACGAGGCACTCGACCGCATACTCGAGGCCGGCAGACGTGCCCCGTCAGCGGGCAACTGGCAGCCGTGGGACTTCGTCCTCGTCACCGACAAGCCCCAGCTCGCCGAGCTGGCGAAGGTCTGGCAAGGCGCCAAGCATGTCGCCGGCGCCGCGGCCGCCATCGCGATCGTCGCGCCCGAGCCAGAGGACGACCGGCAGTCGGCGTTGCTCCACTACGACCTCGGCCAGGCGACGTACGCGATGACTGTCGCTGCGGCCGACCTGGGCGTCGGCACGGGTCACGCCGCGGCCACCGACCAGGCCCAGGCCCAGGCAGTTCTGGGCTTCCCGGAGGGACGGTTCCTTGCCTACCTGCTCTCCGTCGGCTATCCGGCAGACAAGCCGCTGGCCGTCATCAAGCGGCTGAACCGTCGCCGCTTCGACGAGGTCGTGCACCGCGGCAGATGGTGACCAGGCCCCCAAAGCTGGCCGTCGCGGCATACGCCAGGGTCGTGTCAGCCGCAGGAGCGAGAGAACTGGGTCAGCCTGCCCATCGCCGTGAAGCCCAGTCGCCGGTAGAGGGCGACGCCCGACTCGCTCGCATCCAGACTCGCCCGTGTGGCTCCGGACGTGGCCGCGTCACGCACAGCGGCCGCTGTCATGGACAGGCCCACGCCGCGGCGCTGCCAGCTGGGGTCGGTGTTGACGAAGAAGACGTACGCCTCCGAACCGAAGGTCCGCGATCCGCTCGTCCCTCGCACCACGCCGTCATCGTCGACCGCCGCGAAGAGCCGAGCACCAGCGGGCAGCGACCTCAGGTACGCGACGAGACCCGCGTTCGACACCGCACCCGCTCCGGTCGCCCGCCCGGCAGCCTCGACCGCCTCGGCCAACGGCACGCCGTCCAGTCCGTCGGCGGGGACGCGGCATACAGGATGCAGTGCCAGTCCAGCCGGCAGCGGGCGGTCCGCCACCGCGCGAAGCTCGGAACACACCATGCCCGTGACCGCGTTCGGCGCCCACGTCCGGTCCTGACGGAGAAGCGCTGCACATCCGCGGGCCGCCTCTGCGATCCTGATCGTGCCGCTCGCGGCCCGCGGCAGCACCGCAGAGAGCTCGTCGAAGGCGCGGTCATCCAGGACCAGAAGCTGGGTGGGAGACTCCCCATCCACCGAAACCAGGCCCAGTATGCCGGGGGCACGGACGTGCTCCGTGCCGGGTCGTGCCGCGACAACACACCGCGCGTCGAAGGATGCGGCGTAGGCGTCCGCCGCCGGGCTCTCCACCGGTTCAGGCTAGGTCACACGGAAGGCCGAGCTGGTGTACCCCGGAGAATGGATAAGAACTCCTCTCGGCCGTTGCCGCCCGAAAAAGTGCGCGCCACAACTGTGCCCATGACAGTCGAGCCGCTCCGAGACGTCCGCAACCATTTCAGCGAGGTCATCGATCGCGTCGAACACGAGCACGAGCGTGTGACCGTGACACGCAATGGGCGCGCCGCGGCTGTCATTCTGAGCCCCGAGGACCTGGCCGAGCTCGAGGAGACCCTCTCGGTCCTGAGCGACCCTCAGGCCCTGGCCGACATCCGTGAGGCCGACGCCGCCTATTCCGCCGGCGACGTCGTTCGCGGAGTCAAGGCTGTCCGCGCCCTCCACTCGTGAGCTCTGGTGAGCTGTACGAGCTGGTCCTGACACCCCCGCCAGTGCCTCTGGTGCTCGGCGCCCGTAAGGTCACGACATGCACGCGCGTCAGCGGGACATCCCGTTGCCGGTCGCGGGACAGGTCACCTCGCTGGAGAATGGTGGTGCAGCTGCTCGGCTGGAACATGGCCGGGCCCCTGCTCGGGCTCCGCGGCACACGTCCATCCGTGAACGCGCGCCCCGCCGAAAGATCGCGAGTCTGTCCATCGGCTGAACGGATGACGCGCATACCCACGTCACCGCAGCAAAATGGGGATGTGTCGGGGGAAATGGTCCTTCTCCTCCGCGGCGCACAATCGGGCGATGCGGAGGCCTTCGCCTGCCTGTATGCCGTGACGAACCCCGTCCTCCTGCGTTACCTGCGCGTCGTCTCTGACGCCGACCCGACACCGTTGGCCCTGGTCACGTGGTCCAGGCTGTTGGATGGGATGTCGGCCTGCGTCGCCGGCGACGACGACGACTGGCTCGAGCTCGCGGTCGGCACCGCACGCGAGCAGGCCCTCGCGGCCAACGGCTCCGACGCTGCCGCCGCACCCGCGCCCGTCCCCGCTGGTCCGGGCGCTGGCCCGGAGTCCACCCAGGTCGACGAGGCCGTATCGGCGCTGCGGGCCTGCGGGCCGGACGTGGCCGAGGTGCTCGCGATGGGTGTGGTGGCCGGACTCGGACGAGACTCGATCGCCCGGATCACCGGGCAGGAGCCGACCGAGGTCCTCGCGCTCGTCCTGGCCGGTCAGACCAGGCTGGGGCGCCCTCTGGCCGCCCTGGGCGCGACGTTCGCGACACCCGCCACCACGGCCGAGGTGCGCGACCTTCCGGTGGTGCTGCCACAGTTCGCCGCACAGGCCCACGAGCCGCTGCCACCTGCAACCACCTCCACTCCACGCCCCATGCTCACGCTGCTGACCGGGGATGCCATGGGGGCCGCCTGGGCGGGGGACGCCACAGCGGGCGCCTCAGCGGGGACCACCTTCGCCGGTGCGGCGCGGCCTCGGAGCGCGGCAGTCGGCGTCTCTCCGCGCTTGGCGCGGGTCGGTGCCGGCGCTGCCGCGTGGACGGTCGCGGTGGGTGGTGTCGCCGCGGCCGCTGCCATGATCGGCGTAGCTCCTGCGGCCTTCGACAGCCTCTTCGGCACCGGAGGCGGCGGGGGCCAGGGCATCGTCGCCGCGCAGGGACCGACTGGGCCTGGCGGCGTTCCCTCGCTCACCCCCAGCGGCCCAGGAACCACGCCCTCGGCACCCGGCCAGCAGACAGGCCAGACGAGACAGTCGGGGCAGTCGGGGCAGCTTGGCCGGCAACCGAGCCCCCAGGGTCCCGCGGTGACGGCCACCGGCATCTCTGGCACCACCAGCGCGCCGTCCACTGGCGACGCGGTGGTCTCCGCCTCGACCGCGGGGTTCGCCGGCCGCACGCAGGTCCTTGTGGTGTCCGCGGTCCTGACGAGCCCCTCGCCCGCCCCGCCGACCGCAGTAGCCACGCCGACCGCACCTGGCGGCATACCCACGAGTCCCCCGCCGGCACCCCCGGCTGCCCCGCGTCCCACCCCCGCACCTACGACCTCCAGCGCTGGCTCCGGAACCACCATGGTGACCAGCGCCGTCAAGGCCGCGGCGACAGCGCACCCCAAGCACAGCAAGGGCCACTCCAAGGGCCACTCCAAGGGCCGAGCCAAGGCCGCCAAGGCAGCAGCCAAGGCGAAGGCCAAGACCAAGGGCGCCAAGTCCAAGGGCTGAGGCAAGGGCGCGCGGGGTCGGAGCCGAGTGCTGAGAGCGGATGCTGCGTCGGCGCCGATCGCGAACCGGGTCAGAATGTCGCCAAGAGAACGCGGGTGGCGCTGCTGCTCGACCTGCCGCGGGTGCGGATGCGTTCCCAGCGAGCCGCGACCGCTGGTCGCTCGGTGCGACCGGCGCGGGCTCTAGCCCAGCTGAACCAAACCCGTCGTCGTCCCGCCGCCGAGGCCTGACCGGGCGTTCGTGCCACCGCTGGTGGACCCGTGACCCGTGACCCCGGCATACGCCCCCGTGCCGCCCAGGATCTCCACTGGCCCCGTGTCGGCGAAACCGGTGTCCGTGAAGGTCAGGGTCAGGTGCTTGACCATCACGAATGTGCCGCTGCCGTCGTCGCAGGTGTACACGCTGCGGATGAGCACGGACCCTCGCCCTGAGCGGGCCTGGGCGGAGCGAGCGATCGCCAGCAGCGCCACATCGTCGACGAACGTGCCCGATGCGCAGAGGGGCCCCGTGGAGGTGAACGTGGAAACGGCCGAGACGGAGACCTCGTCGGCCATGGTGAAGGGCACTGGACTCGTAGCGCTGGCCACACCGATGCTCGCCAGGGCTGCGAGCAGGCTCACGCCCATCACCAGCAACGGTCTCCCGGTCGCGTTCCTGGCAGCCAGTCGTGCGGCGTTCCCATCCACGGGCCTCGTCCCCCATCCCGGGTGCATCCGTGCTGACCATGACTCCCCTTGGCCCGCCCAGTCGCTTGGTGGCCCGGCTGGCTCACTGACGCATAATCCTCCGGATCCCCTCATCGAGGCTCATGCCTTTGTTCTAGGTCCGTGTTCACCTCATTCCCTCAGCCTTGCCACGGGCACAGCGCGCTGGCCTCCACTTGGCCCTCCTAGCGCTGGGTGTCGTCTGTCACCAGGCGTAGACGCGTCCAGGTGGTCGCGCCCGCTACCGTGGCGCCCACACACCTTGGGAGGCAGTCATGTCGTATGTCGTGGACTTCGTGGACGTTTCGACGGTCGGCGTTGAGTCCTCACCGGTCGCGGACGCCCTGGCCGGACTGAGAGCCAACGAAGCGCGGTACTTCAAGAACAAGTACGACCACACCTTTACGGTCGAACCGGCCAGTGAGGCGAGCCAGGTCGTCGAATGGGTGCACCGCATCCTCAAGGAGGAGCGCGATCTCGTCATCTCGCCCAAGCCGCTGGAGGCAACGGCTTTCGAGGTCGACGGGATCAGGATGGCCTACGTCTTCTACGAGTCGGGCCTGTCGGTCAACGTGATGTACACGATCGCGGAGGGCGGCAAGCGGGCGGTCGGGTTCAAGCTCTCGGACGGCATGGACATCCCGGAGGAGCTCGCCACCCGGTTCAAGTTCGCCCGGCAGAAGTCGAAGCTGGCGGGCACGATCCGCGGATCGTTCTTCGTCATCAAGGGCGAGTACTGACGGCGGCTGCGAGCAGGGGTCTCAACCGTCCCGGCGCCGGGTCAGGTAGGCGATCTCGGCGGTGTTGCCGGCCAGCTCGATAGCGGTGTCGTAGGCCGCGCGCGACCCGTCGCGGTCGCCGACCCGCCGCAACAGGTCAGCCCGAGCCGCGTGGTAGGCGTGGTAGCCGGCCAGCCGGTCGCCGAGGCGGTCCACCATCGCCAGCGCGACCACCGGTCCGTCGACCTCAGCGACCGCGATGGCGCGGTTCAGCGCGACGACCGGCGAGGAGTCGAGGTGGGCGAGCTGGTCGTAGAGAGCAACGACCTGCGACCAGTCGGTGTGACGCGCATCGCGGGCAGAGGTGTGCACGGCGTTGATCGCGGCCAGCAGCTGGTAGCGCCCCGGAGCCACTCCGGTGGCCAGACGCTCGCGCACCAGAGCCAGCCCCTCAGCGATCATCGGCTCGTCCCACCTCCCCCGGTCCTGCTCGGTCAACGTGACCAGCTCACCGCTGCCCGACACGCGCGCGGCCTGGCGCGCCTCGATCAGGAGCATCAACGCCAGCAGCCCGGTGACCTCACCGTCCTGCGGTACGAGCGACCGGAGCAGCCGCGAGAGCCGGATGGCCTCGGCAGTGAGCTCGTGACGCAGGGGGTCCGAGTCGGGCCCGGTCGCGAGGTAGCCCTCGTTGAAGACGAGGAAGAGGACGGCGAGGACCCCCGAGAGGCGCACCGGCAGGTCCTCTTGGGATGGCACCCGATACGGGATGCCGGCCGCCTTGATCTTGGCCTTGGCGCGGGTGATCCGCTGCCCCATGGCGGTCTCCTGCACCAGGAAGGCGCGAGCGATCTCGGTCACCGTCAGGCCGCCCACCATGCGCAGGGTCAGCGCCACCCGCGCCTCCATCGCGAGCGCCGGGTGACAGCAGGTGAAGACCAGCCGCAGCCGGTCGTCGTCGATGGGACCTCGCGTCGAGGGCGAGTCGTCGCCGCGCATCAGCTGCGCCTGCCTGTGTTTGTCGTCGCGGTGGCTCTCGCGCCGGAGCCGGTCGATCGCCTTGCGCTTGGCGGTGGTGGTCAGCCACGCACCGGGGTTGGGAGGTATGCCGTCAGCAGGCCAGCGTTGGACCGCGGTGGCGAACGCCTCGGCCGCCGCCTCCTCCGCGAGGTCGAGGTCACCGAAACGCCGCGCCAGGGTGGCGACCGTCCGAGCCCACTCCTCGCGGTGCGCCTGGGCGACCGCCTCGTGGACATCGAGCGGGCTCACGAGGCCGTGGACGCCAGGAACGCGGCGAGCACCGAGGCCAGCTGCTCCGGGTTCTCCTCCGCCATGTGATGCCCACTGTCGATCCGCGCCGTCTGGATCGCACCGTCGACCCAGCCTCGCCAGATCTCGGACGGGTCGCCATACAGCTGCTCCAGGTCGTCGTGGACGGACCAGGCGACCAGCGTCGGACAGGTGACCCTGTGGCCCCGCTCCCGGTCGGCGCGGTCGTTCGCCGCGTCGACCGACAGCCCGGCGCGGTAGTCCTCGAGCATCCCGCGTACCGTCTCCGCCTCCTGAAGGGCTGCAGCGACATACGCGAAGTTCTCCTCGCCCATCGCGGACCTCGCCGAGTCGTCCAGGCCGTACCAGGCCACGGGGTCGGCGTTGATGACCCGCTCGGCGTGCGGGGAGCCCGCGAAGAAGAACCAGTGCCACCACTGGGTGGCGAACGTGGCGTCCGTGCGCTCGACCGCCTCGGCCATGGGCACGCCGTCCAGCACCGCCAGGGCGCGTACGCGCTGGGGATGGTCCAGGGCACAGCGATGGGCCACTCCCTGTCCGCGGTCGTGGCCGACCACCGCGAACTGCCCGTGTCCGAGCCGGTCCATCAAGGCTGTGACATCACCGGCCATGGTGCGGTCGCTGTATGCCGTGTGCCCGCCGTCAGGAGCCGGCTTCCCCGATCGCCCGTAGCCACGCAGGTCGGGGCAGACCACTGTGAAACCGTGCTCGACCAGGAGCGGGGCGACGCGGTACCACGTCGTGTGCGCACGCGGATGTCCGTGCAGGAGCACGACGGGTGGTCCGCTACCACCCGACCGACCATGCAGGCGGACGCCGGTGGGCAGCTCCTGGTCCCACTCGTCGAAGGCCGGGAAGAACATGCCTTCCACCCAAGCACAGCCGGGCCCGATCTGACTGACCTACGGCCGACCGACGGCCGACCCCACGGCCGACCGACGGCCGACCCCCGCCCCCACCGTCCCCCGAGCCACGCTGTTGGACTGCGGGGGACGGCCCCACCACGGTCTTACCCACAGTCAAGACACCCAACCGTCAGGCTGGGAGCCGGGCGTGGCGTGGTGCCCGGTCCATGATCGGAGGAAATCAGCCTTGGGCCAGATCCTTGACGGGATCTTGACGGCCACGGACCGGCCGACGGTCCGGGACGGCTGTGCCGCGGAGTTAGGGTGTGCGAAATGACTACGGACCAACGCTCTGCGTCAGCTGCGCCGACGCGACCCCACGACGCACACGGCCAGGCCTGGATGGTCCTCGCGCTCGGCGCCCTCGGCGTGGTCTTCGGCGACATCGGCACCAGCCCGCTCTACGCGATCCAGACCGTCTTCGCCATCGACGGAGGGGTGGTCAAGTCGACCCCGTCGGACGTCTACGGCGTCATCTCGCTGGTGTTCTGGTCCATCACCACCGTCGTCTCGGCCAAGTACGTCGTCCTCATCCTGCGGGCCGACAACGACGGAGAGGGCGGCATCATGGCCCTCGCGGCGCTCGCTCGGCGCACCGTGCGGCCAGGCGGCCGGCGCTTCGCCATGGTCATGATCCTCGGAGTGATCGGGGCGTCCCTGTTCTACGGCGACAGCGTCATCACCCCCGCGATCTCGGTCATGTCGGCCATCGAGGGCCTCACCGTCCCGGCACCCGGGCTGGCCCACCTCGAGGTCCCCGTCGGCGCCACGATCATCACGGTCCTGTTCCTCGTGCAGCGCTACGGCACCCACATCGTCGGCCGCTTCTTCGGGCCGATCATGGTGCTGTGGTTCGCGGTTCTCGGCGCCATGGGCGCGGTGCAGATCAGCCACGACCCCGCCATCATCCGCAGCCTGTCCCCTACGTACGCCGTGCTGTTCGTCGCCGACCACCCCTTCATCGCCTTCGTGGCGATGGGTGCCGTCGTGCTGTCCATCACCGGCGCGGAGGCGCTGTATGCCGACATGGGCCACTTCGGCCGGGCGCCGATCCGGCGGGCGTGGTTCGGCCTCGTCTTCCCGACCTTGACATTGAACTACCTGGGACAGGGCTCGCTCATCCTGGAGCGGCCCGGCGCGATCGCCAACCCGTTCTTCCTCATGGCGCCGTCGTGGTCCCAGCTCCCACTGGTCGTCCTCGCCACGGCCGCGACGATCATCGCCTCGCAGGCGGTGATCTCCGGAGCCTTCTCGGTCTCACGCCAGGCCGAGCGCCTCGGCTACCTGCCCAAGCTCACCGTGCGGCATACCTCCGAGCACGAGGGCGGCCAGATCTATGTCCCCGCCGTGAACTGGGCCCTGTATGCCGGCGTGCTGCTCCTTCTGCTCCTGTTCCAGTCCTCCGGGCGGCTGGCCACGGCGTACGGGCTGGCGGTGACGGGCACGTTCCTGCTCACGACGACCCTGGTCCTGATCTATGCCGAGTCCGCCTGGGGCTGGTCGACGGCCAAGCTGCTGGCCGTTGGTGTCCCGCTCGGCGCGCTCGAGCTGACCTACTTCTCGGCCAATATGACCAAGGTGACTCACGGTGGCTGGCTGCCTCTGCTCATCGCGGCCGGCGTGACCATCGTGATGCTCACCTGGCAGCGCGGCCGGACCCTGGTCACCGAGCGCCGGACGAGCATGGAGGGCGGTCTCGACGAGTTCATCGCCGGGCTCGGCCCGGGCACGGTCACGGTGGTGCCGGGCACCGCGGTGTTCCTCCACCCGGACGACGGCACCGTGCCCCTGGCCCTGCGCGAGAACGTGGCCTACAACCACGTGATCCACGACCACGTCTTCATCGTCACCACGCTCTCGCAGAACGTGCCCCATGTCGTCGAGGACGAGCGCTGCAGCTTCGAGCCGCTGCCCAGCCCGCTGGGAACGATCACGCGGGTCAAGATCCGGTTCGGGTTCCAGGACGAGCAGGACGTGCCCACTGCACTGGGGGTCGCGCAGCGGCAGGGCCTGGCCATCGAGCCGGACCAGGCGTTCTACTTCCTGTCGCGGATCACGGTGCACCGCGGCAAGGTGCCGGGCCTCGCGAGCTGGCGCAAGCGGCTCTTCGTGGGGCTGGCGCACAATGCGGCCAACCCGAGCCAGTACTTCAGCCTGCCCGAGTCACGCACCGTGGTCATGGGCGCCCAGGTCGTGCTCTGAGAGCACCGGCGGCCGCGAGCACCGACCGCGAGCACCGGCCACAGCGCGCGGATGCAGTCTCTCACCAACCCGCCGTGCTCGGCATCGGCCGCACGGGCCATGGCGATCCCGCTCCAGCGGGCGCACGCTCGTTGAGTAGTACTCGCACCGAAGGGGCACGGCAGGGGCGTGGGTGCGAGTACTACAGCTGTGCGGACGCCCAAGAAGTCCGAGCTGTCCGAACTGTCCTGTGGCCGGGCCGTTGACCCACATGCCTATGATCGGCGCCATGACGGCCCCCACCGAACGCGCCGACGCCACCGTGGACCCGCGCACGCTGACGCGCGCGCACTTCGACCACGTCGCCCGGATGACGACGCGCTGGTCCGACAACGACATGTACGGCCATCTCAACAACGCCGTCTACTACGAGCTGTTCGACTCGGCCATCAACGGCTGGCTCATCGGCGGCGCCGGAGTCGACGTCATGGCTCTGCCCGAGCTGGGGGTCGTCGCAGAGTCCGGCTGCCGCTACTACCGCGAGCTGGAGTACCCCCGGCCGCTCGATGTCGGAGTGCGGGTCGAACGGCTGGGCCGCAGCAGTATCACCTACGCACTCGGGCTCTTCGACGCCGAGTCCGACGAGCTGGCCGCGTTCGGCTCGTGGGTCCACGTCTACATCGACCGCACCTCGCGCAGCTCGGTGCCGATCCCCGCCGCCATCCGCGAGCTCCTCGCGCGTGCCGAGCAGGCCCGCGCGTGAGGATCAGAGGAGCGGTCCTGGAAGAGGTCGGCCGTCCGGGTCCCTGGACGCAGACCAGGCCCTTGACCGTCGACGAGCTGGACCTCGAAGGGCCAGGCCCCGGCGAGGTGCTCGTCGAGATGGAGGCCGCGGGCGTCTGCCACTCCGACCTGTCGGTCGTCGACGGCAACCGGGCCCGTCCCGTCCCGATGCTGCTGGGTCACGAAGGCGCCGGACGGGTGACGCGGCTCGGCGCCGGCGTCACCGACCTCGCAGTGGGCCAGCGCGTGGTGATGACCTTCCTGCCCCGCTGCGGACAGTGCCCTGGCTGCGCCACCGACGGCCGTATGCCGTGTGGCCCAGGCTCCGCCAGCAACGGCACCGGCGAGCTGCTCGGGGGCGGTCGGCGGCTCAGTCGCGACGGCGTTCCGGTCCATCACCACCTCGGAGTGTCGGCGTTCGCCACGCACGCGGTCGTGGACGCCAGGTCGGTCGTCGCCGTCGACGACGACGTGCCACCGGAGGTCGCTGCCGTCCTGGGATGCGCGGTCCTGACCGGCGGCGGTGCGCTGCTCAACGCCGCCCCGCCCGGACCGGGACAGAGCGTCATGGTCGTGGGGCTCGGAGGCGTCGGGATCGCGGCGCTGCTCACCGCGCTCGCGCTCGGGTGCGACCAGGTCGTCACGGTCGACGGCCTCGCCGCCAAGCGAACCCAGGCCCTCGAGCTGGGGGCCACCAGCGCGCTCTCTCCCGACGAGCTGGCCACCAGCGGCGTGCGGTGTGACGTCGTGGTCGAGGCGGCCGGGAACGCCCGAGCCTTCGAGGCGGCCGTGGCCGCGACCGCGCCTGGTGGCCGGACGGTCACCGTCGGCCTCCCCCACCCCGACGCCAGGGCGAGCGTCTCACCGCTGCAGCTCGTCGCCGAGGCCAGGACCGTCATCGGCAGCTATCTGGGGTCGGCCGTGCCCTCGCGCGACATCCCGAGGTTCGCGCAGTGGTGGCGGGAGGGGCGGCTGCCGGTCGAGACGCTGGTGTCCTCGAGGATCGGCCTCGACGACGTCAACGAGGCGATGGACGAGCTGGCCGCCGGCCGTGCGGTGCGTCAGCTCATCCTGTTCTGAGCGGAACTCCGAGCGGGGGCGAGGAGCCCTCCGGTCAGGAGCTGCGGCTCTTGGTCGTCTCCCGGTCGTTGGCCTTCTGGATGGCCTCGACGAGCTCGTGCTTCGACATCGCCGACCTACCCCGGATCTGCAGCCGAGTGGCGATCTCGTAGAGATGCTTCTTCGACGCGTTGGCGTCCACCCCGCCTGCCGTCCCCGACCCCATGCGGGCCGAGCGGCCGCTGCGGGCGGCCTGGTCGTCCGAGGGACCCTTGTGGTCCTTGGCCTCCCAGTGGTCGCCGACCTTCTCGAAGCTGTGCTTGAGGGAGGCGAAGGCCGTGCGATGCGCCCGCTCTCCCTCGCCGTACTCCTCCACTGCGGAGTCGTGGGTCTTCGCCCAGGTCTCCTGGGCCTTCGCGGACGACCGCTTCAGGGTCGAGGGAATCTCGTCCTTGGCCGGCATACGTGCCTCCCAGGGTCTGACAACAGGGACGCCTGAGCGGTACCCCCTGACCCTGCCCTCAAACCAGGCGGTCGGACAGCTGCACGAACTCGTAGCCCTCGCGGCGCAACGCCGGGATGCCCCGCCGGAGACCGGCGGCCGTGGCGCGCTCGGGATGGTTGAGGTGGGCGATGACGATAGACCCGGGCCGGACGTCGCGTAGGGCAGTGACGATCTGAGGCGCGGTGAACGTGGCCCCGGCGTCGCCGTTGACACTGAAGCCCACGGCATACCGACCCAGGTCGTGCACGATGCGGGCCGCCACATCGTCGTAGAAGGCGGTGCCGCAGCGGAACAGCGGCACCGGACGCCCCAGCATCCGCTCCATGAAGGCCGCGTTGGTCTCCACCTCCTCGTAGACCTCGCGCACGTCCCGCGTCCCGGCGATGCCGTAGGCCGCGCGTCCACGCACCGACAGTGGCTGATGGCGCGTGCCGTGGTTGGCGAGCTCGAACAGGGGGTCGTCGGCGAGGTCGCGCACCGCGTTGGGGTTGGCCTTGATCCAGCGGTAGTTGAGAAAGAGCGTGGCCTTGACCTGGTTGCGCCGCAGCAGGTCGACCAGGGCCGCGTCGTAGCTGCTCCCACCGCGCCCGCCGCACGCGTCGAAGGTGAGTGCGACGACCTTGGCGCCGTCGGCGGGGATGCTGCGCACGACGCCGGGGACCTGCAGCCCCCAGGCGCGGGGTGCCACGCCGTTGTACCTGGCCTCCAGCTCGGCCACCGTGGCTGCGCCGGGCTGACGAGTCGCCGACGGCACAGGCCCGCTGGTGCTGGTCGCGGGGCCTGTGGTGGTGGTCGCCGCGGGAGTAGTGGTGGCGGCGGTCGCCGGTGCGCCCTGGCCGCTCGCGCTCGGGGATGCCGACTGGGGCACGCCTGCGCAGCCTGCGAGGACAGCGCCCACACCCAGACCGAGCGCCGCGCGCCTCGTCAGGTGGGCCGCCGAGCTCGCGCCGCCCGAGGTTGACCTCGAGGCGCGAGACCTGTCATCCATGTCCAGGAACCTAAGGCAACGACCCTGAATGCCAGCGGAGCACACGCGGGGGCGGAGT